>JBEKEA010000005.1:0-71286 GCA_050014075.1 Sedimentisphaerales bacterium | reverse complement strand
GACCGCGGCCATATTTACGACCAGATGATAGACAGAGGAATTCCGTTAAAGAAAACTGTCGCTATTTGTTACGCTTTAGCCGGTATGTATGCGCTGATAGGTTTGATAATGTGCCCGCTAAGACACCGGTACGCGGCAATTATATTAGTTGTTACCGTTATAACTTCGGCGATAGTAGTATGGAAGATGAGCTTCTTAAAAATGGAAGGATTAAGAGGAGCGATTAAAAAACAGACCGGGTCTGAAGAAAAAAACAATTCCGCAAGCGGCGAGAATTGACAGAAAAGGTATTGTTCCGAGTGTGTACAGCGAATGCCCAATGAAAGTAGCAAATGGAAAATACCAGATTGCGTAAAAAAATATCGCTGTCAGCAGCAACAGACTTTTACGCCAACAGCAAAAAATTCCAAGTATTGCCAAAGACCATAAAATCAGGTGAAAAAAGGTTAATGCTAATGGTTCAGTCGTTATAACTTTAACCGCAAGAAAATGTTTTGTCATCGCAGGGAAATAATATTCCATCGCATTTAAAATTACTTTTTTCATAAACAAACCCGGATGATTTTTTATACTCTCGGCCATTTTTTCGTTAGCAAGCTCTTCGTTTTTTATATTCTTAAAACCTTTCCAATGTGTAATAGTCGCTTCAGTGCCTTCAATCCCCAATACCCTTAAACTTGCGTCAATATAACTTTCTCCGGGTCCTTGAGGCTGCTGTTCAATAAAATTCCAATGTACGTTGCCGTTGAAATACGCAAGTCCGCTTCCGCCTGTTATTGGTATGAATTTATGAAAAACAATCCAATTCCTGTAAGTCCAGGGAACTATAAGACAAATTGCAATGAGTCCGGCAAAAATGGGCATAAGGCATCTTCTGTTTTTTTTGATTTTTACTAATAGTAAAATAATAATAGCCGCCACAACCACCGGCAACATCGCTGCGTGTGTAAGTGCTAAGGCCGCCCCTGATACTCCAATAAAAATCGCTGACAGCCATTGCGCAAAATTTGCCTTATCAAATAATTCGATTGCGACAAGATATGCAAAAATAAGATACAAAAATGTTTGCAGAATAGCCGTCATCGGATTCTTCGCATTCCAGTAAACCCAGGGATTGATAAGAAAAAGAAACAGAGCAATTACTGCGATTTTCTGATTATATAATTGCCTTGCGATTTTAAATATCATCATCCCGATAAAACCGACAAGAATGCTCTGCGGAATTATAATTACATATCGCTGTAAATTTTCCGGAAATAGCGCGACAGGTACAAGAAATAAAGGATATAACGGCGGACGATGAAATACAGGAGGACCGCCTTTTTCAAAAACATAACCATCACCGGCCGCAAGACTTCTTGCAAGCTGGATATAGCCGTCATTTCCCGCACCGAAGTTCTTGCTCAAACCTGTAATCGGCGAAAAAACGAAAAGAATCAGGCTACAAATGAATAAACATAAAAAAAGCGATAGCCAGAATGCCTGTTTATCGCTTTGCGGAGCAAACTTTTTTAGAATAGCTACCAAACTATTTTCTTTCTGCCGTGTAGGCTTCTGTAAGATTTTCTACCGCTGTCATTTTTGTCTCATGATAATCTTCTTCGCTGTTCACCTGCCAGATATTATCCTTCGTTGCAATACCATTTACTATATTTTCAACTGCTGTCATCGCGGTTAACATCGAATGGTCCTGATTATTGTAGCGATGCATACCGTTTCGGCCGATTAAGAAAAGATTGCTGAAACTGTCAGTATAATTTTTTATAATATCAAATTGGCCATAACTGCCAAAATATGCCGGGTAAGTCTTTTCTACCCTTATCACCACTGAATCCAGCACATCACTTTCATTTATTACACCGATTTTTGCAAGTTCCGCCGCCGCAAATTTTTTGAATTTGTCATCGGGCATATTCCAAATTTCGTCTCCAATATTACAGAAATATTCAAGGCCCATCCAGACATAATTATCATCGGCCACCATATAAGGGCTCCAGTTGTTGAATATCTGAAGTCTGCCGATTTTGACATCTCTTTCCTGTATGTAAATCCAGTTATCGGGAACAATATTATTTATTGTTTTGATATTAGTATCATTCTTCATCTTCAGTTTTTCTACCAGCAGCCCTACAGTAACAAAATCACGATAACACAAACCAGATGCGATTTCTTTTACGTCCCGGGGAACTGTTTGCCCCATAACCTCAATTAAATCTTTTACCGGCATACTTGAAAAAACATAATCAGCTTTAAATTCTTTTATTTCTTTGGTTTTTTCATCCATAACTTTTATAGAAACAATTTTGCCACTTTGACTTTCCAGGCCTACCGCCTTATGATTCAAAAAGACTTGGCCGCCTTTCGATTTAACAACATCTGCGGCAATTTCCCATAGCTGGCCCGGACCATATTTAGGATATAGAAATTGGCTTATAAGAGTGGTTTCCACCTCTTTTTGACCTACCGACATATCCCTGCGAAAAGCCGCCTTAATGGCGTGCTTAATGGCTCTTGTTATCGAAAGCCCTTTTATTCGCTGCGCACCCCATTCAGGAGGAATTTTATCGCAGCTTACACCCCAGACTTTTTCAGTATAATCTTTAAAAAATGTTTTATAAAGTTCTTTGCCAAAACGATTGATTATAAAATCCTCGAGAGATTTTTCTTTTTTTGCGCCGGTCAATTTTACCATTAGATAACTTGCCGCAATTTTAAAAGTCCGGAAAATCCCAAGATTCAAAACTGTTTTTATTGTCAGAGAAATCGGATAATCAAAAAACTTGCGCATAAAAAGTATTCGCGAAAGCCTTTTGCGAATCAGCATAACTTTGTCTATCTTTTCAGGGTCGGCTTCAATGTTACTGCTGACTGGCGGCAATTGTCTGCCAAGAAAAATATCATCTTTTGCCGGCGAGGTCTGAACCGGCATTAAATCCAGCCAGAATTTCATTACCCTGTCTGATTTAGAGAAGAAACGATGGCCGCCGATATCAATGCGATTGCCTTTGTAATTAACGGTTTTCGAAATGCCCCCAATGTCTTCTGTTTGCTCAAAGATAATCGGCTTGATGTCGGTTTTATTAAGCAGTTCAAAGGCGGCTGTTAAACCTGCCGGTCCTGCACCAATTATTATTGCGGTTTTTTGCGACATATTTTTTTATCAGTTACTTTGGTTGCGGCACTTTCCAGATTTTAATTTCGGGACTAACCAGACATCCGGTTGCAAGATATTTTGAATCAGGCGAAAATGCCATACCGGAAACTGTAAGGTCACTTGCATAAATTGTACCTATTTTTTTATCTGTCTTTATGTCCCAGAACCACACAGTTCTCCCAGGCTCTGTATCGGCTGCAAGAATTTTACCATCCGGACTTATAGCGATACAGGAAACATTTTCTTTTTGATTAGAAGGTGTTTCATATATCGGAATTTCGTAAACTCTAATGGTATTTCCAGTTGCTGAATCAAGAGCAACAATATACCTGACTTTTTCAGTTACATAGAGCGTTTTACCGTCGGGGGAAAATTTCACAGAAGTAAACCGGCCATATTCCCCAAAAGTCTTTTCCCAAAGGATATTTTCTTTCTTTTTATCTGTAACAAAAACCCAGGCCTTGTCTTTTTCACCTGCACCGGCAATTAAATCTCCCTCATTAGATATAGCAAAATCATATAATGAAAAATCTTCGGTTCTTGTATCTTTCTGAAAAACAAAGGATAAATCTTTTGAATCGGAATTAAATACTGCCAATTTTAACCAGTCTTTTTGTGTGCCTTCATTAAAAATCACTGAAACTATACCGAATTTCTCATTTGAAGAAATTTTTATTTTTTTACATCCTGCCTCATAAGGTAAAGACAAACTCGTAAGTTCTTTATCAGCTTTTAGATTAGTTATGATTAGTTTTTTTGAGTCGGCTAATGGATTATAAATAATTTTATCATCAGCAAGTGGTACTGCAACTATAGCTTGTGGCTTTGCCACTACCGGCCAAATGGATAAATCCTTCCATTGCCAGGTATAAATATGATTGTTTTTTGATATAATTGAGAGTTTGCCGTCAATAGTTATAACATTGTCAGTTCCCTCAATAGGCCCCTGAAGTTGGCGGACAAGAACGTTTTTAGCGTTGGAGAAAATCATTATAGACAGGAGACCGGCTAGAATTATAACAGCAATAACAATATTTCTATTTTTTTTGCTCATAATTACCGCCCTTTTGCCTTCTAACTTCAGCAACGTAAACGTTGCTGCTTACCCCGTGGCTGTCAATTTGTATCTTAAATTCAAAGCCGCACTTTTTATATAATTTGTTGGCAGCCTCATTGTCCGCAGCCACTAACACCTTAACTTTATCAATGCCACGTTTTCGGCATTCTTCAAAACCGGCATCGACAAGCTGTTTTGCAATTCCTTTTCCTCTGCCTTCATGGGCTACGGCTATTGAGAGCAACTCGGCATCCGGCAAATCCATCTTTTTCATTTTTGAAGGATAAAAAAGATTGTCCCATACTTTCTTAATTATCTGCAAGGATAACATTCTCTTGGCAAGTACAAAAGCGAATTTGAAACCTTTCTTTAACGCCACATATTTATATAACCTTGAAAGATTTAGCGAAAAGGCAACAAAACCAAGTACCTTATCATCTTCAACAGCCACAAAGCCGAAGCTGTTTTTATCCTCTGCGATAGCTTCATATAACACTTCTACAAACTCCTTCCCCAAGGAACTTATAAATCCGGTTGGAATGCCAGAGATATGGAGTTTTGCAATTTGTTGCGAATTATCTTTTGCCAATGAAGCAATCATTCTATTTTATTCGAGCATTCCCTATAAGTGTCCAAAACAATTTGGCAAACCTTTTTTTCATCAAATTCTCGATGAGCTTTTTCGTATCCAGCCTGGCCCATTTTCATTCTCGAACCAGGATTATCTATCAAAGTTATAAGTGCTTCTGTAAGTTTTTTAGCATCCCTTACAGGAACAAGAATCCCATTTACTCCGTTTTCAACTACTTGTCTGCAACCGCGAATGTTTGTCGCAACTATTGGCAAACTCATAGCCGCAGCTTCAATTGCTGATCGTGGAAACCCTTCCCGCCATGAAGGTAATACATAAATATCAAAACAACTCATTAATTCAGGAATATCATCTCTCGAGCCTAAGTAAAGAGTCCAAGGCTCTATATCATATTGCTTGAAAATATCTGTTGAAATTCTATCTGCTTTTTCAGGCTCATCCGGACCAACTATAACAAGCCAAACATTATCGTGTGTCTTAATCATCTCTCCGAAAGCTTCACATAATTCTAAGTAGCCCTTTTCTTCAACCAATCTTCCTATAATGCCAATAACAACAGCGTCTTCAGGGATACCAATTTCTTTTCTTTTTTCTTTTTTAAATTTTCCATCAAATCTTTTCGGATCAAACTTGTTTAAATCAACTCCATTACCAAGCAATTTAATTCTTTCAGGCTTGCATATTTTAAGTTTTATAGCAGTTTCAATATCCTCAGGATTCTGACTGAGTATCATTGTTGAGCATTTGGCAGCTATTTTTTCCATTATAATATGGAACCATCGTACTAACGGCTTCATATTATCGTGAAAATAAAAACCGTGAAGAGTACTTATTATTATCGGTACGCCGGCCATTTTTGCCGCCAACTGACCAAACAAACAAGCTTTCGGTGTATGAGTATGAACAATATCTATTCTCAGGCGATTAAAGCATCTATACATCTTCCACAGAGCCACAAGGTCGCTTAACGGACTGATAGAACGCTTAATTGTTACAGGTATCATTTTTATACCCTGTTGGGTGAGCCAGTCAAAATAGGAACCTTTTGAGCAAATTCCATAAACTTCATAGCCTGCCCCTTGCGCAGCTTTGATCTGAGCGATTAAGAGAATTTTGAAACTCACATCTACCGCAGAAATAACCATTATTCTTTTGGCTGTTAATGAATCTTTAGTCTGTTTTTTCATTTTTTATCTTCAGATTCGTACACTTTCGCGAAATCAGCAACCCCCTGATTAACTGTCAAATCAACGTTAACTAATTTAGCTCCCTGCCAATCATATAAAAAAAATTTTCGTTTCGCATTATTCACATATAGATTACCATGAATTTCATATAAGGTATCTCTATCATATTTTGCGAATATAATTGCAGGGCGGTCCTTATCATCAAAAATCTGACAATCGATAAATTGTACCCCTCCGGGCCAGTTTGTATTTTCGCCATTACTAAAAATCGATATAGGATAATCGCCCCTGTCAATATCCCTCCATATACAGTTTTCAAAGATAAGCGCAAGTTCCTTAGATGACTTTCTTATCCATGTTCCAAAGGTAGTCCTCTCAATCAAAATATTTTTAAACTTGACAATCCCGTTCGGCCCATTATCACTAAAATTGGCCATACCAATCCCTTGTCCATCTCTTACCGTCACATTTTCAAATAAAATATCAATATATTTCTGCGTGGTATTTTTTATCCCGCTTCTAAGCATCGCAGGATTTATATCTATAGCATGACCTTTATTACCAAATATGGTTGTATTTTTCACAACAATTTTATTCAGTCTTTCTATATGTCTGTTCGGTTCAAAATCTATCCCGTCACCAGGATCCTTACCGCTGCTGTTTTTAAGAACACAATTTTCAATCCGCAATCCGTCAACACTGATTATGGAAATAGCATTTCTCATATTGTTATCACAAGTTATATCTTTTATTAAAATATCACTACTATAATTCAGAAAACTGCTCGGACTAATATCGATTCCATCGCCGCCTGAATCTTTCAATGTTAGTCCATATAATGATACATTTGAACAACCCAAAATAGTTATACAGGCGCGCCATTCTCCCGGAAGCTCTCTATACTCTTCCTTTTGCATCTGAATATCTGCACCGTACCCCAAAATAGAGATATTATATTTATCTCTTATTTTAAAAAAAGTTGCACCAGGATCGATAAAAGGCCCATTTTTACCAAGCCCTTTATTACTTTTTGCAATAATTTTTGTACCTTCCTCAATATATAACCCCTGATTATTGTGAATAAAGTTAATCGGTCCTGTTATATACACACCTTTTTTAACTCTTACTATATCATAATTGTTCGGCTCGCCATTTCCAGCTTTATTAATCGCATATTGAATAGTCGCAAAGGGACTATTAGCACTACCGTCATTGTTATCACTGCCCGTAGTGCTGACATAATAAATTTGGGCAAAAATTGCAGGCTGTATAAACAATAAAATTATCAAAATATATTTACAACTGCTCATGAAGATTTCTCGTTTTCCAATTTTCAAATTTCTTCTCATAATATCCTGTTAATTCATTAGCCATTCGCTCAATAGTAAATTTTTCACGAACCCTCTTTCTGCCTGCCTGACCCATCTCAATTCGCATCTTCCCATCTTGCCCAATGCATAACAAAGTCTCTGTTAAAGCTTTTACATCTTTCGAAGGGACAAGCAGGCCGGTCTGTCTTTCTATTACCAATTCCGGTACTCCGCTTACTGCACTTGCAACCACCGGGAGCTCCATGCTCATTGCCTCGATCAGACATATTGGAAGTCCCTCACGTAATGAAGGCAAAACTACCACATCTGCCGCATGATATATCCTATGAATATCACTGCAAAATCCGGTAAACAAAACCTTATCATTAATGCTAAGTTCTTTACATCTGGCCTGTAATTTTCCGCCCATCCAGTCACTGCCTACCAGAACAAATCTTGCTTCAGGTATTCGTTCAACCACTGCAGGTATTGCTTCTACAAGATACTGAACTCCTTTATCAGGCCGGAGATTGGCAATTGTAACAAATATAAGGTTTTGTTTGTTATATCCCCATTTCTGCCTCATCTCATTACGAATATCTTCTCCCTGATGTATCCACGAATCTACATCTATGCCGTCATATATAACTGTAATTCGTTCTTCCGGATGTTTCTCGCGGTTAATCTGGCTTCTCTTGCACGCTTCCGAATTTGCCACCCATCCATCGACTGCCCAACTTGTCAGACGATCTACTAAAACATGATTCCACCTTCGCCAGTCATCAGTACTTAAAATTCCCGTCAAAATCACAGGAACGCCCGCTAATTTTGCGGCTAATCTTCCAATGATATTAGCACGTAAACCGTAAATTTCGACAATATTCACACGTTCTCTCTTCAATACTTTTGCTAAACTAAGAACACTGCCTAATAAAAACTTACCGGGAGTTTTCATCCGGAAATACTTTACTCCGGATTTATCCCAAAGATCGTAAGCCTTCGAGTCATCACGAAGATTTACTATTCGTATATCCCATTTTCGCACATCAATGCGAGGTATTAAATTTGAAAGCATCCCCTCAATACCACCAATATAGGGATTACTCAAAATGTGAAAGACTTTCATCTCAAAACTTTCATTTGTCGATTATTTTCCGGAGTGCTTTATATGCTTTTTCGATAAGTCTATTACGGACAAATACATAGTTATCTTCTTCCACCACTTTGCCGCCAAAACTGAGCTTAAACTTTGAGATACCGTGAGTCGGAGCGTCCGGCGCAAGATCCACACCTCCCATATCGTAGCTGTGAAATCCCTGTTTTTTATATCTTTCAATCATAGCATACCAGTGAAGATATCTTGTAAATGCCCCTGATAGTTGCTGTATATTTTTGTCCTCAAATCGGTTGTTAAATGAATAAAGTAGTCTCACCCTGGAAGGGTAATCCTTTATATAAAAGTTGCCAACTAAAAGTTTATTCTCATAATAAACAGTAAGTAGTTCACCACAATTGTAGTCAAGGTATCTGGTAAAATGGTTTAACGTCAGCGGGTTAGAATATCCTTTTTCGATAATATAATTATTAGCCAATACCAAGAACTTCTCTATGTCAGACTCATCTTTTACTTGTAGATTTTGTCCTTCATCAAGCATTTTTAATACTTTACGTATTTCGTACCTGCAGGATTTGGGGTCCAGATTTTGCCACAGTTCCTCCTGCGAACAGCCCAAATTAATTATGCTTGTCATTGACTTATAAGACTTAACACATCTGTGTCCCGCTTCCGGAAGAAATACGCTTTGTCGGAAAATATAAAATAAACTGTCAGTAGCATACTTGAAAGCGGCTTCTGTATTGAACCACGTAACTGTTACCGGAACTATATTGAACTTTCTATAAGTTATGGTTACTGCCATTTATATTCCCTGCATCTTTTCTTTATTCAAAAAGGCTTTGTAATATTCCTGACAAGTTACGCCGATCACCCCATTAGTCCTGAGAAAGTCAAAAGCTTCTTCAATGTCTTTATAAAGAAACTCTATCTCCTTCTGATTTCTGAACGTAGGACTTCCCGCCGCCATAAGCTCTGACGAATGTAACATGAACATTATATAATCACTTTCTTCATCTAACTTGTGCTTCGCTACTTGCAATAACTCTCGATACACCCTATGAGGTCTAAACCAACTTACAGGTCTGCCGAAAACAACACGCATAGTCTGCTGAATGCCTCGCGGCAGAGTAAAGTAAAGCTTTGAAAATAATTTTCCATAATTAGGTATGATTGTCATTGGCAGTTCTAATATAGGTAAATCACCTGGTTTCGAAATATCATCAGCATTCAAAAAATATGCATCCAATGGAAAATCCCTGTAGTCCAATACCGGCGATTCAGGCTCACCCTTGGGCCGTCTGTCTTTAGCCCAGAGTTGTAAAGGTGTTACTGAACAGTCAACCTTATAATCAAACTCGCAAAGTATTCTGGCATATGCTTCATTAAATCCCCATCTGCCCGCTCGGTGAGAACACATTTTTACAGCAAATTTTTCTCCTAGCAGTTCAGTCAAAACTTTGACTTTTTCCCGTATAATTCTTTCAGAAAACTCCATTAGATATGGCTTATAAACCATGTCCTCTGAAGTCAGCGGAACAATCGGCGGCGTAGTCCAAGCGTGTGGATGGAGCCCAATTTCGCAAGCATTTCTTTTTATCGTATCCCTAGCAAACTCAACAAAAAAATCATCTAAAGCCATTTCATGGGATACAAGATATGTTGGCTTAAAATCATATCGTTCGCATAACTGCTGGAAACGAGGCAAATACTTTGCATTCTCGGTTGTAATGCCGCCGTATCTGCTCCATGCATTATCAGATTCTGTATCAATTGTTATCAGCAGTTTCATTTAAAAAAGCCACGTACCTGTGAACAATATCGTCAATATCTATTTCTTTTTTTACAAACTCAGCAACATTAGCCTTCATTTGTTCTATCTCTTTGCGACTCATCTGCATGATCTTTTTCATACATTCGTACAAAGCATCCACATTTTCCGATTCAAAGAGAAACCCCTCTCTGCCATCAGTGATATATTCTCTAAAGCCAGGAAAATCACTTGCGATGGGCGGTACATTATAATTGTAACCGGTCAACAAACATCCACTTTGTGTTACATCTCTGTAGGGCAGAACCATGATATCGGCTCTCGCAAACACCCTCGGGACTTCCTCGGCAGGAATAGGACGTACATCCAATTCAAATACTTCCGGTTTTTCGATTAGTCGACGATAGTCATCGAACTGACTGCAACCGCCTGCTATTGTAACTTTGAAGTTATCGTATTCCCTCGCCAACTTGTTAGCTGCCTTGATTAGAAAATCCAAACCTTTATTGTACCTTATTGAGCCAAAGAAAAGAAAATTAACCTTATCCTCTTTTCTGTCAAGGTCTTTACTGGTTACTTGTCCAAAGTCTTTCAATGCCAGTGGCACAAAGAAAACTCTTTTACGTGGATATTTTTTCTGAAAAATATCTTTTTGTGTTTTTGAAAAAACCTGGATGTTATTGAATAACTTATAGACTAGCTCATGATGAACATACTCCAATAATGAGTTTGAACCTCTGTGAAGCAATACATCATGCTCAGCATAAACGGTTTTTTTGCCCCCAATCAAAAGCTTTGTTAGCAAAGGAACAAAAACGCCCGTAAATTCCATATAAATAACATCTGGCTTGCTGTTATTAATTTCTCTTACTACTTTATAGTCGGTTACAATCTCTCTAAAATCACTGACACGCCTTTTTCTAGTATAGATTTTGTGCCGGACACTATTTTTATTACAATAATCGGCAACTTCCTGCTGGGAATAAATTGGACTTCTTTGCTTACCGAAAATCACGATATAATAAAGGTCAAAATATTCTTTCAGCCGTTTTATTATCGGAAAATCAACATCAGCAAAAGCATATGATGATAAATAAATGAGTTTTTTCATGCAGGAACTTCTGATTATTTTTCGATGTGCTTATTCTGAAATATCTGTATGTTTATAAAAGTTGAAGTATTCGTTATTATCCATGTCAAAACAAAAGTCCTATGAACCGGACCCTATACTTTCAATTAAGAACTGGAAAATTGGCACTTTAAAACTGTATGATGATATATAAGCAATTTTTTTCACCTCTATCTGTTTGTACCGGCATCCTCACAAAAAGTTTTCCACATATAGAAAAACTACTAATATAATCCTACCGACAATTTACCGTCCCTGCATCACGTCTTTATAGATCGTTATAATCTGATCTGCAACATCCTGCCACGTCATCATGGACAAAACTGCCTGACGCAACCTTTCGTCTGTTTTTGAATGCATAGCTTGTTCTATCAATTTTCTAAACTGCCTCGGACTATCAGGATTTGCCCTACTCACATAGTTGCGTATATGAGGAGAAAGAGGTATGTTTCTGGAGACAATAACTGAGCATCCAGCCAGAGCTGCCTGATAAATGGTCTGTCCCCATGTCTCACTGTAGCTCGGCATAATAAATACCTTAGCCGCCTTATATGCCGAAGCGAGCATCGGATCATTATAGCCTAGCTTGTCGATGAACAAAACATTTTTGCCAGCAATGCTTTGACACTGTTTCATATATGCTTCATGGCCTAATACCGGTTCTCCGATAATCACGTACTTATATGGCAAATTAGCCATAGCTTTTATTATAGTAAGATGGTTTTTGTTCGGGTCAATCACACCAACTTGTACTACAAAATTCCTGATACCATAGCGGTTCTCGAACAAACGCGAGTCTGCCTGCGAAAAACTCATGTCAACCCCATTTGGAACTACTGTGATGCTCCCTCCGTGAATCCCCATAATAAAACCTATTTGAGCAGCTCCCTCTTCCGTCAGACACAAAATTCTGTCCGCAAGAAGCAGCATACGTTTCAGAATCACATAATGGTAGCAAAATCCAGGTACTATATGAGCTAATCGCACTTTCAACATTATCTGTAATGGGGTATCAAAATAACTAAATACAGGCGATATAATAATCGGTTTGCCTCTCTTTCTGGCTGTCTCCATGTAAGGGTACATCTCAATGCCAGTGCTGAAAAAATGGCATACATCCACGCTATCAATCTGATACTGCCAAGGGTCGTACCAGATAACTTCAACTCCTCTGTTATGCAGACCTTCACTTATCAGGTCTATTTTTCGCCTTAGTCCCCCTTTACTCAATCCAATATTAGACCTTGTAACAAACAATACTTTCACCTGTCACCTCCAACTGTTTTGCTTTTGTCTGAATCACCCAATTCAAGTTATATCAACTTAATATAAACAATCTGAGCTTACTTCTTGAAAGATTCACAAACAACTGCACAATAACATTATAAACCTTTCTCTCTGCATTTACGATTCGGCCAACTATGTAAATAAGTTATATTAGGATTGCTAATTAGGTATCGTTAAGAAACTGCGTCTCTGATTTATATTTGTGATAAAATGCTGTCATGCCCCCCATTACAAAAGCAAACAACATACCACCACGGATATAATATGCAGTCGAACTCTGGGTATAGCCAAAGTAACAGGCCATTTCCACTATAAACAAGGCAGCTATTCTACGTAAAAAAAGGTCTTTTGCCAGACGCAATTTCAACGCGACTCCTATTATATAAATCCAAAAAATTGCATAAAAACCAAGCGCAATAACACCATGCTCCGCAAAAATATTGATGGCATCATTATGTGCATGCTCAAACCACTCTATGTAACGAAACTGACCTCCCCCGATTCCAAACATAGGATGCAATAAACCTAATTTTATTCCTGCCTTAAAAATTTCAAATCTTGTACTAGCAGTTGCACCAGTTTCGGCAACGCGCGTAGCGAAACTTGTAAATACGCCATGAGCATAGGTGAAAAATATAGATCCAACAATTGCGGTGACTATAATTGTCCAAAAAGCCGCAACACGGCGACCTGAAAATAAAAATGTTATTACCATCGCAACAACCATTAAGAAAATAGCTGCCCGCTGTTGTATCAGCATTATCCCCACTGCCGACGGCACTACTACCGCCCAGAAGGCAAAACGTCCTAACCGGGAAGAAATTCCACTGCCGCTTAGCGAATATGCGAGAGCAAAGGCAAATATCAAAACACTGATATCGCCGCGCACTTCAACTTCGGCCCTTAATTTGTAGAGATCCTCTAAAATAAAAGCACCTTGGTGTATTACGTATCCCACAGAATTGGGCCAGATAATGGTAAATATACCTACACACAATCCTTGTAGCAGTATCTTGAAGTCATCTAAATTTTTCAAAAATGACTGCCCTAAATAATAGGCACACACAAAGCTTATAATTCCCACGATACGTTGAACGTAAATAAAACGATTCACCACCAAAACACTACCAACTAATGAAATAATAACTATCCCGAATAGACAAAACGATCCCAAATCAAACCACGAATATGGGTTACGCTTATTGCCCAATAACCTTGAGAAAAAATTTATTACTGCCATTAAAATAATGATTACTAAAGCAAAGCTTAACCTATACGAGGTTTCTTCATCAGCCGCCTGAGATCCCTTAAGGTCGAAATACATCGTGATTGCCAACCCAAGTATATAAGGATAATTGGCGGGGGTAAATAAGAGAAGACAGACAGCCCCTAGAAGGGACAACTTTAATGCAAGAAACCCTACTTTAATATCCATAACAAATGACACAATACCATATGGGACAAATACCAGAGCAACAAAATACCGCAGTAATTTCGCTCCCCGTTGTTGGCGTCCCTCTGATTCTAAATAGGACGAGTCTACTGAAGCATTATCATTTAAATCAACTATTTGTTCGACTTTCATCTTGCAACATCCAAAATGTATTTTTTTTGAAAATAAAGAAGATTTTTAACACCAATGCAGGGCTTAACGTAAACATATTAATATTTGAGTCCGAAGACTAAAAATCTTCTGTACCCATCAACACAGGCAATCCATTTGTTTTTGTCAATCTGATGAGGGTCAAGGTTATGCATCCTTTCTGCATTCCACCCTTTTCCACTACCTTCCAATATGGGATTGTTTCGAACTTCGTTCTGCTTAAAACCGGTGGTAGTAAGCTCAGTTACTTCAAACGCACGAACCGCGCCACCATAAGTGAGGGCATCATCTTGGACATATCTGATAATTTTGTTATCTAACACTAAAATCCTGCCCCCTGGTCTGGTCGTGTGTTTATCCCCTTTTATAACAGGATTTCCAGGATGTTCTTTCCAGGGACCCGTTAACTCATCGGCATAGTAAAGATTAAGCATGTCGTTACCACCTGCGTTACCCACAAATAACCACCATTTATCACCGTAACGGATAATAGAGGGGTCAGAAAAGTTCCCGTAAACCAAAGTTTTAACAAATGTCCAGCGTGTAGGAAAATCCACCGCCTTATATAACCGGATAGAATACGACTCATGACTTTCCGGCACCATGTAATATTCATTTTGGAACTTGAAAACATATGGGTAAGAAAGATGAAAAGGTTCCTTAAGCACAATTTGTTTATAAGTCCAGTGATACCCGTCATCACTAGTTGCTAGTCCAATGCTTCCTTTACTATTATTTTTATTCATAACTTCAAAAAACATATACCATTTGGAATTCTCTTCGACCATAAAAGGGTCAGCCACAAATTCCGCCGGCACATCCGTTACTTTTTGGGCCGTTAAAACAGGATTGTTTATATTCTGAGCTGGAGTAAAATCAAAGGGTGATTCACCGTTGTAAATTCCTATAGACCACTCCGCCTGCCTTTCCATAAAGGGGATACCCCTCGCCCGACCGACAAATACCCCGCCTACGAATCCACTTATAAGACAGATTAAAGCCACAATAAAAATCTTTTTATATTTCGCAACCAACGCTTTCGAGTTCATGGTTAAATCTTGCATAACATCCCTTTCACTTTAAAGTTAAAGTTCATTATTCATCAATTTCCGATATATGATAACTAAACGATCGTTAAGTTTATTAATATCGTAATGCTCCTTCACAAATGCCCTCCCTTTCAGACCCATCTCGGGCCAAATCTCATAATTATTAATTAAATACTCCAGCTTCTCGACCAAAGCG
Source organism: Sedimentisphaerales bacterium (assembly GCA_050014075.1). Lineage (GTDB taxonomy): Bacteria > Planctomycetota > Phycisphaerae > Sedimentisphaerales > UBA12454 > UBA12454. The sequence goes on along the minus strand of JBEKEA010000005.1, from coordinate 55,837 downwards.
ATCACATTTCGCGCAGGAACGAGAAATCCCGATTGACCGTCAATTAGGGCTTCATTAACACCTCCCACAGAAGTTGCGATAACTGGAAGGCCTGATGCTTGTGCTTCTAACAGAACTAAACCAAATGCCTCGGCAATACTAGGAAGAAGAAATATATGGGCTTGTTGCAGATTACCAATCACTTCTTTCTGGTCTTTTGGACCTAGCAAGTGTACGATTTTAGTTAGATTTAGTTCCCTTATCAATTCTTTTAAAAATTCCTCTTTGTCTCCCCCACCAATAATATTATATTGGAGTTGAATAGCAGGATTCTTTCTCAGTAGTTCACCTATTGCTTCAATACCATATTCTAATCCTTTTTCTTTAACCAATCTTGCAACCGTAAGAATTCTTATGGTTTGAGGGCGCAAGCTAAAATTGAGTTTACGTTCAGGAAACCGACTTATATCGAGGCCGACTTGATGACATATAACTTTGCCAGCATCAGCTCCTAAATCAATAAGATTGTCATAGTTATACCTTGAATTCGATAGAAAACTGTCACCGACAGAAAACAAATCTGCATAGATTTGGCCACCTTTTTCCTGTCCAAGACGAATGTCGTTACCGTGAAACATTGTTACAAGTTTTCCGCGTATTAAACCTATCTCTCTAAAATATGCACCAAGGGTTCCGACAGGCCCAAAATGACACTGTATAATATCATACGACCCCTGTCTGGAAAGCAAAGGAATTACCGAGTAAAGTAAAGTTAACGAAGCAGCCAATTTACCGTACCTAAACACATTTAGTGAGCGAAACAAAACAACAGGGCTCTTGTGCAGATTTCTACATAATAACACAACACCTTTCAAAAAACGCAAAAATCTGTTCTTCGGCATCTGTAACCGGTAACACGTTCGCTCCAACAATTTGTATTTTACCACATCCGGCTGAACCTCGAGGGTAGGACTTGGATTATCAGCATAAATATCAACTTCGTGCCCACGGTCAATCAGACCTGTAATCTGATTCAAAATAAATGTTTCCGACAACGCGGGAAATATCCCCAAAACAAAAACTATTCGCATATCAACTATATCTTTTCCTGAAAAAATTTAATTGCTTTCATCCTTTATTGCCTAGCTGGACTTACTATATATATAAAAATCTGAAAAACTTCCTGTTTGAATATCTCCCTTATATGGATATTTATTGGGTATACGTTGAATCAGCTTCCAGCCATCAATATTAACTTCAACCCATCTTGTAAACTTTCTGTGCCTAACGTGTGGAGCCTGTTTATTTTGTTGTTTATCTGTATCGCTAGAGTATATAATTACAAATCGATCGGCTGATGAAAATAATCTTTCCATATACGAACAAAAAACACCATCTTCAATTAAATGATATATTACATCCAATGAAAGTGTTAAGTCGGCTCTCTCGCCGGAATACTCTCTCAATAGTTTAAATTCTTTTGTCTTGTCATCATGAAAGATTTTCTTGCATATATTTATTGCTTCAGGGCTCACGTCGAATCCCAAGTAATTTTCATATTTTGCCAATCTCAGCTGGTTACCATCGCCACAACCATAATCTAACACTGTTTTTATGTTATGCTCTCGGACAAAGCGGTTCAGGATTTCTGCCTTGAATTCTGACAGCTTGCTATATGAGCCAGCTCCTGAACCCCCACCCTTGGTATAACGTTTAATCCAATATTTCTCTGAACCTGGGAACATCCAGGTAATTAACTTTTCATAAAATATAGAGGTTCTAATGAAGGTAGAAGTCCTTTTTATAAAATGTTTCACTATTTCTGCAAATTGTTTCATTAATACGATCTCCTTGAACATCTTAATATGAAAGCGAGGCAGAAAACTTACTCATTTGCTGAAGTACCTCGCTAAGTAAAATTTGTTAATCTTATTCCACTGATATTTCCCGATTAATTAACATCTTTTTTATGCAGATTCTTTTGGGGGAAAATTTGAGATAATAAAGCAATTATTTCTTGAATGGGTTTTAGACTTTGCACAAGGCCACATAAAACACTTAGAAAAACTCCTACGGTTATCCCAAATCCTATAACAACTCCCCAAACACCAGCAAACAAAACTGGAAACATGGTTTTAAAAAAAATTAAAGCTACACCAACTATTAAGGTCGCTGCAACTGTTGGCCATAATGCTTTGGCTACACTTAATATATCCACAGGGGAAAACCGGAAAGCATACCAAAGACAAGGAAATGCAAGTAATAAAGTTACCACCGTATATGACGTTGCTACTCCTATTGCTCCATAGGGTAGCCCTATAAAAAACGAAAGCACAGTAAAAACAGATGAAAATATTCCCCATTTGAACATACGGTCCGTTCTGCCAACTGAAACATATAACCATCCGTTGGCATTGATAACGGGCTGAATTAATCCGGAAATTCCCAAAACGGCAAAAATAGCACCGGCTTGTACCCATTGTTCACCAAGTACAATACGGATAACATCCTTTGACATAATAATCATAAACATTATCATCGGCATTGTTACTAAAGCTATAAGCGAAATAGCTTGGATGTAATAACGCCGATATCGTTCCGGTTCATTTTGCAAACGGCTCAAAACGGGGATTGTAACACCCGAAATAGGTGCATTTATTTGCTGAAGAGGCAAAGTAAGCAATTTGTATGCCTGAGCATACAGACCTAGTGGTTGTGCACCCCAATATCGCCCAATAAGAATGCTATCCAAATTTCTTGCAAAATAATTCACAATATTAAAACCCATAAAGTGACTGCCGAAGGCTAACATAGGCCGAACCCCCGAATTCCTCTTAGGCAGACCGGGGCGCCATCCACAGGCTATCCAAACTCCAATCATTGAGACAATTGCTGTAACAATCTGCATCAGTATTAGTGCCCAGTAACCCGCTCCGTACAACGCCGAAATAACAGCAGCAATAATTCCTCCAAGCATAGATAGAATTTCAATCAATGCCAATCTGCCAAAACGCATTTGTCTTCTCAACAAAGCTTGGTGTTGGACCGTCAATCCACTAAAGACGTAAACTATTGCTAAAACTAGTGTTATCCTTACCAAACGTGGTTCATTATAAAACAAGGCTATTGTAGGTGCAATAACGGAAGTTAACAACATTATTCCAATGCCAGCAATTACATTTACCCAAAACAAAGTACTGATTTGAGAATGATTGATATCCTCCTTTTGTACTGTAGCCATTGACAAACCGACATCTTTTAATAGTAAAATAACACCTGTAACAACTGTAACCATAGCAACTAAACCAAAATCGTTCGGCGTTAACAAACGTCCAAGTATTGCTGCGGACATTATTTGCAAAAAAAACTTAGCTCCTTGGGCAGCTATTGTAATAACACCTCCACGTATCGATCGTTTCTTAATATCGACTTTAAGAGATTCTACTTCAAAAACGCTATCGGCATTTCTTGTTAAGCTATCCCGCATAAATTCTTTTTCTCATGTTATCTATCGGTATAAGCAAATATTACTCTATAAAAGGCCCATGCGAAATTCTTTCGAAGCCTACTTGCCGAAAAACTTATATAACTTTCCTAACTCAGCTTGCTGATTTCAAACCGGCCTTAAAAATGTCAAGATATTTTATTCGAATAGCTTCATAAAAAGCACACATAATAATTATTCCTTCTGCAGGAAGACGCATTCTGAACCCGGCACTAGTACCTATAAAACCAGGAACCACGAGGTAACTTGTAAATAACAGTATCGTGAAAAGGAAAAGCCATTTTTTTTCTCTTGCCAGACGGAACAAAAAAAGGAGGAAAAAAGCGTAAACTATTACATATATCACATACCAAACGATGATTGTAATTAAAAAAAACTCTGATTTCTTCAAAGGTGTATGGACAGAATAGTAATCAATGTCGCGCCACCAAACTCCCCAATAAGGTGCCATATCAATCCATGCACTGCGAAACAATACAGATTGAGCATACTTACTCAAAATTATTACAAATGCTACTGGATGTTTTGTGCAAATTTTAATAGAAAATTTTGCCTGCAAAGACATTCTCTCACGAATGTCGTTTGCCTCTTCTACTTTTTTGTCCATCTCCCTAAATATACTCATTTTATTCTGTCTCACCATTATATTTTTGGCCAAATTAAAGAAATTTCCGTCGAAAGAGTGTGTGGGTTTAAAAAACCCGTAGTGAATGTAGTTCCTGATAGATGGAACATTGCACAGCAATAGTAGTGCTGCCGAGGATGTTATAATTATCTTCTTGATCTTTGTCCTGCTCAATACATTATATCGCTTGGCCACTAACCAGAGGACAAAAATATTGATAAATGAATAGTAAATCAAATTGGATCGCACCTCGGCAGCGCAACCAATAAACACTATCTGCAAAATCAGATATTTTCCAACTTTGCCTGATAATTGACAGGAAACCAAAATATAAGCCTATCGTGAACAGTATTGTAAAAAACGTATCAGTAAGCAATATAGGAACCTGTGCGAGATAGCCGCCTGACACCAGAGAAAAGCAAAAAATTGGTATAACCAATGAAGGTTTATCCGGAAACAGAATACCTGCTATTTTCGTCAAAACCGGATAAATGCTCGCATAAAAAAATGCCTGTACAAAAAATGTTGCGACAAGCCAGTTACTGCCAAACAATTTTATCATCATTGCGAGAAAAAAAGGGTATCCAATCGTTCTGCAATAATCCGGTACATTTCCATAGCCGAACACCCCGTACTCGAGATAATTCCTGGCAGGGTATATATAACCAACACAGTCCGTATCTTTTTGGGTATTGTCCTGATAAACACCCTCCGGCACTTGTAGATTTCGGTAAGATACATCCATGTTTAGCAAAATAATTACAAATGTAATATTTACTATCACACCGATAAAATATTGAACAAGGGGGGACTTCAGACTAATTCTTTTTGAAATCATCCTGACCGGTAATACCTGCAATTATAGTTTTTTTCATTTTGTCATTTCAAGAATTGACTGCACAACACAATCTTTCATCTCGTCCGTCAGTTCCGGATATATCGGAATCGCCAGAACTTCGTTCGCCGCCTTTTCTGCTTCAGGAAAATCACCCTTTTTAAATCCAAGATATACAAAACATTCCTGTAAATGCATAGGCACTGGATAATAAATCTCGCAGCCGATGTTTTGTTTCTTCAAATACTCAATTACTTTGTCCCGATTCGGCACTCTTATTACATATTGATTATAAATTGTTTGGCAATCGGAACTGATGAAAGGTGTTTTAACAGCACTACCGGCAAACTTATTATTGTAATACTCAGCATTTTTTCTCCTCGCTGCCGACCATTCGTTCAAATAAGGTAATTTAACTAAAAGCGCCGCTGCCTGAATTGGGTCAAGCCTGAAATTTCCGCCTACAAATTTATGATAATATTTCGGCTCACTGCCGTGATTGCGCATTATGAAAATCATATGAAACAGTTTTTCATCATTCGTAACAACCATTCCGCCGTCGCCGATTCCGCCAAGGTTCTTGCTTGGGAAGAAACTAAAACATCCGCACGTGCCTATACTGCCTGCTTTTTTCCCTTTATATGTGCTGCTAATGGATTGTGCCGCGTCTTCTATTACAGAAAGATTATGCTTTTTGGCAACAGCCATAATCGGGTCCATATCAGCCATCTGCCCGTAAAGATGAACCGGCATAATCGCTTTTGTCTTTTTCGTTACAGCTTTTTCAATCAACGCGGGATTTATATTGTAAGTTTTCGGGTCAATATCAACAAATACAGGTTTTGCGCCGACTCTTGCGATACATCCCGCCGTCGCGAAAAACGTAAAAGGCGTTGTTATCACCTCGTCACCATTGCCGATACCAAGACTCATTAGACTTACAAGCAGTGCGTCTGTGCCGCTGGAAACTCCTACTGCATATTTACAATCGCTTATCTCGGCAACTTTCTTTTCAAGCTCCGCGATTTTCGGCCCGCCGATGCAAACCTGGCTGTCGAGAACTTCTCCTATCGCCTTCAATACATCATTTTTTATCTTCGCATACTGCGCTTTTAAATCCAGCAATGGAACTTGCATCAAAAAACTCCGTAAATTTATTGTTTGTTCCTGAATATTCGATAGCTTGTCTTGCCGACTGCCAGATTAGCCGGCAATGGTTTATCTTCATCAAGGTCAAGACATTTCAAAATGCCTTTTTCAACTTCTTTATATCTGTAGCCGCTTTCAGAACAAGTCATAACACCGTCTTTGTCCGGCTTTGGCAGTTTTATCCCGTGTCTGCTCATCCAGCCAAGCTGTTTTGCGGGCACCCCGGCCATCATCGCGTAGTCCGGCACATTTTTCGTAACAACTGCTCCTGCCGCGATAAAACAATATCTGCCAAGCTCAATGCCGCAAACTATCGTCGCGTTTGCGCCAATCGTTGCGCCTTTTTTAATCAAAGTTTTTTCATAAACGCTATGGCGATTAACCTGAGACCGCGGATTCAAAACATTCGTAAGCACGCAACTCGGCCCCAGGAAAACGTCATCCTCAATTATCGTTCCGGTATAAATCGAAACGTTATTTTGAACTTTGACGTTATTACCGATGACAACATCGTTGGCGACGTGGGCATTTTGTCCAAAGATGCAGTTTTCGCCGATTGTGCATTTCATTATATGGCTGCAATGCCATATCTTTGTACCTTTGCCTATTTGGGCGCCGTCATCGACAAAACTGCTTGAATGTACAAAATATTCTTTTGCCATATCCATTGTCATTCCCGTGAAAGCGGGAATCCAGTTTAATTTTTTATATTTTTTAAAATCGGATGATATTCGCCTTTAAGGCCTATTGGCGCGGCATTTCGAATATCCGATGCTATCTTTACCGAAGTTATTACATCTTTTGTTGTAAAGCCTTCGCCTGCGAGAATCTTCTTGTAGCTTTCAGTATGCAAATCGCCGAATCCTTCGGAAAATTCAACTTCCTGTCCATCGATTGTTATCGAACGATATGTCATAGGCTTTCCCGGCTGCGGCTTAACCGGCAAATCGTCTCTTTCAAGCGATAAAAACCAGCGAACCCTCGCTTTTTGAAGTTCCAGGTATCCCGCTGCTCTTTTCGGCTGACTGATATGAACAATATTTTTCTTAACATCGCCGAAAATCCACGCCAGCATATCGAAAAAGTGTATGCCGATATTCGTTGCTACGCCGCCGGATTTTTCTATATTTCCCTTCCACGATACCGGATACCAGTGGCCGCGCGACGTGATATATGTAAGGTCAATATCGAAAATTTTGTTCTTGGCTGAATCGATTTTCTTTTTCAGCTCGATTATCGCCGGATGAAGCCGAAGCTGCAAAATCGTATTTATCTTTCCCTTGCTTTCTTTTTCAATCTCTTCCAGGGCCTCGACGTTCCATGGATTCAAAACCAGCGGCTTTTCGCATATCGCGTTTGCTCCGATTCTGAGAGCAAATCTTATATGAGCATCGTGCAGGTAATTAGGCGAACATATTGCAACATAATCGACCGCTTGTTTTTTATCGGCTCTTTTTAGTTTTTCCAGATGCCTGTCAAATCTTTCGAATTCAGTAAAAAAATCCGCATCTGGAAAATATGAATCCATAACGCCGACCGAATCGCTTTTGTCCAGCGCTGCGACGAGCACATTACCGGTATCTTTGATTGCTTTTAAATGCCGGGGGGCAATGTAGCCTGCAACGCCGATTATCGCGAATCTTTTCATATTTTATGCCTTCACAATTTTATTTCGTCCGCTTTTTACATTCGCTGTTGCGTTGCGGGAATCGACAACCATTTTTGAATTCTTAACAATCATATTATAGTCGTAACAGCTATGGTCTGTTGAAATCAGAACAATATCATATCCCTTAAGCATTTTTGCGTTCAATGGTTTGCTTTTCATTTTAAGGTTATGCTCACGCATTTTGTGTGTATGAGGAATATACGGATCGTTGTAATCGACTTTTGCGCCCTTCTCTTTCAAAATTTCAATCAGTTCTATCGATGGTGATTCGCGCACGTCATCGATATCTTTTTTATATGCAAGCCCAAGAACAAGAACCTTTGAGCCATTGAGAGTTTTTTTTCTTTCGTTCATCGCTTCCAGTGTTCTGGCCACTACATAGTGCGGCATAGCGGTATTAATTTCGCCGGCCAGTTCGATAAATTTCGTCGGCATTCCGAACTGCCTTGCCCGCCACGTTAAATAAAACGGGTCAATCGGAATACAATGCCCGCCGAGTCCCGGCCCCGGATAAAATTTCTGGAAACCAAACGGCTTTGTTCCTGCCGCGTTAATTACTTCCCAGACATCGATTCCCATCCGGTCGAAAAGCTGCTTCAATTCGTTGACCATCGCGATATTTACGCAGCGGTATGTATTTTCCAGTATTTTTGCCGCCTCAGCCACATCACAGCTTGACACGGGCACTGTTTTATCAATCGCGTATTTATAAATCTCTAATGCTATTTTAAGACTCTTTTTATCATATCCGCCGACAACTTTAGGAATTGTCGCTGTCCTGAAATTCTTATTGCCCGGGTCTTCTCGTTCAGGAGAGAACGCCATGTAAAAATCCTTGCCCGCTTTCAAGCCGCTCTTTTCGAGTATCGGCTTCATTACCTCTCTTGTAGTTCCAGGATATGTCGTGCTTTCAAGAGAAACAAGTTGTCCTTTGCGCAGATATTTTGAAATCGTTTCGCAGGTAACGACGATATAAGTCATATCCGGCTCGCGGTTTTTCGTCAGCGGTGTCGGCACACAGATTATCAGCGCGTCCGGCTTGCTCATCAGTTTCATATTTGTTGTCGTATTGAATCTGCCGGTTTTAATCATATTAGTTATATCACTGGAAGGAATGTGCTTGAGAGGGCTTTGTCCGGAATTTATTTTTTTAACATTTGCTTCATTTATGTCGAACCCGATTACCTTTGCCCCGCGTGCAACGAATTCTCTCGCCAATGGCAGCCCGACATACCCCATTCCGACAATACCGACAAAAGGTGCTCTTTTCGCCATTTATAAACCTTTCAATTAAAGATTCGCTTTATACCAGTCTATCGCTTTAGCTATTCCTTCTTCAAAGCTTACAAGAGGAACATAGCCAATCAATTCTTTTGCTCTTTTGACATCCGCAAGTGAATGTTTTATATCGCCCGGCCGTGGTGGAACATACACCGGTTTGATATTTTCTTTGCCGAGAAGTTTTCGTATCGTGTTTACCACAGTATTTACCGTCACCGCATTTTTTGTGGAGATATTTACTGTTTCGCCGTGAGTTTCTTTCGCGTTTGCCGCCAGCCAGTTCGCTTGCATTACATTTTCAATATATGTGAAGCCCCGCGACTGCTCGCCGTCATCAAATATAGTTGGCGGTTTATCTCGCATCAGCGCCGAAACAAAAAGTGGTATCGCAGCGGCATATTGACTTGTCGGGTCCTGCCGCGGCCCAAAAACATTATAATATCTCAAACAAATAGTTTGCAAACCATACGATGCATAAAATGCCTTGCAGTAAATTTCTCCTGCCGCTTTCGTCGCTCCGTACGGACTTATCGGATTCAGCGGCAATTCCTCGTGCTGCGGTAAAACTTTGCTCTGGCCATAAACCGATGAGCTTGACGAAAAAACAAAACGCTTCGCCTTCGCATCCCGCGACGCAATCAGCATATTCACAATTCCGTTAACGTTCACATCGTGGCTTGTCAGCGGGTCTTTTATAGACCTCGGCACTGAACCAAGCGCTGCCAGATGATATACAACATCCGCACCCTTAACCGCTCGCCCAACCGCTGCCATATCGCGGATATCGCCTTCAACCAGTTCGATTCTGTCGACAACTTCAGTCAGGTTTTCACGTTTGCCGGTCTCGAAATTATCAAGCACACGAACTTTCTGCCCTTTATCCAGCAGAAACCTAACCATATTACTGCCTATAAAACCTGCTCCGCCCGTAATTAGCGATAAAGCCATCGTTAAGCTATCCTTTCAATGAATTTAAGGCCGGCAGTTTACTCATTTTCACCCCGTTTGTCAGCAATAATCCGCTCAAGCATCCGGTTGAAACTTACCTGCGGTTTATACCCTATGACCTTTTTTATCTTCTTAAGACAGGGAAGTCGTCTTTGCATATCGTCAAATCCCTGCCCATAAGCCCTGGAATATGAAATATATTTCTTTTTGCTTTTGCTGCCGACCTTTTCAATTATCTTTTCAGCCAGGGCCTCTATTGTTATTTCTTCTGTTGAACCAACATTAAAGACTTCGCCATTGGCTTTTTTAAGTTCCATAAGTGCCGTCATCGCTCTTACGACATCGCTGACATAAGTAAAACTTCTGGCCTGTTTGCCGGAGCCGTAAATCATTACCGGCTCATTTTTCAATGCCCAGTCAATAAACCGCGGCACAACCATTCCATATCTGCCCGTCTGCCTCGGCCCAATTGTATTAAAAAGCCTTACTATAACCACTTCCAGCCCGTATTGGCGGTGATACGCAAGAGCCAGAAATTCATCTATCGCCTTGCTGCACGCATAAGACCATCGCGAAAATTTCGTACTGCCCAGCACCATATCGTCGTCTTCTTTAAACGGTACATCTTCATTTTTGCCGTATGCTTCGCTTGTCGATGTTATCAAAACTTTTTTACCGTATTTATTCGCCGTCGAAAGCACAACCTCTGTCCCGTGGATGTTTGTTTCGATTGTATGAACAGGGCGCTGGATTATTAAATTAACTCCAACTGCTGCGGCCAGATGATAAACACAATCCCCTTTTTCGATTACTTTCCTCATCAAATCTTCATCGCGCACCGAAGCCTTAATAAATTCGAAATTGCGATTGGAAAGAAGATGCCCGATATTGGAAATGCTGCCTGTGCTCAAATCGTCAACGACAACGACCTTTTGCTTATGAGCCAACAGGTATTCACACAGATGTGAACCTATAAACCCCGCCCCACCCGTTACTATTGCTGTTTTAATCAAATAATTCCTGATTTCTTAAATCCGTTTAGACTCTGTCCCTGTCGGCTTCCTTCGACTCCGCTCAGGACAAGCCGCTCAGACATATTACACATCCGCAAATCCCCGATTTCTCGAGGGCAAGCAATATCATAAATATCGGCAAAAAAAGAAGATAAGCTTTAAATTTGATATGCTTCCTCCCTGCCATTTATGCCTTAAGAAGATAGTCTAAAAATGCAAATTTCTCAACCTTTAAATATGTAAAAATAGGCGTTTTTCGCTTAAAAAACGTTAGATACCCCTATAATACTCAAAAACCAACAAGATTGTTCAAAAATAATCGGACAGTATTTATCCCTAAAACAATCAAAAGGCCATTTTTGCACTAGAAAAACGAATAATTATAGGACTTTAAACAACCTCAAAAACTCCGAGGAAACAAAAATTATATTTGCAGGTATGGCCCCGTCATCTTATCCTTCGTAGCTTTAGCAAAGTAGGATGATGACGGGGTTCGTTTTATCGTTTCGTCCCATCATCTCCCCCGAATGTTTTTGCAACTGCAACAACGGCCGCTATTTTTTCACACTATTCTTTTGCGCCGGCTTTTTCAAGCATCTGCACAATATCTGTGTGCCCGTTCTTTTTCGCCGCTCCCAGTGCCGTTAAGCCATTGTCAGTCTTTAGATTGACATCAGCGCCCTTTTTCAAAAGGAATTTGACGACTTTTGCGCGGCCTTGCCGTGATCCCGCCATCAAGGCTGTTATACCTTTATCGGTCTTGGCATTGATCTGGGCACCTTTTTCCAGTAGGATTTTGGTAATTTCCACATTGCCCTTCGACACTGCCATCATCAGGACTGTTACACCGTTATTAGTTATTACATTGACATCAGCACCCTTTTCCAAAAGGAGTTTGACAACATTAGTATGGTCCTCCATCGCTGCCATAACCAAAGCTGTCATGCCATTGTTATTCTTAGTATTGACATCGGCACCTTTTTTCAGCAGGAGCTTGACGATTTCCGTATGCCCCCTGTATGCCGCTCCCATCAGGACCGTTCTCCCCTCATCATCTTTCGCATTTACATCAGCTCCTTTTTCTAACAGGAGTTTGACAATTTCTGTATGACCCTTCATCGTCGCCCATCCCAAAGCGGTTGCGCCATAGGCTTTATCTTTCGCATTGACATCAGCACCGTTGGCCAGTGATTTTTTAACTGCCGCAAGGTTGCTGTCTGCTGCGGCCTGAATCAGTTGAGCATTTACGTCTGGCAATATTTTAACTTTCACAAGGTTGCTGTCTACTGCGACTTGAATCAGTTGAGCATTCGCATCTGGTTTGTTCGCATCGGCAAAAGCAGCAGGTATCAGTGAAATACACACGATAAAAAATATAATTTGTTTCATTGCATTTTCCTTATTTTAATTCATCCCCAAATTATACCCTTGAAAAACCCAAAAAACCAAAGAAAAAATTACCCCCGTGTTTAGCCCCGTCATCCCCGCATGACGGGGTCCGGCGGTTTTGGCCTTTTTTCATTCAAGTTTCAGGCTTTTCTTTTTTTGTCTTGATTAACAGCATATTCTGCAATACGTAGAAGAGGAATAACATCACCGCATCGTGATTATTGGAAATCGAATTAAGAAAGGACAGAACCAATGAATGAAAATGGACAAAATCACCATCGGCAGGAAAGGGAAGAGCACAACAAGAAGCATCATGACGATAAGCCTTACTGGAAACAGATACATCATACCTGGAGTTTTTGGGTTTTCTTGTTTTTGATGTTAGCTGCCATCATATATTACATACTGAGCGGTAACTTATCGCGGCGGCCTTACATCCAACCACAACAACCGCCTTCAGGCGCCGTCGGAAAATAACAAAATACCCTGGACTTTTACAACCTCAAAGAGACCACGGCGAAAATATGTCCGAAATCAGAAACTGGAAATGGCGCAGCAATAAATAATTAAACCCTGATAATCACCTTGTTAGTCTTCTCTATAACTGCAAAACGTTCGATCATTTTCCCAAACTGTTATGCAATCGAGTTTGAAAGGTTTGAATTATTCTGTCTCCTAACTAAGGAATAGAGACGCTGGAGACACAAAACAAGATACGCGGCAAGCGAAACAATTGAAATCCACATACCTATAGTGAAAGCTTTTGGGCGGTACTCCATACGGAAGATATGCCGGCCCGCCTGGAGGGAGACAGCCCGCAGAACATAATCGGCGGGCATTACCTGATAGTTTTTCTGACAACTGCCGCTCAGCGGTTCGGCTCGCCAATTAGGGTGATAGGCATCGGTAACAAGCAGAATCGCAGGGCTGTCGATGTCGGCTTCAATCGTCAGATAGTCAGTTGATTCATCGACGATTTTCACAGTGCCCTGATTGTTCGACGGCTGAGGCAAAGGCTGAGGCGGCGATTCGAGAACAACAGTTCGATTAAGGTCAAATCCCGGCGAGGCCAGCAAACGCAGAATGGAATCACGGTCTTTTGCGACCTGAAAATTCCGAACCAGCATCAAACGAGGAGGAATAGGCTCAGTCAATACTATCCTCTGCGGCTGACTGTCTTCCTGGTCTTTCGGTTGGATTATATATCGCAAACGCAATAACGAAAAGAGCCGATTCGTACGTGAAAATGTTACGTCTTGTGTCGCACTGCCTGGGTCGAGGCCCTGGGAGAAGGCCATAAATTCAGAATATCTTCGCGAGACGCCTGGGTCATAGCCCCATATATCGAACAGGCCGGCCATCGTTGCGCCGTTTCTGTCGAACATATTAATAATTCGAAAGTCACCCGGCAATCTGGAAATTTCCTCTTTGAATGGCTGCGGCAATTCTTTGTCTGTCAAGTCGAACGTCGGACGAAGCGGAAGAGCAAAAACGGCCAGTTCGGCCAATGCAAGCAGGATAATGGCATAAACGGCATAATTCCACCGCCGCTTCAGAGCGAAAAAACCTGCCAGGAGGAGCAGCGAACCTGCCGCAGCAAGCAATGAATTCGAGGCGCGATGCACGGCGGAACGAACAAAGCTGCTGTCATCGTATAAGGCGATATCTATATATGATTCTTTGAATTTGTCTGCTGCCGATTTTACGAGTTTCATAAAGTCGTGCCACCAGCCATCTATGCCCGATTCTGAAACCGAACCAGCGATGATACCTGCCGTAACCGTCAGGATAATCGCAACCGAGGCGATGCCGATTATCCACCTCCAGGATGGTTTGTTATTTATTAACCGGTGAAGCCCGATGCCGGCAAGCATCACAGCAAAAACTATCATTTGAAAAGTGAATTTTGAACTTCCGCGAAACTTATTAAAGCCGGGTACGATTCTATACAGTAATCTAAATAACGGAGTATGCACGCCAATCGCCAAAATAAATAATATGATTACCAGGGTCATACAAAAATGACGCTGCCGAGCGGAGCCATAAACCTGGCCGTATACGGCCAGAACTAATCCTGTCACACTGAAAAACAATGACATTTCCCACATAGGATATTGGCCCCAATAGGAGTCGTCGGGAAGCGAGCCTAAAAAATCCGGAGAAATTAATGTCATAAGATTTGCCAGAGGAAACGAACCTGACGCAGCAAATTCAAGTCCCACTCCGCCATGGCCGCGAACGGTATAAGCCGATTCCTCCAAGCCGGTTAAAAGCTGCACAGAAACAAGCAGCCCCGCCCAAATGCACATAAGGGTCAAAAGCGACAAAACACGAGCCCGCTGAGGCTGATTTAACAGCGACAGCGCGCAGTAAATTGCCGATGCGACAGCGGTATAGAATACATATTGCGGATGACCTGCCAGGATGAGCATCGAAATGGCCGCGACGCCGAGAAGTGCCCAGTTCAATGAGCGTTTATCGCAAATGCCGTCTATGGAAAGAAATATCAATGGAACCCACGCCATCGCGCAGAGATTGGATAAGTGGCCGGGATAAATATGCATAAAATACGGTCCGCAAAACATAAGCAGTACCGCAGAGAAAAAGCAGGCTTGCGGTTTTAACCCGCGGTGCCAGGCCCAGAGGAACATAAATAAACCGGCAAGCAATATATGCAGCACAATATTTACATTAACAGCCAGAGCCAGAGGCAGCACCATAAATAAAAAATTAGGCGGATACAAAAGAGCCGATTGAAACCCGCCGAAGAACGGAACGCCGCAGAATACATGGGGATTCCATAAAGCTAAATTGCCCTGTTTGAGCTGATTAAAACCAAAATAACGCCAGTCGAGAAATTCGGTCATCAGGTCGCCTCGCAGATGCGAAAGAATACGCGGATTAGCATTAAAGAGCACATCCGCGAACATAATTATTACAAGGACAACGAAAACACAAATACCAATAAGATAACCCCATACCTGATTTTGCGTCTGTTCAATTATCTGTTCTGATTGGTATATCTTTTTTGAAACCATCCGCATTGTTCCATCGCCTCGGTGGCCAATTTAATCCACCCTGAAACTACAAAACGTTCTGTCATTTTCCCAGACTGTTACGCAATGGAGTTCGAAAGGTTTGAATTTATTTGACAACTTTTTAAACGCAAACTCGGCTATATTTTCTACCGTGGGATTTACTTTTTTAAAATGTTTGACATCTGCGTTTAGATTTTTATGGTCAACGGTTCGGATAAATTCTTTTTCGACTATCTTTTCGAACTCGATTGCCTTTAAGGACTTGCCTTTTGTCGGCTTTTTGACTGTTACTTCGACGATATAGTTATGGCCGTGGCCGTACTTGTTGGCGCATTTGCCGAAGACCTTGGAGTTTTTATCGTCGGAAAATTTCTTGTTCCACAGCGTATGACTTGCGGAAAATTCGAATTTTTCAGAGAAATAAAGCATATCACCCTCTCTTTCCTTGATACCCAGTTTTCTTGCCGGCATAAGTTCGACAGCCAGGTAATTAAGTTTGGCCTGTACTGAGCCGTGTCGAAGTACCGGCAGAAAATCCTTTTCGATTGTTTGCCAGACTTTGCCGAGCAGTTGTCCGATTTGTTCAAAGCTGCTGTTTGAATGATTTTTTACAAATTTATCAAAAATTCCAACGGCCTTGTTTCTGACAATTTTATCGATATCGGAAACATTGACAACGAAGCCGGTATCTTTATTGGCGTTGCCTTTAAGTTCGACCCAAAGCGAGAAAAAAAGAGCCAGGCCGGTTGCTGTCGGTTTTGCGCAATATGAATTTGCGCCTAAGTCCGTTGATTTTCCGAATGGATTTATTGCGAATCTGACTTGTCTTACAAGTTTATGCACTCATTTTCCTTACTTCTTTACTTGCTTATGAACTATGCATAAGGCTCAGGACTTCAGCTCTGCTGCGGGGGTCTTTTTTGAATGTGCCGCGAAGTGCGCTGGTAACCATAACTGAACCGGGTTTTTTGATACCGCGTATCGTCATACAGCTATGCGACGCTTCCAGGACCACCGCGACACCCTGCGGCTTTAAATTTTCGTTCAGAAAATCCGCGATTTGAGCTGTCAGTCGTTCCTGCACCTGCAACCTCCGAGCGAAGCAATCTACAATTCTCGCCAGCTTACTCACACCCAGTACATATTTATCCGGCAAATACGCCACGTGAGCTTTGCCTATGAAAGGCATCATGTGATGCTCACAAATACTGTAAAAAGGAATGTCGCGGAGAAGGACTATTTCATCGCATTTTTCACGGAAGACGCTTTTTATACATTCTTTCGGGTCTTGTGTGCTGCCTGCCAATAATTCAGCATACATAGCGGCAACGCGTTTCGGAGTAAGCTTTAGGCCTTCACGATTTGTGTCCTCGCCAACCGCTTCCAAAATATTCTTTATCGCGTTTTCTATTTTTTTGGAGTCTATTTTACTCATAATATTACCTTTAAAAATTCATAAGAAAACTTGTAAGCAACCTGACACCATAACCAATCGAGCCGGCCGAAGTGTATTTCTGCATCGGCTCCGATGCATCCATCTTTCCAGCAATATCGAGATGAGCCCAGAGGCACCCTTTTGCAAACTCGCCAAGGAAAGCCGCTCCAGTGCAGGCACCGCCCCACTTGCCGCCAGTATTCTTTAGGTCGGCAATCTTGGCTTTCATTTCATCAATATATTCCTGCTCATAAGGCAATCGCCAAACAGGTTCGCAACTGTCCTTTGCTGCCGCTTCAATCTTTTCGGCAAGCTTCTGGTCGTTTGCAAAAAGGCCGGCCTTGTGCTTGCCAAGCGCAACTACGCAAGCGCCCGTCAATGTCGCAAGGTCAATAACGGTTTTGCATTTCAAACGCTTTGCCTGCTCAATGCCATCACAAAGAACTACCCTGCCTTCGGCATCAGTATTCAAAATCTCAACCGTCTTGCCGCTAAATGTAGTCACAATATCGCCCGGCAGATAACTTCCGCCATCAGGCCTGTTCTCAGCGGCACAAATAACGCCGAAAACCTGAACCGGTAATTTCAATTTCGCGATTACTTCCATAGCCATCAAAACCGCGGCGCCGCCAGTCATATCGTATTTCATCTCGTGCATATCCGCGGCAGGCTTCAAACTTATACCGCCCGAATCAAATGTTATCGCTTTGCCGACAAGGGCAATAGGCTCGGCATTTTTCGCTTTGCCTCGCGGCGTGTATTTTAAAATTATCATTCTCGGCTTGTTTGTCGCGCCTTTGCCGACGGCTAAAAGGCCGCCGATTTTTTGCTGAGCCAGTTTTTTATCGTCAAGAACTGTGCAGCTAAGGCCGGATACCGAGGCAGCGACTTTTTTTGCCTGATTTGCAAATTCCTGAGGATAAAGAATATTTGCGGGCCGATTACAAAGCGTCCTTGCGAAATTCTGAGCGTGGCCGATTATCTGGCCGATTTTTATTCCTTCATTTATTTTTCTGACAGTGGCCAAATCCTGGTCAACTACAGAGACGGAAAGAGAATTTCCCCTGCCGTTTTCCTGACCAGTTACGAATTCATCATATCTGTATCCGCCAAAGTGGACTGCTTCGGCGATTATTTGGCCGAGGCGATGGAAATCGGTTTTTGCTCCACTTTCGCCAAGGCTGTGCGGGACGGGTTCATTGTGCCGAAAAATGGCGAGCGTTTTGGCGTGGACATTAACGGCTTCAAAAGCCGCTTTGGAGTCGGCCTGCAGGACAGTAGCGGCATTTTTCTTTTTCAGTTCGCCCAGACCTACGAGCAGGACTCTCTCGGCGGCGATTTTGCCGTGAGTGTAAAGAAAAATACTGCTGCCGACGGAAGCCTTAAAATCGCCAATCTTTTTCACCCTGCTTATCGCGCCATCGAGAAGGTCATCAAGCCTTTTCAGGAAAGGGGTCGGTTTGGCATCGCTGAAAACGCCGACTGCGGCGACGTCAACTTTTAATTTCGCAATATCAGCTTTTACTGCTTTTACATCTATCTTTATAATTTGCTTTGCCATTTTAACTCCTGAGTTAGAAACGCAGTTATCGGTTATCAGTTATCGGTTTAATCGCTAAACTATAAGCGGAAAAAGAGGTTTTGGCAAGAGGGGAAATAATATCAAAAATAGATGGCCGTCCCTAGTTATTTTCTTAGTTATTTGTTTGGGAGAGAAATAGTAACTACAAATTAAATTAGTTGACGAGCTTTTGCTCTTGTAGTTGCTTGAGCCAAAACTTCTGTTTCGTTTTGGTTAGAAATGGAACAAGATATTAGTTCTTTAGCTGATTCGAGACAGTCTTTTGCTTTGGTCGAAGAAACTGTTTTTGATAATATATAATCAGCATTGGTACGATCTTGTTTTAAGCGACTTATTTTTTCCCCAATTTTTTTAACTTCAACAGCACCGCATGCATTGAAACACTCAGGAACAAATTTATGAACAGCGGCCCCTAATTTCTCTGGCATAAAACCAACTTTATTAGCTAAATAACTACGGTAAAAAAGTAACACCGCATAATATGATCTACTAACCGAGGTTCTTAAATCCGATTCGTTTGAAGAACCAACTAACACATTAGCTGTGTTTAAAAAATCCTGCGGATTCATTTTAGACTCTATCTATAGTTAGTATAAAAAATTTCCTAATAGCATCAGGTATCTTTTTGACAAACCAATCAAGCCAGTTATCGTAGTTTTTTTCCGCTATTTCTCTAGAAGTATTAACTTTAACTTCAATCTCTACATGTGGCTCATTTTCAACTTCTTCATCATCATGGAAATAACTAAGTTCTGCTTGCACCTTTTGCAAAAATTCGAAACTTTGCTCAACCTGATACAAACATTCGTTCAATGTTTTAAAAATATTTTGTGATTTGCAAAATTCTAAACATTCAGCAGTAATTATTTCACTAATCTTTTCTATCGGCGTTTCTTCAATAGCTTGAGATGTTGCCGATCCTCTGGCAAATTCAGATTGAAGGAGAAAGTTCACCATATTTATAGTTTCATGAAAATCTGGTGAAAAAGATTCCTGCTTTTCAGTTAATAAAGTATAAGGCAATAGATAAGAAACATGCGAATGTTGGGTAGTTTTTCCAGTTGCAACACAAATCCATTGATAACCTATCTCTCCCATTTGCGGACTTACCATAAAAGTTTTTGGTAATCGCGGAACACCAACTACAAGGGGCCTATAAGCATCTTGATCTGACAATTCTAATTCTACATCTTCCCACGCCGTTGTTCTCCCTATCGAAGGAATGCGTCTTACAAATGCATTTGATAGAGTATCATCTCTCTCCTCAGTTTTTTGAAAGACAACATCGCCACTTAATCGTCCAAAGTCCATTTCATCAGAGATTGATATAGAGTTTAACTTAAGGTAGTTTGTCATTTTCTTTTCCAGATAGTAGTTTGAATAGTGTCATTGGTTAAATCAGCAAATCCTTTGACAATCCATTCATGAGCCATACCGAACCATTCGCTCATATTACCAGAAGCAAATCCTCTGACAGTTAAATCGAATACCATTACTTCATCCTTTAAATCTTTGCTTGTTGCGAGTCGCAAAGTCACATGCAATCTACCTTTATCGTTAGGCAACCTAAAAATTTTACGCCAAAAAACATCTTCAGGTTCATTTAAAAAACGGTTGCCTATCTTACATTGAAATTCAGGAAATATATTTTCAATATCCTTCAAACTCTTCCATGCCTCGCCTCGCGGAATATGATTAACATAAGTTAATTCGTATTGGTCCGGTTCTAATTTGCCAAGATTTTGCTCTTTGGCAAACGAGCAGAACAATTCCCAAGAATTTATAAACTTTGGAAGTAATTGGTTATATCTTGGATAATTATCGTCATTCTTAAGTTTCCTCCAATTTTGAAGGAACCGATCTTGTTGGATTTGAATCAGATGATTTTTAACTTTGTCGATGAAAAATAAACGGGGAAGCGGAGGATATTCTAATGATTCTACATTAAAAGTGGGTGACTGAGTAGCCGATCCCTCAAAGGTCTCAACTACATGAGGCAGGAGAGGCATTTCTTTATATTCCGTATAATCTTTTTGGGAGAGTTTTTCCCAAAAGAATCCTATATGAGGTGATTTGAGATCCAACGGCCTAAACTGTATCCCAAATACGACTTCATTTATAGGAGGATTGTGATAATCTGGCAAAGTAGATGTCATATTTTCACCATAATTATTCTTTTATTCATATTTGTATTATATCGGCAATGTGATGCTAAGGACTTTATAAGTATAATACAATTATACTGTTATGTCAAATAATTTTTGTTTATATTTCGTTCTTCCTTAATTGCCTCCTCAATGAAACATGGGAATTATAGCAGGAAAAGGAGAAAAAGACAATAAAAAAATACAGGAGATAGAACGACAAGCCCACCTCCTCGCCTGCGCGAGGGCAAACTCCGGTCCGGGGGTTAATTATACTTTTTTATGTTTTTTTTCGGCGCGGTATTGAAGGTAACTATCAATAAAATCCTCGATGTCGCCATCCATAACGGCGTTGATATTTCCGGTTTGGAAATCGGTGCGATGATCCTTGACCAACTGGTAAGGCTGAAAAACATAACTTCTAATCTGGTTGCCCCAGGCGATTTCGCCTTTGTTGCCGTAGAGTTTGGCAAGCTCGGAATCTCTCTTCTGCTGCTCTAACATATACAGTTTGCCTTTTAACATTTTCATCGCCTCGGCTTTGTTGCGATGCTGGGAGCGGTCGTTTTGGCACTGGGTAACAATACCGGTCGGGAAATGCGTAATGCGAACGGCTGAACTTGTTTTGTTGACGTGCTGGCCGCCTGCGCCGCCGGCACGGTAAAAATCCATTCGTAAATCCTTTTCGTCAATTTCGATATCTATATCGTCATCGTATTCCGGCATTACATCCACGGCGGCGAAAGTCGTATGACGTCTTTTGTTGGCGTCAAAGGGACTGATGCGAACCATCCTGTGAACGCCGGATTCGCAGGAAAGTTTGCCGAAGGCGAATGGGCCGCTGACTTTGAGTGTAACAGAGCGCAGGCCTGCTTCTTCGCCGGGGGTCATATCAAGCTCTTCATAAGCGAATTTGTTCTGCTGGAAGAAACGGGTATACATCCGCAGGAGCATACTAACCCAGTCGCAGCTTTCCGTGCCGCCAGCGCCGGCGTGAATACTGAAAAAACAATTTTTCATATCGTCGGGGCCGCTGAGAAGGCCGGTGAGTTCTATCTGGGCGCAGGATTTTTCGAGAAGCGCGAGGTCCTTTTCCATTTCGGCCAATATCTGCAGGTCGTTTTCACCTGCGGCGACAGCGAAAAGCTCGACGACATCGGTGATTTTTTTCTCGGTGGCAATAAAGGGGTCTAAAACAGCTTTTAATGCGCTTAGTTTTGTAACGATTTTTTTCGCGGCGTCCTGATTATCCCAAAAGTTGGGCTGGGACATCTGCTGTTCAAGGTTTTGCCTTTCGGCCTGTTTGGCAGCGATGTCAAAGCCAGTCCCGGATTTTTGCTATCCGGGTCCTCAGATTTTCTACCGATGTTCTTATTTCTGCTAATTCCATAATTTGGTTATAACAGGAAAAGCAATATTACGCAATTTATTTAACTGACCCCGCCAAAGTATTGGCGGGGCTAACCACGAATTATTTTGTTTCAAGTTTGCCGGTTAATGCGTTAAAAACCACGGCGAAGCCGGGCGGAACGACCAGAATTTCATCATCGCTTTTTTGGGCGACGAGCAGTTTTTCGAGCAGTCTGGTATTTCCTGTAAGTTCCTGGTATTTCCAGCCGTATTTTTGGGCAATGTCTTTTGTGATTTGTCTGTATTTGTCGTCGCCTGTGTCATCGGCATTTCGAACAAAAACTGCCCTGCTGTAATTTTTCTGCCAGCCGGTGAGAAACTTTTCGATAATTTCCAAATCCTGAGGCTTGTATGTCTTGCCGAATTTTTCTATGTTCAGGCCGATGCGGAGAGTTTGGTGGTAATTGGGATTTTCGTCGAACCAGCCGGCAGTAAAATAATATGTGCCGGGACAATTGCCGAATTGCTCTTTATAAGCGGCATCGGAGCCGAGGAATAAAGTGATGCAGTCGTGGGCCTGCGGAATTACCAGCGGAATTTTGACGGCTTTGAGGCCTTCGGTTCCCTTGCCGCAGATTCCGTAGCCAAGGACTATCCTGCTGAAAGTGCCGCTGTCCGATGCCTTGTCGATAGTCTTTTGAACTTCGCGGGTAAGCTCGGTAGGGGTTTCGTGCAGGCCAAAAGGCAGAAATTCGATATCGGCATTTATATTCGCCTTTTTCGCGGCTTTTTGGACGTCGCGGCTTAAGATTTTACAGGCGATTACATAGATTTTTTCAGGATTTTTTGTCAAATCCGCACCTTTAAAAAATACTTTCCTGCTATGGGGGTATATGATAAACTAATCAGTGCGATATAGGATATAAAAAAATGAAAAAAGCAAAACTTGGCAATTCTGACCTTCTGATAACAAAGGTCGGTCTGGGCACATGGGCAATCGGCGGACCGTGGGAATTCGGCTGGGGGCCGCAGGACGATAACGATTCTATTAAGGCAATCGGCGAATCGCTCGAAGCGGGAGTTAACTGGCTGGATACCGCACCTGTTTACGGCTGCGGGCACAGCGAGGAAATTGTCGGCAAAGCACTCAAAGGGATTTCAAAAAAGCCGCTTATCTTTACAAAGTGCGGGCTTGTCTGGAACGAAAAAAATGAAAGAGTTCCCTGCCTCAAGGCGAAAAGCATTCTCGCGGAGTGCGACGCTTCTTTGAAACGGCTCGGCGTGGAAGTAATCGACCTCTACCAGATGCACTGGCCGGAGCCGGAAGAGGATTTTGAAGAGGCTTACGGAGCAATGGCCAAATGCGTCAAGGCAGGAAAAGTCAGGTATCTGGGCGCATCAAATTATACGGTCGAACAGCTGCAGCGTGTTATGAAAATTCATCCGCTTACTTCGCTTCAGCCGCCGTATAGTATGTTCAGGCGCGATATCGAAAATGATATTCTGCCTTTCTGCAAAAAAAATAATATCGGTGTGATTGTTTACAGTCCGCTCTATAAAGGTTTGCTGACCGATACGTTCACGAAAGCAAAGGCTGCCTCTCTTCCGCCTGACGATGTTCGGAAGAAGGGCGCCGACTACAAGATGCCGAATCTGGAAATCAATCTTAACACTAACGAAAAATTAAAACAAATCGCAAAGCGAAATAAAATAACTTTGGCTCAGCTTGCGATAGCATGGGCAATACGAAATCCTGAAGTAACGGCTGCAATCGCTGGAGCACGTAAGCAAGGACAAATTAAGGAAACGGCACCGGGGGCGGATATAACGTTATCAAATGATGATATAAATGAAATCGAAGAGATATTAAAACAGCGAAACAGGATGTTAAAATGAAAAATCACAATATTTACAACTCGCCGCTGGTGGAACGGAACGCATCAAAGGAAATGGCGGAACTTTTTGGAGAGCAGAAGAAATTTTCAACTTGGCGGAGAATCTGGCTGGAACTTGCAAAGGCTGAAAAGAAACTCGGTCTGAAAATCTCTCAGGGGCAAATCAGCCAGATGGCAAAACATCTCGACGATATAAATTTTGACAAGGCCGCTGAATATGAGAAAAAATTCCGGCACGATGCGATGGCTCACATTCACGCATTCGGCCAGAAGGCTCCGAAAGCGGCGCCGATAATTCATCTCGGCGCGACAAGCTGCTCTATCGGCGATAATGCGGATTTGATTATTATGCGGCAGGGTTTGGAAATTATCGCGGGCAAACTTGCCTGTCTTATTAATTCTTTATCTGAGTTCGCGAAAAAATATCGTTCTATGCCGACGCTGGGGTTTACACATTTTCAGCCGGCACAGTTAACAACTGTCGGCAAACGCGCGACGCTGTGGTGTAATGATTTTGCCTGCGACTTGGCTGAAATTGAGTATCGAATAGAAAATATACCTTTTAGAGGCATAAAAGGCACTACCGGAACGCAGGCTTCGTTTCTTGAACTTTTCGGCGGCAATCACAATAAGGTCAAACAACTGGATAAAATGGTCGCAAAGGCTTTCGGCTTCGATAAGGTTTGCCCTGTAACGGGCCAGACATATTCGCGAAAAATAGATTCGCTGATAATAAATACGCTTGTGCAAATCGCATTATCAGCGCACAAAATCTGCAACGATATTCGTTTGCTTGCAAATTTAAAGGAAATCGAAGAGCCATTTGAAAAATCTCAGGTAGGCTCAAGTGCAATGGCTTACAAGAGAAACCCGATGCGATGTGAACGGGTTACCGGTTTGGCAAGATTTTTAATTAGTCTTTCGACCAGTCCGCAGATGACCGCTGCCGAACAGTGGCTTGAAAGAACTCTCGATGATTCATCAAATCGGCGGATAGTAATACCGGAAGCATTCCTTGCCGCTGACGGTATTCTTGAAATACTGATTAACGTAACGAGCGGCCTTGCGGTTTATCCGAAAGTTATCGCCGCCAGAATTGATTCTGAATTGCCATTTATGGCGACAGAAAATATTTTGATGGCTGCGGTCAAAGCCGGAGGAAACAGACAAAAAATTCACGAAAGAATCAGAGTTCATTCACACGCTGCCGCGGAACAAGTCAAAAAATTCGGTAAACCAAATGATTTGATTGAACGATTGAAAAACGATTCGGCTTTTGCGAAAGTGGACTTCAAAAAAGTTCTAAACGCCAGCGATTATGTCGGCAGAGCGCCGCAACAGGTCGATGATTTTATAAAAGAATACGTAAATCCAATTCGCCGCCGATACCAAAAAGGATTAAATAGAAAGGTTGAATTGAAAGTATGACAAAACAGGAATTAGCCAAAAGAGTTAAAGAAACTGCATATCTGGAAGGCGATTTTACTCTTCGCAGCGGGAAGAAAAGCAAATACTACCTGGATAAATATCTTTTTGAGACCCAGCCGGATATTTTGAAGGCACTTGGAGCGGAATTTGCAAAATATCTAACCAGCGATGTAACGCTGATTGCAGGCGCCGAGCTTGGCGGAGTTGCCCTGGCGGCGGCGACAGCGATGGCGAGCGGGAAAAGATGGATAATCGTTCGCAATAGCAAAAAAGACTACGGCACCAGCAAAATGATTGAAGGCGTTTTGAAAAAAGATGATGTTGTATTGCTTGTTGAAGATATCGCAACAACCGGGGGTCAGGTTCTTGAGGCGGCAAAGATTATTGCCGAAGCCGGCGCGAAAGTAAAAAAAATTGTCGCAGTTATTGACCGCAAACAAGGGGCGGGTGAAAACATAACAAATGCGGGTTACAAATTCGAAAGCATTTTAACTAAAGAAGACCTTGGCATAAAAGACTGATAATCTTTTTTGCTATGAATGATTTGTCTGCTTTTTGAAGGCTGAGCCAAGGCTGATTTTTTTGTTTAATATGAACTGCTGACTTTTTTGCGCCTATTGCCAAAGGGGTGTTTGCGATTATCATATCAAGATTTTTATCTTTTAATTTCTTTTCAGCGTTTCTTCGCAGGTTTTTATCTTCAAGTGCAAAACCAACAACGACTTGATTTTTCTTTTTGTTCTTTCCCGCCCATTTAAGAATATCAATCGTCGGTTTTAATTTAATTATCAGATTTTTATCAGATTTTTTGATTTTGGTTTTAAATTTTTTAACTGGAGTGTAATCTGATACCGCGGCAGCCATTATTAAACAATCACATTTATTAAAATATTTCTTTACCGCATAAAACATCTGCTCAGCAGTTTCGACATTTATAGTTTTAAATTTTAAATCCTTTACCGCTGATATTAATGTTACTTTATGGCCTGCTTCTTTTGCTGCCTTGGCCAGTGCAAAGCCCATTTTGCCGCTGCTTGCGTTGGAAATAAAACGAACAGGGTCAATATATTCTCTTGTCCCCCCCGCGGTAATCACCAAATGCATCCGATTTGATTTCATTAATTAACAGGCCGGTTTACTTTTTAGCCATTTTCTGGATTCGTTCGATTATATCACTGACTTCGGCCATTCTGCCGATACCTTCTGTACCACAGGCAAGTCTGCCTTTTTCTGGTCCGATTATTTCAAAGCCCATTTCATTCAATGTCTTGACGTTCCACTGAACGGCGGGATTGAGCCACATTTTTTCGTTCATCGCCGGCGCAAATAAAACTTTTTTTTGCCAGCAGGCACATAACGTCGTGCTAAGCAACTCATCGCATATACCGTTGGCGACTTTACCGATGATATTTGCTGTGGCAGGCGCGACAACAACTATACCGGCTCTGTCGGCAAGACTTATATGTTCGATTTCGTATCCGGCCGGGTTTTCCCACATACTTGTGTAAACGGCTCGGCCTGTTACCGCCTCAAAACTCCTGGGCACAATAAACTTACAGGCACTTTCCGTCATAACGGTATCCACAAGAGCACCTGCCGCTGTAAGTTTGCTGGCAAGGTCAACTGCTTTATACGCTGCAACGCCGCCGCTTACTCCCAGCAGAACATTTAACCCGGATATTGAAGATTCTTTCTTAGCCATCGCTTCGATACCTATAGTTTCGGTATTTCAACCTTCTGCGGATCAGGACTGTAGTCCGGCGTAATCTTATCCTGCATAATTTCTTCGACAACAATTTCAATCATCGTCTTGCCTTCCGTGTTTTCGATAAGAGGTCTGGAACCTTCCATAAGCTCAACAACTCTTTTTTGAATAAGAGCTGACACCTTGAAAGCTCCTCCGACTTTCTCGAAAATTTGCCTGTTTTTTAACTCATCTATCATATTTATTCTCCAGTAATTTTTTTTATTATTCCTGCGATTTCTTCTACCGCCTGCTCTAAATCATCATTAATAACGATATATTCGTAATGCTGCCATCCTGCAGCTATTTCCAGGCCTGCTCCCTGAAGTCTCTTTTCAATATCTCCCTGGTCGTCTCTTCCTCGAGTGTCTATACGTTTTTGCAGCTCTGCATGTTTTGGCGGCATAACGAAAATCAGTTTCGCTTCAGGATACAGCTTTTTTACGTTTTGTGCTCCCTGAACATCAATTTCAAGTATTGCCGTTTTGCCCTGCTTAAGAGCCTGCTCGAGTTTGTCTTTTGGCGTTCCATAAAGATTCCCAAACACCTGGGCATATTCAATAAAATTTCCGGCCTTTATCTGTCTTTCAAACTCATCCCTGCTGATAAAATGGTATTCTTTGCCGTCCCGTTCGCCGTTTTTTTTCTCGCGCGCCGTTGTCGATACGCTCAAATAAATATTATCAAGCCGCTTGACGAGCTGCCTGCAGATAGTGCTTTTGCCTACTCCGCTTGGTCCGCTTATAATAATTATCCGACCTTTTACAGAATTTTGATTTTGACTATTCAATATTCTGCACCTGTTCCTTGATTCGCTCAATACATGATTTTATCTCAACCACATCATTGCATATTTTCGCATCCGAGGCCTTGCTCGCTATGGTATTAGCCTCCCGCAGCATTTCCTGCGATATGAAATCAAGCCTTCTTCCGGAATATTCACCCGTCTGACAATTTGCAAGGAACTGTTCAATATGCGAACCGAGCCTGATAATTTCTTCGCTT
This sequence comes from Sedimentisphaerales bacterium, assembly GCA_050014075.1. Classification (GTDB taxonomy): domain Bacteria; phylum Planctomycetota; class Phycisphaerae; order Sedimentisphaerales; family UBA12454; genus UBA12454. The sequence goes on along the minus strand of JBEKEA010000005.1, from coordinate 27,823 downwards.
ATATCGCTCCTATCGGCAAACAGCGCTACTTCTCTGACAAGCGTATCGCTGTCAAGCTCGAGACGAGCATTGGCAAGCAGCTCTTTGACGCGCGAGGCGAGCCTGCTCTGATATTCGCTGACAACAATTGAGCCTCGCGATTTTATACCTTCAATAAGCCCGCTTATCCTGCTGCATTGCTGCTTAAGGTCATCGAAAAGCGATTGGCCTTCCTGCGCCCGCATTTTTTTAAGCTGTTCGATAGCCTGGCTGGTTACATTAAAAACCGCCTTGCGAATCTGCTCGGCCTTTTCATTTTCCGGCTCCTGCGGCCTTACAACCCCCGGCAACAGCAACAAGTCGGCAAGATTAATATTACATTGAATGGCACCGCTGTGTTGAATACCATTCAACTTCTCCACATAACTCTTCAGGGAGGCCGAATCTATCTCGTACATCGGTTCGCCGCTGACATTTTTATACCGAAGAAGATAATTAACCGCGCCGCGATAGATATTCTGCCGTAAAAGTTTTTCAACGTCCTGTTCAAGGAACGACGCTGTCTCCGGCAGCCTGATGCTCGGCTTGAAATACCGGTTATTAACCGTTTTTATCTCGACTGCAAAGCTTATGCCGTCTATATCACGGCACACACGCGCAAATCCTGTCATACTGTTTAACATATTTCGTACCTTTATTTAGTTGCCGGCATATTGGATTCTGTGGTCTGACTGCTTTGCTGGGTCTGAGCCGGCGGCATCGCAGGCGTCTGCTGCCGAGCCGGCGCCGATTGCATTTGCCGCTGACCCTGCAGTAATTCGCTGGCCTCCGGTTTAAACCATTTGGCCGCGACAACGCTCAACAATAGCCATAATGCCACTACGCTAATTGTAACCCATGTGAGAAAATCTCCGGTCTTTGTTCCCAGCAGCGAACTGCTCAATCCGCCAAACGTGCTGCTAAGACCGCCGCCCCTGCCCTTTTGTATCAAAACAATAAGAACCAGAATCACCGCCGCAATTACCCAGATACCAACTACAACTTTCATCACAAACGGTACTGTCGCTAAAACAAAATTCATCATATATTTTTCCTGAAAAATTAAATTTCGTTTTTATATTTTTTTTACGTTTTAACAGCTATTTTTTTTCTGCAGCCGCTTTTACAATCGCAGCGAAATCATCAGCTTTAAGGCTTGCCCCGCCAACCAGAAAACCGTCAACATCCGGTTGTCCGGCCAATTCAGCGGCGTTATCCGCCTTTACCGAACCGCCATACTGAATTATTATCTGCTCGGCAAGCTCTTTATTATACATAACAGCGATAAGCTGTCGAATCATTAAATGAACTTCCTGTGCCTGCTGCGGCGTGGCGTTAAGGCCGGTCCCGATTGCCCAGACAGGCTCATAAGCGATTGTAATCGCCTTCGCTTTTTCCGCGGTTATGCCGGCCATACCTTTTTGGATTTGCTCTTTGACTACGCTTTCGGTTTTTCCAGCTTTTCGTTCTTCGAGAAGCTCGCCGACACAGAATATCGGCAGCAGTCCGGCATCTATTGCCGCGATGAGTTTTTTATTGATAAGTGCATCGGTTTCTTTAATAACGTGCCGTCTTTCCGAATGACCGATTATTACATATTTACATCCGACATCCTTAAGCATCTGGCAGCTGACTTCGCCTGTAAAAGCGCCTTTCGCCTCAAAATAAACATCCTGTGCACCAAGGCCTATAGTCGAAGAGCCGAGAGCGTTTTTCACTGCCGAAAGATATACAAACGGCGGACAAACAGAAACGTCAACCTTCGAAAGGAATTGCTCGCATTTCTGAGCAACGCTTTTTGCCAGCTCGACAGCGCTTTTGCCGTCGGTATTCATCTTCCAGTTGCCGCCTATGAACGGTTTTCTCATTATAATCATCTCCAGAAAATTATTCCAGCAAGGTATCGCTTTTCGGATAACTGCCCAGCACTGAAAGCTGCATGCAGTGTTGTTTTATTTCTTCCAGGCAGGCGATAAGTTTTTCATCTTTTCGATGTCCCTGGCAATCGACAAAGAAATAATATTCGCGCTGCCTTTTTTTGCTCGGCCGGGATTCTATATTGGTAAGATTGACCTGGCTTTTCTTGAATACATCCAGCACATCGGCCAAAGCGCCTGCCTTGTGAGCGGTGCTGAACAATATTGAGGTCTTGTCTTCGCCGGTCGGTCTTGCATCTTCTTTGCTGATTATTAAAAATCTCGTTACATTATTTGATATATCTTCGATATTCTCACATATTATTTTTAATCCATAAAGTTCCGCTGCGATATCCGAACCAATCGCGGCAGCAAACTTTTCTTCAGCCGCCATTTGTGCAGCTTTCGCGGTTGAGGCAACGGCTATAGTATTGGCTTCCTTAAAAGTCGTGCTGAGCCATTGGCGGCACTGGGCGAAAACTTCCGGTTTGGAATAAATTTTCTGGACTTCCTTCAAGGCGCAGTTTGCCAGAAGATTATGATGTATCGGCATAAAAACTTCTGCACAGATAAGAACATTCGTATCGACAAACGCATCAAGCGTTTCGCTAACGCCGCCACCGGCGGAGTTTTCAACCGGCACAACGCCGAGGTCGCAATGTCCCCTGCTGACTTCATCGAATATTCCGCGAATATCCATAACCGGTTCGTACTCAACGCTTTGGCCGAACTTGCGAATCGCCGCGGTATGAGTAAAGCTGCCTTCAGGACCTAAAAAACTAATTCGCAACGGCCTCTCAAGAAAAAAAGAACCGCTCATAAGCTCTCGCCAAACAGCAAGTAATGTCTTGTCGGGCAAAGGACCTTTGTTCAACTGTGCCACCCTTGCCAGAACCGCTTTTTCACGGTCAGGAGCGTAAATCGGACCGTTGGCCTTGAGCTTGCCAATTTGTATAACTATCTGCGCACGCTCATTTAACAACTCAACAAGCTTTGAGTCTATCTGGTCAATCTTTTTACGTAAATCCTCAAGATTCATAGAAATACAGCCGTAAAATTAATCGATTATTAAAAGCCGCAAAAAACACAGAGAAAAATCAAAAATAGTGTAAGTCCTTGCTAATCCGTGTCTTACAAAACAGTGCCATTCCTTGTCTTAAGCAAACATTAGCCTATAAACCTGTTATGTTTACCACAATCCTCTTTGATAGTCAAACAATTTGCCTTAGTCTCAAAGGCTAAAAGACTTAAGGCTATTTTTTTACTCAAAAAGATAATTCGGTATGAGACAAACTTACTTGTTCGGTAAAGGCCTGAGCCGGTATAAATTAATATAACGTCTCTGGTTAACTCGTAATTGCGTAATAAACTGATACGGTCCTATATCGCGGCCCGCGGCAAGAGGCGCGATGTTGGACATCTTCCAGTATTTATAATACTGGTCGCTGGGTACAAGTCCCACTCTTGAGTCCCACGCCACATAAGTAATATTCTTCTTGTAGCACTCTATAGCGAAGTCCGTTGGATTGTTCGCGTCAAACGTCTGGGTATGAATAAAACAATCTTTGTATTGCGGCGCAAGTATCTGGAGGATACCCGGAACGGTGCATACAAGCTTTTCGCCAGGTTTAGCGTTTTGACTGTACCAGTCGGTCAGGTACTTGAATTCTACGTCGCGCTCACCGTTTCCGACTACATCTGCTATCACAAACTGATTTGAGACAATCATCAGAATCATTAACATCAGGATGACAAGATTCGTAAGCAGTTTCCCTTTATTAACAAAGAGCTCGGCGGCAAATATCATAAACACAACCAGTATCGTAACAAAGGGCAGAGAAACGCTGTCCTTGCTCATTGGCGCCATCTGCGGCAGATAACCCCATAAAGTCAGAACCCACATAAGCGATATGATTATCACAGCCAATTGCGCAATAATTACAGCGGCTTTGGGCAATCTGATTTTGCTGCTTATCAATGTCCAGAAGCTGCACAAGCCGTAAATACAAATCAGCATAACTATCGCAAAAATAGTCGCGTAATATCTGTGGATAGGATAAGGGTATTTAGCGTGAACCCAGAAATACGGCACAATAAAAATAAGTAAAATCAGTATCTTCCATTGACGCTTATAAAGGCCGTATATGGAGCCGAAAAAGAAAGTTATCGCGACAAGAACCTGGTTAATGATTGTAAGAGTATCCGAAAATGTCCTGCTTGCCTGCAGAGACGGAGTAAAAAGCGGATAGAACCCGGTCTGCCATAATATATTGGCATTCATCATAAAACCAGTTCTGCTCTCCACGCCTCCGACAAACTGCGATGTGTACTCTTTTTTGAATATATTAATATAGTGAGTGGCGCCTAACGACTGTTGGCTAAATGTTCCGAGCATCCATAACCCCATCGGAATCGATGCCAGTGCAGAATAACCGAAGGCCAACCATCGTTCTTTTTTATTTTTACCTTCTATCATATCCATTACAAAGGCACATGCGATAAGAACAGCGCCCTCATAGCGGACCATTGATGTAAGCGAAGCAAACAGATAAGCCCATTTTGACCTGATAAATATAAGATATAAAGTTATCCAGATAAAAAACAGCATCGGCGTCTCAGCGATGGACTCGGTGAGCATCTGGATTCCAAATGGATTGATCATCGCTATTACGGCAAACCAGATGGCGCTTCGGCCGATGATTTTTCTTCCCGCCAGCCATAACAATGCGGCAGTCAAAATATTTGAAATAGAATTGAGCAGCCAGCCGCCATGAAAATCGGGATATGTCCCGCCGGTAATATGGCCCAGCCAAATCTGCAATATACCCACCAGCGGAGTCCGTTTGTAATCCGTGGGTATCTGCAGGGATAATATCTGACGACCGCTACTGGGAAAACAGTAAAAATCAAAATGCGGAACCAACTGATGTCCCCAGTATATGACTGCCTGATAAATACCAAAGGCAATCAAAAGGAAAAACAAGAATTTATCGGCATGTTCTTCCCTGGCCGGGTCCTGTAGTATCAGGAGTTTATCATTTTTTTGATTTTTTCTTTTGTCGGACACTGAATAATACCTTTTTCCGTAATTATCGCTGTTATATTTTCCGCAGGCGTTACATCAAAAGCCGGATTATACACATTTATCCCCTGCGGTGCAATCTGAACATCCATAAACTTAAGCACTTCATCCGGTTTTCTCTGCTCAATCGGGATTTGAGCGCCATTTTGCATTTTCAAATCAAATGTGCTCGACGGCGCTGCCACGTAAAACGGAATCTTGTGTGCCTTGGCAAGAACACTAAGACTATACGACCCGATTTTATTTGCGACGTCGCCATTAGCCGCTATCCGGTCTGCGCCGATAAACACGGCATTAACTTTGCCGTCCTTCATCAAAGCTCCTGCCATATTGTCACATATAAGCGTAACGTCAATGCCCGCCTGTTTAAGCTCCCAGGTAGTCAGTCTTGCACCCTGCAAAACAGGTCTTGTCTCATCGACATAGACTTTTATTTTCTTTCCCTTTCTCTGCGCCTCAAATACCGGCGATAATGCCGTTCCATCCCCTGCTGTTGCCAGCGCCCCCGCATTGCAGTGCGTCAAAATCGCCCCGCCATCGGGAATGAATTTTTCACCGTTAATGCCAATGTTCCGGCACATTTCGACATCTTCGTCATAAATCTTCTGAGCTTCGCTCAGCAGGTATTCCTGCAATTGGGCTACTGTTCCATCTGGGTCTACCAGCATAAAATCTTCAGCAGCCCTATTCATTCTTTCAAGAGCCCAGAATAGATTAATCGCTGTAGGCCTTGATTTTGATAGATACTCTGCCTTTTCTTTTATACGTTTTATCGCGTCCGGAAGTTTTAATTTTCCTGTTTCCTGTGCCGCAAGGCAGACGCCGAAACCGGTCGCAACTCCTATCGCCGGCGCTCCTCGGACAGCGAGGGTTTTTATCGCGTCATACAACTGCTCGACGGTTTTGCATTTTTTTGTAATAAATTCCCCAGGCAGTTTCCTCTGGTCTGTCAATTCCAGACAGCCGTCGATTCCTCCTGACCATTGCAGTGTTTTGAAAGTTTTCAAACCAATACCTTGCTTTTATAATTGCACAGATATTCTTTAAGATACCTGGCGGTGTAGCTTTTTTCAACTTTTATAATTTCCTGCGGAGTCCCAGCAGCGATAACTTCTCCGCCGGCCTGTCCGCCTTCAGGGCCGAGGTCTATAATATAATCCGCGATTTTAATTACATCAAGGTTATGCTCAATAACAACTACGGTATTTCCCAAATCGCAGAGCCTTTGAAGCACATTAAGCAAATTATGAATATCCGCGAAATGCAGACCTGTCGTCGGCTCGTCAAGAAGATATAACGTATGGCCTGTCGAAGTTTTGCCCAGTTCGGCTGCGAGTTTGACTCTTTGAGCTTCGCCGCCGGAGAGCGTCGTCGAGGATTGCCCAAGCTGCATATATCCCAGGCCCACGTCGTTTAAAGTTTTGAGTAATCGGACAATCTTCGGGAAATTGCTGAAGAATTTCAACGACTCCTCGACTCTCATATCGAGGACGTCGGCAATTGATTTTCCTTTATATGTAATCTGAAGCGTTTCAGGATTATATTTAGTGCCCTTGCACTGCTGGCAGATAACATAGACGTCCGGCAGAAAATGCATCTCAATTTTTTTCGTGCCCTGTCCCTGGCAGTGTTCGCATCTTCCGCCTTTTATATTAAAGCTAAACCTGCCGGCGGTATATCCTCTGATTCTGGCTTCTCTGGTTTTGGCAAATAACTGTCTTATTTGGTCAAAGATACCGGTATAAGTAACCGGATTGCTGCGGGGCGTTTTGCCAATCGGCGACTGGTCGATTTCGATTACTTTGTCTATCTGACTTGTGCCGAGAATGTTTTTGTGTTTGCCCGGCTTTGCTCCAGTGTAATATAATTTTCTCCAAAGCCCTTTAAGCAGAATTTCCGTAACCAGTGTGCTTTTGCCGGAACCGGAAACGCCCGTAACGCAGGTGAAAACCCCCAGCGGAAACCTGACATCGATATTTTTTAAATTATTTTCACTTGCCCCTTTGACCTCAATGCAATGAGCCATTCTGATTTTTCGTCTTTTGACTGGAAGCTCAATTTTTTTTCTGCCGGAAAGATAATCACCGGTTATCGAACGCGGTGCCGAGCAGATATCCTGAAAAGAACCCGCTGCGATAAGTTCGCCGCCGTGGTCTCCGGCTGCCGGGCCGATATCAATTATATGGTCAGCGCTGCGAATAACATCCTCGTCATGCTCAACCACAAGGACAGTATTTCCGATATCGGCAAGTTTTCTCAAAATACCCAGCAGCCTGTCATTGTCGCGTCTGTGCAGGCCGATTGTCGGCTCATCGAGAACGTAACAGCAGCCGACCAGCCCGCTGCCGACCTGCGTGGCAAGCCTGATTCTCTGTGCTTCTCCGCCGCTTAATGTGCCGCTTCTGCGGTCAAGCGTAAGATAGCCCAGACCCACATCAACAAGAAATCTCAATCTCGCCTTGATTTCCTTTAGTGGCTGAACAGCGATAAGAGCCTTTTCCCCCTCGAATTTAAGGCCGTCAAAAAATTCCTGCGACTCTTCCACGCTCATCCGTGTGATTTCGCTTATGTTTTCCCCGCCCACTGTAACCGCGATAGCTTCTTTGCGAAGCCTTGCGCCGTGGCAGGTTCTGCACGCCCCTTCCGACAGAAAGCTGTGCAGCCTTGCTTTGACATATTCGCTGGAAGTATTTTTCCATCTCTTGTCAAGATTGGGAATAACTCCTTCGAAATAAGTCCCAAATTTCTTTTCGTCTTCTTCGGTTGTGCCGTGCATCAGGATTTTTCTTATGTCGGTTGGAATTTTCGAGAAAGGTATCTGTTTATTAATATTGAACTCTCTGCAAAACCGCAGAATCATCCGGCTGTAAAAAATATTCATTCTTTTGCCGCCTTTGCGCCAGGCATCGATTGCTCCGTTTTCAAGCGAAAGATTTTTGTCCGGCACAATGAGGTCTTCGTCAAATTCAAGTATCGTTCCAAGCCCGTCGCAGCTATGGCAGGCGCCGTAAGGGCTGTTAAAGCTGAACAGCCTCGGCGAAAGCTCCTCAAGAGACGCATCAGAATGTTCGCTGCACGCGAATTTTTCGCTGAACACCAAATCTCGCCACTGCCCGTTGCCGCCGTTTTGCTTGCCTTCGGCAAGTTCCTGAACCATAACGAATACCAGGCCTTCGCCGAGTTTCAATGCGGCTTCAATCGAATCGGCCAGACGGATTCGCACGGTATCTTTTATAATAAGCCTGTCAACAACCGCGGAGATATCGTGCTTTTTATTCTTGTCAAGTTTGGGCACATTTTTTATGTCATAAATAATTCCATCGACGCGAACACGTACAAAACCTTCGCTTTGAACTCTTCCAAATATTTCTCTATGCTCGCCTTTTTGCCCGCGTATAAGCGGCGAGCAAATCTGCACTTTTGTCTCCTGCGGCAGCGACATTATACTGTCAACGATTTGAGTCGAATGCTGGCTTGAAATTTCCTTGCCGCAAATCCAGCAGTGAGGCATGCCTGCCCTTGCAAAAAGCACCCTGCAATAATCATAAATTTCGGTTGTCGTGGCAACGGTTGAACGCGGATTGGTGGCCGCGCTTCGCTGTTCTATTGCAATTGTCGGCGGCAGACCTTCAATGTATTCCACCTCCGGCTTTTGCATCTGCTCAAGAAATTGCCTTGCGTAAGCGCTTAGCGACTCGACATATTTTCTCTGACCTTCGGCATATATCGTATCAAACGCGAGCGAACTTTTCCCCGAACCGCTGATTCCCGTAATAACGACAAATTTATCGCGCGGAACCTCGACATTTATATTCTTGAGGTTGTGCTGACAAGCACCAACTATTTTTATCGATTTCTGCATTACTTTTCCTTCTGACAACTATTGGTATCCGCCCTGAGAAAACAGGCAATAAACCAATTTGGCTATTGTACCAAAACCGTTCAATAAGTAAAATACTATTATTTGAACAAAACCATAACATAATGAAGACAAAGCACTTACATAATTGGGACATTAGCGTCAAAAACGCGATTGGACTTCAAAAAACCCTCGCCGGGGAGGTTATTCAATGCAAATTCGACAAAAAAATAAAAACAATCGCCGGCCTTGACTGTGCATTTTCGAAAGATAAAAAAAGTATTTATGCCTGCATAGTTGTCCTGTCATCGCAAAGTTTTGAAATTCTTGAAACCGTCCATTCGATTGAGCCTGTAACTTTTCCATATATCCCCGGCCTTTTATCGTTTCGCGAAGCGCCTGCCTGTCTTGCCGCCGCTGAAAACCTTAAAACAGTTCCAGACTGCTTTATAGTTGACGGTCAGGGTCTGGCTCATCCGCGACGATTAGGTATAGCCTGTCATCTTGGTCTTTTTCTTGATGTCCCAACAATAGGCTGTGCTAAAAGCAGACTTATCGGCGATTTTGAAAATCCTGCTGCCGCGAAAGGTTCAACAAGTCCACTTAAAGATAAAAATGAAATTATCGGTTCAGTCGTCAGAACCCGCAGCAATGTAAAACCGGTTTTTGTTTCCGTTGGTTTCAAATGCAGACTTTCAGATGCTGTAAGAATTGTGCTTGATTGCTGTGTAAAGTACCGATTGCCGGAGCCGAGCCGGCTTGCACATCAGACCGTTACAAGACTCAAATTGAAAATTGTAGATTGAAGATTTATAACCGTAGCCGGACAAACCAGCAGATAAAGTTTGTGATTAAACGTTTTTGGATTTCCGCACAATCCGAGGCACAGAGCCAGCTATAAGATGGAAAGGTCACAACGTGTGTCTTCGCGCACGGCGTAATGATGGCATCGCGTGGAAGACTGTGTTAGGCCTATTGTGAATTTTCTTTCTCTCTATAGCAAATTTGCCATAATCACTAACACGACACCAATTGCACAAACAAAGACGATCGCAAAGATTAAGCGATTTGCTTTCTTGATAGCATAATCGCAAAGAAGCTGGTAGGTCTTATCTTCACGAGAATGGCCGAAGCCACAGCGCTTCTGGGTTCTTGCATTTGCGGCCTGAACTTTTGGAGAGTTAGGTAAATTTCTGAACGAGTCTCTCCAATACTTACCTTCTCTCCAGCGAAGATCAGTTATTATCCAGTAAAAGGGATCCCCCAAGTATTTGTTATAGAAGAACAATGATAATAGAATTGTCAACTCGAGTATAATTGCGGAGAAAACCGCTCGGAAAACTAAATGAGAGACGCAGAAGTGTCGACTTGTATACAAAAAACCGCGAAACAAACCATAAGTTATTGCTGCATAAACTACCAAAATAATTATGACAACGAAACAGGGCTTTAGGATAGGGTATATCTTTTCTGAGATTCGTGAGAGCTTCTTACGGAATTGTTCTTTTTGCCATTGCGCAAATTTTTTCTGGGCAGTTTGATATGCTTCCCAGTCTCCCTCTTTAACGTCTGCGAGCCCAACCCCACAATGAGAGCAACTCGATACCTCCTTAGACGGTAATGAGCCACCACAGTGACTACACCAAAAGAGTTCCATTATGTATACCTCACGGCCTAATTATTGATTATATAGTTTCCGTATAAAACACCTTGGTGCTATATCAGCAAATATCTTACCCAGTCAGCCGAAACATGACAAATGGAATCTTTGGGCTGCGGCAGACTTCGCTGGATAGATCGGCGGGTTTATTATAAAATTTTCAATCTTCAATTTTAAATCTTCAATTCGTCTAATCCCACTTATGCTCTTTGACGGATTTTAAAATCGCCTCGGCACATCTAAGAGCGGCTAGTCCTTCGTCGGCTGTTACTTCGGGCCGTTTCGACCTGTCGGCGACAGCATTTAAAAATGATTCCTGCTCGAGACGCAGAGGCTCTTTATCATCTATACTGAGATTTTCTATATGAAGCAGGTCAGGCCAATTAACTTTGCTGAAATCAAAATTTCCTTCTTCCTGTTTTTGCCTAACCCATTTCATAGCATCAGTATTCGGGTCGGCATTGATTACAAGACCTTCCTTTTTAAGAAAGTCGAGACTGAGATAGGCCTGGCGACTGAAGACACGAATTTTTCTTAATGTTTTAAGCGCAAGTCTCGATGCTGTAACATTTGCGATGCAGCCATTTTCAAAAACAATCCTTGCATTGCAGATATCTTCGCAATCGCCAACGACATTCACGCCGACAGCTTCAACACTTTTTACTTTGCTCTGCGCGAGAGCAAGAATTATATCAATATCGTGAATCATTACATCAAGAACAACGCCGATATCTGTCGAACGGAACGAATAAGGACTTATCCTTGTCGCTTCGATAAATTTCGGCTCGATTTTCAGTCTTTTCATCGCCTGCACAACAGGATTACATCTTTCCGAATGACCTACAGCAACGACAGTATTATGCTCTTTGGCAAGCGATACTATTTTTTCGCCCTGCTCGGCACTTGCAGCAAGAGGTTTTTCAATTAGTATCGGAATATTATTCGTAATGAAAAATTCTGCAAGTTCAAGATGACTTTTTGTCGGCGCCGAAATTGTTACAGCATCGACTTTGCCCAAAAGTTCTTTTACGTCTGTATAGGCTGTGCATTTATATTCTTTTGCAAGTTTCTTTGCCTTGTCCGGCTGAACATCAACTATGCCGACAAGAGAGCTTTGAGGCAATTTGCTTAGAACTTTCGCGTGGATTTGCCCCATTTTGCCCGCTCCTATTACCGCTGTTCTTATTTTATTCGTCGCCAAAGTCGTTAATGTCCTTTTCTTCTTAGCGACTCAAGGTATCTGCCAAAACGATGCTCGCTGCTTCTTAAGAGAGAATCGACCATTGCCTGCACATTTTCATCGAGGCCGCCTTTTGCGGCAAGCGCTTTGGCGTTTTCAAGAAGCGGAGTTTTGCTTTTATACAAAAACTTAAAGGCATCTAAAACGGCCTTTTGCTGCTGTTCATTGAGGCCTGCCCGAACCATTCCTCTTTCGTTTATCAATCTGACTTCCGGCGGGTAATGGCCGCTTACGGTAACAAAAGGCGGAACATCATGATTCAGTCCTGACAGCGCCGCTGCATAAGCCCATTTGCCTACTGTTACGAACTGATGAATTTGAACTGTGCCGCTAAGCCAAACGCCTGTCTCTAATTTGCAGTGACCACTTATCTGGGTATTATTGCTGATAACAGTTTTGTCCTCGACTACGCAGTCGTGACCGATGTGCGAACCTACCATAATTAAATTATTATTGCCGATTTTCGTAGCGGCATCCGTATAAATGCTCGGATGTATCGTTACGTATTCGCGTATAAGATTTTCATCGCCGATTTCAAGCGCACCAAAAATGCTGTCCGGCGTCGCACCGAGCATTTGCGGGTTTCTTCCGATGACGCAGCCGGGATAAAAGATATTCTTTTTGCCGATTTTAATATTTTTACCGATTACTACATGCGTGTCCAAAATGCAGCCGTCACCTATTTCTGCCCCAGAATCGATAAAACAATGCGGGCCGACAGAGACGTCTTTGCCTAACTTTACACTTGATTCAATAACCGCCGTTGGATGTATTTTACTCATTGCATTAATTTCCCATAAAAATTTTATATCTCATTAATTTAATTTTAAACTATTTCTTCATCTATAAGCATAAACATAATATCAGCCTCAGCTACTTTTGCTTCTCCTACCATAGCTGTACATTTGCATATGGCTGTTTTAGTCCTGGTCCTGATTGTTTCGGAAATAAGTATCAACTGGTCGCCCGGCACAACACTTTTTCGTATTTTCACATTATCCATACCTAACAGGACTGCCAATTTACCGGTATGCTCCAGTTTCTGTGCGAAAAGCAGACCTGAAACCTGTGCCAATGCTTCGAGTATAAGCACGCCGGGCATTATAGGCGTGCCGGGAAAATGCCCCTGGAAAAACAATTCGTTATATGTAACGTTTTTGACGCCCTTGATATACCTGTCGCCATCAATTTCTATCACTTTATCAACCAGTAAAAACGGATAGCGGTGCGGCAGAATCTTCTGTATCCTGCGTATGTCCAGCAGCACGGATGTTCCCGCTTTTGTTATTCTGTCCTGCAGTTCGGCCTGCTGAAGCAGTTTGGCCGCGAGTTTATGATTCAGGCTGTGCCCGCTTTTATAAGCTACAATTCTTCCTTTAACTCTTCTGCCGACAAGGCTGATATCACCTATTAAATCGACAATCTTATGTCTGACACATTCATCGCTGAAGCGGAAACTGTTTTTGATTGGCCCATCTGAATTGATTACAAGGATGTCGCGAGGGCTCAGATGAGTACCGATTCCGTGAGACTGAAACTGTTTTGCCTCCGCTTCAAGCAGAAACGTCCTTGCCGGCGCAAGATTATGCTCGAAATAATCCGTCGTGAGCGTGCAGCTAAGCGATTGCCTGCCGATGCCTGTGTGTTTTGTGTAATCCAAATCATAAGTAATCTGCAATTCGTCTATGGCGGCAGGAAGCGCATAAATCGAAGAGTCGCCCTCGGTAATACTGACCGTTTCAGATATAACCATTTCTTTTCTGGGCTTTTGCTGTTCAACGAGCCCGCATTTTTTCAACGCCTTGAAATATTCTCCGGCACTGCCGTCAAGGCCCGGCAATTCGGGGCCGTCAACTTCTATTAAAATATTGTCGATTTCAAGCGCGTTTATGGCAGACATACAATGCTCTATAGTTTCGATGCTTGTATCGCCTTTTTTTATAGCAGTTCTCCTGCTGCGATCGCCAATGTTCCGCACCGTCGCCTCTATCCGCACCGGTTCAGGAGTATCTTTCCTGACAAATACAATACCGGTATCAGCGTCGGCAGGCTGGAACAGCATTTTTGCTTCCTGGCCTCCGAACATTCCTCTGCCGGATAGTCTTGTTGGCTCAGCTATTGTTTTTTGCGGCTTCAAGCTCTTCGACCTTCTTAATAAGCTGTTTCAATTGTTTGCTCATCTCCGGCAGTTTATGTTTCAAAAGCACCTGTCTAAAAAATTCCTTGACCTCTATAGCCGGAGTGCCAACAAACTTCTTATTCGGCCCGATATTATTCATCACGCCTGCCTGTGCACCTATCTGAGCTCCGTCGCCAATTGTCATATGGTCTTTTATGCCGACCTGCCCCGCAAGAACAACGCCATTGCCGAGTTTAGTGCTGCCGGAAATACCTGCCTGCGAAACAATCAGGCAGCACTTGCCGATTATGACATTATGAGAAATCTGAACAAGATTATCTATTTTTGTTCCTGCCCCGACTACTGTGTTGCCGAACTTCGCCCTATCAACACAACTGTTTGCTCCGATTTCAACACAGTCTTCAATAATCACTCCGCCTGTATGCGGTATCAGCCTGTGCTGGCCGTCGATAAAATAATAGCCGAAACCGGTCGCGCCGATTGTGGTATTTGCGCCGATGATGCAGTTATTTCCGATAGTGCAGTTATGATATACAACTACATTATCCTCAAGTCTGCATTCCCTGCCGATAACCGAATCCTGACCTATTTTACAGCCTGCGCCGATAACGGTCTTTTCGCCAATTTTTGCTCCTGCTCTGATATATGCAAGAGCGCCGATTGAAGCGTCTTTTTCAATAACTGCGCCGGCCTCAACTACAGCGGTCTTATGAATTCCTGCCGCAGGCTTGGCAAGTACCGGCATAAACAGCTTTAAAGTCTCTATTAACGCCTTTTCGACATTATTAACGACAAGCAAAGTAACCGGCGAATCTATTTTTTTGTTCACAATTACCGCAGCAGCTTTGCTTTGGGATATTTCATTTAAAAGTTTTTCATCGGAGGCAAAAGTAATACTGTCGGGCTCGGCGGATTCAAAGGCTGATACTCTAACAACCTCCGCCTGCCCCGGTCCTACGAGCTTTGCGCCGATAATGTCAGCAAGTTTACTTATGGTAATTTTTTTTATTTCCGTCATTTTTCCGGATTATCCTTATTTCTTTGTCTGGCCGCCCTTGCTGCCGGCGTTCATCGCATTAAGTACTTCAGTGGTAATATCAAGGTCTTTATTGAAATAAAACAGTTTGTGCGTCTTTGTTGTCAGGATAAATTCTGTAGGATTCTGAGCCGGAGGATTCGACGCGGATTCCGGCTGATTAAGATAATTATCGTCCCTGCTCAAAACCATATCCAGACCCTTTTCCTGCGCAACCTTTGCGACAGCTTCGAGGATTTTCCGATAAATAGTCTCCTTGCTGCGCAGATCTTTTATGGTAAAGTCTTGTTTGAAAAATTCATTTTGCGCCTCAAGCTGCGATTGTTTCATCATCAGCCCCTTGAGCATGTCCATATAATCCTGGGAGCCTTCTTTGAATTTGGTCAGCGCGGTTTTTTCGCTTTCTATATCATCTTCGAGCTTTTTAATTTCCGCAAGACGCTTTTCGCCCTCGGCGTTAATCGATTTTTCCGCTTCTGCTTTAATAGTGCAATTGTCAAAAATTTCCTTTATGCTTACGATGCCGATTTTTGCCGGGGCTATCGATCTGTCCTTTGCCGCTGAATATTCATTGCCAAGAACAAACAATCCCGCCCCTGCCAGAATAGCAGCAGCTATTAAATTTATTTTCTTCATAGTAATCCTTTCTTAATTTCCATTTGAAAAAACTTATTAAAATAATGCTCCAGCCGAAAAACTGAACATTTGAGTACTGTCCTCGCTGCTCTTCAGTAACGGATTTGCAAGTTCGAATCTCATTGGTACCGGCCCAAACCACTGCGGTATCATAATTTGAATACCAATACCTGCCGATGCTCTTATTCCGCCGGTTTCAATCATACCCGTATCGACAAATATAAGTCCAGACAACGCCTCTGCTGTCAGCGGCACAGATACTTCACCGCTGGCCGTTACTATCCATTTGCTGCCGATTGGGTCTTTATTCACTCCCGAGCGTGGGCTTACTCCTCGATACTCAAAGCCTCTTATGCTGCCCATGCCGCCGCCGTAAAACTTCTCGAACACCGGTGCATTACCTACTATCGATGCTGCATACAATTTTGTCTCAAGAACGGTTTTTCGCCTGTCTATATCTTCCCGCAGAGTTTTATACCAGCGGAATGTTCCTTCGGCAACTCCGAACATATAGTCTCCGCCCACCTGCTCATAACTCAACTCAAAGTTTTTCCCTTTTGTCGGCATAAGTCTGTTATCGGTGGTATCTCTTCCAACTCCTATTTTTATTCCGGCAAGGAGATTTTTGCCTTCAACATCTTTAACTTCCGTCGGAGCATTGTCATCAACATTCTTAACATTTACATTTTCTAATCGGAACGCAAGGGTTCTATACCAGCCATCTTTCATTCGATGAGTAAATCCCAGATAAGCTTTTTGTCTTTCCTCATCATAGCTTTCTCTTCCTCTCGTCCACTCCGAGCCTGCGACAGTCATACTTACCGGTTTATCCCTCAAATACGGTTCAGTCCAGCTGATTGAATACTGGCTCACCTGTGTGCCGGGCTCGGCAGCTATTCGCAACGTCTGGCCTGCTCCTTTAAAGGCATCTTCAGAAAAGAACTTTCGCCAGTCTTTCGGCCATTTTTTTATGTCGAAGTTTCTCTGCTCATATACCATTTGTCCAATAAGACCGTCTGTGCTGCTGACGCCTGCTCCAAACATTATCGAACCTGTTTTGCCTTCGGTAACTCTGACTTCAGCGTCTTTTTTGCCTGGCTTGTCTCCGACAGGCATAATAGTCGCGGTTTCAGCATAAGTATTCGACTTGACATTTTTTTCAAGCTGTCCTTCGCCGTTTCCCTGCGCGATATCGCCGTTATACCATTCGCCGGGCTTGAACTCCGATTCGTCGAGTATTCGCCGGATAACTTTATCCTGTGTAGCTTTGTTGCCAGAAATATTTATCAGGCCTATTCGGAATCTATCGCCTTCCTTTATTTCAAACTTTGCTATAATTTTATTATCTGCCGTAAATTGTCTGGATGACTTCACATCAACATTTATGAATCCTATCTGCCGATATGCCTTGAGAATCTCATCCTTGTCGAAATCAGCTTTTTCATTGCTGTAAAACTTTCCAAGTTTAAGCCTGAAGGTGCTCATCAAATTCGCATCGCTTAAAAATTCGTTGCCCACAAGTTCAATTTTTGCAACGTCATATTGCTTTCCTTCTTCGATAGTAAACAGAACTTCGGCGCCTTTTTTATTCTTTGTAAAATTCGTTTCTGCGTTTACTTTCGTATCAAGATAGCCTCTCCTGTCATAAGCCTGCTGAATTTTAACCAGGTCGTCATCAATTGCGCTTTGCTTGTAATAGTTCTGGAAAATGCCGAAATCCCTCGGCTTGCTTTTTATAACTTTTTTAAGTTCCCTGCTTTTTATTGAAACGTTTCCCTTAAACTGCACCTTTTTGATTTTAACCAGCGGCCCCTGGTCGATTATATAATGCAGATAGCCCTTCTCTATGCCGGAATCGTCGAAACTTACTTTCACATCCGGATAACCTTTTTTCTTGTAATATTCCGTTAATTTTTCCGCACCGGCCTTTGCCGTCAGCTTATCAAGATAATCTCCTCTTTCGAACTTAAGCTGCTCAATAAGCGTTTTACTGTCGTATTTTTGATTACCGCTGAAAGTTATCTTACGAATAACCATTTTTTCTTTTATTGCGAAAGTCAGTCTTACTTTCCCACCGACAAGTTCAGTGCTGTAATAGGCAAATTCCACGCCTTTAAGAGTGGCGATTCTGCCAACATCTTTCTGGGCTTCCTCCGTGGAAAAAAGCTCACCTTCTCTGCTTCTTGCCATTGATAATATTTTTCCTTCGCTGAGGTATATATTGCCTTTTGTTTGAACGCTTTCTATGACCTTGCCTTCAACGGTTGCTTCACCAGTTTGTTCAGGAGCATTTGGCTCTGCTTGTGCAGGATTATTTGGCTCGGCTTTTGCGATACTATTTGGCTCAGCCACTGCGGGACTGTTCGGGTCCGCCTGTATAGCATAATTAAAAACGCAGAACAGGATAAATATAAAAAACAATACTGCTGCCGACCTGTAAACTTTACCAGGGCTTTCGGAATTCAACATTAAAATCCCTTTCCTGTAAAAATCCATTTCCTTCCGATATTTGCCGACATCAGAAAGGTTCTTGAACTCTGGTTTTGTTGCCAAAACGAGTAAATGTGCCATTAAAGTTCAGTTCAATTGTATCTGTCGGCCCATTTCGCTGCTTGGCAATTATTATTTCTGCGCTGTTGGTTTCCTGATAATCCTGCTCTCCGCGATGATAGTAGTCTTCACGGTGTAATAGCACAACAACGTCTGCGTCCTGTTCGATACTTCCGCTTTCCCGAAGGTCGCTCATTCTCGGCCTGTGTCCTTCTCTTCCTTCAGGCGAGCGGTTAAGCTGACTTAAAACTATAACTGGTATTTCAAGCTCTCTCGCAAGTGCCTTCAAATACCTGCTTATTTCGCTTACTTCCTGCTGCCTGGACTCAACTTTTCCGCCCTGGCTCATAAGCTGCAGATAATCTATGAAAACGCATTTAATCCCATATCGGCTGCGAAGTCTTCTTGCTTTGCCGCGCAGCTCAAGAGGCGTTATGCCAGGCGTATCGTCGACAAAAATCGGTTTTTCGCTCAACTCGCTCGCCGCGTGAACAAGCTCCTGATACTGATTATCGTTAATCATGCCCTTTCGGACAATTTGAGAATCCATCATTGCCCTGCTGCACAGCATACGCTCGGCAAGCTGCTGTCTGCTCATTTCAAGCGAAAAGAACGCGACAGAAATATTATTGTCCGCGCCGATATGCTCTGCGATATTCATCGCAAAGCTCGTCTTGCCCATACTCGGCCTGCCCGCGATAACAATCATTTCGCCGTTCTGAAGCCCGCATGTCAAATCGTCTATCTCCGCGAAACCTGTCGGCAAACCGGTTATATGATGTCCTTCACGCCTGTCGATTGCCTCGAACGCCTCGGTTAAAAGCTGTTTGATTGAAACTGCCGAGCCGGTTATTTTTTTCTGCGTAACGTTGAATATTTTTTGTTCGGCCCTGTCTAACTTTTCCGCCGCGTCCCCGGCTGTCTCGAATGCCTCCGTCAATACTTCGCCTGCCGCGCTGATAAGCTCGCGCATCATCTGTTTGTCTTTGACAATCTGCAGGTATTGTTCGACATTGGCGCTTGACGGCACCGACTCTGCTATTTTGACAAGATATTCCGCCCCGCCGGCTTCTTCGAGTTGACTGCGGTTCTTAAGTTCGTCTCTTAGCAGCAAAAGGTCGAATTTCTCGTTCTTCTTTTCCCATAGCGATACAATCGCATCGAATATCATCTGATGTTCGATACGATAAAAAGCGCCCGTTGTAACCTGCTGCACTACCTGACCTATGCACTCCGGGTCGAGTATCATCGAACCGAGCACTGCCGCTTCCGCTTCCAGCGATTCCGGCATTGTCCTGCCGCCAAGCTGCAAAGACGAAGAATCCGTCTTCCGGACAGATTGCGCCTTATTATTCCTGTTTTGTTTGTCCTTGGGAGTCATCGGTCGTTTCCTGTTTTTCCGGAACTATAACAACCTTTACAGAAGCGGTTACTTCTGCTGTGAATTTCAGTTTAATAGTGCGCTCGCCGACTTCCTTTATATGCCCGCCGTCAAGCACAACAAACTTATCGGCCACTTCAAATCCCTGCTGGCGAAGATTGGCGGCAATTTCCTTTTCGCTGATTGAACCGAACAAATGACCCTGTTCGTTCGCTCTTGCGGCCAAAACAACCTCTGCGCCATTGACAGCATCCGCAGCCTTTTTGAAATTCTCGATGACAACTTTTCTATGCTCGTTTCTTCTGCCCTTTTCTTCCGCCATTCCCTTTATCTTTGCTTCGGTCGGGATTATCGCCAGTCTCTGAGGCAAAAGAAAATTCCGGGCGTAACCTACGCGGACATTAACTACGTCGCCGTAGTAGCCGAGTGTTTCTACATCTTCACATAGTAAAACCTTCATACTAATATCTCCAATAATCTATCGGGGTTTTTAATTTTCTCGAAATACAGATTAACTTGTAAACGGAAGCAGGCCCATAAATCTTGCCCGCTTTATCGCCATTTTGACTTTTCGCTGGCAACCTGCGCAATTTCCGCTGCGCTTGCGTGAGAAAATCTTGCCTCGATGGGTAAGCAGTTTGCCTAATATATCCGTATCTTTGAAGTCAACGTATTTAACTTTTGACCTGCAGAACCTACATTGATTCTGTTCCCGGACATTTTCTCTGCGTTTTTTCTTCTTGTTCTTATTGTCTGGCTTCTTTTTAAAGTTTTGACCTCTCACTGAATATTACTCCTAAAAAAATCACTTAATTATTATTTCTTTAATCATCCTGTTAGAACGGTATATCGTCGCCGCCTGCCTGTGGCTGCTCCGGCCCGGCATCTGTCGGGGGAATTTGTGATTCTTCCGCACTGCCGGCGGTCGCCTGCCTGACACCTCCTGCCGATATAAACTGGAAACTCTCTACTGTAACCCGAAGTCTGCTGCGCTTGGCGCCATCTTTTCCTGTCCAGCTGTCAAATGTAAGCCTGCCTTCTACCAGCAATGGATTACCTTTCTTGCAATATTTATTTATTGTTTCCGCAGGCTTGCCGAATGCTCTGCAGTCCACAAAGCAAACTTCTTCTTTCTTCTGGCCGTCCGAGCCTGTCCAGTTTCGGTTAATTGCAAGA
The DNA here is from genome assembly GCA_050014075.1 of Sedimentisphaerales bacterium. Taxonomy (GTDB): domain Bacteria; phylum Planctomycetota; class Phycisphaerae; order Sedimentisphaerales; family UBA12454; genus UBA12454. The sequence goes on along the minus strand of JBEKEA010000005.1, from coordinate 7,129 downwards.
CCAAAATCTACTACCGCCGTTTGAGACGGCAGATACGACAGTTGCGGGTCTCGCGTCAGGTTACCCAGCAAAATCACTTTATTGAAATTTGCCATATCGACTTCCTTTAGAATTTACTTTCGCCTGGCTAAACCTGCTCTTCGATGCCCGGCACTTCTTCATCGTCTTCTTCTTCAATCGCTGCAACTGCTGCAATTTCGACAGCGACAGGTTTGATGAGATGCTTTTCCGCCAGTATCGCAGGAGTATCCTTTGCCATATCCTCAGGCGTTATATGGTCGCCGCGGAGAATAATAACCCGTAGAATCCTTTCCGAAAGCTGCGTATCCCGTTCAATCGCGCTTAATTTCACGCACAGGGCATTAAAGTATACAAGGATATACGTGCCTCTTTTTCTGCCCATTATCGGATAGGCCAGAGGACGTTCGTCCCACTTGCGAATACTGAGTATTTCAGCTTCGTTGCGCTCCATTATTTTCTTCACATGGTCATTTATGCCCTGCCAGTCGGAAGCTGCCTCGCCGGAATCAACGAGAAACAACGCTTCGTACAATCTCTTGGTTACGTTTTCCAAATTTACACTCCTTAATACTTTTTTTAACTTTTTACTTTTCTTTAGTTATATTCTTTTTATTAAATTTCGTCATCGCCGCGTCAGCGCCCTGGCGAACCCAGAAAACGGACGCTTCTGTCGCCTCGGTAATGGCTTTGTCCAGAAGTTCTCTTTCGGCCTGGCTTGGTCTGGAAAGAACATAATCTCTTCCTTCCATTTGCCCTTTTTCACCGATGCCGACTCTGAGCCGACTGAAATTTTCGGTGCCAAGTTTCTCAACGATATCAGCCAGTCCGTTATGACTGCCCGCCGAACCGGATGCTCTTATCCTTATCAGGCCCGGCTCCAGAGCCATATCGTCGGTTATTACGAGTATCTGCTCTGCTGTGAGCTTGTAAAAACCGGCGACTGTCGCGATTACCTGTCCGCTGTTGTTCATATATGTCAGCGGCTTTAGCAATATTAACTTTTTATCTTCAAAAATCGTTTGGCCCAAAGCCGCGCCGAACTTTTCTTTTTTCACTTCGACGCCGAACTTTTCTGCCAACGATTCTACTACTTCAAACCCGATATTATGTCGAGTCCCCTGGTACTCTTTGTCAGGGTTGCCAAGTCCAGCTATTAAACGAATGTCATCCATTCAAGCTCTTGCGGCCAGCCAAAACTATTTCTTTTCCTTTTCTGGTGCTGCACCGGCCTCTTCTTCACCTTCCTTCGGTTTTCTTTCTGTTATAACCTCAGGAGATGTCGGCTCTTCAACTGCCGCAACTTCTGCTACTACCGGTTCGATAACCAAAGGTACATGGCAGGCAATCACAAGAACCTCAGGCCCGGTTACAAGTTTGACACCTGTAGGCAATACGATATCGCGGGCATAAATCGAATCGTCTATCTTCATTGCCTTTACCAAAACATCGATTGCTTTAGGTATCTCGGTAACTGTACATTCCACTTCGAGTTGAGCCAGATGTTCTTCGAGAACTCCGCCTTCGCTCGCTCCTGCCGGAATGCCCTTAAAGACCAGCGGCACCTGGACCTTGACTTTTTCGCTCAAATCAACTCTGATTAAATCCGTATGGATTATCCTTTTGCCAAGATAATCGTATTGGACATCCTTAATCAGCAGTTTTTCTGCTTTCCCGTCAATTTCCACATCGAGCAGCCTTTTGCCGTGATGAATAATTTCCGTGAAATCGTGCTCGTTAAGCGCTACGGCCTGCGGCTCTTGTTTGTGGCCGTAAATTATGGCAGGTATTTTGCCATCCTTGCGGAGCTTTACCGAACGTTTTTTCCCTCGTTCCTGTCTTGTTTGGGCCTTTAAAATCAACTCTTCTTTCGATACCATACTTTTTTACCTCATCTTTTAATAAAATTATGCAAACATTGCACTTATTGATTCGTTTTTATGTATTCGCTTTATTGCTTCGCCCAGTATATCCGATACTGTCAGCACTTTAAGATTGATAAGTTTCTTTGTTTCCTGTTTTATCGGCACAGTGTCTGTCACTACCACTTCGTCGATAGGCGCTTCAGCGATATTTTCCGCTGCCTTGTCGCTGAACAGTCCGTGTGTCGCGCCAATGAATATTTTTTCTGCGCCTCGCTCCTTAAGCAGCTTTGCCGCGCTGCACATTGTGCCTGCGGTTGAAATCATATCGTCGCACATCAGGATATTTCTGCCCTTTACTTCTCCGATGATTTCTCCGCATTGGACTTCTCTGCCGTTTATTCGTCTTTTGTGAACTATCGCCAGCTCTCCGTTCAAATGCTCAACATATCTTGCCGCCCTTTTTATATTTCCAACGTCAGGCGAAACTATTGTCAGGTTACTGATTTTTTTGCTTTTGAAATATTTTGTCAGCACAGGCTCGGCAAAAAGATGGTCCACTGGAATATCGAAAAATCCCTGCAATTGTGCCGCGTGCAGGTCCATCGCCAGAACTCTGTCGGCACCTGCCGTAGTTATTAAATTCGATACCAGTTTTGCGGTTATCGGCACCCTGCCTTCGTCTTTTCTGTCCTGTCGTGCGTAGCCGAAATATGGAATTACTGCCGTTACTCTGCTTGCGCTTGCGCGTTTGAGGCAATCGAGAAAAATCAAAAGTTCTATAATATTGGCATCTACAGGCTCACAACCGGACTGCACCACAAAACAATCTTTGCCGCGGACATCGTCTTCACATTTTATTATTTTTTCGCCGTCCGGAAAACGCTCAATCTTCGCCTCGCCTACAGGCATATTAAGATATTTACATATCTTTTCAGTAAGTTCGGGGTTACTTGAGCCGCTGAAAATCTTTATGTTATTATTTAAAGTCATTTTTCAGCCCCTTTATTGTTTCTTTGTTTAACGTCTTCGGAATTTACAACCGCCCCTGCCTTTAAATGAATATTTTTTACTTCCGTAAAAACGCCCAGGACTACTTTATCTTCAAGGACAGCGCCGTCTCTGAGGTATGCGAAAGGCCCGACTCTGCAGTTTTGTCCGATTTTGACTTGTCCGTGGATGTATGTAAACGGCTCAATTACAGAATCCTGCCCGATTTGAGTGCGGGCATCAATCCACGTATTTGGCGGGTCAACTATTGTTACTCCCGATTTCATAAAACATTCCTGAATCCTTCGCTGCATAATCTTGCCTGCCTCGCTGAGATGCTGGCGGCTATTTACGCCTATCGCGTCTTCTGCGGCTACTGCCGTCACGGCCACAACTTTATGCCCGGCCTTTATTATCAAATGCAGTGCATCGGTCAGATAATATTCCTTTTTTACATTGTCAGGCGTTATTTTATCCAGCGCCTCGAACAATATTTTATTTTTGAAGCAGTAATAGCTCGGATTTACTTCTTTGATTGTTTTTTGCTGTCCTGTGCAGTCGCCCTCTTCGACGATGCCCTGGATATTTCCATAACTGTCGCGGATAATTCTGCCGTAGCCGGTCGGCTCATCGAGTATTGCTGTTGCCAGAGTTGCCGCTGACATTTCGCGCTGATGTTTTTCGATAAGCGTTTTTACTATTTCGCTTCGAATCAGCGGCATATCGCCGCAGATGACGAGTGTATCGCCGGTAAAATCTGACAGATGTTTTTTGCAGCATAATACCGCGTGACCTGTTCCTTTTTGTTCTTTTTGTTCTACCCAGACGATATTTTTATCATCTTTGAAATATTCGATTACCTGATCTTTGCCGTAGCCGACAATAATATACAGTTTTTCAACCCCTGCCTGCCTGCACGAATCGATTACATAGGCCAGCATCGGCCTGCCGCAGACTTCATGCAGGACTTTCGGCAGCTTGGTATTCATTCTGCTGCTTATTCCTGCCGCTAATATTATCGCTACTTTTTCAGACATTTTTAATCTTTTTATACTAGTAATTATGAACTACCAACTATTAACTATCAACTATTTATCTACCCGGCATGGACTCGAACCATGAATGGAGGTACCAAAAACCTCTGTGTTACCAATTACACCACCGGGTATAAAACATTGAAAATTGAAGAGTTAAGATTGAAAATTCATTTTTTAGACAAAATAAAGACAAAGTAAATCTTCAATATTCAATTTACAATCTTCAATTCTAAAGCTTTCACGGTGGTCCCTTCTGGTTCGGACCGGTTTGTCCTGTCGGAGGCTTGAACCGGCTATGCCGTGATACGGCCGGCCCCATCATATTGCTACCCCGTTCGACAGGAACTTGGGCGGTAGTGTACTAAATCACTATCGGCAAAGCAAGCTTTTTTCCTGTAATAAATATGGCGTTTTCAATACTGATAATGAGGATTTAAAACAAAAAAGAAAACTATAATCTGAAAAAATCTTTCCAGCAAATACCGCTGTATCAAAGATTTTCTGAAAGTTCATACCTTTAATTGACTTATGGCTTAAATTTAGGTAGAATCCCATCAAATTCGCCTCTTTATATAGGAGAAAACTTATGGATATTAAAGGTGTGATTCTTGCCGGAGGAACCGGCTCACGTCTGATGCCGCTGACAAAGGTTACAAACAAGCACCTCTTGGCCGTCGGCCAAAAGCCGATGATTTACTACCCCGTAGAAAAACTTGTCTCTGCGGGAATTGAGGAAATTCTTATTGTTACCGGCGTTGACCATATGGGCGACGTGGTAAACCTGCTCGGCTCAGGAAAGAACTTTAACTGTCGTTTTACCTACAAAGTTCAGGATGCCGCCGGCGGAATCGCCCAGGCTCTTGCCCTTGCCGAAGGTTTCGCAAACAACGGCAGTATTGTCTCAATTCTCGGCGACAACATTTTCAAGGCCTCATTAAAACCTCATCTGCAAAAATTTATCGCTCAGAAAAAAGGCGCAAGAGTCCTGCTTAAACAGGTCGAAAGCCCTCAGCGTTTCGGTGTCGCTGAAATATCAAAGAATAAAGTTACCAAAATCGTTGAAAAGCCGAAAAAACCTAAAACAAATTATGCCGTAACCGGCATTTATTTTTACGACAACGCGGTTTTCGATATTATTAAAAAGCTCAAACCTTCCGGCCGCGGCGAGCTTGAAATCACCGACGTCAACAATGCTTATATCCATCGCAAACAGCTCGAATACGATATTCTTCCCGGCTGGTGGACCGATGCAGGCACATTCGAATCGCTTAACACGGCAAATGAACTGGTTACTAACGAGCCGCCTGAATGATATGCAAAAGTGAAAAAATCGTCATCCTCGGCGCAAAAGGAATGCTCGGCTCGGAAGTTTCATCTTTACTTGCAGATGATAACATTATCGCTCTTGACCTGCCCGAATTTGATATCACAAATAAAAATCAGCTTGAAAAAACTATTCAAGGTGCAGGCATCGTCATTAATTGCGCCGCATATACGGATGTCGAAAAATCCGAAAGCCAGACGGATTTGGCCTTTAAGGTTAACGCCGAGGCTGTCGGCAATCTGGGCGAGATTGCCAGAAAGAATAATACTTATGTTATCCACATAGGTACCGATTTCGTCTTTGACGGCAAAAAAGAATCGCCTTATATCGAAACTGACCATACCAACCCGATAAACGCTTACGGCAAAAGCAAACTCGAAGGCGAACTGCTTTTAGCCAAAAAACATAATAATTACTCTATAATTCGGGTTCAGTGGACTTACGGCAAAAACGGCAATAATTTTATCGCCAAGCTCATATCTCTTTCCCGCCAGAAAAGCAGTTTGAAAGTTGTTGACGACCAGTTCGGTTCTCCGACATGGACACAGGAAGCCGCGAAGGTCATCCGTGAATTTATCACGAAAAAACCGCAGGGCCTTTTTCACTATGCCGCGGCCGGTTTCGCAAGCCGATATGAGATGGCGAAATTCGTCTTTGAAAAGCTTAATATAAGTACGGAATTAGTTCCCTGCAAGTCGAGCGAATTTAAAACCGCCGCAACCAGACCGTTAAACAGCAGATTCTGCTGTGATAAAATACAGTCTTTGCTTGACAAACCAATCGAGTTATGGCAAAAACCTCTTGAAAGGTTTTTAAAAAATCTATGATAAAAATTATTGTTACCGGCGGTGCGGGCTTTATTGGAAGCAATTTCATAAGATTGGTTCTTACCAACCATCCTGATTGCTTCATTGTCAATCTGGACAATCTCACCTATGCCGGAAATCTTGAAAATCTTGAAGGTTTTCTCAAACATCCAAATCATATTTTCGTCAAGGCAGATATAAACGACGGCAAAACGGTCGAGGAAATCATCAACAAACATCAAATCGAAGCTATTATAAACTTCGCCGCTGAAAGCCACGTTGACCGTTCAATCACAAGTCCGAAAATATTTATTGAAACCAACGTAACCGGCACGCTTACTTTGCTTCAGGCCGCCTGCGAGAAAAAAATCAAGCGGTTCATACAAATTTCAACTGATGAAGTTTATGGCGAGCTTGGCGCAACTGGAAAATTCACAGAGGAAACACCGCTGGCTCCCAATTCGCCATACTCGGCGAGCAAAGCCGCTGCCGACCTTCTTGTGAAAGCATTCGGCCATACCTGGGGCCTCAACTACAACATTACACGATGCTCAAATAATTACGGCCCTTATCAGTTCCCTGAAAAAATGATTCCGCTGATGATAAACAATGCTCTGAACGATAAACCGCTGCCTGTTTACGGCAACGGCCTGAATGTCCGCGATTGGATACACGTTGAGGACCATTGCAAAGCTATCTGGAAAGTTTTAACTGATGGAAAGCCCGGCGAAATTTACAATATCGGCTCAAGCAATGAAAAAACAAATCTCGAGGTGGTCAGGACGATACTTAAACTCATCGGCAAACCGGAGTCTTTGATAACTTATGTCAAGGACCGTCCCGGCCACGACAAACGATATGCGATAGATTCTACGAAGACAAACAGCCAACTCGGCTGGAAAGCCGCTGTAAAATTCGAACAAGGCATGAAAAATACGATTGACTGGTATCTGCAAAATAAAAAATGGCTGGCCGACGTTACCAGCGGCCAATATCAGAAATACTATCAACAGATGTACGCCAACCGTTAGAAGATGCTATGCACAATGGAAAAGTTATCATAGCAAGACTTTGGCCGGGATACGGCGGAGC
>JBEKEA010000004.1:0-110627 GCA_050014075.1 Sedimentisphaerales bacterium | reverse complement strand
CTGATAATTTATCCATTATTTATAGTGAGCTTGTCGAACTATGGAAACTGAAAAACTGAATTACGACCTCCCATCCGAGCTAATCGCACAAATGCCCTCTGGCACCCGCAGCAGCAGCAAAATGCTTGTGCTTAACCGCTCAGCGGACATTTTGTTCGACAGCACATTTTCTAAACTTTGCACCTTTCTCCGGAAAGGCGATTGTCTCACTATAAATAATACGAAAGTCATCCCAGCGAGGTTCTTGGCTAAAAGGAAAACTGGAGCCGAAATCGAAGGTCTTTTCATAACAGCGCAGGAAAACAAATGGAAAGTGATGCTCACTAAAAGTTCACGGATAAAGGTCGGCGAAAGTTTAGACCTTCTCGACAGAGACAATAAACCATACTGCTCTGCCGTTATCGATACCAGACTCGCCGATGGCCAATGGCTCCTTATATCAAACGGCCGCAGCCTTCATCCGAATACGAGCTTGACGTCAATCGTTACCAGACCGTTTACGCGCAGCAAAGCGGCGCCATCGCCGCCCCGACCGCGGGCCTGCATTTTACTCCTGGGCTTCTCGAACAAATCAAAGCAAAGGGAATTTCAATCGCACAGGTTACCCTGCACGTCGGCGTGGGCACTTTTCTGCCGGTGAAATCCGAAACGCTCGAAGGGCACAAAATCCACAGTGAACAGTATTTTATCGATGAGGAAAATGCCGCGATTATCAATAATGCTATTCAGGCAGGAGGCCGAATCATCGCCGTCGGCACAACGACCGTCAGAACTCTCGAAACCGCTGCCCGTGGCCGGAAAGTCCTTGCCTCAAAGGGCCAAACCAGCCTTTTCATAACGCCGGGCTTTAAATTTCAGGTTACAGACGCCCTGATAACGAATTTTCATCTGCCGAAATCGACTTTGCTGGCTCTTGTGGCCGCTTTTGCGGGTTTGGACCAAACCCTGGCGGCCTATAAATACGCCATTGAGCATAAATACCGCTTTTACTCCTATGGCGATTGTATGTTTATCATTTAGCGGTTAAAAATTTAAATTTTTAAAAATAATGTATTGCTTTTCATTAAATAGTTCATAAAATTTTATTTTTTATGTGAAAAATTGAGATTTTTATGGTTCTGACACAAATTCTTCGACCTGAATGTGTAAAGGTTCCGCTTATAGGCACGGACAGAGACTCCGTAATAAAGGAGCTTGTTGACCTGCTCGACTCCAACAAACTTCTCACCGACAAAAAAGAAGTGCTCCAGTCGGTGTTCAGTAGGGAAAATACCAGGAGCACCGGTATCGGCTTAGGCATTGCAATTCCGCACGGCAAATGCAAAGGCGTCCGGGAGCTGGTAATGGCGATGGGCGTTTCGCCCCGGGGGATAGATTTCCAGAGCATTGACGGCAAACCGGTATATATTTTCGTGCTTTTGGTTTCTCCGATTGACAAGACCGGCCCGCACATCCAGGCCCTTGCCCGCATAAGCAGATTAATGCTGGATGAGGATTTCAAAAATAAACTGCAAAGCGCAGCTTCAGCCGAGCAGCTTTATAATCTGATTAGCGAAAAAGAAGCTGAATAAAATTTGTCATTGCGACCCCTATGTCGCAGCAATCCCGTTTTGTCATTCCGAGCACAGTCGAGGAATCTCGTCTTTCAGAGTTCAACGCCTGCCTTGCCAAAGCTTTAGCGGAGGCGGGTGGTGAATCTATAAAATATCTCTCGCCTCAGGAGGAGTCGTTCGTACTGATAACCGATAACTGATAACTGCGTTTCGGACAACTTTTCACTTTTCACTTTTAGTTTTTAACTTTATATCGCAGTCAAAACTGCGATATTATTGCGTCCGATAACTTATTGCCTTTTTATTACCGCTAATTAAGCAAATAGCTTGGAATGACGATAAATAGGGTGAAGGAATCAAAGATTATGCAAAAAATTCGTAATTTTACGGTTTTACCATCGCTGCCTGAGCAGCTTAAAGGTCTTAGGGCTATCGCGCACAATATGTTCTGGTCATGGAACCCGGAATTTATCGAATTATTCCGCCAGATTGACTCTGAAAAATGGGAGCAGTCCGGCCACAATCCGGTAAAGCTTCTTGGCACCGTAAGTCAGAGCAGGCTTAACGACCTTGCCGCGATGCAGGGTTACATATATCAGTTGAAGCAGGCCGAGGAAAAGTTAAATCACTATACGACTTCGCCCGGCTGGTTTGACAGAATTTGGAACAAGGAGCATAAGCCTGTCATCGCGTATTTCAGTCTTGAGTTTGGCGTTCACGAATCGCTGCCGGTTTACGCCGGCGGTCTTGGCATTCTCGCAGGAGACCATTTAAAAAGCGCTTCCGATTTAGGTTTGCCTCTTGTCGGCGTAGGCCTGATGTATCAGAGAGGATATTTCAGGCAGTATCTTAACGCCGACGGCTGGCAGCAGGAGCGTTATGAGGATAATGATTTTTACAATATGCCCGCGGAGCTTGTCCGCAAGAAAAGTGAAACGCCGCTGACTATCAAGTTGGAGTTTCCGGCAAGACAAGTCGTTGCTCAAATCTGGAAAATTAATGTCGGCAGGGTTAAGCTCTTTTTGCTCGACACTAATGTTCCAGCTAATTCGGAGCAGGACAGGATGATTACTTCCGCTCTTTATTCGGGCAATTCTGAATTGAGAATTCAGCAGGAGATACTTATCGGCATTGGCGGCTTCAAAGCGCTTTTGGCGATGGGTCTTGAGCCGTCCGTCTGTCATATGAACGAAGGGCACGCCGCATTTATGGCTCTTGAGCGGATGAGGCATCTTTGCTCTACCAGGAGCTTGAATTTTGAACAGGCCTTGGAAGCGACTAAAGCCTGCAATATTTTTACCGTTCACACTCCCGTAAAGGCCGGCAATGACGAGTTTAGTCCGGAGCTTATGTTAAAATATTTCGGCAATTATTTTCCCAAGCTCGGCCTTGACAGGAATCAATTTCTTGCCCTTGGCAGAGTTGACCCGTCCAAGGACAGCGAAACATTTAAGATGCCGGTCCTGGCTTTGAAATTAAGTACTTGGCGAAATGGCGTCAGCAAGTTGCACGGCAGGGTTTCGCGCGCAATGTGGGCAGAACTATGGCCCAATTTGCCGGTTGATGAAGTGCCGATTCAGTCGGTTACTAATGGCATACACGCCAAAAGTTTCATTTCTTCGGAGATGAATCAGCTTTTTGAAAGGTATTTGGGTTTCAACTGGGCTGAGGAAATTGCTGAAGAATCTACTTGGCTCAATGCCGACCAGATTCCGGACGAGGAATTATGGCGGATACATCGCAGGAACAAGGAGAATCTGATTAGTTTTGTTCGCAAACAGATTAAAAATCAGATGCAGCGTCGCGGCACATATCATACTGAGTTGGGCTGGGCGGAGCAGGTTTTGGACCCGGAGGCTTTGACAGTTGGTTTTGCCAGAAGGTTTGCGACATATAAGAGGGGCAATTTGTTATTGAAGGATGTTGAAAGGTTTGTCAAGTTATTGAACAAGACTGACAAGCCGGTTCAGATGATTTTTGCCGGCAAAGCTCATCCCAATGATGCGGAGGGTAAGGAGATTATCAGGCAGCTTATCCATTTCTCGACAAGAAACGATGTCAGAAGGAGATTGGTATTTCTTGAAGATTACAACATTGACATCGCAAGATATATGGTTCAGGGTGTCGACATCTGGCTCAACAATCCCCGCGTACCCATGGAAGCATCGGGTACGAGTGGGATGAAAGCGGCGCTGAACGGGGCGCTTAATGTAAGCACACTCGATGGATGGTGGTGCGAAGGATATACACTAAACGGCGGATGGGTAATCGGAGCCGGTGAAACTTATGATGATTTCGAATACCAGGATAAAGTAGAGTCGGAAGCTATATTTAACCTCTTCGAAAATGAAATAGTTCCGCTGTTCTATACCCACTCAACAGATAATCTGCCAAGAGCGTGGATAAGCCGAATGAAAAATTCGATAAAGTGGATTGTGCCGCGTTTCAATACCCATAGAATGGTCGCTGAATACACAGCAAGATTCTACAAAATCGCAGCGGAAAAATGGGAGTCGCTGGCGTCTTCAGATATGGAAAAAGTTAAAGCGGCCGCCACTTTGAAAAATCGGCTGAAAGAAGAATGGAAAAATATAAAAATCGAAGATGTCGATGTCCAGGTTAAAACCGGCAAAACAGCAGTAACTCTTAATGGAAACGCCAACGGACTCGAAGTGGGAAGCGAACTGGAAATAACCGCTTCAGTAAGACTTGGCGGACTGGGACCTGACGATATATCCGTCCAAATATATCACGGCGATGTCGATTCATGGGGCAATATAAACCGCGGAACCGTCAAAGAAATGAGCCATTCGACCGAAAAGAGCAGTCAAAATACCTGTGTTTTTACAGGAACAATAAAATGCACCCGCAGCGGTAAGTGCGGATTCGCCGTGCGCGTCCTGCCGGGAGCAAAAGAACTGGCCGACCCGTATGAGCCGGGTATGATAATCTGGGAATCAGCCAACGGCGACGGAAACAAAAAATAATCTTTCCCGATAAAAAATAAAATCCTAAATCCCGCGATTGGCCGCGGGATTTTTTTTATAGCCACAAAGTCGCGAAGTCACGAAACCGCTGATTCACAATGGCACAACTCAGCTGTTTTTGCTTGTTATACCGGAACCTGCGACAATTGTTTTATTGACTCTCGGCGGATTGGCCGTGATTGGCAGGAAGAACATAATGGAGAAGTAAGAAGTAAAGGCGGGACAAGAATTATTTTTTTGTGTTTTCTTTTTCCGCATTCTGAGATTTTTGTTTTTCGGCCAGGACGGCGCTGAGATTATTTTTCGCGCTGGCAAAATTGGGGTTGATTTTAACGGCCTGGTTAAAATGTGCAATGGCCTGGTCTAAATTTCCCTGTTTGACAAGCGCTATGCCAAGATCGTTGTGAGCGACGGCATTGTCGGGATGCGCAAGCAGGACTTTTTCATATTCTTTTACCGCTTCCTGTAATTTGCCGCTGCCTACCAGGGCAAAACCAAGATGGAGACGAGCATCGATTAAATTCGGGTCAATTTGCAGAGCCTGGTTATAAAGCGGAATTGCTTCGTCAAATTTTCCTGAACTGGCCAGGACCCAGGCAAGATTGAAATTTGCAGCGGCATCCTGAGGCCTGATTTGCAGAACCTTTCTGTAACAGGATACGGCATCGTCGGTTCTTTTCGCTTCAAGAAGAGAAAGCCCCAAGGCATTAAGGGCAGGGACAAAAGTGGGACTGATTCGCACGGCTTGCTGGCCATGCAGGACAGCATCATCAATACGATGCTGTTCGAGAAGCGGCTTTATCATACAGAAATGAGCCTGGTAATTATCGTTTGTTACTTCAATGGCGTGCTGACAAAGCGTTAAAGTATTTTTCCAGTATCGCGTCTGGAAATATGAACATACGGCCAATGCAAATAAAACTACCAGCGACAATATGCAAAGGACAATTTTTCGACGCGGAAATTTTCCAAGCAATTCAGGCATACCCCAGGCGATAATAATAAATAATCCGGTCAGAGTAATATAAGTATAACGGTCGGCCATTGCCTGGCCGCCAACCTGGATAATTCCAATAACAGGCACAAGCGTTCCGAGATACCAGAACCAGCCAGTGAACAAATACGGATATTTTTTTGTATATCGAAGCACAAGAATCGTTACGGCCAACAACATTGCGGCTGACATTACGGCATATAAAACCGATACGCTTGAGCCGGGATGCGGATAAAATACCGCCAAACCGGCTGGGTGAAACACTTTCTCAATATACCGCATATAAGAGATAAAGGCGTTGGTGATACGGAAATTAAGCGGAGCCAATGATAAAGGCACTACCGCCTTTCCGCTGTGCTGGGCAAGAATAGTAACGATACTTGAAGCGGCTGCAAAAATAAAGAAAGGAATTTTTTCCGCCGTGAGGCGTCCTGCGGACACCAGCAGATGCCGGGATATTTTTCGCTGGAATGGCCAATAGTCCAAAAGCAAAAGCACAAACGGCAAAGTAACGAGCATAGGTTTTGACATAAGGCCAAGTGCAAATAATATCAGCGATATTAAATACCATTTGAGTTTTGGATTTTTTGCATAATGGGCATAGGCCCACATTGTCAGCAGCCAGAAAAAAGTACTCAAAACATCTTTTCGCTCGGCGACCCAGGCGACAGATTCGACGTGCAAAGGGTGAAGTGCAAAAAGAGCCGCCACAAATGCGCTTTGCCAGAGCGATTCTGTCATCTTCTTTAAAACGAGAAAAAGCAGCAGAGTATTTGCGATGTGAAAGAAAAGATTAGTAAGGTGATGGCCGGCGGGATTTGAGCCGAAGAGCTGCCAGTCTAAAATATGCGAAAGCCATGTTAAGGGATGCCAGTTGCCGGCATGGCCGGATGTAAATGCCCACTTGACGGCATTGAGAGTAATGCCGGCCTGGATGTTTGGATTTTCTGAAACATAAACAGGGTCGTCGAGATTAATAAATCCAAAACTGTGCACCTGATAATAAACGGCAAGAGTGGTTAGCGTCAATACCAGGCAAATTAAAAGAGGCCAGTTTTTGTTTGGATTTTTTTCCATCTGCAATAAATTATTATACGGTTTTACTTGCGGCGTAGTAGTGAAAAATTTGCGCAAAAAAAAGGTCTGAATAAACAGACCTTTTTAAAGCTTGGCAGCCTCCACCTGTGCCGATGAAAGGCCATTTTTAGAACCCAATATTCAAAAGCGGTGAGTCAGCATCAAGCGTCCGAAAGTCCTGTCGAGCAGGCGTTTTCGAGCCGGCAGGTTCCGACTCCCTAAATATGGGCATAGGTTCAAAAATAAAACCTTCCTGTCAAACACCGCAGGGGCAACCTTGCTAAAGTATTATATCGGAAAACACATTCAATTACAATGAAATTATGTCCGCAGAAATCCGCAAATACGATTTTCTGGACTTTTATTAAAGAATATGGTATACTATTTCGGTGTGTATAAATACAAGAGGCTCTTTTACAACTGGCGTATAATCTTCGGGGGCGAAAGGCTTCGACCGGACGGGTAGAGAAGCAGGTCGCATGTCCAGGACGTCGGTTGGCCTGGCTAATCATCCGACACAAATTTAATTGGCAACTACCAATTAAGTATGGCTGCCTAATTTTAGGCGCCCGTCCTGCGGAATCGCTCCTGCCGGTTTCGTAAGGGCGTCAAAATGCGGGATAGCTCTGCATGGCGGTTCGTCAATGCAGAGTAAAAAATATAACGAACTGGCTGAGTTGAAAGCCTGTTGATCGGCGTTCGGCAAGGCGAGATACAAATGACCAACTAAACATGTAGAAGCCTGTTTTGAAACGTTTCGGGACGGGGGTTCGAATCCCCCCGCCTCCATTCGACTCGCCCTTCTAAAATGAAGGGCTCGCTCATGGCAGGCCACTCGACCGTGCTCATGGCAGGCCATTCAACTGTGTTTATGACAGACCATTTAAAATCGGCGAGTCGAATGCCCCGAGCAAACAAAGTGCGTCGAGGGGCTTACAAATAAAACCAACAAAGGATCTATCGATGTGGTACGTGTATATCCTAAAATGTTCAGATGGAAGTTACTATATCGGACATACAAATAATATTCAAGAACGCCTAATAAGGCACAATACAGGACAAGGGGCAAAATGGACAGCATGCAGATTGCCAGTAAAACTTGTCTATAAAGAAATATTTTCAACTGAATTACAAGCCATCAAACGTGAACGTCAAATAAAACGATGGTCACACCAGAAAAAAGAGGCTCTTATTAGCGGAAACTTTAAAACCCTTAAGGTTTTAAGCAAATCAAGGAACTAAGTTTTTGAAAAATATCTCAAAAATGGCTCTGGTCATGCTTTTGCGAAAAGACATTTTTGGTAACATAGGTGGTTGTTTATAATTATTCCAAGAGTATACCTATAAAATATTTCCTTTTCTGACTATGAGTTTTCGACAAAATAAGATAGTGAAGTTTATCGCAAAAACCGCAACATACGTGCTGTTTTGTCTTGCCCTTGCAGCAATAATCATAATGTACACGCCTTTAGTCAATAGTCTATGCCGGCCGCTCATGGTTAAAGCCGACCTGCAAAAGGCCGACGTAATAGTTGTTCTTGAGGGCGGTATGTATCCCGGCGGCGAACTGCCGTTGTTTTCACTAATGCGAACGGTAAAAGGTGTGGAACTTTACAAAAAAGGATATGCGAATAAAATTCTGTTTAGCGGCTGCACGGGCAATCCCAACCCTTTGCATATCCCTGAGGAAAACGGTATGGCCAGGGTCGCAGTTAATCTTGGCGTACCGCCGCAGGCAATTCTGCTCGAAGATAAATCTACCCGCACATATGAAAATGCCTTAAAAACCGCCGAAATGATGAAAGAAAATAATCTTACAACAGCTCTTCTTGTAACATCCGCTGCACACATGAAAAGGTCGATGCTCAGTTTTGAACATGCGGGTGTTAAGGTTTTTGCCGCTCCGGCAGAACCGGTCGAAATGTACACCGATGATTCTATGGAAAGATTGGTCTTTTTTAGATCGGTTATGAGAGAATATGCGGCTTTGGTGATGTATAAGGTCAGAGGATGGATTTAACCCCTGGTGTTATTCAAATTTGAGAAGTTACATTTTTTTATATGTACTAATTACTTCGCCGGCTACCGGCCGTTTAACTTTTGAGAACGCGCATATCACGCAGGCAAACAAGCCAAGTCCGCCCAGAAGAAGTCCAACCCCCAATCCGGGAGTCGAATAATGAAATTCGATTTGATGTTTGCCGACAGGCAACTGCACCGCCTGCTGGAGAAAATTCACCCTGTAAAGCTCCGCAGGCGATCCATCCATCCGTGCGGACCAGCCTTGTGCCCAGTTTTCGGCGAGGACCAGTATGCACGGTTTATTCGCATCGCAGATGACGTCCACCCGATTTGGCGAATAAACAATGCTGGAAATCGTGCCCGGCAAGGCACCGGTGTTTGAGAATTTTTCAGCGGCCTTGGCCAGAGTAAGCTGCTGGGGCGTCACCAGGGCGGCGGTTGTATCCCATTGGGTACCGGCGATTTTTTCGAGGACCTCGGTCTGGTTGTGCAGCATTTCAACTTTCTCAACAAGGCGAGCACGCGGCAACACCTCGGTATTTCGCCGCAGACCATAATGGAATTGGCTGTCTGCCCCCCAAAATCCCTCTACAATGTATTGCACGTTCCATGCACCTAATATGCGGTCGGCGTCCGGCGTATCCCAGGTCGTCAAATCGTCCAGCACCGACAATAAGTCGTTATATTCGTCAAGCTTTACGCTGGCGACGCCATTGAGCGTGTAGGCACGGAAATTCATCGCGATGTTTCCAATGAACATTTCCCGGATGAAACGGAATTCTTCCAGTGACCTGCTGCCATAGATCACGTCGTTGAGCAAGGGGTTATCTTTCGAGATAAAACGGTTAAGCACTAAGGCATGCGGGTCTTCCGCCGCTTGTCGCAGTACACGAGGCTTCTCTTGGTAAATGTTGACCGGCGAATAAAAATTAAGTCCCTGCCATGCGGTCATTAAATCCATCGCTGTCAGGAGACATAAAGCAGGTATAGCCAGCCGTAGAAACCGGTTTCGCGTTCCAAGCACCAATATCAAGCCTAAAGCCGCGCTGAATAACGAAAGCCGAAATATTTCGGCTCTCAACGGATAGTTTTCCATTTTGAGCGCCGCCGATGCGAACCCGACTATTTCTTCTTTCAAATATTCCCGCAGCCAGCTCATCCATACGCCACGGACGCTGTCCAATAACGCCGCCGAGATGCACAAGCTCACAACGGCGAGAATCGCAAGGAGTTTTCTGCGGCTGACAGGACGGCCGGAATTGAACAATTGATCCGCGCCCGTGCCGGCAAGCAATGCCAGCCCCAAAATCACAAGAGACATTCCCAGCGTGGGCCATTTGGCTATTCTGGTCAGCAGCGGCAGTTTGGCGATGATTTTGTCCAGCCCCAGATAACCGGCCTGCGAAAAAATCCAGCCGACCGCAATCCACAAGGCACAGAGCAGAAATCCCTCGAAGAACGGA
Organism: Sedimentisphaerales bacterium; assembly: GCA_050014075.1. Classification (GTDB taxonomy): domain Bacteria; phylum Planctomycetota; class Phycisphaerae; order Sedimentisphaerales; family UBA12454; genus UBA12454. The sequence continues at coordinate 100,531 of JBEKEA010000004.1, read as the reverse complement.
AACCTTTGCGACGATTGCTGCTGAGATTTCTTATCGCATCGACCGGCTTTAGGTGCGAAAGAAACAATTACTGCAACCACCGCTAAGAAAAGCGGCGCGACACCAAGATAAAAACACTTCTGCCAATTGGGATAACCAGCCACCCAGGGGCTGATGAAATGCAGAACGTCTCGCAATCTCAGGGAAAACATCGGGTGCATTACCCCGGATAAAACGTCCGGCGTTGTGTTTCGAATCAGCCAGAGCGTCGGAACATATTGGGCGCATCCGAGCAAAATCCCGATGAGCACACCCAGTGCGGCGGCGGCCGTGGCGCGGGGAATATCTGTCGCAGATGCCGACAAGGTTCGCTTGCAAAAATAATTCTGCCCGGCAAACACGAACACACAACAAAACATTCCCAGCATGGCGTAGAACGGCGGATACGGACTACCGGCCAAAAGCTGCATCCCGATGGCTGCACCTAAAATGGCTGATGCTCGACGGCTGGGCTGCCACAAACAGAGCCTGATTCCCAGCAGCACACACGGTGTCCACGCCAAACCCGCCAGTTCTTCCGGAAATTCTATCTGCTTCATCGGAATTCCCGCAAAGCCCGCCGCAATACCAGCCAACAGCGCCGGCCAAAACGACAGCCCGAGATTTCGTCCCAGCAAATAGCAAAAAAATCCCAGCAGCGCACAATGAACAGCGGTGTGAACGGCGAGCCCATACGCAGGCGAAAAAACCAGAAAGATAGTCGACAGCGGATAGAAAACCGAGGTTTGCGGATTGGCCAGGAACGGAGTGCCGCCGAGAATATAAGAATTCCACTGCGGTAGTTGCCCCGTTGCCAAACTTTCCGCATACCACCATCTCATCCCATAGAATTGGGTATGAATGTCCCGCAGCAGCAACGTCTTACCCCCCAAAATCGCCGGCGAATAAATCGCCAAAGCGAGCAACGCCAGCAATCCAGCCGCCCATTTTGCCTGGCCGGCGGAACTGCCGGATTGAACTTTTGTTGGATGTTGATTAGCTGTCATTAAATTTAAGTCAGTTCCCATCCATATAATTTATTTTCCATTCGGAGCGGGAATGTTGATGTCAATTTCGCGCACCTGTCCTAACACTGAAAGCGGTTCATTGAAATCCTGCGGCCGGCCAATAGCAAGAATCTGCATCTTGTCAGGCCTGAGATGTTTTTTGGCAACCTGCAGAACATCTTTTTTGGATACCCTCTCGATATTCTCTTTGGTTTTCTGGAGAAAATCAGCGGGATAACCGAAATACTCGAAAGTCATCATTCGATTAACAATCTTATTCCTTGTATCGAAATTAAATACATACGAATTGAGATAGCTTTCTTTGGCTATGGCCAACTCCTCGTCTGTAACTTCACCTTCGGTCATCGACTTGACTTGTTCCATCATAGCGCGAATGGCCCGCACTGTAGTCGTCGATTTGGTCTGGCAGCCGACAAAAAAGATGCCCGGATGGTCATAATCGGCTCTATACGCACCGTAAACATCATATGCCAGGCCCTGTCGTGAACGGACATTTTTAAACAGCCGGCTCGTGAAATCCTCACCGAGAACCCGGTTCATCACGACCAGCGCATAAAAGTCCGGGTCACTCCTGAGACCATCAATATGCCCCATATAAACGGCTGATTGATTGATATCTTTTTTGCGAATCAGATTAACGGTCTGGCGATATTCATACTGCACTTTCGGAACATCGGGGAACTGCACATCCGTCTTTTGCCAGTCTTTGAAAGCCGCTTGAATTTTTTTAATCATCTCCGCGGCGTTAAAATCTCCGCAAACGCTGAGCATTACATTATTGGGATGATAGAATTTTTTATGAAAGGCAATTATATCCTCCCTGCTGATGCCGTCGATTGTGTCGTATTCGATTTGTCTGGCCCAGACGCTGTTTGGGCCGTAAATAAGTTTTTTAAACTCGCGGGAACTGATTGTATGTAAATCATCGTTACGCTGGGCGATTTCGGTGCGAAACTCGATTTTGGCCAGTTCGATCTTGTCCTGGCGAAAAGCGGGATTCATCAGCACATCAGCCAAAATCGGCAGGACGGTATCGAATTTTTCCTTAATCGACCATAAATCGGCATAGCCGCAATTTTGTTCAACCCTTGTTTCGACAGTGGCGGCGGCATTTTCAAGCAGGCGGTCAATTTCGTCGCCGGTTTTGGAAGCGGTTCCGCCGGTGCGCATCACCTTTGCGGTAACAGCCGCCAGACCGATTTTATCAGCGGGGTCATAAATCGAACCTGTCCGAATCATCGCCTGGATTTTAATCACCGGTAATTCGTGGTCTTCCACCACAAACAACTGCATTCCATTGTCCAGCGTTACCCGCTGAATTTTAGGGATTTCGATATCGCGCAGTTTCGGACTTTTTAACTGCCCCGCCGACAATGCCTGTTGGGCGGTTATGAACAATAGAAAACCGGTTAGGATACAGAAATATTTAAGTTTCATTTTTTTCGCTCCTGAAAAAAATCAGTTTGAAGCAGTTGTTTGAATTTCGCCGACCGTTTGATTTTTGGTTACGAAACATTCTTTTGCCACCCGCTGAACATCGGCGGCAGTAACCAGATTAATTTTATCGAGCTGAGCAAAAAGGTTGTGCCAGTCTCCTGTTACGACTTCATAAAAAGCCAATTCAGCGGCAAGCGGCCCATTGGTATCAAGCTGCTGGAGCAAATCCGCCCTGCTGAGAGCCTTTGCTTTTTGCAGCTCTTCGGCAGAGACCTGCTGGGTTTTGAATTTCTCAATCTCGTCATTAATCGCTTTTTCGCACTCCTGGGGAGTATGGCCTTTAGCGGGCTGGGCTCCAAATACAAACAGAGATGGATATTTACTTCTGTCCGAACCTGCCCAAACTTCGACGGCAATTTTCTTTTCCTTGACGAGACTTTCATATAATCGTGAAGTTCTTCCAGAGCCGATAATTTGCGAGATTGCGTCAAAGACAGCGTTATCGGGATGATTTACATTAGGTCTGTGATAACCAATCAGAAGCATCGGCTGGGCGGTGTCCTCTATCGTAACACAGCGGCGGCCCAACTGGGGCGGTTCAACCGTTTCAACCAGCAACGATTTTGTTCCGCCGGGAATGGGGCTGAAATATTTTTCCGCAAGTTTCTTAATCTCCTGCGGATTAACATCGCCGACAATCGCGATGGTAAGATTGGCCGGTGAATAATATTTTTTGAAAAAGGCCTGTGCCTGGGGCCGAGAAATATTCTCCAGGTCGCTCATCCAACCTAAAACAGGATGACCGTAAGGATGCGCTTTGTAGGCAACTGCCCCAAACTCCTCGAACAAGCGGCCCATAGGCCTGTTCTCTGACATTCGCCGCTCTTCCATTACGACGTCTCTTTCCTTATAAAATTCCCGCAGAACGGGATTTAAAAATCTGTCTGATTCTATCGTCATCCAGAGTTCCACTTTGTTCGATGGAAGACTGACAATGTACTGCGTTGCGTCTTCACTGGTGTATGCATTGAATCTTTTACCACCTGCCTGAGTAAGCATCTCTTCAAATCGGTCGGGAATTATATATTTTCCAGCTTCCTGCCCGGCCTGCTTAAACTTCTTTTCCAACTGCTCCATCCGGGCCTTGTCCGGGTGGATTTTGTTTCGTTCTGCTTTAAGAGCCTCGAAAGCCTCATCCTCTTTTGCCATTGCACGGGCCTCTGCCTTATAGTCCTTCGTGCCGATGGTCGTGGTTCCTTTAAAAGCCATATGTTCGAACAGATGCGCCATACCGGTCTGTCCTTTAGAATCATCGACCGAGCCAACATCGGCATAGGTATGGAATGAAACTACCGGCGCCTCGTGCCGCTCGAAGACGAGGAATTTCAGGCCGTTGGGCAAAGTAAATTTTGTCATCTGCTTTTCAAGTTCCGACAAGTCCTGGGCCTTTGCTGATTTTAAAGGAATCGTAACTGCAGCAAAAAACAGCAGGGTCGAAAAAATAGCAACATTACAAAACTTTCGTATTTTATATATCATAGGTTTTTCTCCGTTTACATGACGCGGCTATACTACCACAATATCTCTTTACATAGTTAGTCGTAAATTATCGAAATTTTTGTCGCTAAATCAAGAAAACTGCGGCTTTTTTGCTAAAATTCAGGCCTTAATTTGCCTGGCAATAAAACTAAAAATACCCATATAAATGCACGTTATTTGTCCAGATTTAACTCTTGTATATTAAAGATGTTACCACCACAAAATCCTCCTTTTATTAAAAACAGCCCTCAATATAGGTAAAATTGTTAAAATCTTTGCTATCATTGATATGCTTTTGGTATAATAATATAGGAAGTTATCATACAAGAACGGGTAAAGGAAAATATTGGTCGTAAAAACTCTGTATTTTCATGAAGGGATTTAAAAATCATGCAAGTAAACCCTCAACGACAGTTAGTCCTAATCCTTATTCTTGGGATACTTTTCGCGGTCTGTCCGGCATATTGCAGCACATATTTTGTCGACCCCAACGGAAGTGACAGCAGCACCACTGGTGATATAAACCACCCATATAAGACGATTCCCAAAGCGGTAACAGCGGTTGCGGCTGGCGGCACTATTTATCTTCGCGGCGGCACACATGGCTTTTATACCGATGCCAACAAAATCTCAATTTCAAAAAGCGGTACAGCAGGAAACCTCATAACAATGCAAAATTATCAGAATGAAAAGCCCATTCTGGATTTCTCACATCAGACAAGAGGCGGCACTGTCAGGGGAATCAGTCTGAGCGGCAGTTACTGGCACTTCAAGGGTTTTACCCTTTGCAATGCCGGGGATAACGGGTTGTATTGTACCGGCGGACACAATATCTTTGAACAATTAATTGCATACGGCAACCAGGATAGTGGGATTGATTTGTATACGGGCGCTTCTTATAACCAGGTTATAAATTGCGATTCTCATCATAATTACGACCCGCAAGGTGCTGGCGGTAATGCCGATGGTTTCGGAGCGAAAGGCCAGACCGGTTGTACAAGCTGTCTGGGCGTCGGCAATTCTTTTTACGGCTGCCGGTCTTGGTGTAACTCCGATGACGGTTTCGATTTATGGTGGGCACACAATGCTGTTCTAATTGAGAATTGCTGGGCATGGCAAAACGGTTATAATATCTGGGGTTTTGTGGGTACCTGGAAAGGAAACGGAGAGGGGTTTAAAATGGGAAAAGGCCCCGGTGCACATAAAGTATTTAATTGCGTGGCTTTTTACAATCGGCTCGGCGGATTCACCTTAAACCGGAATAATACAGATGGTGGAGATACTGAGGTAAACGGAGTTACCGTCGATAATTGTACCGGTATGGAGAACCAGGATAACGGCAGTTACAATAATTTTAAAGTCCCCGACCATAGTCCCCTCACTGTCGCGATCCATACATTGCACAATAATGTTTCGTATCTGGGTTCAGTATCAATTGGTACTCAGATGGTCCATGCAACTTATAACACATGGAACGACGGTTTCTCGGTCAGTGCCGCAGATTTCGCAGGTCTTGACGCTAATGATCTTTCTGCTCCGCGCGGGCCGAACGGCGAACTGCCTACAGTAAAATATATGCATCTTGCTCCAATGAGCGCATTGAGAAACGCGGGAATGGATGTCAATTTACCATATTATGGTAAAGCAGGTAAAGCACCAGACCTTGGAGCATATGAAGATTTATTCGGTGACTGCAACGGTGACGGAGTTGTTGATTTCCTCGACCTGAAATGCCTTGCGGATAACTGGCTGGCTTCAAGCTGCGGAACCTGCAACAACGCCGATTTCAGCGGAGACAACCAAGTAAACTTTGTAGACTTTGCCTTGATGGCGGAATACTGGATGCAATAAACCAGGATAAGGAAAGAAGTAAGAATGCAAATAAATAAGAAAGCAAGAAAATACGGTATTGTTCTATTGATACTTTTCGCGGTTTGTCCTGCATATTGCAGTACTACTTATTTTGTCGCCACCACCGGAAGCGACAGCAACCCCGGTACTACTATCGACTACCCATTTCTGACGATTGGCAAGGCTGTAGGACTGGTTGCGGCAGGTGACACCATTTATGTGCGCGCCGGAACATATACATATACCAACACAACCGGCTCAATCACTCTTCCTGCCAAGAGCGGAACAAGTGATATCAATAGATGTTCTCTAATCGGCTATAGCGGTGAACGAGCACTCCTGGATTTTTCAGCGATGACTGGCAGTAGCGCCGATGGTCTTAAAATCACAGGCAGTTATTGGTATATCAAAGGTATAGATTGCAAAGGAGCTCCGCATAACGGCATAAAAATCAGCGGAGGCAGCTATAATATCCTCGAATTTTGTTCCTCTTACGAAAACTGGAATAGCGGAGTTCAATTATCATCAGGAGCATCATACAACCAGTTCAAAAACTGTGATTCTTATCATAATTATGATAAGTATACAACCCCCAACCCTGGAGTTAACGCCGATGGTTTTTCACCGAAACTTAATGTCGGCACAGGCAATTATTTTTACGGCTGTCGGTCGTGGGGGAACTCAGATGATGCGTATGATGGATATCTCAGGCCAGACACAGGTGGTCCTAATAGTGTAGACACTACTTATGAGAACTGCTGGGCTTTCAAGTGTGGGTGGTACTGGAAAGACGGCTCAACAAACGATCATATGAACGGAAACGGATTTAAGATGGGCGGAGGCGACAGCAGTAACAGCGCCAAATTGAGACATAATGTAATACTGAAAAATTGTCTCTCTTTTCAAAATAAGGAAAAAGGATTCGACCAAAATAATGACAAAGGTTCGATGACACTCTTAAATTGCACGGCATTTAATAACGGTGCAGCTAATTACAACATAAATGTAACCTTGGCCAGCATCGCGAAGGCAACAATTACCAATTGTGTTTATTTGACAGGAGGCTCAAATACTCTCGCCAGTTGGGTTGTGCAAACAACAAATGGCTGGATGAGTCCGTTTAGTACTACCAGTGCGGATTTTGTCAGTATTGACCCAAATTTGGCTTATGGTCCACGAAATGCTGACGGCAGTTTGCCCAAAATCGCTTTTATGCGCCTTGCACCCGGAAGCGACCTTATTGACGGGGGAACAATTGATGCTAACCTGCCGTTGCCGTATAACGGCAGTGCACCAGACCTTGGCGCGTTTGAATATTTACCCGGTGACTGCCACTCTGACGGACAGATCGATTTACTTGACCTGAAATGCGTTGCGGATAACTGGCTCAGCTCGAGCTGCGGAACCTGCAACTGGGCAGATTTCAACGGCGACAACAACGTAAACTTTTTTGACTTTGCCATAATGGCAGAGAACTGGATGAAATAAACTAGGCAAGGAAGCAAATATGCAAAGAAATAAGGGATTAAGGAAATTTTGTTTCATTCTATTTATACTTTTCGCGGTCTGGCCGGCGTTTTGCAGCAGTTATTTTGTCGCACCTGACGGAAATGACAGCAGCACCGGCAATATCAAACATCCCTTTAAAACTATTCCCAAAGCAGTGAGTATAGCTAATAGATGCGGGAATTGATGTGAGAATGCCCTTTAAAGGCAAATCGCCCGACCTGGGAGCTTATGAACATTAAGATGCTAACTGTCTGCATTTAAAAAAAACATATTTCAGACCTCCCTCTTCTCATCATATTCTCATCTTCTAAAACGTAAAGGTAGCCCCGCGGCACTTCGGATAAGTAATAAAAATCGTGATTTTTTAAGATAGGTTTGATATTCTATTAGAAATGAGGCTCAGCGGTGCAGCTGAGAAGATTTAACCAGGTTAACAGGATGTAAAATTTAATGATGCCGGAAAAAGGGAGTTTTATAAGCGATTGGCGGTCTGCAATTTTTATTGCCGCAGGCGTCCTGTGTCTATATCTCCTGATTGCAAGCCGAAGCACACTGTGGGACAGGGACGAGCCAAGGTACGCAAGAACTACGGTTGAGATGATTCAAAGCGGCAATTACCTTGTGCCTACCCTTAACGGCGATATCTGGTTCGACAAACCGATTCTGATTTACTGGCTGATGTCTGTGCCGGTACGGCTGCTGGGGGCGAATGAAATTTCCTGTCGGTTTTTCGGAGCAGTTGGAACCGCGATAACGTGCCTGCTGACATTTTTTATTGGCAAACGACTTTTTGATGCAAAGGTCGGATTATGGGCGGAAATAATTTTAGCAACAACGTTATTAATGACGGTTGTGGGAAGCGCTGCGCTGGTGGATGGCGTGCTGCTGCCTCTTATCGTCGGAGTGATGGCGATTTTCATCGGATGGGACCGGAATAGAATTCGAATCCTGGATGTTATTGCGGTCGGGGTGCTGATGGGCATGGGAATGCTCGCAAAAGGACCGGCAGGTGTGCTGCCCGTGATAGTAATGGTTATTGTTCTCTGGCTTGGCCGCAGGAGTATCGGCGATTTTATTCGCGGTTTCTCAGGAATCGTATTTTCAGCGATTATCGCGGCCGTAATTTTTCTCTTATGGGCAATTCCATCCAACAATGCTTCAAACGGTGAGTTTGTACGTGTCTTTATCGGCCGGCATGTAGTGTCGTGGGCGGCCCATCCTATGCATAGTCATGGCGGAAACTTTTTCCTTTATCTGCCGTATTATCTGCCTGTTATTCTGGTTGGTTTTTTTCCGTGGATCCTGTTCCTGCCTGGAGCCATATCGGTTGTGGTCGGCGGACGAGCAGGCGTTGGCAAATCTCGTATTCTCCTGATAGTCTGGGCTGCGTCGATGTTTATTTTTGTGAGTATATTAACTACCAAATTGCCTCATTATATATTATTTATCTGGCCGGCTCTGGCTTTATCAGTGGCTGCGACAATTGCTGCGGAACAGAATAATACACTGACCAGCCGTGACCGAAAATGGTTAAGAAGCGGCGTATGGTTCTTTGGAATAGCAGCAGTCATAATAGCCGCAGGGCTTATTGCAGGTCCGTGGTTTACGCAGATAAAAATGCTGCGGTTGTCCGGCGCAGTTAGCGGTATAGTGCTGCTGGCTATGGCTGCGGTGGCTATTCGCTTTCAGTTAGCAGAAAAATTCGCAAACAGCGCTAAGACATTGCTGGCCGGATTTCTAATTTTTCTAATCACACTTTTGTTCGGCGTATTGCCGGGACTTGAGCAGACAAAAATAACTCCTTTCATTTCACAAGCAATAAATACAAACACAGCAGCAGATGTGCCGGTGGCAGCATACAAATTCGCAGAGCCAAGTCTGAATTTTTATATTGGACGGAAAATTGAGAAGCTCAATGATAAAGAAACTGTTATAAGCTGGGCCAACCAGCCGCAGGCAGGAGTTCTGATTATCCCGGCAGATATCCTGGCGGACATTCTACATGGCAGCGGACCTTTGCCCCTACTTGAAATAGCATCAAAAAAAGGTTATAACTATTCTAACGGTAAGGAAGTCAAAATCCTGGCAATGATTCGTGGAAAGGATAATCCAAAATGAGTAAAATATCACCCAGGTCAACATCCAATCGATTCGGTTTGACAATTTTTGTGTCTATGATTGTTCTATTTATTGGGGCATTGTTCGCTTATTTTTTTATTGATGACCGTGTTATTTCCTGGATATCGTCCAATGGCAAGGATTTAGACAGTTTTACCGGCGCTAAATTAATCAAAATATTGGGCAAAGTCTGTGTGCCGCTCTGGCTGCTGTTTTTGTGGGGTTATCTAAAAAACAGGTTACAAATAGTTCTGGCAGGTTCGCTGTCTATGCTGCTGGCACTGGCAATTGTAGGGCCGGGTAAAATTCTAACGCACAGAGAAAGGCCTCGCGAGCTTCTTAAACATTCAGAAATAATACAGGATTCTCAGGGAAACAAAACTACGATAAAAAATCTATTATCTGAGCCGGTGTACGGTCGTTTTAATATGCAGCATTTTCGCAAGACGCGATATCAGTCATTTCCTTCCGGCGACACTGCCACGGTATTTGCTCCTGCTGTCACGGTAGCACCGTTCGTTTCGGGATTGAGTTTATCGCTACTGTTCATTCTCTCCGCCATGGTCGGTTCTCTGACGGTAACAGGACTGTCTCACTATCCATCAGACATTTTTGCCGGGGCGGCTGTCGGTATTTTTTGCGGCTGGCTCGCATTAAAAATCAGCAGCCAATGGATATCGCAAAACTCGTTCCGCATAAATGAATGGTGGCGGAAAGTTGTACTCATCGGGCTTATTCTCATACCTTTGATAAGTGTTTTTTCCGGCGGTTTTAAACTGCCCATTTTTATTGCCAGCAGCGCGGCATTGGCAGGTTGCGTTTACGTATTAAATAAAGTCCCGGCGTTATGGCATAAAAATACAAATGATACTGAATAAAGAACGCAATAAAAAATGAAGAAAGGCATTAAAACAATGCTGCGTTATAAACGACAACTAATAATTGCTGCTGTTCTGCTCTGTCTCATAGGGATTTTGAGTCTATGGAAGGGATCGCTAAAGGACGATTTCGTTCCAAAAAGATTTGGTATAGTGGAAGATGGTAAGATTTACCGCAGCGGACAATTATCAAGATGGTTAGTTGAAAGAACCTTGCGTAAGTATAATATAAAAGTAATTATAAACCTGACTGGTGATTCAACTAAGACTGCTGACAAAGACGAAGAACAGGAAGCTGCTGAAAAACTTGGCATTGAAAGACACTACTTTTTCTTGGGCGGCAATGGAACTGGAGACATTAACGATTATGCCAAAGCAATAGCAATAATATGTCAGGCAAAAGAAAAAGACAAACCTGTGTTAGTTCACTGCGCCTCAGGAACCCAGCGAGCGGGCGGCGTAATTGCCGCTTATCGCTTGCTTATTGAAAAAAAGGATGTACCTTATGTAGTTAATGAAATGATAAGTTATGACTGGAGTCCCGAAAAAAATCCTTATCTATTGCCCTATCTTAATGGCAATATGGAAAAACTGGCTTTTCTGCTTAATCAAATGGGAGTTATAGATAAAATTCCAAATCCGCTGCCGCAAATCGTCATTACAGACCGCAAATAATATTAAAATGATAAATGATATGAACAACCTGACTGCTGAAGAAGCCGGGAAAAATAAAAACATACTTCTGATTTTGACATTAGTCCTGTCGGCACTAACCGCCGTTTGGGGTATTTCCGGCAGAGCAATGGAAAACCATGAGTGTCTTGTTTCTATTACTGCGCGTGAAATGCTTGGGAGCAATGATTGGATTTTACCTTCCTGCAATGGCCAGCTTCGACTTGAAAAAACGCCGCTTTCCTACTGGCTCGTAGCCGGTTTGGGGGAAATAACAGGCAATATTGACGAATTTACCGCAAGATTTCCAAGCGCTTTATTTGCATTTTTATCTGCTCTTGCCATTTTATATTTTGTCAAACAATGGCTGGATATTCGTGTCGCAATAATTTCCGCCCTGGTCTGGTCAACATCATTTGGATATATCAATTATGCTCATAATGCAAGACCGGAGATGATTTTTACATTTTTTGTAATTTTATGCTTTCTTTCTTTCTACTCTGCCGTTATCGAACAAATTCGCAAAAAACAAATAATATATATGCTTGTTTTCTGGATAAGTTTCGGGCTGGGAATGCTCGCTAAAGGTCCTGCGCCGATTCCATTAGTTTTAATTCCGCTGTTTTTATACATTGTCATATTCAGGCAATGGAAAATCCTGCCCAAACTGCTGCCCGTTGTCGGAGTAATCATCTTTCTTGCTATAGTATTGCCGTGGCCGCTTGTTATCGGTTACAGAGTAAACTGGGATTTAGTCGTATGGAAACATAATTTTTATGACCGTTTGTTCGGCGAATACGCCCCAGGTAATTATCCATTTTATTTATACATAATTTATACTTTTGCATTCATCGCACCCTGGGTAGCCCTTGTCCCTGTCGCCTTAATATCTCCGTTTTACAAAATCTGGGGGAAAAAACAAAAAGTTATGTTGTTTCTATGGCTTTGTTTTATAACAGACTTGATTTTTTTAACTATCTGCGGCGGCAAACGCAAACATTATATACTGCCGATAATGCCCGTTATCGCCATCCTGGTTGGTATTGTTTTGGAAGATATAATTTACACACGAAAAGCCTTTACGGATAAATTTACAAAAAGTTTTCTTATTTTCCATATCGTAATTATCGCCTTGTCTGTTATTGCAGGGGTAATTTACTTTGCCGCTGTTCATTCTGAGCTTTTCGTTAAAGTATTAATTCTCGGCATAACAGCGATTATACTAATAGTGTGGATTCTGGCGTCATTTGCAAAAAACAAAACAACTCTTGGCTGTGGATTAATCTTTGGAGGTTATTGCCTGTTTGTAATTTGTTTTATCAGCCTTTCGGCTCCATTTGATAATAATAATTATACCAGAAAATTTACTGCTGAAATATCTAAAAAAATACCATCAGATAATAATCTTGTGGCATACAGCTATGTTTCTCCAAAAGTAGTCCATTATTTCGGAAGAGAAATTCCTAAAATAAAAGACGTAAATATGATTTATCAGCTTTACGATAAAGGCGACTGGATTCTTGCTACCGATGACGAATTGAAAGAACTCCAATCGAAGAATCGGCTCAATATGGTTTACTACAACGAAAAGGCTGAAGTGCAAATCAATAGAAATGTAGCCGGCGCTCTGTTTAGAAAATCCGAAAATGCAAAATAAAAAAACGGAGCCCGCTAAAAATAAGCGAGCTCCAGATTATATATTTCAAAGCCTAAGGCTTTAGTTTATTTATTTTGCCACACAGGCAGGATTGCCCGGCGTTTGCTGACAATCGATTAACCAGTTTTCAGCCAAAGCGGTATAATCCAGGAAATTAACAGTGCCGTCGCTCGGCACAGGAGCAATATCCGCTGTCGCATCACTCTTGAGCCAATTCTCAAACATAATATTCAAATCGTCCCAGCCGACTTTGCAATTGCCGTTTAAATCGCCGATTAAAGCGTACGGACAATACGATTTCAATGCTGCGGGGCCGGTTGAATAGCTGCTGCCTGCGACATCCAAATATGAGTATCCCGCAGGAGGAGCAGCTACCGAGCCCCAGGTCACAGCAGAACCATCTGATTTTATGGCTAAGCTGAAGCCATCACCTGCGGCTATTTTCACATAATTGCTCCCTGCAGGCGGTGTTGACAGGCTGCCCCAACAGGCAATTGTGCCGTTTGACCTTAATGCAACGCAATGAGATGTCCCCATTGCGACAGCTATAAAATCATTTTCTGTCGGAGTATTTGAAACCTGGCCGTATTCATTTTTGCCCCAGCAAACAACTGAACCGTCCGACCTTAAAGCCATACTGTTAAAACCTGTCCTGCTGCCGAAACCGCTTGCTGACGCAGAAATCGCGACAAAGTTATTTCCTGAAGGAGTGTTGGACACAACTCCATTAGTATCGTTGCCCCAGGAAGCAAGAGAGCCGTCAGTTCTAAGGGCAAGACTGTGAAAATGCCCTGCAGCGATTGCCGAATAAGTGCCGGAAGGCACATTTATTTGACCACGAGTATTATCGCCGAAGCCAATTACTGTCCCATCGAATTTCAAGACAAGACTGTGAGCGACGCTGCAGGAAGCCGCCGCGTAATCATTACCGGCAGGCACGTTTATCTGACCGCTATTGTTATGGCCCCAGCCGAAGAGAGAATTATCGTTTCTTATCGCAATACCATGGTCATCGCCGTACGAAAGAACTTTAAAATCTGCTCCGGTTGGCGGATTCGACTTAGCATCGAGGTTATCACCCCATCCGACAACTGTACCATCCGTTTTAATTGCAAGACAATGACTCCAGCCTGCGTCTATCGCTTTATAATTGTTTCCTGAAGGTGCGCTGGTGATACTGCCCCAGCAGCAAAGAGAATTGTCAGTTCTTAAAGCAAGACCGTGTGCACTGCCCGCAGAAACAGCTTTAAAAGTTCCGGAAGGCGCGGTGTTAATTTTGCCCCAGCAAACAATTGTTCCATCTTGTTTTAAAGCGATGCTGAAATAATCACCGGCAGAAATGGCTGTAAAATCGTTTCCAGCCGGGACTGTAAGTTCGCCATAACCACTATCGGTGCCCCAGGCGACAATAGAACCGTCAGTTTTTAATGCAATACAATGTGTGTAGCCGCAAGAAACCGCGACGTAATTATTTCCTGTCGGAGGAGTTGCTGTATTGCCCCAGCTGACTATTGAGCCGTCAGTTTTTACTGCAAGTGCATTATTATGGCCGACTGAAATCGTAACATAATCATTACCGGCAGGAACCTCGAGTTGGTGGTATACATTGTAGCCCCATGCAGTCAGTGAGCCGTCTGTTTTGATTGCTACAGTGCAGTTACCGCCAGCACAAACCATTCTGAAGTCATTACCGGCCGGATAGTTTGACTGGCCGCCGCCGTTGTATCCCCAGCATAGAACCGACCCATCTGCCTTAACGGCTGCACTGTGAGAGGCGCCGCCGCTGACCTGCACAAAGTCACTTGCCATCATCTTCTCGCTATCATAAACCGTATTGCCCCAACTGATAATTGTGCCGGCTTTAACATTAATTGAAATTAAAAGTGTGATAACAAAAACTGAAATGTAAAATAACTTCTTCATCCTTATTTCCTCCTATTAAATATCATTATTATTATGCAAAATTGATTACCATTTCTTCGAAATTAACGCAGTGTATCTAATTTAGCTATTCTAACAGTTATTATTGAAAAAATCAAGTTAAAACTACTAAAAAAAGCATATATATGTCTACAATTTTGTTCAAAAAACCCTGTTTTTTGGTAAAAAACTGATAATTTCCCGATTTAATTTCAAATATTCTATTCTAAACCTTTTCCCTTTACATATTCCAGAATCTATATTAAAAGGATTTATCGCTTATTTTTAAAGGTAACAATAATGAAACGTATCGTGCTTTTCCTGGGTTTAATCTAGATGCTCCTCTTTATAAGATACCGATATTCATTCGTCAGGGGTCAAAAATTAACCTTGGCGATTTGAATGCTCTTTATAATGAGTCGCTTAAAATCGCGGCCCAAAAACCTGACCTTGACAAGCTGCAAAAGCTCGAATTTCCGAAAAAATAACTAATACATTCTGGTCGACCAAAGAATATCATCAGAATTACTACGGGAAAAACGGCCAATCACCATATTGCCATATCTATAAAAAAATCTTCTGAATTTTTTACTTACCTTTTGGACATTGAGAGTTTATTATTTTTTTGACAAAAAAGCCCATATTTGATATATTTTGTGCTTTATAGAATGTTGAATTTTTTGCGTTTTTAAGCGTTCCGGAGAGTATTTTCTAAAAATTATGAATAAGTCTCCTGATATTACATTTATACTTCCCGTACTAAATGAGACATATTCACTACAGCAGACCGTCGATGCCATTTTCAGGCTTTCCGGCGAACACTTAAAGGAGATATTAATTGTGGTTGCCGACAGAACTACACCGGCAAGTATGGAAATTGTCCAGAGGAATAATAGTCAGCATCCCGATTTAATCCGCATCCATAAGCAAAAACTTCCCTTCCTTGGCGGCGCACTGCGGGAAGCCATTAGTATCGCTTCAGGTAATTATATTATGTTAATGGCAAGTGATTTCGAAACAGATCCAGAAGCAATCCCCGATTTCATCAAAAAAATGAGCGAAGGAAACTGGGATATAGTTGCCGGCAGCCGCTGGATTCAAAAAGGAAGTTTCAAGGGATACAGCACAACAAAGCTGCTTTTAAATTATTCCTTTCAGAAGTTCTTTAAAATTTTATACGGCACCGCGCTTACCGACCTGACGTATGCTTATCGGTTGTATCGCAAATCCGTTCTCCAGGGAATCGTATGGGAAGAGTTGAAACATCCGTTCCTGCTGGAATGTCTCATCAAGCCGCTGCGATGCGGCGCCAAAGTTACTGAAATCCCCTGCAAATGGAAAGCCCGGACAGAAGGAACTTCTGCCAACACTTTTCTGCAAACATTCGTTTATTTCCGTACGGCATGGAAAACAAGATTCTTGTCCCCGCAGCGTATAAAACCAAACAATCCCGTTTAAAGGTTAATTATGAAAGCAATCGTTACTACAACAATAAACCCCATTACCAAGGCAATTCAGCGTTTCGATTCTATGGCTGACTGGACGGTCATCGCGATAGGCGACAAAAAAACGCCGTCCGATTACAAATTGAAAAAAGGCGTTTACGTTTCGCCGCAGCAGCAGGAAAAATATGATAAAGCTCTATCCGATGCTATCGGCTGGAACTGTATCCAGCGCCGCAACTTCGGCCTGCTCTGGGCTTACGATATGGGCGCTGAAATAGTTGCCGTGATAGACGATGACAACATCCCCTATGACGATTGGGGACAAAATATTATGATAGGCAGAGAGACGGAAGTTAATTACTATAAAACCGATTTGCCTGCGTTCGACCCGATAGGAGCGACAAACGAATCGCATCTGTGGCACAGAGGATTTCCTCTGCAGCTTTTGTCCAAAAGAGATTATAAAAACGTCAGCAGGAAAATAATATGTCCTGATATTCAGGCCGATTTCTGGGACGGCGACCCCGATATAGACGCCATCTGCCGAATGGAACACGCTCCTGAATGCAAATTCGACCCGACTTTATTTCCCATTGCCGGAAACGCTTTTTCTCCATTCAACTCTCAAAATACAATATTAAACGGCAAAATCCTCAAAGATTATTTTCTGTTTCCGCATATAGGCCGAATGGACGATATCTGGGCAAGCTATTATGTTCAGGCCAAGGGGAATAAAGTGATATATGGAAAGCCAACCGTGTATCAGGCCCGAAACGAGCACGACCTTGTAAAAGATATGCGGCAGGAATATCTCGGTTATGAGAATAATCTAAAGATAGTTAAAGACCTCAAAGAAGATCCCGAGCGTATTTTGCAGTATTTGCCGCCGGAATCTGTTAATGCTTTTAATCTTTACAGGAAACATTTCAAATGAGTAAGATACTCGTAACAGGTGCCGCAGGTTTTGTCGGCCGTCATATCGTAAAAAGACTTCTTGATAAGGGCGATGAAGTTTACGCAGTTGATAACATAGCAAAGTACACAGGCGGCATTGACCCCGATATCGGCTGGCCGTTGTTTAATCCTCTGGATTATTCCAATTTTCATTTCTTTCGTATGGATTGCCGCCAATTTTTTCTCCAAAACCTGGATGACGATTTCGATTATTGTTTTCACCTTGCCGCAATGGTCGGCGGCCGATTAATGATTGAGAACCATCCTCTTGCCGTCGCGGATGACCTTTCAATAGACGCCTCGTTCTGGCAATGGGCGATAAAAACGAAACCGGCCAAATCAATTTGTTTCAGCTCAAGTGCCGCATATCCAATCAGTCTTCAGCGCCAGGGAAATTACTGCCTGCTGAAAGAGGATATGATAACTTTAGACGATAATATCG
The DNA here is from genome assembly GCA_050014075.1 of Sedimentisphaerales bacterium. Lineage (GTDB taxonomy): Bacteria > Planctomycetota > Phycisphaerae > Sedimentisphaerales > UBA12454 > UBA12454. The sequence goes on along the minus strand of JBEKEA010000004.1, from coordinate 83,063 downwards.
GTATGCCCGATATGACTTACGGCTGGGCGAAACTCACACATGAGTATCTTGCCAAACTCGCTTACGAAAAGTATGGTTTAAAAACCGTTATATATCGGCCATTCTCCGGTTATGGCGAAGACCAGGACGATGCGTATCCGTTTCCGAGTATATGTAAACGGGCAATGCAAAGCAAAGGCCAGCCCGTGCTGAACGTTTGGGGAACCGGCGACCAGATGCGGGACTTCATTCATATAGAAGATTGCGTTGACGGCGTTTTAAAAACAATGGATAAAATTGATAATGCCGGCGCTTTGAACCTGTCCACAAGCATCTTTACGAGTTTCAAACAATTTGCAGTTCTTGCCGCTGAAATTTGCGGATATCACCCCGAAGTGCGCGGACTATCAGACAAACCTGAAGGCGTCTTTGCCAGAGGCGGCGATATGACAAAACAAAAGGCCTTCGACTTCACATATAAAATAGATTTTGAAACAGGAATAAAACGTGCCATAGATTACTATTCAAAAAGATGACCGGATGAAAAAAAATATACAGCAAAAACATAACCACCGCGAAACCTCTAAAATTAAAGAAACCATTTTGCCTCTAAACCATCGCCGGTTATCATTCCTCGGTCCTCTTTTTATAGGGATTATAGGTTTTGTGCTGATTTTTTGGGCTACCGGCAATTACGGCGTGGGCCTTTCCGGGGATTCGGTCGGTTATATCTCATGTGCACGTAATTTGCTGGAAAACCATTCATTTACGCAACATGACGGCTCCTACCTCCTGGCATGGCCGCCTTTGTATCCTGTAATTATTGCATTTTTTAAGTTATGCGGAATGAATGATTTTCTCGCCGCCCGGCTGATAAATGCCGTATCGTTCGGCCTCATTATATTTGTGTCCGGATTATGTATATTAAGGTATTCAGGTTCGCTGATTTTTTCTGTAATATGCTCTGTTCTCACATTGCTGTCTAAACCGCTTGTTTTAGTCTGCTGCTGGGCCTGGAGCGAGCCTTTATTTATAGTGCTGATAACAGTTTTTCTCTTTCTTGTGCCCGAAGCGATTAAGAATCCGACATTTAAATTGATTCTGTTATTGGCCGTCGTTACATCTGCTGCCTGTATGACACGTTATGTAGGGATTGTGCTGCTGCCGGTCGGCGCTGTTGTGCTTTTTTTGGGCATTAAGCATTTTCGCAGAAAACTGATTTTCACTTTCCTGTGGGGTGTTGTTTCGGTGCTTCCTTTTGGAATATGGCTTCTAAGAAACCGGATTTTATCAGGAACCGCGATGGGGCCTCGAGTTCCGTCCTCTATAACGCTGCTCGAAAATATTAAAACTGCCGGGAATATTATTGGGAGCTGGTTCATCCTGCAAAACCCCAAAGAGTTTACTGCCGGAGGATTGGTTTTTGCTTTGTTTTCCATCTTCGTTTCGGCGATTTTAGCAGTTTATATTTATAAAACCATAAAGTCAAAAGAAGCTGACTGGTTGATAATTACTGTTTTGTTGTTTCTTGCTCTTTATATGACGGCAATCATTTATTCCGCGACAAGTACCAGTATGGATTTTATCGACGACAGACTTTTATCTCCCTTATATCCTGCGATTGTTATCCTTATGGGCATATTGGTAATAAATTTGTTCGGTCCAGGCTCAAACTTTTCTATAATTAAAAACCGTTCGAGCCGAAGAATTATTCGATACGGCCTTATAGCCGGATTCTGCATCGGCATAAGTATCTGGGTTTATAATACAGGCTTCTATTATACTATGGAAATTACCAAGCAACTATCTCAAAATGGTTTTGGATTCTCAAGTTCATCCTGGAAAGATTCCGATACAATCGCCTGGCTCAAGTCCAACAAATTAAATGGGAAAATATATACTAATGAAACTAATGGTATTTATATTCTTACGGATATCAACGCTTATATGCTGCCGGTAAAATCTGATTACTTCAAAAATATCAGCCAAAGCCGCCGGAAAGATATGGAAAAGCAACTTCTGGAATTTAAATCGGCTCTTAAGACCGGAGAAAGTGTTTATCTGGTATGGTTCGCAAGACACTTTCGAAAATATCTTTATGACCCGCAGGAACTTCAGCAGTTTTGTAACATGAAGATCATAAAAGAACTCGATGATGGTATCATAATAGCTCTATATCCAAAAGAATTATCCGACTCTTCGTTCCAATAAGAATTCAATCATATCGTATTTCGACTACTTACATAAAAGCCGGAAAGTTTTCATTGTTTGTTCGGCTGCGGTTTGCGAATCCGGCCAGGGCAGTGCCTCAGCGGAAAGATAACCTTTGTAGCCGATATGCTTAAGAGCATCAACTGCGGATTTCAAATCTATATGTCCCAGTCCCGCCGGTTTGCGATCGCTATCGACAAAATCAACATAACCGATAAATCCGGCGGCCTGTTTTATGCTTTCGGCGATATCCGGCTCTTCGATATCCATATGATATAAATCGGCAAGGATTTTTATATTATCCGCGCCTGTCTTTTTAATAATTTCGATGCCATCCGCGACCGTATTTATCACATCGGTGCTTAAATGGCTTAAAGGCTCGAAAAGAAGTTCAACATTTCTCTGCCCGGCGTATCTGCCTAATTCGTTAAGACTTTCAGTTAATCCTGCCAAAGCATCTTCTCTGTTATTTTTGCCGATATTGCCCTGCATCGAGCCTATTTTCGCAGGAGCATTGAAAAGTACTCCGAAATCAATCATTTTTTTGATATAGTCAATCGCCTTTGCGCGGATATTTTTGTCGGGACTTGTCAAAGTAAGATTGTGCAGCGATTTTCCGGCGCCTGTCGCCACAGCAGAAAGATTTATCTGGTTATCGTCGAGAAGCCGGCGTAAAAGCTTTGCGTCAACATCGTCTGCGCCACCCATAAAAAGCTCAACGCCGTCAAAACCGATTTTCTTTGCCTTGGGAATGCATATTGAAATATCTTCCTGAAAAATCCAGGCCGCCTTTGAAGACTTCATCAGAGAAATTGTTACACTCGATTTCATTAATTTACCTGTCGGCGGAGTTTGAATTTTATTTGGATTTCACAAATGGGCTCAGTTCCCTTAAGCGGTTGACAATCACAGGCATTTTTTCAATCACAAAATCAACCTCTTCCTCTGTATTATATTTGCTCAGGCTGAATCTGATTGAACCGTGAGCGGCAGTAAACGGCACACCCATCGCTCGAATAACATGGCTCGGCTCTAATGAGCCGCTGGTGCAGGCACTTCCGCTGCTTGCGCAAATTCCGAACTGGTCGAGCAGCAGCAAAATCGATTCGCCTTCAATAAATTCAAAACTGATATTAGCGGTATTCGGCAGGCGATTAACTTTATCGCCGTTAAGCATCGCATCCGGACAGGATTTTAAAATCGCGTTTTCGAGTTTATCGCGAAGTTTTTTAACCTTTGTATTTTCAATCTCTATATTTTCACCGGCAAGCTCTGCTGCTTTGCCAAGTCCCACGATACTGGCGACGTTTTCTGTTCCTGCCCTTCTGCTCTTTTCCTGATGCCCTCCGACAATGAACGGCGAAATCCTTGTGCCTTTCCTGATATAAAGAACGCCGACGCCTTTGGGAGCGTGAAGCTTATGGCCGCTGAGACTTAATAAATCGATATTGTTCTTTTCGAGATTCAACGGAATCTTGCCGACCGCCTGAACAGCATCGGTATGAAAAATTACTCCCTTTGCCTTAACTATTTCAGCGATTTTATCTATCGGAAAGATTACGCCGGTTTCGTTATTGGCATACATTATCGAAACTATCGCGGTATTATCATCGAGCTCGGCTTTGAGTTCGTCGAGGTTTAATTGCCCTTCTTTATTAACTTTAAGCTCCACAAGAATATAACCTCGTGATTTCATTTCTTTGCACAATGTAAGGACTGCAGGATGTTCGACTTTAGTTGTTATAATCTTCTTTCTTTCAGGAAATGTTTCGAGGACGCCTTTTACCGCTGCGTTATCGCTTTCCGTTCCGCAACTCGTAAAAATAATTTCAGAACTGTCGCAACCCAGAAGTTTTGCAATTGACTCCCTGCTGTTCCGGATATATTTTTCAACCTGGCCGCCAAATGTGTGCATACTCGATGGATTGCCGTAAAGGTCTGTCAAAAACGGCTTCATAACCTCAAAAACTTCCGGGGCGACTTTCGTTGTGGCATTGTTATCGAAATATATTACTTTTGACATTTTTCTTACCTGTTTTGTTCTTCAACAATAATATCGTCACTGACAAACTCGTGTAATCTCGCTTCTACGACGTCCTTCAATGTAAATTCGGCTGTCGGACACTGTGAACACATACCACGAAAGGCAATGATGACCTTGCTGCCTTCGACATCGATAAGGTCGATATCTCCGCCGTCGGCCTTGAGCAGCGGGCGAATCTGTTCGCTTATCGTCCTTTGTATGAGCTGAATCTTCTGCAGATTTGTCAGCTTTTTCGGTTTAGCCTGAGGTTCTGCGCCTTTTTCTTTTTTGCCGCGAATTTTATCTATTATCATCTGGATTTCACCACGACATTGGCCGCAGCCGCCGCCAGCCTTGCAGAAATTTGTAACCTGCTCGACAGCATTAAGGTCATTTTCGATAATTACCTTTTCAATTTCTTTGTCCGTTACGCCGAAACAGGTGCAGACGATTTTGCCTTCGGTAATTTTCCCGGCCTTGCCCCCGCGATAATTTGCAATCGCTGCCTGCAAAGCTTCCATTCCCATAACCGAGCAGTGCATTTTCTGCTCCGGCAACCCGCCAAGTTTGTCAACAATGTCCTTATTGGTTATCTTTGAGGCTTCTTCGAGAGTAAGACCTTTTACCATTTCAGTCATTATAGAAGATGAAGCGATTGCGCTTGCACAGCCGAAAGTTTTAAACTTTATGTCAGCTATCCGGCCGTCTTTGCCGAGTTTGAAAGTCAGCTTCAGCATATCGCCGCACGCGGGAGACCCTTCCTCTCCGACGCCGTCGGGATTCTCAATCTCGCCGGCATTTACCGGATGAAGGAAATATTCCATAACTTTTTTATTATAATCCCACATATTTTAGTCCTTAACTTTGAGCTTTTTTAAGAGCCTGGTCAAAGTCAGCAATGATATCATCAATGTGTTCTGTTCCTACCGATACACGAATAAAGTCCGGGCTTACGCCGGCGGCAATCTGCTCAGCTTCACTTAACTGCTGATGAGTTGTGCTTGCCGGATGAATCACCAAAGTTTTGCTGTCGAGTATGTTTGCAAGATGGCTGGCAAGTTTGACGCTGTTAATAAATTTTTCGCCGGCCTTTCTGCCGCCTTTTATTCCAAAGCCCAGCATCGCACCCGCCCCCTTAGGAAAATATTTTTTCGCAAGTTTATAATCCGGATGAGATTCCAGGCCGGGATAATTGACCCAGCTTACAGCTTTATGCTTTTCGAGCCATTTTGCAAGAGCAAGAGCGTTTTCACAATGCCGCGGCACTCGCAGATGCAGCGTTTCAATGCCCTGCAAAAACAAAAATGCGTTAAACGGCGACAAACACGCGCCCATATCTCGCAGCAATTCCACTCTTGCTTTTAAAATGTAAGCGATATTGCCGAACTGCTCGACAAATTTTACGCCGTGATAGCTCGGGTCCGGCTCGGTAAGCTCAGGGAACTTGCCGTTTGCCCAGTTGAATTTGCCCGAATCGATTATAATTCCGCCAATGCTCGTACCGTGTCCGCCAATTATTTTCGTGCAGCTATGCACAACAATATCTATGCCATGCTCAATTGGACGAAACAGTATCGGTGAGGCCGTTGTATTATCGCAAATCACCGGCAGATTATTTTTGCGGGCAATCGCGACAATTTTTTCAAAGTCCGGAATATTATTTTTCGGATTGCCGCAGGTTTCGATATAAAGCAAACGGGTATTTTTCTTTATTGCCTTTTCGAAATTCTCCGGCTTCGACGGGTCAACGAGACTGACTTCGATTCCCAGTTTGGGCAGAGTATGTCCGAACAGCGTAACTGTGCCGCCGTAAAGTGTGCTTGCCGAGACGAAATGCTGGCCCGCTTTGCAGATATTTAGAATCGCCGCGGTAATCGCAGCCATTCCGGAACTGAACGCAAGGCCTGCGACTCCGCCTTCCATTGCCGCAAGTCTTTTTTCGAGAACATCCGTCGTCGGATTCATCAGTCTTGTATAAATATTTCCGAACTGTTTAAGCCCGAAAAGGTCCGCCGCGTGAGCAGTATCCTTAAACACATAACTGGTAGTCTGGTAAATCGGCACCGCCCTGCTTAGCGTAGTCGAATCAACTTCCTGACCTGCGTGCAGAGCCAACGTCTCAAGATGATACTTTTTATCTTCCATTTTTATCCCTTCGGTAAAACTGCTACCATTCTATCAAGTGCTTTTTCCGCCTTTTCGGCGACATCGTAGGGCACTTTTATAACATATTCATTATCTTCGAGCGCAAATAAAACCTTTTCAACCGTAATCTTTTTCATATTCGGACAAACAAACTTTGCCGATGCCGGGTAAAAAGTTTTTTCCGGATTCTGCTTTTGTAACGTATATAAAATACCAATTTCAGTCGCTATAATAAATTCCTTTTTATCGCTGCTTTTGACAAATTTTAACATTTGCCCTGTGCTCAAAAGCTCATCGGCACAGTCTCTTACGTCCCGCGGACATTCCGGATGCGCCAGAGTTACCGCCGCCTGGTGAGCTGCCTGTATTTTTTTTACATCTTCCGCCGTCGCAAAAACATGAGTCGGGCAATAACCCGGCCAAAGAACCATATCTCTGCCAGTTTTTTGTTGTACAAATTCGCCCAGGTTCTTGTCCGGCACAAAAATAATTTTCTTTTTCGCGTCTATCGAATTTACGACATTAACCGCGTTTGAGCTTGTGCAGCAATAATCGCTTACCGCTTTCACGTCCGCCGAGCTGTTGACATAGCAGACAACAATCGCGCCAGGATATTTTTCTTTCAGTTCCGCAAGCTGTTCGGCAGTAATCATGTCAGCCATCGGACAGCCTGCTGTCTTATCCGGCAGCAAAACAGTTTTGTTCGGCGAAAGAATCGACGCGGTTTCGGCCATAAACAAAACGCCGCAGAAAACTATCACGTCCGCGGAAGTGCTTGCAGCCTTACGGCTTAATTCCAGTGAGTCGCCCGTAAAATCGGCGATATCCTGAATCTCTGCCGATTGATAGTTGTGCGCGAGGATTACTGCGTTTTTTTCTTTTTTGAGATTATTTATTTTTTCAATGATGCTCTGAGTCATACAATTTATTTTTTCGTTTTCTTCTGGATATAAACAAGTTCAGGTCTTGACATCGAAACTATAACGCCGGCCGGCACAGAATCTTTAATCCAGACGTTTCCGCTGATTATCGAGCCTTTGCCGATAGTTATATCGCCCAGAATCGTCGCAGCAGCGTAAATCGTAACATCGTCTTCTATGGTCGGATGTCTTTTAACGCCTCGCAGGCTCTGCCCTTTGGCCGGAGCCAGAGCGCCAAGTGTTACGCCTTGATATATTTTTACGTTATTGCCGATTATCGAAGTTTCGCCGATAACTATGCCCGTGCCGTGGTCGATGAAAAATCGTTCGCCTATTTTGGCGCCGGGATTAATATCGATACCGGTTCTATGATGAGCATGTTCGCTCATAATTCGCGGAATCAGCGGCACATTTTTCAAATAAAGCTCGTGAGCAATCCTGTGAACCGCGATTGCCTTCAATCCCGGATAACTTAAAACAATTTCTTCGTAACTGCTCGCCGCAGGGTCGCCGTCAAAGGCAGCCTGTATATCCGTCTTAAGTATTCTTCGAATCTTCGGTAATTGCTCCAAAAGATAATTCGTAACTTCCCGGGTCATCTCATGACAGCCGGTGCAATCGGTTTTCTTCATCCTGCACTGATGGAGAAACGCCCTTTCAATCTGCTCGTTCAGCTGGCTTTGCACCTGAGATAGAATATCGCCCACTACGAAACCGATGTTCGAGCTGGTAACGTCCCGTGCGCCGGTATAACCCGGAAAAACAACTTCCATAAGCAAATCGAGAATCTCAAGTATCCGGTCGCGCAGCGGCAGATTCGTAGTGTCGATTAAATTTATACCCGACTCATCCTGATAAGTTTCGACAATTGCCTTGACATAATTCTTAATATTATTGTTTTCCATATTCGAGCCTTTTATTGAAATAGTTCCGTTGAAATATATCTTTCGCCGGTATCGCAAATAATCGTTACGATTACTTTCCCTTTATTTTCTTTTCTCTTTGCGACCTGCACAGCGGCAAAAACATTCGCCCCTGAGCTAATGCCGGCAAGTATTCCTTCTTTCATGGCAAGTTTTTTAGCTGTCTCTATCGCGTCTTCATTCTTCACGCAAATAATTTCATCCAAAATCGCAGTATCAAGCACCTTCGGAATAAAACCTGCTCCAATGCCCTGAATTTTGTGCGAACCGGGCTTGCCGCCTGAAAGCACAGGCGAATCGGCCGGCTCAACAGCTATCACTTTAACCACCGGCTTATATTTCTTCAAAACCTGTCCGCAGCCGGTAATTGTACCACCTGTTCCGACACCGGCAACAAATATATCTACCCTGCCGTCAGTATCATTCCAGATTTCCTGGGCCGTTGTTTTGCGGTGTATTTCCGGATTGGCCGGATTTTCAAACTGCTCGAGTATTATCATATTCCCGCCGTTGCTGACCATCCTGTGAGCATAAGCAACTGCGCCTTTCATTCCTTCGGCTGCCGGCGTCAGGACAAGTTCAGCGCCAAATATTTTAAACAGTTTTCTTCTTTCGATACTCATCGACTCCGGCATTACCAATGTGAGTTTGTAACCCTTTACGGCACAGACGAAAGCAAGACCAATTCCGGTATTTCCGCTGGTCGGTTCAACAATGGTTGTATGCTTATTAAGCTTGCCCTGCTTCTCGGCCGCTTCAATCATCGCAAGGCCTATTCTGTCTTTGATACTGCCGCACGGATTGAAATATTCGAGCTTCACTAATACTTCGGCATCTTCGACATCAAATCTGTTCAGGCGAACCAATGGCGTCCGTCCGATTGTTTCTACAATATTATTGTAAATTTTACTCATGAAAATTCTCCAGTTAATTACAGTTCTTTATGCGCATCAAATCTGATAGCTCATAGTCTGTTTGCTTTTTTGCGCCATTTCCACAAGGTCCAGCAGTGTCTTGTTTTCAAGCACACCTAATATCGCTTCGTCCATCTGCATCCACAGTTTTCTTGTTGCGCAGTCGGCTGAATTCGGACAGACACTTGCATCCTCGACGCATTCGGTGGTTAGAACCGGCCCTTCGAGCGTCCGGAAAACTACACTCAGTTTTATCTCTTCCGGCGGCGATGACAGAACATAGCCGCCATGAGGACCACGAATACTCCTGACCAGACCGGCTGTTTTTAGAATCGCAACAAGCTGCTCGAGATATTTATTGGATATCTTCTGCCGCTCCGCTATCACCTTTATTTGCAGAGGGCCCGTATTATTGGCAATCGCAAGCTCAAGCAAAGCCCGCATACCATATCTTGTTCTTGTTGAAAGTTTCATGACTTTCTCCTTAATTCCTATGGTTTTAGTAGTCTATTCTATTATATATTACGATATATATCAATAAAAGTGCATAAAAAAACAAAAATGAATAAATTTACTCTTGAATATTCAAATCCTGTTTTTTAAACTTCTTGACATAATCTTATGTCTGCAATAGAATTATAGTGCTTTTTATAGGACAAAAAGAGGTTCGACCTATGCCAAAAGATTCGCCAAAAAAAGCAGATAATGGTCTGCCAAAACCATCCTTAGAACATCTTAAACGTCTAACAGATGATACAGGTCTTTTTCAGCACGCCAGATTCATAATCCCCGACCGTCTGAACGGCTACACCACCGACGACAACGCCAGAGCCCTTATCGTTACGGCTAAATATTACAAACAATATGCCGACCCGCAGGCTTTGAGGCTTTTTGAGATTTATTTAGCTTTTCTATGCCATGCTTTAAAACCCGATGGCACAGTCCACAATTTTATGGATTATAACAGGAACTGGAGGACTGGCGAAATCGAACTCGATACGCTCGGCAGAACTTTGTGGGCTTTAGGCTCGGTAATCGCATCGCCGCCATCGCCAGTTTATCTTTCAATAGCCAAAGAGTTTTTCTCCGAGGCGACAAAGCATATACCGGTTCTCTCGCCGAGGGGAATGTCTTACGCGATTCTCGGACTGGTGGATTACCTTAGTCAGTCCCCTGATGAAGATGAGATAAAAAGACATATTGCCCAGGCAGCGGAAAAACTGACAAATCTTCATCGCCGTTTCGCCACAAAGGAATGGGACTGGTTCGAAAATATTCTTTCTTATGATAACGCGATAATACCCGCTGCACTTTTCGCGGCTGGTATGGCGCTGGGTGAAAAAAAATATCTCGACATTGCCGAAAGAGCCTGTAAATTTCTGCTTGCCAATACTTATAACGGAAAATATTTCAGTTTTATCGGCTCAGACAGTTGGTATTCGAAAGGCAAAGAAAGGTCAAAGTTCGACCAGCAGCCGATTGAAGTGGCCGGTACAGTTCTAACGCTAAGAAATGCTTACCTGGCAACAAATAATCAGGAATATCTTAAGCTTGAGCGCAAGGCGTTCGACTGGTTCCTCGGCGATAACGACCTGCACCTGCCGATGTATGATTCTCAGACAAAAGGCTGCTGCGACGGCCTGGGACCGGACAATATTAATACTAATCAGGGCGCAGAAAGCATCGTAAGTTTTCTATTGGCTCTGCTGAATATATCTGAACCGGTATGAAAGTCGCAACTTTTAACGCTAATTCGATAAGGGCCAGACAAGAGATAATCGTAAACTGGCTGGCCGAAAACAAACCTGATATTCTCTGCGTGCAGGAGACAAAGGTTCAGGACAAAGATTTTCCCTCCGATGCTTTTGCAAAAACAGGCTATGAATTTGTCTTCAAAGGCGAAAAAAGCTATAACGGCGTCGCAATCTTCAGCAAACACAAATTCGCCTCCGTCGAATTCGGCCTCGACAGCGAGCCGAAAGACGAAGCAAGAATGATAACAGCCAGCACAGGCGGCATTACAATCGTTAATACCTATATTCCGCAGGGCTTCGAGATGGAATCCGAAAAATATCAATACAAACTCAACTGGCTCAAAAGACTGCTTGAGTATTTTAATAAACATTTCAAGCCGACTGATAAATTGTTATGGACAGGAGATTTCAATATCGCTTTTGAGGCAAAGGATGTTTACGACCCTGCCGTTCTCGATGGCACAGTCTGTTTTAATCGCGGCCTTTCACAAACTTTAAAAAAGTTTATGGATTGGGGTTTCGTTGACCTTTTCAGAAAGCACTGCTCCGAGCCCGGCCAGTTTACGTTCTGGGATTATCGTGAACCGAACGGCCTTAAAAGAAATCGCGGCTGGCGGCTTGATTACATTATGGGTTCAGAGCCGATAGCAAAAAAATGCACCGGTTGCAGCATCGATAAAAAACCTCGCGAACTCGAAAAGCCCAGCGACCACACACCGCTCGTCGCCGAATTCAACTGATGATAAAAAACTCGTTGCTCTGAACCTGTTAGGCTTTATTTCTTCCGATGAAAGTTAAACAGGCATTCATCATCGTTATATGTAATATCAAGATTCCAACCTGCTTTAGTTGCCCTGTCCTGCCAGATAGTTTCAAAAATTCGACGGTAGTCTTCGAAAGAAATCTGCGTCTTCAGATGTCCCGTCTGTTTGTAGAGCTGCAAATATATTGGTTTGATTCGCACTACAGCATCATTACTATCGAATTTTTCCAGCGTAACTTTGTTTCCTCTCAAGTTTGCCTGTTCCCAGCACGAATACAGGATAAAGGCCTTTTCCGGCGGATAGAAAGGCACCCATGTTTTGGCCGCCATCAAATACCCATCGCCGTCTTTGAACCAGTTGAATGCAAAATCTTTCCCTTTTTCCTTAGCAAGGAAATTGAATAGTCGCACCTGCTCAGTCCAGTAAATTTCCTGCCGTTGCCAGGCTTTTTTCTCTTCCGGCAAATCAGGAAACTTTGAAGTCGGCGGCACCGGTATTTTGTCGAGACGAATGGTTATATTTTCCAGGTGACGAAAATACCATTTGCCATCTTCGACAAGGAATGTGTGACAGAAGGTGCTTTTCCAATCGTCCTTGGCGAATGTAACAATGTAATGTATGTGCTTGCCAACCTTGTAAACTTCCGGCGTCCCCTGGATTTGCTCCCAAAGTTTTCCCTCTTTAAACATTTTGCTCCATTGCAGGAGCATATCTTTCGGCAAATTGTCATAAGTGCGAATTCTATCAGCTGTTATTTGGTCATTTTTGACGGCTTCGACGAATTCGTTCCAGATTTTGAGGTCGTCCTGGGCGAAAGTTATATTACATATCGATGAAATAAGCATAGTGACGATTATGATAATTAACGATAATCTTTTCACAAACGGGCCTTTCGTGTATTAGATTGATTAGTTCGTCATCTCGGCAGTTGAAAATAATTTGCCCCGGCTGATTATCCTTGACTTCTTCGGTCTTTGATTTTTCTGCGTTCGGGGCCCTGGTAACCAAAGGAAAATTTTCTGCGGTCTATGCCGCTGCGTTTTTCTCCACTGCCTTTTTGATTATTCTGCCCAGAAGATTCTTTGGATAATTGAATTTTTTTTACATTATCAGTCATAAAAATCTCCGCTAATTATATAAAATTTCGCAAAAAGTCGTAAAAATCGACAAAAAGCGCAAAAAGCATACATTTATTTCGTCAAAATTTAGAATTTCTATGAGTTTTTATTCGTTTTTTTCTAAAATGTCCGCCCGCAGGCACCATAGGCGTTTCCGCCCGATTTTCCTTTTTCAAATATTCAATCTCATTTTCCGTCAGCGGCCTGTAATCGCCAACGCCGAGCCGATGCAAAGAAATATTACCGATATGCGTTCTCTTAATCGCCATCACTTTGTAATCTAACCGCGCCATAATCCTTTGAATCTGCCTGTTAAGGCTCTGCCCAATTCTAACCTCAATCACAGACTCCTTTTCAGATGATTTTAAAACCTTTAACTTCGCCGGCGCACTCCTGCCTTCCGAAAACCACATACCTTTTTTAAACTTCTCAATAATCTCCGCTGTTATCCTGCCCCTGATTTCAACTAAATAAGTCTTTTCAAGACAATAACGCGGATGCGTTAAACGGTCGGCAAGAGCCGAATCGTTGGTCAAAACTATCGCGCCGGTAGTATCGGCTTCGAGCCTGCCGGCACAAAAAATCCGCTGGTCGGTATCAATAAAATCAATCGCTTTTCTCCTGCCTTGCGGGTCGTCGTTTGTGCAGATAACGCCTTTGGGCTTATTGAACAGATAATAAACCTTTTTGACCGAATGTATCTTCCTGCCGTCAACAACAATAACGTCTCTGTCAATGTCCGCAAAGGCCGGCAATGTATCCACAACTTTGCCGTTGACCCTTACCGAGCCTTGCAAAATAAGCTGTTCGCAATTCCGCCGCGAATCAATCCCCGCCGCAGCAAGTATTTTATGTAATCGTTCCATAACCATAATCATATCCTTATATGATATTAATCAATTTCGATTACCCCAGCGTTTAGTTTCTTCGCCGCAGCAAAAGAAACTGCTGAGGGCAATCGTTCTGTCGTCATATTCCTGTCCTTATTTGTTTAGCCCCGTCATCTCCGCATGACGGAGTTCGTTTTATTTTTTATTCTGCATTACGCCAATCTTCCAAACGCCTTTTTCAAGAAAAGCCTCTATGGTTTGGCGATTTGCCTTATTTATCAAGTTTGAGTGTGATATTTTATACTTTTTTGCATATTCGGCAAGCGTCATAATCTGCGAGCCTTCCAGATATGCAAGCCTTTTGTGATAACTATTTGTAATCGCTTTGCCGACTATTTCCTCCATTATTTTTGCAGTGCCTTTTTCGTTAAACTCCTTAAACGCCTCGTAATACATCTCCCTGTCAATGAATTTAATATTCACAGGCACAAAACCTTCTCGTATAAGCAAATAATTGTTTATTACTCTTCCGATACGGCCATTACCATCAACAAATGGGTGCGTCTGTTCAAAGGTAAGATGCAGCATCGCGATGCGTTTTATAATATTTTCATGGCTGTTTGCGTTATACTCCGCAAGCATTTTTTCCAGTCTGCCTGTTACTTCTTCCGGCCCCGGCGCTATATGGTTGGCCACGCGCACATACTCGCCAGCCTTGCGAAATCTTCCGGCAACATCGTCCCGGATATTCGATATAAGCATTTTATGAAGCAGCAGAATTACATCAAGCGTCAGTTCCTGTTCTTTGGCTTTTGTATCGATATAAGAAACTACACGCGCCAAGTTTTTCGCCTCAAAAATTTCCCGCTCCGAAATGTATCTGTCCAGGTCTATTTGTAAAAGGATTTTCTCTGTTTCTTCAAGACTAAGAGTGCTGTTCTCGATGGCATTGGAGTTATAAACCTGCTCGGCAATCTCCGCTTCACTGATTATTTTTATAAGCGATTGCTTCCCGATAGATGCGGCATAATATCGTTCTCTCAGGCGATTGATTGTATTAAAAATATGTAATACTTTTGCCATAATTATAGTATATGATTCTTCACGCTTTTGTCAACATAATCGTGAAAAACAGCAAAAAAACACTAATTTTCACGGTTTTGAGCCGTCATTTAGCCCCTCGGCCTGTCGAAGCCACAGCGCAAACCCACGTAGGGGGAGACCCCAGCCGCGGCAAGTATTTTATGCAATCGTTCAGTAGCCATTATCAAATCCTTATAAAAACTAACGTAACTATACAGGCTTAAAGATACTTATGCTACGAGAAGTTTGTGAATTTAGGCAAGATTTTAGTTGACTTGGCCCCCCTTTTTGCCGATAATTGAATGATTGTTAATTTACATAAGTATTGAAATTAAATTGATTTAACAGGAATTTCAGGAGATTTTAAATGGCAGTTGCTCGACAGGAACAGCGTAATGTAATGCTTTATACGGTTATTACATTTGTCGGTCTTTTTATCGTGGCGGCGGTTCTTGCGGTTCTTTTTTACATAAAATCCGAAGACTGGCGAAACCAATTCCTCACATCTCAGCAGAATCAGGAAGAATTCGCCACGTCATCTGAGGTGCAAAACGTCGGCACACTTATCGGCCAAAAAGAACGCAAGGCAAGCCGAACACGACAACTGCTCGGATACATAAACAAAATATACAAGATGGATACCGGCACCGAGCCTGGCGAAACAAGCGCAGAAGCAAAGCTCGTCGAGCTTGATACAAAATATAAAGATATCGTTGCAAGCCTTGAGAGGGGTTTTGTTCCGCCACCGGCAGCAGCAGAGACTAACTCGCCTGCTGCTGTAACAGATGTAAATGCGCCGGCACAGGCCGTTGTAACGGATGCCAATAAGCCGGCAACGGTCGCTGCAACGAATACAAATGCACCGGCGACGGCCGCTGCTGTAACAGATGTTAACAGCGCGCCGAGTTTGTTTAGAATAGTTGAAATATATAACAATAAGCTCAGACAGATGAACGAGACTGCCGGTCAGTTAAATACGCAGATTGCCAATCTCAACAGCGAATTGGAAACGTCCAAAACAGGCGCTGCGGAAAGAGAAAGCTCGCTGCTGGCCCAGGTTCGTTCAGTGCAGCAAGACGCCAACAGCGTTCAGCAAAGCTATAATCAGCTTCGCGACCTGATGGACAAGAAAAGCAACGAGCAGGTCCAATCGCTTACGCAGCAGCGGGACCAGTCAGTCGAGGAAAAAAATAAATCCAAACAGGAATTGCTCGATGCAATGAACAAACTTTCCGTCACACAAAACAGATTACAGGAGACGCTGAGCAAATTAGAAGTATCAAAGTCCAAGCCGAAAGAAGATGTCGCGGCCTATAAGCCTGACGGGCATATAATTTCAATCGACATATCGTCAAAGGTGGCATTCATAGATATCGGAATCCAGGACAAGGTATATCCGGGCCTGACTTTTTCCGTATATAACAAAAGCGCCCCTATCCCAACTGACGGAAACAGCGGGAACGAAATAGAAGTCCTCAACGTGGATAAAAATACTTCGATGGCAAGAATTAATAAAATGAGCAAAAAGAACCCAATCTCGGAAGGCGATATAATCGTCAATCTTATCTGGGACAGCAAGGCGACAAACAGATTTGTCGTCGCGGGAGATTTTGATTTTAACGGCGACGGCGAAATCGACTCTGACGGCGCAGCGAAAATAGAACAATTGATTCAAAACTGGGGCGGCAAAGTTGAAGATACAGTAACGACTAACACGGATTTTGTCATACTCGGCGATCAGCCTCAGGTAAAGAAAAAACCGACACTTGATGAAACAGAAGCCGACCCAATGGCTGCCGAAAAATACGATGCCTCGGTCAAGGCGTCAGAAAAATATCTGGAAGTCAAAAACCAGGCTAAAGACCTTTACATTCCCATATTCGGCCTGAAAAGATTTCTGAACTTCATTGGATATGAATCATTAGCCTCCGGATTAACGTCACAGCCGCAAACACAGACAAAAGCAAAAACTCAAACACCGGCGCAGACGCAAACAAAACCAGCGGCCCAGCCAAAGCCGCAAACACCGGCTCCGGCACCAGCAAAGACAAAGGCGAAATAGTAATTTTACCTGGGTTCGATGCCGATAGAGGCGATATAAACCTGGCCTATGAATTGGGCCGAGCGCGGATTTAAAAATCCCTTTTTTGCCGCGGCAAATGTAACTGTCGATACCGCTTTTATCGCGGCACCTAAAGATTCGCCGGTATCGCAATCGAGTCCCGAAGGAATATCCACCGCCACAATAGGTTTATTAAGCGAATTTATCGCATTGATAAGCCTGACAAAATCATACCGAAGCACGCCTGTCAGGCCGGTGCCGAAAATCGCGTCCACAATCAAATCGCTGTTACCAGCGAAAGTTTCGATTTCTTTTTCGATATTCGCAGATGCAGTATCAAATTCTTCAACCGCAATTTTCATATTAAGGACAATTTTATAATTAACCTCAGCATCATCTTTAATTTTAGAGGCTGGTCCGCAAAGAGCGATGGCAACATCAACGCCGGCATTTTTCAAATGCCGGGCGATTACAAACCCGTCGCCGCCATTGTTGCCTGGGCCGCAGAAAACGCAGACCTTTGAGCCGGCGGGTTTTTCCAGTTGCGCAAGGACAATTTCCGCACAGCCGCTACCTGCGTTCTCCATCAGCACGACGCCGGGCACACAGGCCGTATTTATCGCCCAGGCGTCGAAATCGCGAACCTGCTGACGAGTCAAAACCAAATCTTTGCGTCTGTCAAATTTCCTTATCATATTATTGATTATACTCCGGCCGGATTAAGCGTCAATCCCGCACCTTCTAAACATTCAAATTGAATCAAAAGAAGGTGCGGGATGATTTACTGTTGAATATTTGAAATTTAACGTTACCATACCGGATATGAATATTCTTTTAACAAACGATGACGGAATTTTAGCGCCGGGAATAGCAGCAGCCTATAAAGAGCTGTGCAAACTCGGCGATGTAACCGTTGTCGCGCCTTCCGACAGGATGAGCGGCGCAGGTCACAGCATAACGGTATTCGAGCCGCTGATTTGCGAAAAAATAAACGTAGAAGGCCAATTCAGCGGATACAGCGTCAGCGGTTCGCCCGCCGATTGCGTTAAAATCGCAATTATGGAAATTTGCTCCAAGAAGCCCGACCTTGTCGTCAGCGGCATAAATCACGGCGCGAATGTCGGCATTAACGTTTATTATTCCGGCACAGTGGCGGCAGCGATAGAGGCGGCGTTTTTTAAAATACCGTCCGTCGCGCTGAGCGCAGTCCGCGAAGAACAGACGGATTTCGCTAACGCCGCAAAATACTGCGTCAAAGTTATAAATAAACTTCTGCCGGCAGGTATCGGGGGCGTGATAAATATTAATATCCCGGCCCTGTCACGCGGCGAGCCGAAAGGCATAAAAGTCGTGCCGCAATCAACGATGGGTTTCGATGAACATTTTGTTAAAGAGAAAAATGGTAAAGGCCAAATACTTTATCAGCTTTCGGGCGGATATCACCGCGATAAAGACCTGCCCAGCGATACACTGGCGATTAGTGAGGGATTTATAACCGTTACCTCGCTTGGATTCGATATGACAGATTATAATGGAATGAAAAAGCTTACTAATATTAAGTGGTAATTTAAGGAATAAACAATGGCCGCGAAAAAACAATCTCAGATTTGCATAGTAACCGTTACCGGCAAAGACAGAGTAGGCATCATCGCTAAACTTGCCAACGCAATGGCAAAGGCAAACATTAATATTGTCGATGTTAATCAGAAAATTATGGAAAACTATTTTGTTATGACAATGGCCGTCGATATCGCAAAGGCGGCAATCAGCATTCCTCAGATTCATAAGAGACTGGACAAAATCGGGCAGGAAATGAAACTTAAAATTACCTTTCAGGATGAAAAGATTTTCAAGATGATGCACCGTATCTAAATTGAAAATTTAAGATTGAAGATTTTTTACACCTTGCAAAATCGATATTAAAAATATAGAATAACTGCGATTAAGCGTCCGTAGCTCAACTGGATAGAGTGCCGGCCTACGAAGCCAGAGGTTGCAGGTTCGATTCCTGCCGGACGCATTCGGTTGTTTAAATAATAGAATATTTTTATAAAGAAAAAACTATGGAAACAAATAAAGATTTTTCACAGCAGATAATTGAAAAAGCAACCTCTCTTTTCAAACATATCGTCCTGCCGGAAGGCGGAGACCAGCGGACAATCGAAGCGGCAAAAAAAATCGCCGAGCTGAAAATGGCAAAGCTTACAATTCTCGGCGACGAAAAACAAATCGCTGATGCACTCAAAAAGATTGGAGCAAAAACAAACGACATCGCAATCATCAATCCTCAAACAAGCAATAAATTAAAAGATTTTTCCCAGCAATTCTATGAACTTCGCAAAAACAAAGGCGTTACACCCGAAGCGGCTCTTAAAACCATACAAGCTATGGTCTATTTCGGCACGATGATGGTAAAAAACAGCGAAGTTGATGGCCTTGTCTCCGGAGCGACTCATTCGACAGCCGATACCGTCCGCCCAGCCCTGCAAATTATAAAAGCCGCCAAAGGCATTGAAACTGTTTCGAGTATGTTCTTTATGACGAACAGTAAAATGACAATCCTGTTTGCAGATTCAGGCCTGAACCAGGACCCGGACGCAGAGCAATTGGCCGACATCACTCTTGCGACGGCTCGAACCGCAAAACAATTCGGCATCGTTCCGAAAATCGCGATGCTCTCCTATTCCACAAAAGGCTCTGCCAAAGGCACAGGCCCCGATAAAGTCATTAAAGCAACCGAACTTGCGAAGGGAAAATTGGCCAAAGAATTTGGCGGCGAATATTTAATCGACGGCGAATTACAATTTGATTCTGCTTTTGTGCCGAAGGTAGCAGCGAAAAAATGTCCTGACAGCCCATTAAAAGGCCAGGCAAATGTATTTATCTTCCCGGATTTGGGAGCAGGAAATATCTGCTACAAAATGGCCGAAAGACTTGCAGGCCTCAATGCCTACGGCCCGATTTTGCAGGGCCTTGCAAAGCCGGTAAATGATTTGTCCCGCGGCTGCAACAGCGATGACATCGTCGCGGCGGTAGCGATAACGGCCATTCAGGCGAATGGCTAATAATTTTTTTATCGCTGATTACACAGATTATTTTAAATAATTTATTTCAAAATCTATAAAATCAGCGTAATCAGTGATTTAATATGCCGGAGCAAAAAAGATTTGTCATTCATAAACACACACTTGGCAACGAAACTCACTGGGATTTGATGATTGAGGATGGCGACAAGCTCAAAACCTGGCGGCTGGAAAACCCACCTGAAAAATTAGCAGGAGACTTCGACAAGCTCAGTCCAGGAAAAACCAAAGCCACACCAATTTTCGACCACGATAAAAAATTTCTTACTTATCAAGGCCCTGTCAATAATGGTAAAGGAATGGTTGAAATTGTTGATGAAGGAACCTGTACAATTGATTCGGACAATAGTAAAATATTAAAAATTGTTTTTGCAGGCAGAATTTTAAAAGGACAACTAACTTTTTTTCTTAAATAATAATTAAGCTCTTTAATTAATTATAAAAAAGGAGATTAAGATGAAAAAACCGTTAACTTTTCTTGGTATTTGTTTAATTCTATCTTTTTCAGGATTTCTTTATGGTCAGGATTCAGACGCTAATCAATCTAAAATAAAAACTCAATGGATAAAGCTTTACAGTGAAGAAAATTGGACAGATACCGTCTCTAAGTTAATCGCTGTTGATTCTAACGGATTTTATGTAATTGGGTTGTCAAGTTTTCGCAAGGCAGAATCATCTTATGATTTCAGACTTTGGATTTGGAAATTTGATTTACAGGGAAATCGAATCTGGGATAAACCAATTATCATGCCGGATACAAATGAAAATAATAAAATCATATGGGACAATCTCTTTGTATGCCCTAAAAATGAACTAATGCTTGTGGTTAAAGGGGAATCGGCCAAAAAGGGACCTTCCCCAGAAAAAACTTTTCAGATACGCCTTGATAATAATGGAAATGTTACTTCTGTAAAAAAATTAGATATAACTTGTTGTAAGACCATGATGAATATCATCAAGGTAAAAGACGGATATCTCGTATCCGGTCAGAAAACAGGTGATAATAATCCTGACGCGTGGATAATGAAAATGAGTTTCGATGGCAATATATTATGGCAGAAAACCTACGATAAAGGAAAATCTGAGAGTGCAATGTCAATGGCAGCAGTCGAAGATGGAAGTTTTACGCTTGCATCAAACAGCGGTGAATACAATAAATTTGGTGCAGGCCCATCGAATATTTGGATTATCAAATGCGACAGTGCCGGTAATATTCTAACAGAGACTTCATTTCCAGGCAGACATCCAACTATAGCACTCACATCTAACAGTAATTATGCCGTTTCTTATAGTATCGCAGATTTCCCTAATTCAGAAATATATATTGTAGGCCTTGACAATAAACTTAATAAAATATGGGAACCAGTTCTTCTTTATAAAGGAAATGGTCTTGGAATGTATAAAATTGAGACGGATAACAAAAATAATTTTATTATTTCTGGGTCAAAATTTACAGATGGTTTTTGTCTGTGGAAAATAGATAAGAACGGCAAATTATTGTGGAGCCATTTGGTTGGCACAAAAAATCCAATTGTCTTTGCAGAATTATTATTAATTAAGGATAATGAATTTTTACTTGCCGGACCGGCACATCCCGGAAAACCTATGCCAAAGGATGAAAATAATCAGCAAAAAAAAGATGTGCAATGGGATATATCCGATATTTTAATTACTAAAGTAACTGAAGATTCTTCAAATTAATGATTTATTTGCTTTTCAAATACTCATTAATCGCCGTGGCGGCGGTGCGGCCCTGACCCATAGCTAAAATTACAGTCGCGGCGCCTAAAACAATATCTCCGCCGGCGTAAACGCCATCAAGCGAAGTTTTACAATTCTCATCGACAACAATATTTCCCCATTTATTCAAATTCAACCCCGGCGTTGTCTGGCCGATAAGCGGATTTGCGCCATTGCCAATCGCAACAACGACGGTATCGACATCAATCGTAAATTCAGAGCCTTCAATCGGAACAGGTCTGCGCCTGCCGGACGAATCAGGTTCGCCAAGCTCGTATTTCAAACATTCAATCGCTTTTACAATGCCGTCAGCATTGCCTAAAATCTGTTTTGGATTTCGCAGAAGATGAAATTCAATGCCTTCTTCCTTTGCGTGGTGGACTTCTTCGACTCGAGCAGGCATTTCTTTCTCGCTTCTGCGATAAATAAGATAAACCTTTTCAGCGCCGAGCCGCATAGCGGTTCTTGCCGAGTCCATCGCGACGTTTCCGCCGCCGATAACGGCAACTTTTTTCGACATCGCGATAGGAGTATCGGCTCCTTTGCCGAACTGGTAAGCCTTCATAAGATTAGCGCGGGTCAGGTATTCATTAGCACTGTAAACGCCGACAAGGTGTTCGCCCTGGATATTCATAAACATCGGCAGGCCCGCGCCAACGCCGATATAAACGGCGGAAAAACCGTCTTCTTCCATTAGCTGTTTTATGGTTTTTGTCCTGCCGACGACGAAATTGCAGATGATTTTAACGCCCATTTTTTCAAGGCCGTCGATTTCTTCCTGCACAATCGCTTTTGGCAGACGAAATTCCGGAATGCCGTAAACCATTACGCCGCCGGGCTTGTGAAAAGCTTCGAATACTGTTACATCGTGTCCTGCCCTGCGGACATCGGTAGCAACGACGATTCCGCCGGGTCCTGAACCTATACAAGCAACTTTTTTGCCTGTCTCGGCGGCAATAGTCGGGCTTGACTGGCCACTCTGTTTTCTGCCCCAATCGGAAACGAATCTTTCGAGTCTGCCGATTGAGACGGCCTTGTCAACATCCTTGAACTTTTTGCCGACGGTACATGGAAGCTGGCATTGCACTTCCTGCGGGCAAACTCTGCCGCAAACGGCGGGCAGAAGTGAATTCTCCCTGATGATATCGAGAGATTTCTGGAAATTTCCCTCGACGATTTCGGCAATGAATTCTTTTATCTTTATTCTTACAGGACAGCCCGCCACACAGGGTGCATTTTTGCACTGCAAACATCGCAGAGCCTCAAGACGCGCTTGTGTTTCAGTGTATCCTGTCGCAACTTCATTAACATTGGAACGTCTTGCCACGGAGTCCTGCTGCGGCATCGTCTGAGGCGGAATATTATATCTATCGGCGGGTTTTAATGTGCCGTCTTTGTGTTTTTTCAATAATTCGTTAAGTAATTGCTGCTCGTTCAATTCAATTTCCTATTTATCAAGACCGATTTTGCATTTATGCTTTTTGTATTCTTCCATCGCCTGGGCCTCCTGTTTTTTATAGGCCTGCATACGTTTCATCATTAAATCGAAATTAACTAAATGTCCGTCGAATTCCGGTCCGTCAACGCAGACAAATTTTGTCTGTCCGCCGACATCGACCCTGCATCCGCCGCACATTCCCGTTCCGTCAATCATAATCGTATTAAGTGAAACAACAGTCGGAACATCATATTTTTTAGTAGTCGCGCAGCAAAACTTCATCATAATCGCCGGCCCTATCGCGACAGCGAGGTCAGGCTTCGGTGTCCTTTGGCAGACTTCTTCGAGCGGCTGCGTTACCAGAGCCTTTTTACCGTAAGAGCCGTCATCGGTAACGACAATCAGCTCATCGCTTATGGCTTTAAAATCTTTTTCGAGGATTAAAAGCTCTTTTGTCCTTGCGCCGAGGATGCTGACGACTTTATTGCCCGCCTTTTTCATCGCGGTCGCAATCGGCAGAAGCGGCGCGCTGCCGATTCCACCACCGACGCAAACAACCGTCCCGAATTTTTCGACGTGGGTAGGTTTGCCGAGCGGTCCAAGGATATTTTCCACCTTGTCGCCGACGTTTAAATTGCCAAGTTCAGCGGTACTTTTTCCGACTGCCTGCCAGATAAGGCGAATTGTTCCTTTTTTCGGGTCGCTGCCGGCTATGGTCAGGGGGATTCTTTCGCTGTATCCGCCGAACAAACAGACAATTACAAACTGTCCCGGCTTTGCGGCCGCAGCTATCAGCGGCGCCTCGATGTCCGCCATATAGACATTAGGGCATAACTGATTTTTTGATAATATGTTATGAGCCAATTTTATCGCCTTAAACTGTATATATATTATATGCGGAATTATGGCCGATTTTCGAAAATTGGTCAAGAGAATATACCACTTTTTTCGGAAATTGCCCATTTGGAGCATAAAAAAGGCGTTTTCCAGTTGTTTTTTACAATTTTTTTATCTTGAAAAATCCTTCAAAAAATTGCTTGATGAATAGAAGTCTTTGCTGTATAGTGATTTGCGGTCTTTGAAAGTAACGAATTTTCAGCCTGATATGAACTTAAAGTTTACAGGAATTTGTTAAGAGCTATAAAGCTTTGCAAAATAATTTTAGAAACTCTCTGATGATACGAGGTACACTATGGCAACCATTACAAAGAAAGAATTAATCGACCGGATTGCCGAACAGACCCAGGCCAAAAGAGTTGTGGTCAAGCGCGTTGTTCAGTTGTTTCTCGACGAGATAATCGCCGAGCTAATCAAGAGCAACCGTCTTGAATTCCGCGACTTCGGAGTCTTTGAAGTCAGGACTCGCGAAGCCAGGGTGGCTCAGAATCCCAAGACGCTTGAAAGAGTTGATGTTCCCTCCAAGCGTACTGTGAAGTTCAAGATGGGCCGGCTGATGAAAGAAAAACTCGGCAGTAAAATCCAGTCGGCTGCCGGAGAGTAAAAACTCTGAAAATATTCTTGCGGAATTTAAAGGCATATACAGACTGGGGTTGTATATCGGCCTGATATGACCGCAGATAGTGTAAGGACTACATCAATGGCAGAAGGAGTTATAAAGTGGTTCGACCCGAAGAAGGGTTATGGATTTATAGACGGCAATGGACAGCCTGATATTTTTATTCATCATACTAATTTTAAAACCAAAGGCCTTAGAGTCCTAAATCAGGGCGACAAAATAAGCTTTGAAATCGTTCAAGGCGAAAAAGGTCCGCGGGCTGACGCGGTGGAGCTTGTGGAAGTTGTAAAATAAGCGGCCGCCGCCCATAATTTTTTTATAAAAGCTCCGGTTTCCGGTATTTAGCACCTGAAAAGAGTGGGCAGGAGGAAATGGCGTTAATTGAAACTCAATCTGGTTTGAGTTGTAACGTACTTGTCCTTAATAAGTACTATATGCCTTTGCGCATCATAGATGTCAAAAGAGCGCTATGTATGCTGTGCAGGGAGCTTGCCGAAGTCATATCCTACGAACAGGGCCAGTATTACAATTACAATTTTGAAAGCTGGCGGGATGTCAGCCAGATAAAAAGGTCTTTCGAGCCTGACGAACACGACTGGATTTCAACGGTCAATTATCATATAGCTGTGCCCCGAATAGTCAGATTGTTATTCTATGACCGCCTGCCGAGAAACGAAGTCAAATTCAACCGGCGTAACATTTTCGCCCGCGACGCCAATCGATGCCAGTACTGCGGGAAAAAATTCCCCACTAACGAACTATCCCTCGACCATGTCATTCCGAAAAGCAGCGGCGGGACCGCATCCTGGGAAAATCTCGTTTGTGCCTGTACCGATTGCAACGCCAGAAAAGGAGGCAGGACGCCCAGGCAGGCCGGAATGACTCTTGTTAAGCTGCCGGTAAAACCAAAACGCAATCCGACCGTTCACCTGCATTTAAGCATTCAAAAGTATCATAGCTGGAAACAATTCCTCGACCACGCATATTGGTCAGTTGAGTTGACGTAAAAATATTCTTTCATAAAAAAGGAGTTTTATGAAAACGCTTCTTTATATAAAGGCTTCGCCCAGGGATGACAGAAGTCATTCTCATGCGGCAGCCAAAGCCTTTCTGTCCGCTTATCAGCAGAAAAATCCTCAGGATAAGATTATTACTATCGATTTGTTTAAGGAATCTTTGCCTGAATTTGATAATTTCGCGGCAGAATCAAAATACGCTATTATGCACGGCAGAGAAAAAACCGCTGAACAAGTAAAAAAGTGGTCGCAGATTGAAAAAGTAATCGAACAGTTCAAATCTGCTGATAAATATATTATTTCATTGCCGATGTGGAACTTCGGCATACCCTACAAACTCAAACACTACATTGACATCATAGTTCAGCCAAGTTACACATTTACAGTTACCAACGGCAATTACAAAGGTCTTGCAGGCGGAAAACCAATATGTGTGATTTATGCTCGCGGCGGCAATTACGATGAAAAATCTCCGATGGACTTCCAGAAAAAATACCTTGAATTTATTTTGGGTTTTATTGGTTTTACAGATATTAAAACAGTAATATGCCAGCCTATGCTGAGTGATGAAAAAACCGTAAACGAGGCCCAGGCCAAAGCCGTTAGCGAGGCACAATCAATAGCCGCGGCATTCTAACGCCAACCGGCATAATGTGATAAAAGATAAACCGGTAAAGGGGTACCTGAGAGGGAAATAAATCCCTCTCAGGTTGTAGTATATCAAGCAACTAAACTAAGGTTAGAGCTTTGCGTAGGATCCAGCATTGTTTGAGCTTCGTCATAGTAATTCAAGGCCAGGTTGCTCAAGGTAGAACTGCCTTGATTGGTCTGCCCGGACTGTGCCTGCTTATTCGAAAGATAGGCGACAAGCTCATCCATGGTAACCTGTCCATCGCCATTAGCATCGGCGGCCTGAATCATTGTTGCATCTGCTCCGCTTGCACTGACTTCACTTGTGCTTAAGACTCCATCTCCATTCGTATCAAAGGCGGCCATAATACTATTGGCCATGTTGCCTGCACCATGATGATGATGCGAATGCATTTTACCCATCATGCCTTGCTGTTGCTTGGAAATGTAGGCGGTAAGCTCCTCCATAGTAACTTTCCCATCGCCGTTAGCATCGGCGGCCTGAATTATTTTTGCAGTTGCTCCGCTTGCGCTGGAGTCACTTGCGCTTAAGACGCCATCTCCATTCGTATCAAGGTTTTTTATGATACTGCTGGCTATGTCGCTCGCACCAGGCGGCTGCATGCTGCCCATCTGCTGATACTTAGAAATGGCGGCGAGAAGCTCGTCCATAGTAACTTGTCCATCGCCATTAGCATCGGCGGCCTGAATCATTTTTGTATGTTTTCCGCCTTTGCTGATTTCATCCGCGCTCAAGACGCCATCTCCATTCGTATCAAGTTTTTTCATGATACGACTGGCTATGTCGTTTGCACTGGGCGGCTGAAGCAAACTCAGCATAGACATACTTTGTCCCATTCCACTGACTGTCATAATAATCACCCCCTTTCTTGCAGCGTTAAAAAAATCACTTTTACCTTCCTTACAACCTGCGGCCATTCTAAAAACTTGATTAGTCACAGGTAAATGAGATGAAAAGAGGTGCAAATATTATGCCATACCAACTAGTTACACCTTTTGTTTATTAAAACGCTGTTTTTGACGTATAAATCGGCATTTACAAATACTTTCTTCGGAGTTTAATCGGGGTTACCGGCAATTTCTTCCTCTACAATCCGGCAGTTTTTTCCAATACATACTTTTTTGGTTTAAATAACGCAGATTTGCGGATGCCTGCCTGATAATGCCGATCAGCTGTAAAACCGAAACGCAATCCGACTGTTCATCTCCATTTAAGCAGTCAAAAGTATCCTAGCTGGAAACAATTCCTTGACCACGCATACTGGTCAGTTAAGCTGACGTAAATTATTTTTCCGAGCTGATGTTTCTAAAGGCTTTTGGCAGATAATCAATGACATCAGTCGCGATTAAACTCATCTGACCTTTTTCTTCTGCCGCCAAATCGCCCGCCATTCCGTGAACGTAAACTCCCAATACCGCGGCATCAAAATTATCTAATCCCTGTCCGCACAACGCCGCGATTACTCCTGTAAGCACATCACCCGTTCCTGCCGTCGCCATTCCGGGATTGCCGGTAGTGTTGACATAAATTTTTTCGGCATCGGCAACCACTGTGCCCTGACCTTTTAATACGACAACGGCTCTGGTCGCAGAGACAAATTCAGCGGCAATACTTTCCCTGTTGATTGGCATAGTTTTTCTCAAAAGCCCAGACCACAGTCTTCCCATCTCTCCGGGATGCGGCGTGAGAATAACATTTGCTTTGCATATATCAGGCCAATTTCCCAAAGTCGCAAGATTATTAAGCCCGTCTGCGTCAATGACAAGTCTTATCCCATCCAGACGCAACAGATTTTCAAGAACCGTTTTCACTCCGCTGGAAACTCCGAGGCCCGGCCCAAAAGCTGTAATATCATTTTCCTCAACAGCTTCTAAAACCGCATCTACCGCCTTTACGCTGATTTTGCCCGATGAATCCTCGGCAAGCGGAATCGTCGTATAGCACGGTTCAATCGCCGCGACAATCGGCAGAATGCTTTGCGGAATCGCAAGCCTTACAAGGCCGCTGCCGCTTCGAAGCGCCGCTTTAGCCGCTATTGCCGCCGCGCCGCTAAAGCCGACGCTGCCGGCGATGATGCAGATTTTTCCGAACTCGCCCTTGTGGGAATCGAGTTTGCGAACCGTCATTTTAGGTATTGTCGTTATTTTTTGCATAATATACCTTTCATCCCGTTAGAAATCTTTTCCATTATACATTTTAACATTAATCATTTTAAATGAAATTTATCATAAGAAAACCTTTCTTTTATTTTAGATTTTCTAACGGGATTCAATCATCACTGGCCGCCTTTGCCTCGAGAGTCATATCGGCAAATAGCCCCGCTTTATATTTATAATACGCAAGAGATGCTATCATCACGGCATTGTCCGTACAATATTTTTTTGGCGCGACCAGCAGCGTTCTGCCGGTGGACTTTGCCATTTTTTCAAGTTCATTTCGCAAACGATTATTTGCCGCGACGCCTCCGCCGAGCAAAATTGTTTTTGCTCCGATTTTATCGGCGGCTATTTGCGTCTTTCGCACAAGGACATCCACAACAGCCGCCTGAAACGACGCAGCGATATCGGCTATTTCCTTTTGGCTCATTTTACCTACGCGATTTCCCCCCTTCATATCCTTGCCGCAGCAATGATAAAGAACTGCGGTCTTTAAACCGCTGAATGAAAAATCGAGTGAGTCTTTGGCGAGCATTGTCCGTGGAAAATTAATCGCATCGGCCTTGCCGTCTTTGGCGGCCTTTTCAATGCTCGGCCCGCCGGGATAAGGAAGATTAAGAATTGACGCGACTTTGTCAAACGCCTCGCCTGCCGCATCGTCGATTGTCGAGCCCAGCAGCTTTAATTCAAGCGAACTTTCGCAGTCATAAAGGCTCGTATGTCCGCCCGAGACAACCAGCGCCACTGCGGGAAGGCGTAAATCTTTTGTGTCCATCATCGCCGACTGAAGATGAGCGTGAATATGATTAATGGCGATTAATGGTTTTTCCAACACCAGCGCAAGCGTCTTTGCGGCGGTCAAGCCGATGATAAGCGCAACGGTAAGGCCCGGCTGATTGGCAACTGCCACCGCGTCAATATCGTTTTTGTCGATATGCGATTGTTCGATTGCCTGTTCGATAATCGGATAAATCTTTTCAATATGCGCTCTTGACGCGATTTCGGGCACAACGCCGCCGTATTTCTGATGAATTTCGATTTGCGAGGAGATGACATTCGATAGCACCTCTGAGCCGTTGCGAACCACCGCCGCGGCGGTTTCATCGCAGCTTGTTTCTATACCGAGGATGTTAATTTCCGTTTTCATCCCGCACCTTCTTTTAATTTGTTTTTCTTAAAATATTCCATAATCATACAACCGCTTCACTTCTTAGTAAAATCCGAATAATTCCTGAATACTTAGAAGGTGCGGGATTCATCATAAGGAATGATAATATAAATACGAGAATAAGTCAATTAAGGCGGCTTTTAAGGTTTTCGGCCGGTTTTCATAAGTATCCAGATTTGCCGAGCGATACTTTTGATAATTCTTGGAAAAGAAAAACTCAGCGGCGTCAGTTCCGCAGGCTCAAGCCTTATACGCTCATCAGCCGCAAAAGAGTCGCCAACAACCTCGATATTCTGTTTATCCGTATAGCCAAAACCTAATCTTTCAGCAGTTTTTATCATTGGCAGCCGATCCGGAGAAATACCAATTAAATCGCAGCATATAACTTCCGCGGCGATTGGGTCAATAGACGCAACCAGCCAGCCAAGCTTTTTTGGATTTCCTCTTATCGGGCCTGGCCCTTCCATCGCGACAACCGCGTCGATAATCGTTATCGCTGGATTGAGCAATTTATAAATATCTATCAGCATTGTGCAAAATTCATCAAAAGTCGCGCCTTTCCTGTAATGCCAGATTGCCTTTGCCTTGCCGCTTACACAGCCGAACATATTTTTCACCGCGATTGTCGCCACAAGCTGCTGATGAGTTTTAAGTTTCGGCAGATTTATTATTTTATCTGCGTCAAGAGCGATAGAGCTTATTCCGATTTTCGCTCCCGAATGTTCAAGCACCCTATTCACAGGCCTGGAGAGCTGCCTTATCCGCACGCCCAGTTTGTTCAAAGGTTCGACAATTCCTATCGCCTCGGCGCAGGCTCTCGTATTTGACCACGCCGGCGAATCGGCGACAAATGGTTTGGCTCCGTAATCCACAAGAATTTTTGCAAGTTCTATAATTACTGCCGGGTCGGTTTGCGTCGCACACTGGCTCGGCCTTGGCGCTATCATATTGGGCTTTATCAGGACGCTGTCGCTTTTGCTTATGAATGATTCTATCCCGCCGTGAAGCTCAAAATGCCTTAATATCGCAGACCGCACGGCCTGGCCATCATAATTGGGACATCTTACCAGCGATACTTTTGCTTTATTCATATTCGATACTTTATACAATTTTTGTAATTGTTCAAGAAAATCAAAGTGCAAAACCGTTAATTACAGTGTAAAATTATAGAATTATGAAAGAGTTATTGAAAAAATTAATTAGGGCAAAGTCCACGCTGGATACCGGCGAAATCAAATGCGCCAATGTATTAGCCGATTTTTTCCGCTCGGCTGGAATAAAGCCGAATGTCGAGGTTTGGGATAAAACCCGCGCAAACATCACTGCCACACTCAAATCAACAGCAAAATTTATCCGCCGCAGGCGGAAACCCGCCCTCTTATTCGTCAGTCATCTTGACGTTGTCCCGGCTCAGCAGGCAGGTGCTTTCGAGCCTATTGAGCGCAATGGCAAAATTTTCGGCAGAGGCGCCTGCGATATGAAAGGCGGTATCACATCGGCAGCGGTCGCGATGGCAGAAATTCTGCGTTCTAAAGTCAAACTTCAGGGCGATATTATCTTTACCGCCACGGCAGGCGAAGAAACAGACAGCGCCGGCGTCAAAAAATTCTTAAAATCCTTTAAACAAAAACCAAAGTTTGCCGGAATAATCGTCCCCGAGCCAACTAATTTCGACCTTGTTAACGCTCATCGCGGACTTTTATGGCTCCAAATTTCCACAAAAGGCAAATCCGCCCACAGTTCGATGCCGCAGCTTGGAATAAACGCCATAGACTCAATGAAAATGTTTTTAAACAAACTTGAGAATTTCAAAATCCCCGGCGTTAATAAATTGCTTGGCAAGGCATCTATTAGCGTAAATAAAATCATCGGAGGCTCGGCGGCAAATATCGTTCCGGACTTATGCTCTGTCCAGATTGATATCCGCACTATACCCGGCCAAAAAACAAGCCGGATTGTCGCAGATATTAATAAAATTCTCGCCCGGCTTTCAAAACAAAATCCTCGCTTCAAGGTCGAATTAAAAATCCTTCGCGATTCAGGTTCGCTGCAGACGGATGAGAAATGCGAATTTGTAAAACGCTCGAAACAAATCTTAAAGATTAAACATCTTACGGCTGTGCCTTTCACAACCGATGCGCCGTATTTAACCGTATTTAAATCGCCGATAGTTATTTTTGGGCCGGGAAAACCGCAATTGTGCCATAAGCCGGGCGAATATATTGATATTAAAGACTTAAAAAAAGCGGTGGAATTTTACAAAAAAATTATTCTGCACTTTTTGGGCTGATTCGTTTACGCAATTGTCTGGCTCAGTTGCGCCAGAACATCCTGGGCATTTGCGACCTTATTGCCGTTGGGACTCTGCCAGTTCACAGATGAATTATTCTTGAGATGTTCCTCTATTTTCCTGCACGCAAGGATTACCGTTGCGTGATTTTTATTGCCCATCAGTCTGCCGATTTCCGGAAAAGACATATCAGTATACTTTCTGGCAAGATACATACTGAAAGACCTCGCTAAACTTACTGTCCTGTCCTTTTTGGATGAATGAACATCTGCAGGCGTGATGCCGAAATATGTCGTTACTGTCGCCTCGATATCGGAAATATGGACTATCGGGTCCGTTCTGGAAATATGCTCGGCAAGAACCAGCCTTGCCATCTCCGGCGAAATCTTCTCGTTGCAAAGTGACGAATACGCGATAAGTTTCAGTATCGCGCCTTCCAGCTCTCTTATATTCGAGCGGATATTCTCTGCGATATAGATAATGACCTTGTCCGGCAGCTCTTTATTCATCGCGGCGGCCTTTTGGCTGATTATCTTGCACCGCGTTTTGACATCCGGCGGTTCAATCTTGACTACCATTCCCGATACGAACCTGTTTACAAGGCTTTCACAGAGCTGCCCGATTAATTTCGGATGAGCATCGGAGGCCAGTACTACTTTTTTGCCGGCAAGATTTATCGTATTAAAAGTATGCAGGAATTCCTCCTGCGTTGAAGGTTTGCTGGCCAGGAAGTGTATATCGTCAATAGCCAACAAATCCGTTTGCCGGTATCGCCTCCGGAAAGCCTCCAGCTTTTTGGTCTTCAAGGCCAGCACAAACTGATTAGTAAAATCCTCCGCTGATACATAAAGCCAATTGGCAGTCGGTCTGGTCCGGCTCATCGTGTTGCATATCCCTTGCATCAGATGAGTCTTGCCCAAACCATATCCTCCGTGAATAAACAACGGATTAAACGGACTTACCTCATCAGATATCATACTCATCGACGCGTTGTAGGCCAATTGATTCGACGGCCCTACAATAAATGTTTCAAGCGTCATTTTCAGCGGCCGTTCACCGGCACGCTCGTCGCGAAATCTGCTTCGCGTCGTTTTATTCTGAGCCTGCTGAACAAGCTGCGCCTGGCCGTCAAGCTGCGTCTTCCTTTGATTGCCTGCGAGCTGCGGCTCTATATTAAACGCAATTTTTTTCGCAGAACCCGTTACTGATTCAACAGCGGCTGCTATGTCAGACAAAAAATGACTTTCAATCCAGCTTCCGACGAATGGATTGGGAACGCCAATCTTCAGATAGTCATCAGCTACCGTGAACCTGGTCGAATTTTTGAACCAGACACGATATTTCTGCTGTCCTATCTTTTCAGACAGATGCTGATTGATTGCAACTATTTCATCCGTGATTGTTGTCTGCATATAAACTTCTTAAGTTTTTTTGCCTTGCTGTCAAACTTTTGTTCGACAAATTAAAGAACGAGTTCGAATATACTTCTTTACAATCAGGAAATCAATGCAGTTCTGCCAAAATTCTTTTCCACAGCTACAGAATTATTAAATACATAACGTTGTGAGAAAAAAAAAATTATTTTGAACAGGTTTTGCACAGTCAAAAATGATTTTGTGGAAAAAATGTGGATAGTTAAAAAAATAAATTTTCAAAAATAGAAAATTTAAATTGCAAAAACAAGTTTGATGGTTTAGTTTTTATGTTTTTACTAAAATCGCCGTGTATCCGCCGTCAAAATCCCACACTTTCGCAGATGGCAAAATCAATTTCTCCTGTTCGAGCACAAATCCTCTTTTTTTACTGATAAAATTATTCACAATTTCGCTATTTTCCCGGTTCAATATACTGCAAGTGCTGTAACAGATTTTTCCGCCTTTCTTTACAAGCGGACTGGCAAATTCAAGCAGTTCAATTTGTATTTTGACAATCTCCTCAAGGCGTTTTTTGTCCAGCCTAAGTCTTACTTCAGGTCTTTTTGCCAGCACACCTGTATTTGAACAGGGCACATCGAGCAATACCGCATTCGCTTCAGCTTGGCCGGCCTCTTTAAGAAAATCCTCGTAAGCTGATATTTTTACCGATGTTATGCCAAGCCTTCGGACGTTTTTGCCAATCCTGCCCAGCCTTGAATCATCTATATCAGTTGCGATTATAAGCCCTTTATCGCCAATGAGTTCTGCGATTTGCGTAGTCTTTGTGCCCGGCGCCGCGCAGATATCAAATATTTTCCAGCCCGGCTGAGGATTTAACAATGCAACAACTGACGATGAAGTTAAATCTTGTATCGTAAATAAACCTGCTTTGAAACTTTCAAGCCCTGCGATATTGCCCGACTTGTTTATCCTGACCATTTTATATTCTTCGGCAAGTTCGCAATCGACTTCCTGGTTTTTCAGAGTTTCAAAAAGTTTTTCTGCGTTTATTTTAAGCTTATTGGGTCTTGCGTAAACTGATGGTCTGCGATTAGACGCGAAACAAATATTTTTAGTCTGTTCAAAACTAAATTGATTGAGCCACTGCTCTATTAGCCACAGCGGAAGCGAAAACGCGCAACTAAGATATTCGCCCATTTGTTTATCCGCATCCGGCAGAATATCAATATTAAATTCGCACCCGACCGCCGGACTGAGCGGCAGTGTTTTTCGCAAATCCGTTTTGCTTAAATCCGCTGTTTTGTTTTTTATCGAAGCGCTCATTTTTCTCAATACCGCGTTTGCAAACCCCGCTGCTTTTTTTGAGCCGATTGCCTTTGCCAGGTTTACCGCTTCATTAACAATCGCGTAATCTGCCTGACTTGTAAAAACAAGTTCATAGACTGCGATTCTGAGGCAATTAAGAATTTTCGGTGGTATATTTTTTAGCGGCTTAACCGAAACCAGCGAGATGAGGTTATCGATAAATACCGAATTTCTTATTATGCCGAACGAAATATCGACCAGGCTCGCACGGTTTTGAGTTTGTTCTCCGAATTTTTCGACAAGCTCGGCGCAGTTATGCTCTGCCGCGTTAAAATTACTTAAAACCTCCCATGCCGCCCGCCGCGGGCTTAATTGTGTTGCCTTCATTGCTCGCTTTCCTCAAGTGGCTCAAAAAAATCGCCTTGTCCGCCCGCCCTGCCGTTCAAAAATGATTTAAAATTCATAAGTTTTCCCCCGTGCGGTTTTAATTCCAGAATTTCCAAACTGCCTGTTCCACAGTCAATATTAAGATTAGCATTAATCAGCCCTGCCTGTTGGCCTTTGCTGGATTCATCCACGACTTTTGTCTTTACCAGCGTAACAGGAAATTTCTTGCCGTTTTTTGCCGAAACAAAACATGCTGCCGCTCCCGGCCATGGCCAAAGTCCTCTTACCTTATTATGAATTGTTTTTGCCGACTGATTGAAATCTAAATTGCCATCTGATTTTTTCAGTTTCGGTGCGGCCGTCGCTTTTGAATTATCCTGTTTTGCATAAGCAGCGGTTCCAGCCTCTATTTTATCAATCGTTTCTATCAGCACCGGTGCCGCCAGTTTGCCAAGCTCATCATGAACAATGTCGAATGAATCATCATCTGCGATTTTCATTTTTGCCTGTGCCAGTATTTCGCCTGCGTCCATTTTTTGTGCCAATGTAATAATGCTTATGCCCGTTTCAATTTCTCCGTTGATAATCGCCCAGTTAATCGGCGCCGCTCCCCGGTATTTCGGCAGCAGCGAACCGTGAACATTTATAGCGCCTTTTGCGGGTATTCCTATAATTTCAGGAGAGATTTTCTGGCCGAACGCGATAACAACAAGCAAATCCGGTGCGAATTTTCTTACAAGTTCTATTCCCTGATTGCTGTTAATATCGTCAAGAGTTGTAAATGGCATATTATTTTGAATTGCCCATTGTTCAACATCGTTTGCGCGTATTTTTCTTCCTCTGCCTGCCTGTTTTTCGGGATGAGTTATAATATGTACGAGTTGATGCTTAGATGCCTTTAAGGCATTTAACGAATCAATTCCAAACCGACCGCAACCGCAATAGACTATTCTCATTTGTTCTGATTCTCATAATCTTCGCGAAGTTGTTTGAGCTTCCTGCGTGCAGCAATTTTTGCAACCGTTGAGAGCTTATCTGCTATAAGCGTACCATCAAGATGGTCGCATTCGTGCTGAAAAATCCTCACAAGAAGCCCCTTGCCCTCTTCGGTAAATTCTTTGCCGTCAAGTCCCTGGGCCTTTATCGAACATTCGGAATACCTGTGTACGTTGCCCCAAATTCCCGGCAGAGACAAACAGCCTTCTTCTTTTGTTTCAAGTGTCCCCGACGGCGTAATAACAGGATTAATATAAACTTTCGCGTTTTCTTTTGTGCCATCAGGCGACGCGACAAAAATTCTCAACCCCACTCCCGCCTGCGGACCGGCAAGTCCGACGCCTTTATGCTCAACCATTATATCTTTCATTTTATCGGCAAGAGCGCGGAGGTTATCGTCAAACTTCTCGACAGACTGTGCCTTTTGAGCAAGCACAGGCGCCGGATATCGGGTTATACAGCATTTTTCAACCTCAATCATTACCCGCTCCTGTCAGCCGTATCGTCAAATTCATCGCCTTTGAATGTATGACCAAGATAGCTTTTGCGAACAAGCTCATTTTTTACTATCTCAGCCGGGCTGCCCTCGGCTATTACTCTGCCGTGGTCGATTATGTATGCCTTATCAGAAACCTCAAGCGTCCTTTCGACGTTATGGTCTGTTATAAGGATACTTACTCCAGAGGCGACTAATCTGTGAATTTCAGTCTGAAGCTCTTCGACCGCAATCGGGTCGACGCCGCTGAATGGTTCATCGAGCAAAATCAATGACGGATTTGTAACCATCGCCCGTGCAATTTCCAGCTTCCTTCGTTCGCCGCCGGAAAGAAACCTCGCCTGGCTGTCGGCAACCTCATCAAGAGCGAAACGCTCGATAAGCTCATTGGCTTTTCGATTCCGCTCCGTTGCCGTCAGCGACATCGTTTCAAGAATAGCGAGCAGATTGTCTTTTACGCTGAGCCGCTGAAATACGCTCGGCTCCTGCGATAGATACCCCATTCCCATACGGGCTCGTTTATACATCGGCAGACTTGTTATATCAGAACCTTCGAAGACCACCGCCCCGCCGTTTGGCGAAATCATTCCCATAACCATTCTGAATGTGGTTGTCTTTCCCGCTCCGTTTCTGCCCAGAAGACCGATTATACTTCGCTGTTCGACTGTTATCGAAACCTGGTTGACGACTGTTCTGCCGGAATATTTCTTTACCAGACTATGCGTTTCAAGAAGAATCATATCTGCTCCAATTATTTAAGCTGCTATTATAACAGTACTTTCAAAACCTGAAAACATCCTTTTTAGATAATCAGGCCGCCAAATGCCCATAAAGACCATATTGGCTGCTTGGTTATTTAGGATTTAATATACTCTTTATTTTCAGAATAGTCCAGATGAAAGGTTTTTGCATTTAAAGAGAGAAAAGCCCGCCGCGAAATAAAAATTAGCTTTAATAATGCTATTGATCTTCGTATCCTGGCGACTTACCCGTCTTGAGCAAAGTCGAAAGAGTGGCTATAATGCTGAAAATTTCCTGAAAAGAAAAAATAATTAATTGTTGACAGGATTTTTTAAAAGCGTTAGCATAATTCTGTGTTATTAATAAGGTTGCTTTAAAGGCCCCGGCCCGGGGTCATCCACAAAGCAACCTTTTTTTATTTCCCAAAATTCTTCATCCTCTGCAGCAGCAGTTTCATTTTCGCAATCGTCTTAATTATTTTCAGTCCCAATCCGGCCTTTTCTGATTTTATTGTTGCCAGCACTTCAAGAGCCTTTTGTGGCCTTCCCATATCAAGGTAAACCAACGATGCCCCTTTGACCAGTTCGCAATCTGCCGCGTTCAGCTCAATCGCATAATCAAGAAATTGAGCGGCGTCTTCCTGTTCGTCTCGCTCAGCGAGAACTTTGGCCAGATACAGATAATTTAATGCGATTGTAGGTTCAAGCTCCGATACTCTTAAAAAACAATGCGTCGCATAATCTGTCTGTCCCAGCTCCATCATCATTATACCTATCGCCTGCAATATCTCCGGCTGGCTTATATCTAATTCAAGCTCGGCCCCAAGCAGCGAAAACGCTTCATCTTTCTCTTTTCGTTCTATCGCAATCTGGGCAAGGCGAAATCTGGGTCCTACAGTATTCCTGTCTATCTTTAATGCTTCAAGATATAGTTTTGCCGCCTCTTTTTTTCTGCCGGCGCTTAATTCTATTTCGCCAAGATAGAATACTGCCGGTGCGCAACCCGGCTCAATTTCCAGTATTCTGCGGAATTTATCACCTGCCGAAACCGTGTCTCCACAGCCGAGAAGAAATAGCCCGAAATCGAAAATAACTTCTTTATCGCCCGGATTTTTTTTAAGCTCCTCTATAAAATGCCGCCACGCCATTTGTTTTTCGCCCAGGTTCCAGTAGCCCCGCGCGATGTGGTAATTAATTTGCGGATGGTTCGGCTCTAAGACAGCTGTTTTTTCCCAGCACCAGATGGCTTTTTTAAAATTGTCCTGGATAAAAAATGAATTGCCTATATTGTAAAAACACAGCGGACAATCCTCGCTTATCTGCTGAGCAAGATAAAACATATGCTCGGCCATTTCATAATCGCCCATCTCGGTATAGGTTATTATCCTGTTGCAGTAGCCCGGCTCGAATTCAGGGTCGATTGTTTCTATCTGCTCGAATACAGACAACGCCAAATCGTATTGACCTGTGCGGGTATAATCGACCGCAAGACAGTTCAGCGTTTCAATATCTTCAGGACTCAGCTCCAGCGCAAGTTTATATTCCTCTATCGCCTGCTCGTATCTATCCATCGCGTCAAGCGTTAATGCTTTATTGAAATGCCATCTGCCATTGGATGGATTGATATCGATTGCCTCGTTCATCGCAGACAAAGCTTCGTTCATTTTCCCCTCTTCGTAGAGTTCATAAGCCTTTACAGCCTTCTGCTCTGCCTGGTCCCAGGAGTTAAACTCTTCACTCTGCTCGAATCCATTGTCAAAAATCATATAATATCCCTGTGCATAAAAAGTTATCCCATTTTTAATCGGCACAAAAAAGAATGCGGTTAATGCTCAAATAATTCTATATAGAAATTGTGAAAAACTACCAATTTGTAATGCATAACTCTATATTTCCCAAACAGTTATGTTCAATTTAAAATTTAAAATTTAAAATTTAAAATTTATGATGTGCCTTTTTGTGGAAAATTTTAGCTTTAGGTCTTATAATGCTTGGGTAATTTATCTAATTGCATAAGGAGTATTAGGTTATGATTAAACAGATACAGGGAAAGCTTATCGTAGGTAAGGCTAAATTTGCCATAGTTATTAGCCGCTTCAACGAGTTTATTTCTTCTAAACTTCTTTCAGGCGCTATCGATGCTCTGCAGAGACACGGCGCCGAAGAAGGGCAGATTACAGTTGTCTGGGTTCCAGGCTCGATTGAAATCACGCCCGTCGCGAAAAAGCTCGCTGCCGGCGGAAAATGCGATGCGGTAATCTGTCTCGGCGTGGTTATTCGCGGTCACACGAATCATTATGAATATGTTTGCCAGCAGGTCAGCCGCGGCATCAGCCAGATTAACTATGACACCGGCATACCGACAATTTTTGGTGTCCTTACCTGTGATACCATTGAGCAGGCGATTGAACGCGCAGGCACCAAGTCTGGCAACGCAGGGGCAAATGCCGCCGCCAGCGCGATAGAAATGGTCAACGTGCTCTCTCAAATATAATCAGAAATCGGATTAGTATGCCTTCAACCGACAGAAGAACCAAGGCAAGAGAGCTTGTTATGCAGGCTATCTGCCAGATGGATGTTCAGGGCGCCGCCGTCCTGGAGATGCTCGGCGTTTTCTTTTCTGAGAATACCGATGACGGCGCTACTCGACAGCTCGCGGAAAAATGGTCGAAAGGCGTTTGGGACTCCATCGCCGAGTGCGACAAACTTATTACCGCCGCCGCGGCAAAATGGGAGCTTTCGAGATTAAATCAGGTTGACAGAAGTATCCTCAGGCTTGGGGCATACCAGTTAAAATACTGTTCGGACATCCCGGCTAAAGTTGTGATTAATGAGGCGATAGAGCTTGCCAAAAAATATAGCGCTGAGTCGTCGCCGGCATTTGTTAATGGTGTAATGGATGCAATCTATAAAAAATTAAAAACGGATTCAGACAGCAAATGCGAAAAATAGTCTTACTCAACCAGAAAGGCGGCGTAGGAAAGACAACCTCAGTCGTCAACATCGCTGCAGCTCTGGCGCAAAAGGGGGCAAAAGTCGTCGTTGCCGATTTTGACCCGCAGGCACATCTTACAATACATCTCGGCATCGAGCCTGACAAAGTCGAGTTCGGCACATACAAGGTACTGACCGGCTCTGCCGATTTTGACCAGGCTCTTATCGAAGCAAGGCCAAACCTCTTTTTGCTTGGTTCCAATATTCACCTTGTCGGAGCAGAAAGCGAACTTGTCAGCGTCGTCGGCAGAGAAATCATCTTTCGCGAAGCTATCGCAAAATCAAAACTTAATTTCGACTATCTGATTATCGATTGTCCTCCTTCGCTGGGCCTTTTAACTTTAAACGCTCTTGCCGCCGCGGAAGAAGTTATTATCCCGCTCCAGCCGCATTTTCTCGCACTCCAGGGTCTGGGAAAACTGCTCCAGACCATTACGCTTGTCAGTAAAAGAATTAATCCTTCCCTCAAGGTAAGCGGAATACTTCTCTGTATGTTCGACAGCAGAACTTCGCTTTCGGAAGAGATTAAAAGCGATATCGATAAATTCCTCGACAGCGCCCGTACTAATCAGTGCCCCTGGAGCAATGCCAAAATTATTCCCTCCTTTGTACGAAGAAATATCAAACTCGCCGAAGCCCCAAGCTACGGTAAAACCATTTTCGAATACGAACCGGCCTGTCACGGCGCCGAAGACTACAATAAAATCGCCGAATTCCTGGGCAATGGAACGGTTTCAAATGCCCCATTATGAGAACGGCAAGATTTTTCTGTAATACGATTAATCAGGACACCGGCGCAGTTCTTACCGGCGACCAGTTTCGCCACCTCAAAAAAGTTCTCAGGCTAAAAAATGGTGATTCTGTCGAATTGTTCGACGGCAGCGGAACTATCGCACAGGCTGTTATTGACAAAATAGAAAAAAATCTTGTCCGACTGACCATTAAAGATACTAAAAATTATCCAAAACCTCAAAAAAACAGAATCATAATAGCGTCCAGTATTGCCAAAGGCGAGCGTTTTGAGATGCTTGTGGCAAAATGTACCGAATTAGGCGTTGACCGGATTGTCCCTGTCATTTTCGAAAGGACTGCAAAGCAATCAATTCAGCAGCAACGGCTCGATACAATCGCTCTCGAATCGGCAAAACAGTGTCAAAGGTTATTTCTGCCTGTAATCGACAAACCCGCGGATTTCAAAGATGTACTCGAAAAATTGAAAACTGATTATCCAGGCGCTAAAATTATTTTCGGTTCTTTGACATCTGATGCTAAATCAATTACAATTTTTAATCTCGATGAATATGATATAATAGCTTTCATTGGTCCTGAAGGCGGCCTGGCGGAAGCTGAAGAAAATATGCTGAAAAAAATTAACGCGCAATCCGTAAGACTTACCGATACGATATTGAGAGTTGAAACGGCGGCAATTGCTTTTGCTGCCGTCCTGACAGCAAAAAGGATTTTGATAAAATAATATGATTGAAACTAATAACTCAAAGATTCTTTGGGTTGTCGCAGTTATGGTTTATGCTGTCGTTGCTGCCTTTTGGACGCTTTCTGATAGCCCGCTGGACAATCACGAGTGCCTCGTATCCGTAACCGCAAGAGAAATGCTCCAGACCGGTGACTGGATTTTGCCCAAATTCAACGGCCAGGTGCGACTGCAAAAAACTCCGCTTAGCTATTGGCTTGTCGCCTCTATTGCCAAAATTACCGGCACTGTCGATGAGTTTTCAACTCGTCTGCCAAGCGCTGCATCCGCCGTTCTTTCTGCCGCGGTTATTTTATTCTTCACCGCCAAATGGTTCCAGTTTCCCATTGCGATTCTTTCAACTGCCGTTTGGATTTCAACTCTGGGGTTTATCAGATATTCGCACAATGGCAGGCCCGAAATGCTGCTTTGTTCGCTGGTTACCATTTCTATGATGAGTTTTTACACCGCGATGGAGTCAAAATCTCGTCGTCAGCAGGTTCTCTATATGCTTGTCTTCTGGCTTAGTTTCTCCCTGGGTATGCTCGCAAAAGGTCCTGCTCCGCTGGCTCTTGTTGCACCGCCGATTTTTCTTTATTTCGCCATTTCCAGGAAATGGGACAAAGTAAAACTCGCCCTGCCGATAATCGGTACGATTTTATTCCTTCTGATTGTTCTGCCCTGGCTGTTTATGATTGCCTCCAAAACCACCGGCAGCATTGCCTTCTGGAAAAGAGAATTCATTGACCGCTTTGCGGGCGATTTCGCCTCAGGCCAAAAACCGTTCTGGTTTTATCTGGTAATTATCTTTGTGTTTACCGCTCCTTTTTCCGCTTTTGTGCCTCACGCGGTTATAGAGCCTTTCCGTTCCATCTGGGACAAAAAAAAGCCGGTTATGGGGTATCTGTGGTTATGGTTAGTTATACAGCTTGTGGTTATGAGCATCTCCGGCGGAAAACGCCAACACTACATCCTGCCGGCAATTCCCGCTTTTTCTATTTTAGCCGCGATTTGTCTGCACGATATGATATTTGAGAATAGAGTTTTCAGTCTTAAATATGTTAAATTGTTTTTTACCGGCCATTCAATCGTTTTTGCCGCCGGAGTAATTGGACTTATATACTGGACACTAACCAGTGAAAAATCTTTTATCTGGCCCGCGATTCATATCTTTTTGATGTTTTGTATTATCGCCGCCCTTGTGATTATTTTGTTTGTCCAAAAGCGCAAAATCGCCGCGACTGTTCTGCTTTTCGCCGGCTATTGCGCAATTATAATGATGTTCTTTACTTATTTTTTCGTCCCGATGGATTACAATAATCCTTCGAGAATTTTTGCGTTGAAAATCGGCAAAATCGTCGCCCCAAATGAAAAACTTATCGCTTATAATGGCGCCTCTGCCCGCACAATTCATTATACAGGCAGAATCATTCCTAAAATCACTGATATTGCCGAGATTTACAAAAAATATGAAGACGGCCAGTATATTATTGCTACCGGCAACGACTACAAAAAATTAATTGCAGATGGCAGGTTTAATTCTGTTTTTTATCAGCAAATTGCCGAACGCAGCGGTTCAAATGATACCGAAGGAGCCCTCTTCCACAAAAATTAAGCTTGCCTAATGCGCAAGAGATTTCACAAAATTCGTTTCCTGCTCCGTTAGCGGCTGGTTTTTTATTTTCTTAATCTTTTCTATCGTCTGCTCCAGGGTAAAATTGCCGGACTTTAACATCCATATCGACGCCAGGTATGAAACCCTGTTTTTGCCGCTGCTGTCATGCAAAAGCACCGGCAGATTGCCGCTGTCGCTCATAATCTCCAGAAATTTACGCGATGCCTCCGTATTGGGTATCCCGTCGTCAAGAACATCTTTTTCCACCGGCAGTTCTATATATTTTGCGCCGTTACTCCTCATCCACGCTGTTTCCTCGCTATACCAGTTTGCTTCACGATGTTCGCTTGGGCTGCGAAGGTTTACAAACGTCGCGATATGATACTTATATAATAACCGTGTATAATCCATTCCCCGCGGCTGGCCGCTCGTATAAAGCACACCCGGCGTTATCACCTGGAAATTCTTTATACTGAAATGTTTCACAAGTCCGGTTATAAACAGAATTATTACTATCAGCCACAGCCATACAAAAATTGGACTTTTCTTTTTTTTCATTCCTGCACCTTACCTGCTTTGTTTCCTGAAAATTTTTCTGACCGCGTAAATTTTTCTGTCGGTCGCCTCAAAATAAACTCTGCTTATCATCTCGCCCAGCAATCCCGTCGAAATAAAAATCAAACCCATAAGCGAAAGACTAATCCCCGCCGCCGTCAGCGGCCCGTGCGCTATAAATATCGGAACATTAAAATAAAATTTATCGAAAAGAACATAACCGAAAATCAGACACGCCGTCACAATGCAGTAAAATGCTGCCTTGCCGAAAAAATGCAGCGGCCGCGTAATATATCCCAGCAAAAACCGCAACGTAATCAAATCAAATGCTACCCTGAACGTCCGCGATATCCCGTAATTGCTCTTGCCCGCCTGCCTTTCAATATTCTTGATTGGTATTTCGATAATTTTCGCCCCGCTGGACGAAACAAGCGCCGGTATAAATCGATGCATCTCGCCATACAGCCGCAAATCCTGAATTATCTGCCGTTTGTATGCCTTAAACGTCGTGCCGAAATCATGAATATCCACTCCGCTGATTTTCGACGCCAGCCAGTTCGCCGCCCTGCTCGGTATCTTTCGCATAATAAGATTATCGACCCGCTTCTCGCGCCATCCGCTGACAACGTCATATCCCTCGTCAATCTTTTCCAGGAACGCCG
Source organism: Sedimentisphaerales bacterium (assembly GCA_050014075.1). Lineage (GTDB taxonomy): Bacteria > Planctomycetota > Phycisphaerae > Sedimentisphaerales > UBA12454 > UBA12454. The sequence continues at coordinate 38,681 of JBEKEA010000004.1, read as the reverse complement.
GTATCTCCTCCGGCAAATGCTGCAAATCCCCATCCATACTGACTATCACTTCGCCCCGCGAGCAATCGAATCCCGCCGCAAGCGCTGGCGTCTGCCCGAAATTCCGCCGAAGTTGGACCACTACAACATGCTCATCCTTCTCGGCAATCTCTTTTAGCTTCTCAATCGTCGCGTCTGTGCTTCCGTCTTCGACAAGCACAAGCTCATAGCTTCCGCCAAGCTGTTTCATTACTCGCGTCAGACGCTCATAAAGCTCCTGCACTACCGCCTCTTCGTTATACAGCGGCACAACAACCGAATATTTCACGCTTGCTTCACTCATTTTCACTTCCTGCTAACTTTCCGTAGTGAGTTAGCTCAATTCCCGCTTCGTTAAGAATCTTTTTCGTCGTCGCATCGCAAAGCCACTTCAGCTCAACTTCCCGCTCATTAACAAGCCGCGTATGCGTCAGCCCATTCGGATATCCCGGATGCGTCATTACCTCCGCCACGCCTTCAAACTGCGTCTTGCCGATTTCCGCCCAGAATTTATCGTCAATCCTGCCAGTATGCAAAACGCCGAAGAAAATATCATTCTTTATAAACCTGCTGCCAATCTTCTGACAGTTCAGCGTTAAATACCGCAACAGCATCGCCCGCATCTTATCGCCGAACCCTCCTACCCGCGGCCAATCGCCATATCCAACCGTCGCAGGCTCCCAAGGCCAGCGAATTGCAGGGATTTTATATCGCTCGGCCAGCGAACATACTATCCTATATATAGGCCCAAAGCAATGGAAGTGTTTATGCGAATCCAGATGCGTCGGCACTACCCCTTTATCGATAATCGACTCAATCTGCGCTGCAAGTTCTACTTCCAAAGCCCCAAGCACCCCTTTATCCACAAGGCTTTTCATCACAAACGTATATGCCGAGTATTTGAATTTCCCATCTTCGCCGACAATCGCCCTAACTTTGCTCGCCGCCGAAATCGGCGAACCTTCCGTCACATTTAAATGAACCCCAACGCCCAGGCTCGGCGTTTTTCTCGCAATCGTTATTGCCTCATCAACCGCCGGCATATTAGCCATAATCGTTGCGCTGGTCAGTACGCCGTGGGTATGCGCCTCGTAAACAGCCCTGTTCACGCCTTCGCAAAGCCCGAAGTCATCAGCATTTATAATCATCTTCCTTGTCGTCATAAGGGGTTAAAGTTTATGCTTATTTGATTGCAAGGTCAATGTAATAGTTGATAGTTGATTCCGCCTGAGGCGGATAAAAGTTGATAGTTGATAGGAAAAAATGCTTGATACTATATATAGTGTACTGGAATTTGAGCCAGATTGCCCAGTCGTTACAGTTTAACAGAATTTAACAGAATTTTTGCGCAAAATGGAGGTTTTTAATTGTTTATGAATGGAAATTCAGCATTTTGTGATAGTTTTAAGATTTAAAAACAGTGTTTTTAAGGTAAAAATGAGGATTTTTAAAAAATTTCGGTTGTAAGTGTTTGCAGGGACAAGTTTTAGTCTAAAAATTGAAAATTTTTCATTTTTTTTGATTATTTAACCGCGGATTACACGGATTTGCACGGATTTTTGATGATTTTGACGTTTTTTTAATTTTAGATTGAGTACTCCACAATGTCTTTAATTATATTAATGATATCCTTCGGCAAGCTCAGGACAAACTTGCGAGTTTGTCTTTAATGTCGGGAATTTAACCGCGGATTTCGCGGATGACGCGGATTTTTTTGAACCACGAAGAAAAGAAGGAGCACGAAGATATTAGCCACAGAGAACACAGAACGCACAGAGAAAAAAATTAGACACGGATTTGTACTGTTTGTTTCAACAAGTTATACGAATAACTTTCGTGTTCAAAGCAAAGGCTTTGCTCAAAGCGAGCTTTTGTGCCAGCCGTTATGCTTTGTCCACGGGCTTAAAATAGCCTTTTTGTTGAAACAAAACACTGTTACGGCATAGTTTTCAAAACCTTGACGTCGGCACATCGTTCTGAATTTTCTGCTACGCAGATGCTCCTTAAAGCAATAAACGCTGCTGTAAGGCAGAGTAGAAGTAAATAAGTAATGTTGCGTTTGGATTTTTTATGGGGTAAGATAGCCACTAAGGCATCCGCCGCGCTACGAGCTATGGCGGACAAGTTTCGCGGATGATTCTCTTCAAATAGTTTGTATATCCTCATATAACTCTGGAAATTTATCTTGTCTCAGCCGGAATTTTGTTCCGTGATTGTGTCCCGTTCGTGTATCAAAATCTACATTATTTATTATCTTTAAGTCTCTTGTTTTGTGGTTTTTGGAGATAATTTCCCCTGCTAATCACCTTGCGATGGGTTTCCTGTTCGAGTTTTTTCCGCGCTATACCAGCAACATTTCCTCCTCGCTGCGCGACGCTTTTATTTTCATCAAAACCATCGGGGTCCTCAACCCTTGTAATCTGTGTTGTTGAAGCCTCCCCAAGCATTGAAAAAATAAGTTCTAAATCAGTCATATGATCTCGCAAGTTTTCTCGTTTTAATCCTTTAAGTTTTTTGTATTGGCTGGGAGTAAGGCCAAAGGCCGCTTTGGATATTTCAGCTGTTAAAATTTCGTATTCTCTCTCAATTTTGACACCATGATTTTTCCATTCGTCGGTAAGTTCTTCGCGGATAGCGATACCACGCATTCGTTTTTCAATCCAGTCATCGCTATATCCTTTGGCTTTATATAAAGCTCTTGTGCGTTTAGTCGCAATTTCAGGGTCTTCGATTTCCTGCACTCGTTCATAGCCGACTTTGGCCAGCCAAAGCTTAAAAGGCTCCGCCTTATGCGATGGAATCGACTGAATTATACGAAAAATGCCTTCGGTATTGGCACAGTTTAATTTTTGTATACCGCCGGCGGTTTGTACAGAAAGGGGGGTGGCAATTTGCCCCCACCCTTTGGCAAGTTCAATATCTCTTCTGCGCATATCCTTAATATACCCGTTTGGTTGGGCTGAATCCGTCAGAGCGGTAATGACATCCATAATGACAAACCACCACTCGTTATTATGAATGGTTTTTCTGATTTCTTTCTTTCTGAAAACAGCTATTTTTGTTGTGGGTATTAACTCATTTGCCATATTTATGCTCTTAATATCATATTTTAAGCCAGTTTTAATGAATACATCATTTTCAAACTTTTGTGCAGTTGCATTTGAATAGTAAATCTGAATCCTTCGGGCGTCAAATAAACAGAGTCTCCGGATCTCGCTAAAAGGCCCAAATCTACAGCATAGTTTAAATACATTCTTGTCGCGTTATATTTTGCTTTTTTGGTTTGCCAGTCAAAGTATTTTCCTGCATAGTAAGTAAAATATTGCAAGAGATGAGACATTGGAACCGGATAAGTATTTTTTGAAAGGGAGAAAACAGATTCAACAACTGATGCAATTCCCAAAACGATCGGAGATTCATAAGGGTTTTGCATAACAAACTCCCTCATTAATACACTTTGTGCTTCGCTTAGTCTTTCAGGGAATATTTTATCCTTTCGCTTTACATATTCTTGTCCAAGTTTGGAAAGTGTAATACCATCAGAATTCGGAACCCAGTTTATAAGCCGGAGTTCACTTCCAAATTTGATTTTATTATAGAGTGTTCGATGCGAATTTTGAACAAGTCGGCGCAGTGCTTTGACACTGCTTGTTTTCTCCAACAGGTATAGCAATTCATGAATCAAATGGAAATTCCAAATGCCAATATCAATTGGTTTGATTTCACTAAAAAACGCAATGGGCCGTAGATTTTGATAAAAGAATTCAAGAACCTTTTCGGGATGGTAATCGGCACAAACTACACCATTATCTAATGCGAGTTTTTTTTGTGGTTCCGTCACTGAAGTACAAAGAAGATAAGGTTGAATTTGGCCTGCGATAATTCTGCCATTTTGCTGATAAGCGATTAAATCAGTTTTATAATCTAAAACTTGCTGAACAAATTTACGGCGGAACTCGGTGACTTTTAACTCGATCAGAAGTAGCTTTGTTTGATAAGTATAGAGAAGGTCAAGTCTACCAGAGGGGATAAGCATTTGTCTGGAAAGCAAAAAGGGCATCTCATCGAGATCGAGTATTTTTTTTGTTAGTTCTGGAGCATTGACAAGAATGTCCTCGATTTGCGCCTCTCTAATTTCCATTTTTTATTCCTTAATATAAGGATAGAACGTCATCTCTTCGCAGGCTTTCAATCTTTCAACAAGCCAATATCTAATATTATCACGAATTTCGCCAATCATTTCAATGTTCCAGGAAATATCTTTACCGGCAGGATTGATCTCCTGAATCAATTGAAAGACGGCATTATCAACATAATCTTGACGTTCGATCTGATTATTGTTTAACTCTTGCATTTATAAAGAACTCCTGAAAACAAACTGCCGCATCTCTAATTAGCATTTTAGCCATTTTCTTTCACGGAATATCCAACGAGGTCGGCCTGTACCCTTATCCGTGGGAATATCCGTTTTTATTGGTTCACCCAGTCCTTCAATTTTTAATATAATTGGAGTGCCAATGCCTTTAGAACGGGATGAATTTCCAAAAACATCAGATGGGAAAAAATCCTTACCGCATCGGCTGAGATTCAAATTGCCGTGTTTTAAGGCGGCAGGTGTTAAATGAATTATATGTGATTCCATTCCAAACACTCCTTGTATGGAATTATACAGGGCATAAAAAAAAATACAAGCTAACAATACTTTTAATTGTGGATTATTGATATTGATTATTTGATAGTTAGATGCGAAAATGGCTGTCAATGAAGGCCTTATATCGGCATAAAAAGAGCGGAGACAAAATAAAGTGGAGCAAAGCAACCTATGAAGGAAGAAAGTTAATGAAGTATGCAGGACTTACGAATGAGCCGGCAATAAGAAAACAGGAACATGGAACTCTGAGCGACTTCAAAGTTATGCAGCAATTCACTTGTGAGACGGCAGCCAAGCAATGGAAAAGCAGGATGCTGGCACAGGGATATGAGCCAGATAACCGCGGCAAAGGCTGGAAATATGGCTATACCTTTTCGGTCCGAGTTTAAAAGGCAGGCGAACCCTGCCAAGGTGTTGGCAGGGCTAACCACTTTAAATAAACCCTCGAATAAATTCGGGGGCTAAATAAAGGACTTATGCCAATTTACCTGCGAACCCAATATATAGCGTCTTTCCAGAAATAATAACTAAAATATACCCACAGCGGCGGAGATACTTTTCTTACTTCGAAACCGACATACTCATTATCTACGAGCACTCTGACGTAGTGAAAATAGCCTCCGTCTGATTCCGGTATCTCGAAGGGTATTGTGCCTCCACCTCCGCCGGTTACTATATAATCCACTCCATCAATTTTTTCATGTTTGAACATATGATAATGGCCGCAAAAAACAATATCCACTTTGTATTTTGTGCACAGGCCCCTGAATCTGTAAATCCACTTTTCGCCGCTGCTTTTTACAACCAGATGACTTTGAAAGTACGGTATGAATGCCGGTTTATGCATAACAACAAATCTATGTTCATACTTTTGCCCCTCGATAAGGCATTTTTCGAACCATTCAAACTGTTTATCTGTCAATTCGTTTTCAGAATTATCAAGTATAATGAAGTAAGAATTTCTATCGGCGAAGGCATATTCTCTTTTTCCCAGGTATTTTTCAAACAATTCATATTCTCTGTTTTCGTGGTTGCCAAAGGCAGCAAAAAGGGGATATTTAATGAGTTTTTGTTCTTTTTTAAAAGCAAGGAATTGCCAAGACTCGCCGGATAGAGTTACATCACCGGCGTCCAAGACAAAATCTATTGGTATTTTTGCAAATCCGTCTTCCCTGTTCATGCGAGATATCAATTTTAGAGTAGTCGCATCATGGAAAAACAATCCTGCATGATTATCTCCGAAAACTAAAAAAGAGAAAATACCATTCTCGTTATTCTTGAGTTTTTCGATGTTAGACTGATTATTTTCGCTCATTTGGGCGGGAACCCCAAATAGCCCAAAGAAAATAAGCGGAACAAAATAATAAAATGCCATTGCAGCCAATATGATAAAAAACACCTTTTTGCGATGTGTCTTTATAAATTTAAATAGTATCATAATCATAGCAATTATTCTCTTTTTACAAGCTCACTAACAATCTTAGCCAATAAAAATTTTTTCCTATTTAACATTTTTTGCTTTTCAATTCAACAATATTATTAAAAGGACATCATTAATTGTATCTCGTAGGCATCACTCGCTCCATTCCTTTGAAATCGTGGCAGAGGAAGACCGAATAGATGTTCTCAATCTCGCCTACAGTGCTTGTCGTTCTGACCAGATATTTCTGGTACTCTTGAAACCTGTCCTGAAGTTGATCGGGCATATTTTTGTCGCCCCGCAGCACAAAGACCGCATCGTAGCCAAGCAGGTTGTGGAAGGTTGGCCAGACATCAAACTCATTAATCCTCCGGTCGAGATTCACACAATAGGTTGTGGGCTGGCCGTCCACGTAAAATGCCAGAAGAGAGGCGGTCATATATCCGTCAGAGAAGATGAACCGCTGAGGCTTGAGGTTTTGAGCCAGGCGGGCCACTTCATGCCCGAGTTGAACGGAACCGCGGCGGACTTTTTTGAGAGGGTCCATGTTGGCGGGAAATGGAATCAGGCAGGCCGCATATAAAAAAATCGTGCAGCAAACTGCCACTGCGATTGCCGCAATAGTCAACCTTCGCTGCCGGATGTTCAATGCCCAGAAACGGTCCAGAAAGTATGCGCTGAAGCTGATTAGACCGGTAAGGTAACAGCATAAAGCCCAGTTGGCTTGAACCTTGCCTTGGAGACTTTTAATCAGGAACAGGAATAATAACGGAATCGAGAACCAAAAGCTCAGCGGGTCTTGTCGGCGAAGCTTGAATATCGCCCAGACCATCATCACCAAAAGCAGCGGCGTAACGATACCCAGTTGCGAGCCGAGAAAAGCGAGGAATTGCGAGGGAAAGATTCGCAGGCCCTCGGATATTGCGGTTTGGCCGATATTGTGAAAGAAGTTTATCCAGTCGTGGTGCAAATCCCAGACGACCAAAGGCCAGAGCACTGCCAGGCACAGGAGCAAAGCCAAATACGGCCAGGGGATCAGCAACTGCCGTCTTGCGGGCGAAAATATCAGCAGAAGCAAAGCGGGCAGGAAGAAGGCGGCCATCGTGTATTTGCAGAGGATACCTACTCCCACGGCCAAACCCAGCAATCCCCATGACAATGGGGAAGCGGTTTTCCACGCCCAGTGCATCAACAGCAGCGACAACAGCCACATAAAAATAAACGGCGGGTCAATAGTCATACCGATGCCATAGAAAGCAAAGATGGGTGTGCCCTGCAACAGGGCTGCCGAAAAGACGCCTACCCTCGAATTATACAGCCGAGTACCGAGGAGATAAAGAATTAGACTGCTGCCGAACGAAAGAATGATAGCCGAGGCGCGGACGCCAAGTTCTGTGTTGCCCAGTATCATTCGCATGCACCAGATGCAAAATGGTGCGCCCGGCCCTTTTGTAACATAGCACCAATCCAGATTCCTTGAGCATAGCCAATACAAGGCCTCATCGCCGCTGAGTTCGTTGGGTATGGCCACAACATACCAGATGCGAAAGAGACTCAAGCCTACGAGGAAAACCATAAGATACAGCAGCAGCCTATTTTGGCCGAGGAGCCTCCAGGCAATCAGGCCTCCTGCTACAAAGACCAGGCCAAACAACCGGCATGCCGCGGCCTGCCGGATATCGGCTGTCGCACACATGGCGGCAAAAACCAGATATACCCCCCCAAGAAGGAACACTGATTTGACTATTCCAAAGTCGATATTATTTGGTTCAAGTTTTTCCATTTAATCTGACATTTCCCATATTCGCCCGGCTATGCAGCAAGCCCTTCGATTCTATAATAATATCAAAATTTTTCTCGAATTGCACTAAAGTGTTTTTTACGAAATTTGTTGTCAAATCCGCCAAAATCCGGGTCAGGACGAATATATTACTATTTTTGTTGCAAAAACCGCCAATTTGACGAAAATGACTACAGAAAATTATGGTTTTTATCCTACACAGATACATATTCAAGGAATTGCTCAAGGTTTTCGTCCTAACGTCATTGGCATTGGGCGTTATCATGAGTCTGGGCAGTCTCTTACGGCCTATTCAGGAATTCGGCGTAGGTCCAAATCAGGTCTTTGATTTGTTGTGTTATTTTATGCCTATTACATTTACATTTGTTTTGCCGGTCGCCGCGCTTTTCGCAACTTCGCTTGTTTACGGCAGATTCGCCGCGGACAATGAATTTGACGCCTGCAAAGCAAGCGGCATAAGTCCTGCGATGCTTTTTTATCCCGGCCTTGTTTTGGCGATTGTAGTTTCCATAGCCAATCTGATATTAAGTTTTCACGTCGTGCCGATTTATGTTCAAAAAGCTGAAATGGCAATGAAAGCTGACGCCAAGCAGATTCTATTCCGCAATATTCAGCGGCAGGGATACTACTGCCTGCCCGGCGGGAGTTTCAGAATTTATGCTGACGCTGTGGACCAAAAAAACTCCGGCCTGCTTGGCGTGGTAATTATCGACACCGCCAGAGAACAGGAGAAAAAACTTATTACCGCTGAATCGGCAACGGTTAATTTCGACAGCACAGCAAAAACAAACGAAGTAAAGGTTTTCGCAAGGAACGCATTTCAATTCGACGAGCATGGCGGAGTTTTCTTCAAAGCGATTTCCGTCCTCGGCGAATTTCAACCGCTTATGGGTGACAGCATAGCATTCCGCAAAATCGACCAGATAAACGCCATTAAAGCTTCGCCTATAACTTATTACCCTATAGCTATTTGTGCCTGGAACGCTTATGAACAGCTGACGCTCGAACTGCTGGCTGGGGATATCAATAGCGTAATAACATCAAAAAGCGATAATCTTTATCAGCTCGGCAACGATGATTCTCAGATACGTTTCAGGGGCGAAAAATCTGTGCTTACTGAACAGGGTACAATCGAGCTGCGCGGAAAAGTTGAACTGTTCGAATACGATAGAAAGAGCAACGAAATTACAAGAAGTTATCACGGCGAAAAAATTGCGATTCAGCTTTCAACTGAAACGCCAACCAGGCCCAGCACTAAACTCCTGCTTATTTTTCCAAATGCAGTCTGGCTTGACCACGGTATGGAATATATTAAACCTCGCTATTCGGCAAAAGACTTATGCCTGCCGGATTCCGTTACCGCAAAGCTGGGAGACAACATTATCGACACCGCAGAAAAACACAGTTACATCGCCGCGCCGTCATTAAGGCTCGAAGGACTTATTAAAGAACTGAAACGAAAAATCCGTGTTACACTTATGAATATCAAGGCCGAAATTCACTCAAGACTCGTCTTTGGCATAGGCTGTATTACCCTGATTCTAATCGGCATCGAACTCGGCATTAAATTCAGAGGCGGCCATTTACTGACTGCTTTCGGCGTAAGCGCTATTCCTGCTGCCGCTTTACTTGTTATTATTATGACTGGAAAAAATATTACGAGAAACCATTTATTACAAACCGCCGGCAACTTCGGCGTAATCTTTATGTGGGCAGGTCTGCTGATTCTGACAATTTTAGCTTTCGTGCTTTACAGGAAACTTCTGAAAAATTAAATATGAATCCCGCACCTTTAAAATATTCAATATCGCAGATGTATGTTTCAAACGATAATAATATCTTTTATAATTATACACCTTTTAGAATTGGAATAACAGAAGGTGCGGGATGAAGATACTCGATAAATATGTAGCGAGAAATTTTCTTACAGGATATATGATTGCATTCCTTGTGCTGATGGGGCTGCGCATAATGACAGACTTATTTGTCAATATTGACGAATTTTATGAAAATGCACAGCTTACCGCAGGCCAGATTATGGCAAATATCATAGTATATTACAGCAGAAGCAGCCTGCTGTATTTTCGCGACTTTGCGGGAATGATTACGGTAGTAGCGGCAGTGTTTTCGCTTGGCAAAATGACCCGGAGCAACGAACTTGTGGCGATAATGGCATCAGGTGTAAGTCTCAAGCGAGTGATAGCCCCAATCCTGTTATTATCTCTGGTATTCACAGGCCTGCACGTAATAGACCAGGAACTTTTAATTCCTCCTATAGCCGACAAGCTCGTCCGTTCACAGGATGCCGTCGCCGAAACGCTCACTTATAATATGTGGTTCATCAGCGACAGCAGCGGCAGCCTGTTTTGCTCGCCGACGTTCAGAGTGAAAGATTCTGTAATAATAAATCCAACAATAATAACGCGAAAGATGAAAGATAATAAGGTGATTTGGGATGTTACAGGCATCATCAAGGCAGACTCGGCCTACTATGACTATGACAGCAAATCATGGATTCTCAAAAATGGCATGTATCTGACGGTCTCGAAGGAACTTTCGGACAAACCTTACCAGCCAATAAAATCCTGCCTCAGCGACCTTACGCCAAAGGATATTCCGGTAAGGCGAAATTCGTCTAACATGGATTTGCTCAGCTCTTACGAACTTGTCAAACTTGCCCAACAGAGTCCAAAAGACCTTGCTCGGCTCTACGCACAGAAAAACTTCAGGCTGACAGACCCGATAATTAACTTTATTATGCTGATGATTTCGCTGCCGATACTTGTCTGCAGAGACCCGAAAAGTCTTAAATCCGCCGTCTTTATAAGTTTTGCCCTGACCGGGGCGTGCTATGTTCTGACTTTCGTAAGCAAAATCTTTGCCCCGGAAATAATGATTGCAGGCAGGGTTATGCCGGAATTGTGGGCCTGGCTGCCGATTTTCATCTTTGTGCCGATAGCCATTAACGAATTGGATTCTCTGAAAACATAAAGGCTGTTCAGCGGTAAAAATTGACTTTTAAAATTCATCTCTTTTGCATATACTTGTCGATACAAATTAAGATTATTGTATTTTTGTGAGTATAAAATATGGAAGAATTCAAAATAGAGCCGGCAGAACGTATAAAAAGGCTGCCGCCGTATTTATTCGGCAGACTCAACGCACTTAAACTTGCCAAACGCCAGCAGCAGATTGACATTATCGACCTGGGTATGGGAAATCCATCCGACCCGACTCCGCAGGTTATTGTTGATAAACTTTGCGAAGCCGCACGGGATCCGCGCAACCAGCGTTACAGCGCAAGCAGAGGCATCTTCAATCTCAGAAAAGAAGTGGCGATAAAATACGCCAAAAAATATAACGTCGAGCTTGACCCTAATACAGAGGTTCTGGCCTGCATTGGAAGCAAGGAAGGTTTCAGTCATATGTGCCTTGCGCTGCTCGGCCCCGGCGATACCGCTATCGTCGCAGACCCGGCGTTTCCAATTCATATTTACGCTGTCAATTTGGCCGGCGCTAATGTCGTTACAGTCCCGCTTGGCAATACTCTGGATTCTTTAAAAAATATCCACGAGACCTGCGAAAAGCTTTATCCGCGTCCGAAGGTAATGATTTTAAACTTCCCGCATAATCCAACCGCAATGACAATCGATGTGGAGGGTTATTTTGAGACCGTTGTCGATATCGCCAGAAGACTTAATATCGCTGTCATTCACGACTTCGCTTACGGCGATACCTGTTTTGACGGATACAAGGCGCCGAGTTTTCTTTCCGCAAAGGGAGCCAAGGATGTCGGCGTTGAATTTTCCACAATGAGCAAAGCTTTCAATATGGCAGGCTGGCGTATCGGCTTTGCCACAGGAAACAAGCAGATGATTGAAGCCCTTGCCACGATAAAGGGCTATTACGATTACGGCATTTTCCAGGCCGTTCAGATTGCGAGCATTGTCGCGATGCGTCAGTGCGAAAAAGACACCGATGAGCAGAATAAAAAATATCAGTTCCGCAGGGACGTTGTTTGCGAGTGTCTCAGCCGTCTCGGCTGGCAGGTCGAAAAACCCCGCGCCTCGATGTTCGTCTGGGCAAGAGTGCCTGACGACCAGTTAAAAGGCAAAGGCACTATTGATTTCGCGATGGATTTGGTTGAGCACGCCAATGTTGTCGTCTCGCCCGGAAGAGCCTTCGGCGAAAACGGCGAAGGATATATGCGAATTGCCCTTGTCGAAAACGAAAATCGTCTCCGCCAGGCTTTTCGTAATATCAAAAAATACGTCCAAAAAGGATAATAAACATAACCCCGCCACGATGGCGGGGTTTTTTTATTTTACTCAAGTGCTATCTTTACTCGCTCATTTCCGCTTTACCTCTAACATTGCCGTTGATGTCAACTGTATTTTAAATTGTTTAAAAAAAATTTTGTGCTGTTTTATATCTGACTGCAAAAACCCCATTTTTACCGGACAAACGCAGATTTTATATAAAATATAAAAAAATCACTTGACTTTTCATATTTATTATGTTCTAATGCCCATAGATATAGTTCTCTCAGAACTGGGGAAGAAGAAGTAAGTCAACATAACTGGATAAGACTCTTTGGTTTTAGGTATAAGTCTCTCGAAATTGGGGTTGGAGTAGTAACTCAATCGTAGCCGGATAAGCTTCTTTTGTTTTTGTTGCATTTTTTTATTTAACACCGCTGCGGATATTTTCTAACTGTTCTGCGGCAAATATGTTGTGGGGAAATCGAAAACTCTAACACGAAGATACTGCGCGCATTGTCAGGCGTTTTAAATCGGAACGACGATTTATGAAAACTATAAAAGGAAACATTACCATTTTTCTCGCATGTGCAATCACATGTGCATTTGTTTTTGCCGTAAGCGCCGAAGCTTCTCTCTGCAACGACCCGAATGCAATGACAGGTTTTACAGGCAGAACATCTTTCGATATTATGATATCAGAAGCTGATGTCTACTATGCCGTTTATGCTCCCGACACATATCCAGGCAAAGACCTTACCGGCGGCAGTGAATACATTTACGCATATCAGATTATCAACAGTCCTCACGCTAATGTCGCGATTGATTTTTTCTCAGTTGGGATCTCAAGCGGCGTGGTAATCGACAACATTTACACAGATAATACATACGGGTCCGGTGTTGATCCTCTATTGTCTAATATTTTTGCACAAAGTGCCTGGTTCATATTTGCAGATCAGAGCCTGAACAGCAGAGAATGGTCAAAGGTTCTGATTTTCACTTCCGTCCTTTCGCCGACAATGGGATTTGGAACCATTAGCGGCGGCGGAGCCTCCGGGATGGCAGCGCTGCCGACACCGTCAATGTCACCCGTACCCGAGCCGGCTACTATCGCTCTGCTTTTGCCGGCAATTCTTATATTTAAACCTAATCGAAGGGAAATATCACAGGCCAAATGAAATTTTTGCGACTTACAATCTGCTTCATTCTTGTGTTAGGCCTCAAAACCCTGGCAACCAGCAATTACGCCGTGCTTGTGCAGGAAAGTCCTGCCGGAGCCGGTGAAATCAAACCCGGCATCGGTGTCCATAACTTCGGTGTCAATGAAACTGTTACATTGACTACCGTTGCGAATTCAGGATGGAAATTCGTTTATTGGCTTGGCGATGTAAGCGACCCGACAGCAAACCGCACAATGATGTCTGTTGACGGGCCTAAGATAATTATAGCAGTTTTCCAGAGGGATGAATATGCTATGCCCGGCGATAACGGTTCGGCGTCCGTAAGTCAAGGCCAGTCAATACTAACACCTCGTTACGATACCATCAGCAGTAATGGTGGCGGCGGTTATACGCCTCCAGACAATCCTCCTCCTTATTATCCGCCAACGCCGCCGCCTGTTCCTGAACCTCAGACTTTGGTCTTGCTGATAACTGGTATTTATTTCTGGCGTAATAAACTTTTAATGAAAAGGCAATTTTCTTGATTTATTTTGACATCTGCATAAAAGAACCTGGTCCCCGGAATCTTTAATGCGGATTCATTTTGGAAGCACCTAAGTACTTGGAAAAGAAAGAAGCAGGGCCGGCAGTTTAACCGCTGTCGGCCCGATTTTTTGCGCCTTAAAAGTTTTTCACGACCTTCTAAAAACCGCTACGATATTTTCCACTTCGACTACAAACAGTCGATTGTCGCCCTCAAAATCTACCGGTATCTGTCGTATTGTTTAAGAGGTATTTCCGGCATACTTTCAACCTCTGCAGAAACTGCTACGACTCTGCCGGTGATGGTTGGTATTTCGATATTATCGGGGAGTTTGATACCGCCTTTGGTTTCTTTTTTGTCTTCATCTTTGCGGATGAGGACTCTTTTGCCGATAGGTTCGACTGTTTCTATGGGCTTTAGTTCAGAGTTATTTTCATCTTTTTCAGACATCATAATAGTTCAAAAATTTAGCATATCCTTTATCTGTAATTCTTTTATTAACAGGTTTTTTGTGAATAACGTCTCTTTATATAGTTTATATCGCAGAAAAATGCCACCAAAAAGTTAAAATACGCTGTTACTGTAACTTCTTTAAATACAACAAGATACGATTTTAATAAAACTTCGCTCATCTCTAAATTCCCCCTTTTAACAGCAAATTTCCTTTAAAATCAAAAAATTGTATTATTGCTTTTATTTTATTGGTAAATTTTTAATGAAAGGTTGGACAAACTGCCGATTATTAAATATATATAAAAGTGAATATGTAAAATTGTAATCTTCTTCTTCCTCCTCCTGCGAGCAGTGGCGTTTCTTCACCGGGCGCAACTGCTCGTTTTTTTTATTCCATTTTTCAACCGTTTTTTGCGGATTCGACTTTGTTTTTCTTTGCTCTTGATGACGGTTTTTTATCCCTGCCAAGAAGTTTATCAACCTGTTCTAAATTCTTCGGCGGCCATTGCCCCTTGGCCTGAAGGTCTTTCAATTCATCCATCTTTTTGAAACTTACTATTGTCCTGCACCGTGGAAATTTATTACAGCCCAGGAAAGGACCTTTTTTGCTCTGTCTGATAACAAGCTCACCCTTTTCACATTTATAACATTTTATACCAGTAGGCTCTGCCGGCGGCTTGGGCGGAAGAATATTGCCCGCCTTGTCTATACGCATAGTCGTCTTACAATTCGGATAATCAGAGCAGCCCAAAAACTCGCCGAACCTGCTGCGCTTTTTCACCATAGGCTTGCCGCACTTTGTGCATTTGTGTTCGGTTACTTCATCAACCATCATTTTTCCGCTTCTGTCGCAGGGGTTGGAAAATTTACAATCAGGATAAGCCGAACAACTTAAAAATTTGCCGTTCCTGCCAAACCTGTAAACCAGCGGCTTATTACATTTCGGGCAGGTATATTCGCTGGGAGTAGTCTCGGCCTTTGCGTGCTCCATCTCCTTGCCGGCAATTTCGAGGTCCTTTTTGAACGGACCATAAAATTCGCTGAGAACCTTGACCCAGTCAAGATGCTGATCTTCAATCTTGTCAAGCTGCTCTTCCATGTGCCGTGTAAAAGCCATATCCATAATCTTGGGGAAAAATTCGCTGAGCTTGTCAGTAACAACCTCGCCGACATCGGTAGTATGAAACTGCCTGTCTAACTGCTCAACATAACCCCTGTCCTGTATGGTGCTGATAATCGACGCGTAAGTGCTCGGCCTGCCGATTCCTTCTTTTTCAAGAGCCTTTACAAGAGAGGCCTCATTGAAACGAGCCGGAGGCTTTGTGAAATGCTGGTCGGCCTTTATATCAATGGCTGCGACTTTATCATTCTGATTCAATTGCGGCAATTGCTGCTCGGCTGAACCTGTCTGCCAAATCTTTGTAAAGCCATCGAAGACAAGCACCCTGCCCTGCGCCTTATAGCAGCATTTGCCGGCGGCTGTATCGGCTGCGATTTCGAGCGTTGTCGTATTCCACTGGGCTGCGGCCATCTGCGAAGAGACAAACCTGCGCCAAATAAGGTCGTAAAGCTTATACAACTCATCGCTGAGCAAATCCCTTATCTGCCCGGGAACAATATCAACATCTGTCGGCCTGATAGCCTCGTGAGCCTGCTGGGCGTTTTTGCCTGAGGCATAATAATTCGGTTTTTCAGGTAAATACTTTTCGCCGATATTGCCGGCGATATATCTTCTTGAATCATTAATTGCTTCCGGCGCAAGATGTGTGCTGTCGGTTCGCATATATGTAATCAACCCCAGCGAACCCATCGAGCCCAGGTCGATACCTTCATATAACTGCTGGGCGACCCGCATCGTGCGTTTTGTCGCAAAGCCGAGCCTGTTGGCCGCCGATTGCTGAAGCGTCGATGTAATAAACGGCGGAGCCGGCCGCGAAGTCGAACTTTTGACCTGAATATTACTGATAATAAATTGGGCGCCTTTAAGAGCCTGATAAATCTTTTGCGATTCCCGCTCATTGTCCGCGGAAAAAGTTTTGCCGTTAACGGTCGAAAGCTCGGCCATAAACGCACTATGCCCGGCAAGCCAGTCGTGCTGCTGAGCAAGCGTTGGGCCTTTGTCTTTTTCGTCTTTGGTCTGTATCAACTGCTGCCATTGCTTCGAATATTCCGATTGTTTGTCAATCTTATTGGTGAAAACAGCAGGTATCAGCCAGTATTCGACGGGCTTAAATGCGCGTATTTCTCTTTCGCGCTCGACAATCATTTTAACCGCGACCGACTGAACGCGCCCGGCCGAGAGTCCCATTGCGACTTTTTTCCAAAGCAGAGGACTAATCTTATAACCGACAATCCGGTCGAGGATTCTTCTGGCCTGCTGAGCCATCACCTTGTCCATATCGATTTTGCCGGGATTTGCGAAGGCCTGCTCGATTGCTTTTTTTGTTATCTCATTAAAAATTACACGATATGTGTCATCGTCCGGCACACCAAGCACCTGGGACAGATGCCAGGCGATTGCCTCGCCCTCTCTATCAAGGTCTGTCGCCAGGTATAATTTTTTGCAGTTTTTCGCCGCGGCTTTTAAAACGCCAACAAGTTTTTTTCTGCCGGCTGTAATTTCATAAGTCGGCTCGAACTTATTTTCAATATCGACGCTCAATCCTTTGGATGGAAGGTCCCTGATATGTCCCATCGACGCTTCGACTATGAAATCACTGCCAAGATATTTATTTATGGTCTTGGCCTTTGCGGGGGATTCTACAATAACAAGATTTTTTCCTGACGAATTCTTAGAATGGGTAGTTTTTGCCATAAGATAAGGACAAATACATACCAAAACCGATATTGTCAAGGAAAAACGGTTTTTTATACCGGACGCTGCCCCCGACAGAGGATTTATTACCCTATTTTTGAACGCCACTTACGCCGCGAACGTAGTATATATGGATAGAAAATAGTTAGGAGGGTTAAAAATGAATATCAGAATGAACATGGAACGATTTGACCAGAAATTCCACAAATTTGAACACAATCTGATAATTTCATCTGAAAGACTTATACACCAAGAGGCGTTTTGGCCGATTGTCATCGCTGCGCTTATGATTTTAGGCTTGATTGTGTTGAGCATGCTTGCCAAAGGCACGCCGCCGCCGAGGATGATGTATCAGGGCCCGTTTGGGCCGATGTATTAAACTGATTAATGCTTATAATTTTTTATAAGCATTTGAAAAATGGGGGCAAATGACCGAATGGCATTTCCGCGATGAGAAATGCCATTTTTTTCTTCAGTCCCCAATTGTGCGACTGTCTTATTTAAAGCCGGCACGAAAAAAACCGGGTCGTAGCCAAAACCATTACTGCCAGCTTCTGCGTCAGCGATTACTCCCTGGAGTTTTCCTTCCGTTTCAATCAAAACTTTTTCAGGACTGGCCAGGCATAAACAGCAGACAAACCTGGCGGTTTTCTTTTCTTTTGGAACATCCCTGAGCAGGTCTAAAAGTTTCGCCATATTTTTATGGTCGAGCAGTTGCCTGTTTTTTTCTTTTTCGCCGCCTGTGGTGAGCTTGTCGAATCCACTGAAACGCGCCGATTTTACGCCGGGCTGTCCGCCAATCGCATCGACAACAAGACCGGAATCATCAGCTAAAGTCCAAAGGCCTGTTTGTTTGGCGTAGCCGAGTGCTTTTTTGCGTGCGTTTTCGGCAAAAGTTTTGCCGTCCTCTTCTACTTCTTTTATATTGGGAAATTCAGCAAGGCTCTGCCAGTCAATATCAAAATCCAGCATCTCTGATATTTCAGATAATTTGCCCGGATTTGTTGTCGCTACCAAGATTTTTAAGGTTTTATTCATTAAAGAGAACCAAGAGAAAATTAAAGATATTATTTCACCACAGAGACACAGAGAACACAGAGATTATAAAACGAATCTTTTTATACCTTCTTTCAAGAGTGGAACGTTAAAATTTATCAAAAGCCCGGTCTTGATACCGGCAAGTTTCATATATGTTAAAATCTGAGCTTCGTGAATAGGCAAAACCATTTCAACAGATTTTAATTCGACAATTAATTTATCTTCGATCAATAAGTCCATCCTGTAGCCGCAATCGAGGTTAATACCCTTGTATTTGATAGGCAACTCTTTTTGAACAGAATGATGTATATTGCCGGCTAATAACTCAAACGAAAGACATCTTTCATAAGCTGATTCCAGCAGGCCGGGACCAAGGTTGCGGTGAACTTCTATGGCATATCCAATTACTTTGCCTGATAGTTCATCATAATCTTTCATATTTGCGATTTGCCTAATTAGTTTAAATTATATTTTTCTCTGTGTTCTCTGTGCCTCTGTGGTGAATAATTTTTCTTTATTAGCTCAAAAGTTTTTTCAGAAGCGCGCGCTGGAAATGGAGGCGGTTTTCGGCCTCGTCGAAAACAATCGAATTTGCCGATTCCATAGCTTCATCGGTTATCTCATAGCCGCGATAGGCGGGCAGACAATGCATTATTTTTGCCTTTGGCGCCTCGCTAAGCAATTTTGAATCAACGGCAAAGCCCTGAAAATCAGCAATGCGTTTTTGTTTTTCGTCTTCCTGCCCCATACTTACCCAGGTATCGGTGTAAATCACGTCGGCGCCTTTTACGGCATCGTGAGGATTATTAATCTGAGTCGTTGTGCCGGCGGCTATCTTGTTTGCGCCGTCAATCGATTCTTTGTCAAGCTGGTAACCTTTCGGCGAAGCAATCACGATTTTCATTCCCAACTTCGCACAGCCATAGGCCAGCGAACGCGCAACATTGTTGCCATCGCCGATATAAGCGATTTTAATCCCTGCCAGTTTTCCAAAATGTTCGCGAATCGTCATAATATCCGCCATCGCCTGGCATGGATGCGACCAGTCGGTCAGCGCGTTTATCACGGGAATCTCGGCGAATTTGGCAAGCTCAACAACAGTTTCGTGCGCGAATGTTCGTGCCATAATACCATTGGCATAACGGTCCAGAACACGGGCCATATCTTTTATCGGCTCGCGTTTGCCAATGCCGCCGATGTCTTCGGGCTTGACATAAATAGGATGTCCGCCGAGCTGTGCCATCGCGATTTGAAAACTCATCCGCGTTCGCAGAGACGGCTTTTCAAAAAGCATAACCAGACTTTTACCGACAAGACAAAGGTCGCGGTTGCCCTTCTTGTAATACTTCTTGAGCTTATCGCTCAAATCGAGCAATTCAAACAAATCCTCTGTTGAGCAGCCGCTTACTGAAAGAAAATCATTCATTGGACACCTATTTTACTTCAAAAAACTAATGACCGCTCCCTAACGGTCGCGGCTCTGAACCCCCTGATAAATCAGGGGGCTAACTAACCAATTTTTAAAACATTATCGAGAATTTTAACCGCTTCGTTAATTTGTTTCGCGGTAACGTTCATCGGAGGCATAAAACGCAGAACAGTATCCTGCGTACAATTTACGCGCAGACCGTTTTTGAGACAATTACTTACTATATCAGCGCCCGGCTGCTTCAACTGAATGCCAATCATTAGGCCTTTGCCGCGAATATGATCGATAATATCGCTGTATTTGCTCTTCAACTGGTTGAGCTTATCGGTAGCGTACTGGCCCATCTTTATAGAATTTTCAATCATCGATTCTTCGTCAATCGCTTCAATTGTCGCAATAGCAGCGGCACAGGCGATACAGTTTCCGCCAAAAGTCGAGGCGTGCGTGCCCGGCACAAGCGACGCCGCAATATCCGGCTTTGCCATCATCGCGCCGATTGCGACTCCGCCGCCAAGTGTCTTTGACAATGTGATAATATCAGGCACAACGTCGAAATGCTGATAGCCGAACCATTTTCCGGTGCGACCCATTCCGGTTTGAACCTCGTCGAGTATCATCAGAGCCTGATTCTTATCGCAAAGCTGACGAATCGCGCGCATATATTCAGGCGTCGCGACGTTAACGCCGCCTTCGCCCTGTATCGGCTCAATCATCACGGCGGCCACTTCATCGTCAAACGCTTTTTTCAATGCGTCGACATCGTTAAACGGCACATATACAAAGCCCGGCACAACAGGCTGAAATTTCTCAAATTTTTTCGGCTGAGCCGTGGCTGTCATAGCACCGAATGTTCTGCCGTGAAAACTGCCCAGCGCGGTAATATATTTATATTTGCCCTTGGGCGTGTGGATTCGAGCGAGTTTCAATGCCGCTTCATTGGCTTCGGCTCCGCTGTTGCAGAAAAAGCTCTTGCCGCCGAACGCCCGCTCGCCGAGCATTTGCGCAAGCCGCCCCTGCAGCTCGGTGTAAAACGTATTATCCATATGCAGCAGAATTTTCGCCTGCTTCTGAATGGCTTTTACAACCTTCGGATGGCAGTGCCCTATTCCGCTTACCGCCCAGCCGGGAAACATATCGAGAATCTTATTGCCTTCTATATCATATATATAGCTTCCCCTGCCGCTGGCGATAACCTTCGGCAATCGGCTGTAATTGGCGATAACATACTTATTGAACATTTCGATTACTTCATTTGTAGTCATTTTTTATTCTTCTTTATCCTTATTTAATTATCTGTGTTCCGACACCTTCTTCAGTATATATTTCCAGCAACAGTGAATGCAGGATTCTGCCATCAATTATATGAGCCTTCTTTACGCCGCCATCGAGGGCGATAAGACAAGCCTCGACTTTCGGCAGCATACCTTCGGTTATAATGCCCGATTCAATCATCTGTTTTATTTCCGTTTCGGTCGCGCTTGATATATTGCTTTCCGGGTCGTTCACATCCTTGAGAATCCCGTTAGTATCGCTTACTGAGACGAATTTTTCCGCTTCGACGGCCGCAGCGACTTTTCCCGCTGCGCTGTCGGCATTGACATTGAGCTTTCCGCCGCCCCGGTCGATTGCGACAGGCGCGATAACCGGAATCGTCTCGCTGGCACAAAGGTTTTTCAGCAATTGACTGTTTACGGTCTTGACTTCGCCGACAAGGCCGAGGTCGATTTTTCTGCCCTGCGAATCGGTCATCCGCAGCGGCTCAGCAAAAAGAACACAGCTGCTGAGCGAATGCAGACCCATCGCTTCGCAGCCCAGCTGTTTTATCGTCTCGCAGATGGAGGCGTTTATATCGTGTATCAGGACATGCTCTACGATAGCCATAGTCCGCTCATCGGTATATCGTCTTCCGTTGACCCACTGCGGCTCAAGGCCGGACTCGTTCATCGCCTTTGTTATAGCCTTGCCTCCGCCGTGGACCAGAACGGGTCTGATGCCGACGGTAGCCATAAAGACTACATCGGCCAGAAGCTTCTTCTGATGTTCAGGCTCGTCGATAACGCTTCCGCCCAATTTAACGACAACAATTTTGCCGCGAAACTGACGGATATACTCCATCGCGTCAACGAGTGCCTTTGCTTTCTCAATCGCTTTTTTCAACTTGTTTCTCCGTAAAATTTACTATTCTGGAAACGAGCAATTATATATATTTTAATCCGAGGGGGTCAAGAAAGATTTGCCTTTTTATCGGTCTTTTTACTTAAAAAGCTCGAAAGCCAACGATCGGATTCGAACCGATAACCCCCGGTTTACAAAACCGGAGCTCCACCGTTGAGCTACGTTGGCGACAAGAAAGAATTAGTTTACAGAATAGCCCTGTATTTTTCAAGTAAAATACACGGAGGGGATATTAAAGCTCAAAGACGTCGCCCGGTGCGGGAATATGGACGTTTTTCATGCCAGCTTCGCGCAGCCTTTCACTGAAAAACTCAAGGGCGTTCTGTTCGCCGTGGACGCAGAAAGCTTGCTCAATATGCGAGGCCCCGCACTTATCGAAATAGTCGAGCATCTCGAATTCGTCGGCGTGGGCGCTTAAAGCGGCAATTTCCTCAACGCCGGCCCTGAGCGACAGGACTGTACTGAAAATTTTGACCTGCTTCTGGTGCTCGGCAATCCGACGGCCAAGAGTGTTTTCAGCCATATAGCCGACAACCAAAATGATATTCCTGGGGTCTTCGATATTGTTCCTGAGGTGATGAAGGATCCTGCCGGCTTCGCACATTCCCGAAGCAGAAACAATTATCATCGGGCCGGACATATCGTTCAAAGCCCTGGATTCCTCGACACTTTCGGTGTATCGCAGATTTTCAAAGTCGAAAGGCTTGTGGCCGTCAATCAAAAACTCCAGCGCCGAAGAGTCCCAGCACTCCTTATGCTTTCTGTAAACTTCGGTCGCTGCGCTGGACAAGGGCGAATCGACAAAAATAGGAAACGGGCGAAGCTGGCCTTCGCTGTACAGTTTATTGAGCAGATAAATAATGTATTGCGTTCTGCCGACACTGAAGGCGGGGATAATAAGTTTGCCTTTGGTTTGGAAAATTTTATCGACAACTGCCTTGAGAGCGGCTTTGACATCCGCGGCGGGCGGGTGCTTGCGGTCGCCATAAGTGCTTTCGGTTATCAAATAATCAATATCCTTTATAACGACCGGGTCCTGCAAAATAGGGATGTCGCGGCGGCCGATGTCGCCGGTGAATACAAGCTTTTTTACGCCACTGCCGTTTTCTCTGTAATTTATCTCTACAAACGCAGAGCCTAAAATGTGGCCTGCGTCGTGAAAGCAAACCTCGACATTATCGAAAATCTTAAACGGCCTGGAATACGGAATCGGCACAAGCTGTTTTGACGCGATATTGGCGTCTTCAACTGTATAAAGCGGCTCGAAAGGAGCTTTGCCCTGACTGATACGCTTTTTATTGACAAACTCAACATCGTGAACCTGGATGCGGGCGCAATCCTGAAACATTATGTCGCACAGGTCGGCAGTAGCTTCGGTGCAGTAAATTTTGCCTTTGTAGCCTCTTTTAACGAGCGTCGGAATATTGCCGCTGTGGTCCATATGAGCGTGCGAAAGAAGCATCACATCAATTTTGGCAGGGTCAACGAGAAAATTGCGGTTCTTTTCGAATGCCTCTTTTCTACTGCCCTGGAACATCCCGCAGTCGAGCAGAATGTTTTTGCCGTTGATTGTAACTATGTGAGCCGAGCCGGTTACTTCCCGTGCAGCCCCGTGAAATGTAATTTTCATTAATCATCCTTAAAGCAGATATATGATTATTATAGCAAAAAGGAAGTAAAGAAGCAAGGAAGTAAAGAAGCAAGGAAAAATAAACCGGTTAAATTTAAAGATTGATAATAAAAACAACTATAGATATTATTATGTAATTGAAAAGCCTGGTTATGCAGCCGAGGGTTTAATATTTAAAATCTAATATCAATTGGCACACCTGAGGATATCAGCACTCATATACAGAAAGGAGAAAGACCATGTTCACTAAAGGACCAAACTGGTATGTATTGGCAATGGCCACAGTCTGCATCGGAGTTATGACTATGATTTCGGGCTGCACCGGAAATACGGGAATGAAGGCTGCGACTCCAGTAAAACCGAAGTTGGCACAGTATGAGGCCGAGGCGAAAGCCATCGCCGAGCACCTCGCCACGTTCGACACCCTGGACTATGTTGTTTTCACCGGGCAACAGTGGACGCGACTGCACGAGAGCCACTCCAAGGACGTAATCGTGCACTGGCCCGACGGACACCAGACCGAGGGTATCGAGAAACACATCGAGGATCTAAAGGCTATGTTTGTCTACGCTCCGGATACTAGGATAAAAATCCACACTGTGAAAATCGGCTCGGGAGAGTGGACGGCCGTTATTGGAATAATGGAGGGGACCTTCACCAAGCCAATGCCCACGCCGGATGGAAAGACAATCGCACCGACTGGTAAGCCGTACAAGATTACGATGTGCACCGTAGGTCATTGGAAAGACGGAGTAATGAACGAAGAGTATTTGTTCTGGGACAATCTCACGTTCATGAAGCAGATTGGGCTGGCGAAATAAAGAATCAATCGGAGAACAAATGGCGACGAACTGGATATACGTGCTGGACGACGCCGCGTTGCTGGAAGGCCACATGGCGACGGTCTATCCGCTGGGCGTGAATGTCGTTTTGGCTCGCGTCGGCGGCGCGATTTACGCCGTTTCAGGCAAGTGTGCGCACATGGCGTGCCCGCTGCTGACGGGCAAACTGGCGGGCTACACGATAACCTGCCCATGCCACGATTGGCGGTTCGATGTTCGAACAGGCAAGTTCCTGGATGCGCCTGAAATTGGCCTTGCGGTTTATCCCACAAAGTCCGAAGCCGGCAAACTATTTGTTAACCTCAAATGAAAGGAAATGCTCATGAAAAAGGTCAGCATGTACACTCTCTCAACTTGCCCCTGGTGCCGTAAGACAAAAAAGTTTTTCTCTGACCACAATATTCCGTTCACTTACATCGATTATGACCTCGCTGACGAGCCGACACAAAGAAGGATTGTGCAGGAGGTTGATGCCGCGGGCGCCACCGGCTTTCCATTCGTCAAGATTGACGACGAAGTCATCGTAGGTTATCAGCCCCAGCGCTATTCGAGCGCGATGGGCATATGAGGCGGTGCTGAATGAATACTGAATCAAGAAAAAAGGCACTGCAATATTTCTTCGCCAAGGTCGTCGAGCCGTTGGGTTTCAAGTTTACGCCAGACGCGGAGATGATGGATTTCCTGCTCGAGCAGGAGGTGATACTGGAAGGCAAGCATGGCGTTCCATTCTGTCCCTGCCAGCCGCTGCGTCACGACCGCCAGCGCGATATGCAAATCGTCTGCCCGTGCATACCATTCCACCGGAAGCATTTCGATATTATCAAACGCTGTTGGTGCGGGCTATTCGTGCACAAGGATGTCCTCGACCCTGACAAGCTGCCCCAACTGTCGCCAAAGGAGGTGGGCCTTGAGTGAAAAATTCATTCGAGCGATAAACGCTGACGAAGTGGCACCCGGCGGGATGAAAGCCGTTGAACTCGATGGAAACGAAATCGTCGTCTGCAACTGCGGTGGAAATTACTACGCCATCCAACGACGCTGCGGCCACATGAATGCGCCGCTTGATATGGGCACGCTCGACGGCAGGTATCTTACCTGCCCCATGCACTGCGCCCAGTTCGACGTTACCACCGGCCAGGCCCTGTCCGGCCCTGTTCCGCACGATATCGGCCACGAGACCCCGCCGCCAATGTTGGGCGAATACCTGCAGAACATCGGCATGTTGATGAAGCACGTTCGCACGGAATCCATCCGTACCTATGCAACCAGGCTTGAAGCCGGCTGGATCCAGATTGCGCTATGATTGATGTATGAAAAGGAAAAAAATAAACTCGAGCGGTTAAGTTTAAAAATTGTCAATAAATATAAGGAGAAAAACATGAGTAATCAAAGTATTCATAGTCTGCTTACCCCGGATAATTGCGCGGTGGTTTTAATTGACCATCAACCACAAATGTTTTTCG
Organism: Sedimentisphaerales bacterium; assembly: GCA_050014075.1. Classification (GTDB taxonomy): domain Bacteria; phylum Planctomycetota; class Phycisphaerae; order Sedimentisphaerales; family UBA12454; genus UBA12454. The sequence goes on along the minus strand of JBEKEA010000004.1, from coordinate 12,983 downwards.
GTGTTCAATCGAACGATCGCCAGACGATTATCAATAATGTTTTAGGGCTTGCCAAAGCAGCCAAAGTTTTCAAAGTGCCCACGGTTCTGACGACAGTTGCGGCAAAAAGTTTTAGTGGGCCACTGCTGCCTGAGCTGCAAGCGGTTTTTCCTGACCAGAAACCCATTGACCGCACGACGATGAATTCTTGGGAAGATAAAAAGTTTGTGGCAGCAGTGGAAAAGACGGGGCGTAAGAAGCTGGTAATGGCGGCTTTATGGACAGAAGTATGCCTTGCATTTCCGGCCATTTACGCGATGGAAGCTGGTTACGAGGTCTATGCTGTAGCTGACGCTTCAGGCGCTACAACGACTGAAGCTCATCAGATGGCGATGCAGCGTATGATTCAGGCGGGAGCTGTTCCGGTAACGTGGCTGCAGATATTGTGTGAATTCCAGCGAGACTGGGCGCGACAGGAAACGTATGATGCCGTGCTTGGCATTGCCAAGGAGCATGCCGGGGCATACGGCGTTGGCATTATATATGCCAATGCAATGGTTGGCGGGCATACGTCCGGATAATTGTTGGCATCTCAACTGAATTTCAGAAACGAGGTGACCCATGAGTCAAAATTTATCAACAGACATGGTTCTTTTCAATGGCCGCATTACAACCTTTGATCCCAGGAGTCCAGAAGTATCAGCGATTCTCATCCAAAATGGGAAAGTTGCAGCCATAGGGAATGATAAAGAAATTAGGTCAAAAGCTCCGAAAAATGCGCAATTGATCGACCTTAAAGGGCGGCGAGTTATCCCGGGACTCAACGATTCACATATGCATGTGATTCGAGGCGGTCTCAGTTACAACGTTGAGCTGCGCTGGGACGGCGTTGGCTCGCTCGCCGACGGATTACGGATGCTGAAAGAGCAAGCGCAACGCACACCGCCCGGCCAATGGGTTCGGGTTATAGGCGGCTGGAGCGAATTTCAGTTCGCCGAACGTCGCATGCCCACGCTCGAGGAAATTAACGCTGTCTCACCTGATACGCCGGTTTTTATCCTGCACCTGTATTGCCGCGGAATATTGAATAAGGCTGCTCTGCGGGCTTGCGGCTATACGAAAGACACCCCGAATCCGCCATCCGGTGAAATTCAGCGCGACGCAAACGGCAATCCCACCGGACTTCTCATCGCTCGTCCCAACGCCGGCATTCTTTACGCCACTGTCGGCAAGCAACCAAAGCTGCCACCAGAACATCAAATGAATTCTTCGCGTCATTTCATGCGCGAGTTGAATCGTCTTGGCCTCACGAGCCTGGTGGATGCGGGCGGCGGATCGCAAATCTATCCGGATGACTACGCGATCATTGAGGAACTGCACAAGCGGGGCGAAATGACTGTGCGTATGGCCTACAATATTTTCACCCAAAAACCCAAAGAGGAGAAGGATGATTTCCTGCGATGCATGAAGCTCACCACGCCAGACAAGGGGGACGATTTTTACCGCTGCAACGGCGCTGGTGAAATGCTTGTTTATTCGGCGGCGGATTTCGAAGATTTTATGGAACCCCGGCCCGACCTCCCGTCAAACCTGGAGAAGGATTTGAAAGAAGTTGTTTCGTTGCTGGCCGCCAATAAATGGCCGTTCCGCATTCATGCGACCTATGACGAAAGCATCTCTCGCATGTTAAATGTGTTCGAAGAGGTGAACCGAGAGATTCCCTTCAAAGGAATAAAGTGGTTCTTCGATCATTGCGAAACCATCTCCGACCGCAATATGGAACGCGTCAAATCGTTGGGAGGCGGCATTGCCATTCAGGATCGCATGGCTTTCCAGGGAGAGTATTTCCTGGATCGTTATGGGAAGCAGGCAGCCAAGCGGACTCCTCCGGTTAGAAAAATGCTCGAGTTTGGCATTCCCGTGGGGGCGGGCACTGATGCAACCCGCGTTGCCAGCTATAACCCCTGGCTTTCTCTTTACTGGCTCGTTGCCGGGAAAACCATCGGCGGTGCCGAACTCTATCCCGAAGCAAACCGTTTGAGCCGGGAGGAAGCGTTGAAACTTTATACGATTGGCAGCAGCTGGTTTTCGAGTGAAAGCGGCAAGAAAGGGGCAATCGCCATCGGCCAACTGGCGGATGTTACTGCACTCACCGAAGATTACTTCTCCGTGCCGGAAGAGAAAATCAAGGGGATTGAGTCTGTCCTTACCATTGTTGGCGGGAAGATTGTTTATAGCGCCAAGGAATTTCAGGACCTTGGCCCGGCGCCACTGCCCGTGCTGCCGGAATGGTCACCCGTAAAGGTTTATGGCGGGTACGGAGCGCCATTAGATGTTCGCAAAGCCGCTCGTGCCGGCGTCCCTGTCCCTCGGCACCAGCATACCACCCAGTGCCATGCGCACGGCTGTCTCCATGCTGCCCATCAACTCCTGGTCGGCATCAAAACCGCCGCTCCCCGCTATAGCGATTTCTGGGGTCTGGGCTGCGACTGCGTTGCGTTTTAGTGGTCTCAAAGTATAAGGAAATAAAAAAATGAATTTGATGGAATAGTTTTTGGGGTAAGATGGGAAAAACGAAATTAAATAGATTTCTCGACTGCGCTCGAAATGACCATTAAATATCATTTTCCGGCAAAGTGTTTTTGCGAGCTGACAAACAGCGGCAGCGAAGCGGCCTGGGAAACAACTGAAAAGACAATAAGAGCCGGAATAGAAAAATCATAAAGAACGCCCATCAGCGCACTTCCCAAAAACCAGCATATACCGTAGCCCGCGTTAAAAATGCCGTATCCTGTGCCGCGTTTGACTGTTGGGACAAAATCGGCTACCGCGGCCCTTATAATAGATTCCTGAGCGCCCATACCGACAGACCAGAGCATAATCCCGGCGATAATCCATATCGGCGAAAGCGAAAATGCGAAAATCGCAAAGAGAGACGAAATCACTACCGCTGTCGCGAGCGAAAGCAGTTTCTTTTTGTCGTATAATTTGCCAAAGAAAAGAGCCGCTAAGCCGTCAACGCCCATAGCGATTGCGTAAAGAAGCGGAATCCATTTGTCGGCAAAAATATTGTGCTGTTTAATATGAAACGCAATCAGCGGATAATCTGCAAAGCCCGCCGCCACAAGACCGACAGCTCCCAGATAAAGCCAAAATGCTTTGGGAAGTTTGACATTCTGCTTGTTATCCTGGGAAGCTTTTTCGAGTTTTTGAGGATGCGGATAAATATTTCGAGCTATTAAAAGCACGGTAATCGCCATACAGGCCGGGATAGCCAGAACCGCAAAGGCATAACGATATGAGCCGTTAATAGCGAGAACAATCATAACAATCACCGGGCCGGTCATCGCGCCGATTTGGTCCATCGCCTCGTGAATCCCAAATCCCCATCCCCTGCCGACAGTCGCAGTGGCGTGCGAAAGCATTACATCGCGGGCGGGCGTGCGAATGGATTTGCCGATTCTCTCGCTTATCATCAAAGCTACCGCCATCGGCCAATGATGTGTCAGAGCCAGCAGCGGAACCGCCAGCAAATTTACCACATAACCTACAATTGTTATCAGCCAGTATCGCCGTGTTTTATCGCTCAACAGCCCCGAAAAATACCTCAGCCCGTATCCAAGCAATTCGCCAAGCCCTGCGGCAACTCCGACAACTGTTCCCGTTGCGCCAAGGGTGGAAAGATATGGCCCGGCCAAACTTCGCGCAGATTCATAAGTCATATCCGCAAGAAGGCTGACGACCCCCAGAAGCAAAATAAACCTCATCGCCGATTCTTTATTATCTTCCATTCATTCAGTATAAACTATCTAACATTTCATATAAAGTATTTTTTCTTTATCCAAAGGCTTACATTCACAAGACTAATTAACGCCGGCACTTCAACCAGCGGGCCGATAACGGCAGCGAATGCCTGGCCGGAATTAATTCCAAAAACCGCTACCGCGACTGCGATAGCCAATTCGAAATTATTGCTGGCCGCGGTAAAAGACAACGTGGCCGATTTGGCGTAATCGGCGCCGGCTTTTGCACTGATATAAAACGTAATAAAGAACATCACTACAAAATAAATCAGCAGCGGCACAGCGATACGCAGCACATCCATCGGCAGCGAAACTATAAATTCGCCCTTAAGGCTGAACATCACAACGATTGTAAAAAGAAGAGCAATCAATGTAATGGGGCTGATTTTAGGGATGAATTTATTTTGATACCAGTCCTTGCCTTTAAGATTAATAAGACTAAATCGCGTTATCACTCCTGCGATAAACGGTATGCCGAGATAGACAAAAACGCTTTTGGCGATTTGAGCGATACTGACATTTACGACAGTCCCCTTCAGGCCGACCATCGGCGGCAGAACCGTAATGAAAACATACGCGTAAACCGAGAAGAAAAGAACCTGAAAAATAGAATTAAACGCGACCAGTCCTGCGGCATATTCGCTGTCGCCGCCCGCAAGTTCATTCCATACGATAACCATCGCGATGCAGCGGGCAAGGCCAATCAGAATAAGACCAATCATATATTCCGGATAGCCTCTCAGAAATATAATCGCCAGCAAAAACATCAGCACCGGCCCGATAACCCAGTTCTGTATCAGAGACAATCCCAGAATTTTATAATTTTTAAAGACTTCGCCAAGCTCTTCATACTTCACCTTGGCCAATGGCGGATACATCATCAGAATTAAACCAATCGCTATGGGAATATTCGTTGTGTCATATTGAAATGCGTTCCAGAATTTTACTATCGGCGGATAAAGATACCCTGCCCCGACGCCGATGAACATCGCCAGAAAAATCCACAGCGTCAGAAACCTGTCTAAAAACGATAAACGTTTTGTTATGCCTGTCGTCATTGCAATATCCTCAATTTTTTATATGCTCTTGCGCCTTTATTGCAAGTCCTGCTCCTGCAATGAGCAGCAACCCAAAAAACCACTGCGGCCCGTTGAGATGTTCATCAAATAAAACCCGCGAAACCAGCAGAACAAGAAACGGCTGGGCCAGGACAACAAGCGTCGGAATAGATGAACCGATTCTCTTTATCGCCGAGTAAAAGGTTACGTGCGATGCGGATATGCTTGTCAGAGAACTTAAAATCAGCAAAAACCATATATTTCCTGAAAAGTTTACGCATTGCATAGGTTTTCCAAACCAAAATGCCAAAATGCCCAGTCCTATCGTCGAATAAATCGATACAATTGTAAAACTTGTTATTGAATCCTCATTTTTCAGCAGTACCTTTATCGAAATAGTATAAAACGCCCAGCTAATCGCAAAGCCCAATGTCAAAACTATCCCTATAATAGATGCCTTCGTCGAAAAATCCTGTTTGAAAACCATAACGCCGGCAAGTCCGACTATCACGATAATAAATGAAGCCCAGAAAGCCCAGCTTTTTACCAGCGGCCTCTCGTCAGCGAAGAAAATCAGTGATATCGCTACAGTCCACAGGATTGACGACTTGGATAGCAGCGTAACAAACGCGGGATTGATATAATAGAACGCAGCGCCCCAGCAGCATTGCACCACGACGTTGATTACTGCTATTATCAGTGCCTTTCGCCAAAGCTCTTTTGAATAGAAATCTTTTTTTTGCGAAAGAAAAATAAATGGAAGCATCGTTATCACAGCAACGACATATCGCAGAAAATTCTGTGTCCAGAAGTCCATATCGGGCGCAATATATTTAATGATTAATGGCCCCGGCACCCCGCACAGCAGCGACAGCACGGCAAACGCCGTTCCCGCAAAATTTATTTTCCTGTTTGTTTTTTCCATATGGATTGTAGTTATATACAGTTACCCAATTTGTCAAAGAAGTTTTTATTTCCCATCCTTTTGTTTTTTCTATCAGTTTAATTGTCGAAATATCATCTTGAATTTCACTGAGCTTCTTTTCTCTTATCTGAGTCTGATACTTCCAATTTTGCCGTAAACAGACCCAATAGCATTAATAATGATATTATCAGAAATATTATGTTTAAATCTTTTGTAGCTTCTATTTTTGGAAACAGTAAACGAGTAAGAAGAAGAACACCCCCGATAAAGCTCCCAGTAATTATCATTCTCCAAGGCCACTTTGACCAGATAAGAAGTTTTCCGCAATGAGGACAAGGGGAGGATTTTCTAAAACCAGCCCCAGCCCAATTAGCAAACTTCCAGCTTTGTATCCAACTTATTCGTTTGCCGCAAGAAGGACAATAATATTTTGATATCGTCATAATTCCACCTGTTTTTAGCCTAATGCTTGCCACAATAGAATAGTAGCGAACATTTGCCTATTTTTTAATCTGTTTAAATCTGCGTAATCAGTGATTAAACAATTCCGTATTCTTCTTTATTGATTATTATTACTTTTTATTTTCACCGCCATTTGTGCACATTTCAATAGTTTTCCTGACCTGCCATCTGACAAAGTGCGGCGCCCCGCACAAAAGATATATTCCCGCGGCAACTAATATGAAAACAACTAAATGTTCTTTTAACATTATCAGCCAGCCTGATTCCATTTGTCTGTAAGATGACCGATTTGCCATAAAATGGCTTGCCATCGCGGCGATCTGAACGGCAACGCGATAAAAACAATACATCCCCGCGATAACAGATATTAAACGAAAAGCAAACGGTATCCATTCTACCTGCGAGACCGGATTTTGCGGCGATTCGACTCCGACTATTTTCTCGGCTATCTTATCACGCCTCCTGAGAGTATTCGAGATTACCAATACAATAAGAATCATAATAAAAAACATTATAAATCCCAGAAGCATACTCGTTTGATCTTTAGGAGTTTTAGAATAATAGAATATCAGCATAAAAAGCATCTGCACAACACCAAGTCCTATCAATATCAGCCAATAAACTGCAATTATCGTAATAAGCGTTTTGGCAAGTGTATGCATCTTATTCATTTTTATTCCTCACTATTCTAAACCTTAAACATTCTTTTAGCCTGCCATTTAACAAATCCCGGCGAAGCCATTATCAGGTATACAATAAGTATGGTATTAAAAACATTGTGAGCCCCTTGCTGCAGCCGGAATTCCTGAAACCGGACGTCGGAATTACCATACATAAAATCTGAAAACCATTGTGTATTCCAAAAGGGCCAGCAAACAATTAATTTTACGGTATATATTACTGATTCTATCGAACTGGCAAGCAGCATCAGTCCGCAAAATACCAGCCCAACCCGCAAAGCAGCTATAAACCAGATTTTTTGATATTCAACAGGTATCGGCTCTTCGCTGGGCAGAATTTTTTTAACCAGCCAGTCGTTGTTTAATATCATAAAAAATATGATAGAACTCACAACAAGTATTACGGCGAAGATATAAGATATAAGAGATATTGTCACCGCTGTTTCAGACCTATCGAATAGTATTCCTTGCATTGTAAAACTATATGATGTTACCCACAATACTATCTGTATTCCGCAGATAATTAGTAAAGTTTTGGCAATTATCTGAATATGCCCAACCACCTCAAACCTCGTTTTATTGTTTATACCCAATTCCATTTATTTGGCTCTCTTTACTTTCTACTGTATCTTCCTTTTTCCATATTATCATTATTTCCACCCATAATGCCAATCAAAATTTAAAGTCTAAATCCGGTACAATCGTGGACGTTATATTGCTTTAAGACAAAAGTCGCGCAGCGACAATAATTACAAAATATAAACCCGGACGAAGCTCGCTTCAGGGAGGGTTTGATTTTGTAATTATGTCTTAAAGCAATCCTTCGTGCGTCCTTCGTGTTCTTCGTGGTGAAAAAAATCTGTGAAGAATCCGCGTAATCAGCGATTAAAGAGTTTTTCATTAAAAATTCACTACCGCGAATCTTCCTCTATATTTTTTCGCCGCCTCATCATAAGCCTTTGCCGCCCCTGGTTCATTGTCAAAATAGCCCAGATGTTCTTTTGCCCCGTTACGCCTGATACTGGCCCGCCATTTTTTGCGATGTTCGCACCATCGCACGCCGGTATATTTTGAGCTTCCGCCGACCTTTTCTTTTTTGCGGTTCCAGCTATTCTGCTCCGGCGTTACACATTGCAGGTTTTCCCTCCGGTTATCCAGTCCGTTATGATTTATATGATCGACATATTTATCCCTCTCAGGTTGCATAATCTGCCGATGCATTTTTATCGTTGTTCTTTTATGATTTTCATTATATATCGGCCGAACAGCGTAAAAAGTATGCCCCCCGTTTACTGCGTACCATTTATATTTATTTAGTTCCTCGAAATCTTCTGGCTCGACAATGGCAAACTTCGCCGCAGCGGAGTTTGTCCCGAAGGGACGTGCCGCAGTTGAGTTTGTCACTGAGGGACGATGACCGCCTGAAAGTTTTATTTTGCGGTACCAATGCCCGCATTTCAATTTTCTCCAGCGCAGCAAAAACCACACGCCAAGGCGCATAATAAACGTCGGCAGATAATAATGAATTGTTGGAATGTGAAGATGGAGTATGGGCATGGATAGTTTGATTTTGAATTTTTAATGTTGAATTATGAATTAATGACTCTGCCGAAGGCAGTTCCAAAATTAAGAACTAAAAATTAAGAATTAAGAATTACTGTCCTTCTACCCTACATAGGAACTTGCGCGCTTTTGCAAAAAAATGACCAATAATTTTTTATCCACAATTCGTAAGTGCTTATGAAATAAGGATATAAATTTTTTTATTTTTTTGAAGCGCGCAAGTTTTTACGTGCGCTTTTTGTAAAAAATTCACGACAAAGATAGCCGAAATTTAGTTGATTTTGAGAAAGAAAGAGATATATTGATTTTAGAGAGACATTCAGGAATGCAACAAAGACGGCGCAAGAGTGTTCCCCATTATTTAAATTATAAGCTTCGATAGGAAAGGTACAGATAATGAGTTTAAAAGATAAAGTTTCAGAATTCATCGCGATTGCAAAAGACTGTCCCGAGAATTTACAAAGTAAATGCTTTGAATTATTATTAAAAGATTATCTTGAAAAACAAGGCCTCCCCCCACACACAAGCCCTAAACATCCTGAAGTGAAAAAAGATGATGAAAAAAAAGATAATTCTTCTGATGAAAATCAGAAAAAAAATAATGATAAGCAAGAAGATTTTCAAGAAAAGGATCTACATGTAAAAACTAAAAAATTCCTTCAAGCTAATGGTTTATCAATTTCGAATATAAACCAAATTTTCTACAAAGAAGGAGAGAATATTTTGCCACTCTTTGATGATTTAAAAACAACAAAAATTTCAGAGTGTCAAACAAGGATAGCATTATTGCAATCTTTACAAAATGCAATCCATACTGGCGAGTTTGAATTTGATGGAGAAAAGGTTCGAGAAGAATGCAATTTAAGGAAATGTTATGATCCAAACAATTTCGCAGCTTATTTCAAAAACAGTGCAGCTTTATTCGATAATTTTGAAAAATATGATAAGAAACAACCTGCAATCCGTTTAAATGCAGATGGTAAAAAAGCATTAGCTCAAACCATAAACGATTTACAATAAAATGTTAAAAACTTTACAAGAAATACATCAACAATTAAAAGATTTGCGCAAAGATGTAGCATTAGAACATGCAAATTCTATTTCAAAGAAAACAATAAGAGAACGTGCAGAAATATTAGGAACCAAATGGTTTAAAGAAATAGTTGAACCTTTAAAAGCCCAATACAATATTACCTCTGAGGTTGCTGATACTTACTCAGAAAATTTTGAACGACTTATAAAAATAAGCGCCCCAAATAATCTCAAAAAGAGCTATTTAGAAACTTTAGGTTTTTTGTCTAAAAGTTTTCGTGACGATTTCATCTTGCCAATGCAAAAAAATCCAAAATCTACTACAGATATTTCTTTATTATCAAAGATGTTAGAAGGATTACCCGATCAAGTTGAAGATGAATATCTTAAAGAGGCAATCAATTGTGCTAAACATAAATATTATCGAGCGGCAGTTGTTTTAGGGTGGTGTACAGCAATAAACAGAATTCATAACACAATAGAAAAAATCGGTTTCGCTAAATTCAATGTAACTTCTGCAACTATGGCAAGTCAACAAATCGGAAGATTTAAAAAATTCAATCAACCTCAAAACATTTCATCAATCAACGAGCTTAGACAAGTTTTTGACACAATAATTATTTGGATACTTGAAGGAATGCAATTAATTGATTTCAATCAACATACACGTTTAAGAAGTTGTTTTGATTTAAGGTGCCAATGTGCTCATCCAGGAGATGCACCAATTACAGAATATAATTTATTGTCTTATTTTTCAGATTTAAATGAAATCGTTTTAAAAAATCCGAAGTTTAATTGACTAGTTAACCATTTTTTTTGAAATGTTTAAGGTGAAAAAATGAATTTTAAAAAACTTACATTAATAGACCAAAGTATTATTTGGATTAATCTTGACCATGTATCACATATGCAACGCATTGACAAAAACAACTATTCTGTAGTTTATGTTAATTCTCATAACAAAGGCTATATTGATATGTATGTATTAGAAACACCAGAGGAAATTTTACAAACAGAATAAATGGGAATAAATAGGGGACGTTTATCAATTTTTAAATTTTGCTCTGTCATTTTGATATTTGATTTTTAATTTTTCCACTGTCTACTGTATTCTGTATTCTCCTTTGTTTATTGCTATCTTTTTCTCAAACCCTTTTGAACTTTCAAACTCAAATTTCTTACCCGCTTCAACAACAACGCTGCCGCCGTTTATCTTTATTGAAATTTCTTTCTCCGGCTCTCTTCTATGCATTATATTGGCAAGTGTAATCGCTTTTTCAATCCCGTCTCCCCTGCTGTAATTTGCGACCTCATCCGGCTGCGCCACCCTCTTACCATCATATATCGACTCATTCTTCAAACAATGAAGCCATTTGAAACAATCTTCGATTGATTTATCTTTTATCATCTCAATTGAAACCGGGCTTCGCTCTATTGCCGATTTTACAAAAGGCTTCCAGTCGCAGGTTTCCATATCTCGATATGCATAAAACGCAAGGTCTGCGACAATATTTGTGCTTCTTATGCTTTGCAGATAATTAATTATCTGCTCTCGGCTCATTCCGGCCGATATTTTTATCGGCTCTGTCGGTATGTAATTTTTTTCTCCGCTTGGCAGTTTCGGCTCGATATGTATAAAGTCGATAAACTCGCTCACAAACTTTTTTGCATCAGGCATATATTTTGCGAAAACTTCGGTAATGTCCGCCCTGCCCTGTTCGGTTCTGATATCAGGCTTTTTCTTTCTCATAAATTCTTCGAACTGGTCGCAGCGGATTCTATTTGGGGAAGGCACGGTTGAAAATTCGCCGTCAAAAACTTCTTCGAGCAGTTGTTTATGCGAGCAGTCGGAAACTTTCAGCGGGCTTAGATGTTCGTAGTTGAAAAGGTCTTCTGCATTGACAAATTGCGGATTGGTTCGGCATTCCTTGCAGAACTGAAAATATTTTTGATAATCAGGATTGGCCCGCAGGAAATTAACCATCATAGCCGTCGACAGTTCCTCCTGCAGAAAACCTTTCAGTTTACCGCAAAAGTCCTCGTAAATATTTTTGTCGATTGTCGCGTCTTTATAAAGGCAGTGAACAAGTCCGCTTGTGTGTTCGACTATGGTTATCTGTTCGTTTCGCAAGGCACGCTGAGCCTTATTTGAAAGTTCCGTGCCGTTGAACCACATCGATTTGGTAACTAATCTTCTGTTATTGGTAATGACTCCGCCGTTGATATCTATGAAGTTTTGCGAGTGCAGCGGCGTTAAAACCATATATATCTCTTCCAGGGGTATTCCGCATACGATAAATGCCGCCGCGGCGTATAGCGTTGACAGTGATACGCACTCGCCTGCCCCGGTTTTATAGCCTTTTTTATGCCTAAAGGCGTTCATAGCTTCTACAGTTTCGGTTTTCCAGTATGGGATGATATCGGTATTGTATTTATCCAGTCCGAAATGTTTACGGATATCGACGTCGTAGTAGTAGGTATCGCCTTCATAGCCGAACAGAGCGTTGCTTTTGGATATTTCACCTGCTGGGAGGTATTTTTCGAATCTTTTTACTTCTGTATTTTTGTCGGTCAGACCCCAGGTTTCCAGGTCGAGGTTGAACTCGAATTCATCCATAATATATTGGCGGAGGCGCATAAGTTTTTTATATGGGTCTTTGCCGGCCAGTTTTTTGAATGAGCTTTCCTCTCGCCACTGCCAAACAAGCGGGCTCATTATATTTGCCAATAAAAGTGAATACATCAACTCTGGAAATACGAATATTTCCATATCTGACAATGTGAACGCCGACGAATATTTTTCCAGTTCGATATCTTTCATTTTTATATCCCCAAAGTCTGCTTAATTTTAGACTATCGGCGGCAAAAAGCAATAATTAGTTGAGGCCGGTAAATGATAATATTTTTAGCTGAGATTAGTGAATGAGTTGAGGTTAGTGAATAATAATCTTAGTTGAAACTGCTGAATGGCTCTGACTTTTCGAAATGCGCAAAAAATTGGCCCCGACCTAAGACCGAACAGTGATCTGTGGTCGGGGCCCAACATTGGGTGATGCTTCATTCCTTATGAATTCTCTTTACATAGTCAACCCATGTTTTTTCTAAAGGTTGCGACCTGATCATCACTTTCAGTCAACAACCACAACCTAATGGAGTAGAAAATGAATTTTTTAAGCTTTACCCGCCTCTGGCGGGTTTATTCTTTCACGGCTAAGCCATGTTTGCTTTCGAGAGGGTTAAAACCATCTTTATCACTGTCCGGTCATAACCCTGCTCGTTGGGAGGAGGAGAAAACTCTTTGTGAGCCTTACCCGCCTAACGCGGTATATAAATATCACGGTCCCATACCGTGTTTGCTCTCGAGAGGGCTGTAACCGACTATTTTCACTGTCCGATCACAAGCCCTACTCATTTTGGGAGGAGGAGAAAACTTCCTGAGCCCTTTATACGGACACGGCTAAAGAGCCGTGATTGCTCTCAG
>JBEKEA010000003.1:0-126014 GCA_050014075.1 Sedimentisphaerales bacterium | reverse complement strand
TAGATATCGCCGTCGATGATTTCTACTGTTTCGCCGGGTTTGCCGATAAGTCTTTTAATATAATTTATCTCTGGTCCGGTCGGATTTTTAAAAACGATAACATCCCATCGTTTGGGCTCAACAAACTGATAGAGACATTTGAATACAAGTATCCTGTCGCCGTTGGATTTCGGAACAACCATTTCTGATTTTTCATAATACCCGCAGCTCGGGCATCTTGGAGAAGGAATTGGCCTGTAAAGATCGTTGCCCGCGGCGGCATGATAATTTTGATTTTCCTGAATATAAGGATTGAAATTATATTGATAATTGTAGCCGCATTGTGCGCATCGGATTCGGAAGTGGTCGCCCATCAGGGTGTCAGCCATACTGCCTGTTGGAATACGAAAAGCTTCGAGCACAAACGCCCTGAAAACAAAGGCGAGTACAAATGCCGTTATCATCCATTCAAAGGTATTGGCTATCGACTCAGCGGTCGTAGTCTTTCTATTTTTATCTGTCACATCTGCCATAGAAATCCTTTATGAATAAGGGAATGAATATAACCTTTAATTTGTCTTACTGCAAGGATTGTTTGCCGGTATATCCCCAGCAAAAAAAGGAGCGTGCTATAATCTTACCGCATCGGCAAAAAGACTGATAAGTTCTTCAGTTTCATCCCAGTCGATACAGCCATCGGTAATAGACTGGCCGTAAGTAAGTTTTTCCGGTTTGGCTGGTTTTTGATTGCCGCCGGTTATAAAACTTTCGAGCATTACGCCTGAAATAATGTTTGAACCGTTCTTTACCTGTCCGGCCACATCGATAAGAACATTGCGCTGAAGTCTGTAATCTTTGCCTGAGTTTGCGTGACTGCAATCGATAATGACGCCGTTGGGTATCCCGGCTTTTTTAAGTAAAATACCTGCGAAGGCAACATATTCCGCCGAGTAATTCGGCTCGCTTGTTCCGCCTCGCATAACAATATGTCCGTATTTATTTCCGCGAGTTTCAGCGATGATGACCTGTCCGTTTCGGCTGATTCCGAGGAATGAATGAGCACTTGCCGCGGCGCTGACGGCATCGACAGCGGGGGTAAGATTTCCATCGGTAGCATTTTTAAAGCCCATCGGCATTGACATACCGCTTGCCATCTGACGGTGAATCTGGGATTCGGCTGTTCTTGCGCCGATTGATGCCCACGAAATTAAATCAGCGATATACTGCGGCACAATCGGGTCCAGAAATTCTGTTGCGCAGGGCAAACCGATTTTGCCGATTTCTAATAATATGTCGCGAGCTCGGAGGAATCCTTCTTGTATGTCGTCCGAACCGTCCAGGTATGGGTCGTAGAGCATTCCTTTCCAGCCCAGTGTTGTTCGAGGTTTTTCAAAGTATGCCCGCATTACGAGGATGAGCTTTTTTGCCGTCTTGTCCTGAAGTTTTTTTAATCTGTTTGCGTAATCAATCGCAGCAATTTTGTCGTGCAGCGAGCAGGGGCCTGTAATAACAATTCGTCTCTTGTCTTCGTTGATGAGAATTGACTGAATAGTCCTGCGTGACTGGGCAACAAGATGAGCGACTTGTTCATCTTCAGGAAATTTTTCCTTCAACTGCTCAGGCGTAATCAGCGGCTTGAATTGAACGATATTTAGATTGTCTGTAAGTTCCATATCCTGATATATTAACAGCTTATGACGTTTATTGCAAAGGATTTGTTTAAAGGTTTGATACGCTTTTGTCTTTCAGCAGCAGCCAGATGAAGAACGGCCCGCCGAGCAGCGCGGTTATAACGCCGACCGGCATTTGAGACGATGGGATGATTATTCGTGCTATCGTATCGCAAAGGACCAGGAAAGCGCCGCCGAACAATATTGATGCCGGCGTAAGAATCTTATGGTCGTAACCGACCAGCAGTCTGCAAATCTGAGGAGCCATCAATCCGACAAAACCTATCGGCCCGCAGAAAGCCACGACGCCGGCAACCATAACAGATGTCGCCAGGAATATGATTTTTCTCGCGGACTTTACGTTGACGCCTCTTGAAATCGCAATTTCGTCGCTGATACTCATTAGATTTAGGTTTGCGTTTTGAGCGACGATAATCGCGGCACCAACCGCGGTGAAAACAAATAAAACACCCGGTATCTGAAAGCCGTCAACATCTATACTTCCCATAAGCCAGTGTATCATTTTATACGACTGGGTAAAATCACTTATGTATTGCAGGAATAGTATCAAACTTGAGAAGAAGAAATTTACCGCGATGCCGGCAAGGAGCATTGTGCCGACCGAAAAACCTTTCTTAATTTTCGTTAGCCCGTAAACCAGCAGCACCGCAGCCAGTGAGCCTGCGAAGGAAAAGACTAAACCGCAGTGAGCAACAGGTATTGAAGCTGCGAATATGAGATATATTGCGGTGCCGAAATTTGCGCCGCCGCAGATACCGAGCGTAAAGGGTTCCGCCAGCGGATTTCTAAACATCGCCTGCAATGCCACTCCGCAGCACGCAAGGGCGGCTCCTGCCAAAAACGCCGTAAGGACTCGCGGCAGCCGGAATGTATAAAAAATCTTTCCTGCGATTGTGTTAAGTCCGAAATCCGTCAGAGCGGAAAACGGTATCTTAATCGGACCCAGGAACGGCGTAACCAGTACGACCAGCAGGGCGAATATGATTATCGAATTAATAGCGGTTTTTTTACTCATTCTATCACGTCGGGAACAATAATTTTTTGGCCTGTAACCGGATGCAGGGCGAAGTCGAATTTTTTGGAGTATATATCTTCGAGAGTTTTTTCATTCATAATTTCTTTGGGTGCGCCCTCGAAGACGATTTTCCCTTCTTTAATCGCGATTATTATATCTGCGCTGAACACAGCGGAATTCAAATCGTGAGTAACGCAAACGATTGTCGTGCCGTAAGTTTTATTTATTTTCGCCAGCAGCGAATGTATGTCCCGCTGGTGCTTGTAATCCAGATACGTGGCAGGCTCATCGAGCAGGAAAATTTCGGCCTGCTGCGCCAGCGCCGCGGCGATACTGACCTGCTGCCTTTCTCCGCCGCTTAATGTCGCCATTACCCGCTCGGCAAAGCAGGCGGTTTGAGTCATTTCCATCGCGCCGGAAACGACTTTTTCGTCTTCCGGGCCTACTACCGAAAACGGGCTAAGATGCGGATATCTGGCCATTAAAACAAATTGATGAACGGTAAAAGGTATATCAGCCGGCAGAACCTGCGGAACATAAGTGAGTATTTTCGCCAGATTTCTTTGCGAATAGGCCTTCAGATTTTTATCTTTTACCTGTATTGTGCCGTGCCAATTGGTAATAATCCGCGACACGCAGCGCAACAGTGTAGTTTTGCCTGCGCCGTTAGGTCCGACGATGAAGAGCCTTTTGCCTGTGGAAACAGAAAAGCAAATGTGCTCCAGTATCTGTTTGCCGGCGATTGCGAAACTTAAGTCTTTTATTTCAATTGCTGTTTGGTTCATTTTTCTGCAAATTTAACTGCGGATTTATTATACGGGCTATTTTTTCAAGTGTCAGTATAAATCTTGGCCCCGGTATCGCTGTGTAATCTTCCGTAAAAACATATATCCTGTCACTTTTGGCTGCGTCAATCAGGTCGAAATTTTTCCATTGTTTTATAGTTATTTCGCTGTCGGTTGGTTTCGTTTCTACTGGCGCTATATCTATAATTATTTGCGGATTCATCGTTATTATCGATTCGACGTTTACCATTGGAAAAGGCAATTTGCCTTCATAAGCGTTTTGCCCGCCGGCCAGTCTGACCATCTCGCTGTAAAATCCGTCATCCCCTGCAATATAAATATTTTGCGGTTTCTCTGACGCGTCCTTCGAATAATCGTGTCCCAGACTAATCAGCACTTTCGGCCTGTTTCCGCCGGAGGTTTGGCTCTGAATGGAATTAATTTTACTGCGGATTTCGCTGACAATTTTATCAGCCTCTTGTGCTTTGCCGCAGTATCGGCCGATTATCTGAATCGAATCGAGGATTTCATTGAGACTGTCGTGTTTTACCGCCAATCCTTTAATTTTCAGCGAATCGAATTTGTCTGCCATTCCCGGCATATTTTCGAAGAAAATCACAAGGTCTGGCTTTGCCGCGACAATCGCTTCGTAATTTGGGTTAAGCAGCCCGCCCACTTTCGGAATCTGGTTTACCGCTGGAGGATAATTGGAAAATTCAGAGACTCCTATAACCTTATCGCCAAGTCCCAGTGCGAATAAAATTTCCGTTATGCTCGGCGCAAGAGATACGATTCTGCTGTATGATTTCTTCGGTAAATCTTCGATGATGACAGGAGGTTTATTTTTTCTCCGAGCAAATATTAAATAAACCACCAGGGCGATTATCAGCAGGAGAACAAGAATTTTTGCCTTTTGCTTCATTTTTGCAGGCTGGTCTTGATGTCAATATTACGAGACAATTTTAATTATTTTGGACTTTTGCTTCTGATAATTTTTGATGGATTCTACCCAGTCGCTCAATCCTTCGCGGTAGATTTGCCCGGAATACAAAAAGCCGTCGTTATGGCTGCCGAAAATTTCAAGAAATTCCTTCGGCTCTTTTGCCGCCTGTTCGTAAAGGCGCAATCCGAACTCGAACGGCACAACCTCATCGATTCGGCTGTGGATAATCAGCACGGGACAGTCAACTTTTTTGAGATACTCAAACGTGTTAAAGTTGTATCTTGCGAATGGCCTTACCATCAAATATGGATAAAATTTCTGCCCGATATCGCCGTAAGAAGTGAACCCACTTTCGACAATCAATCCTTTTGCCTCGACATTGCTCGCCAGATGCGCCGCGATACTGCCGCCCAGCGACTTGCCGAGGATTATTATGTTCTGTGGAGAAATTTTCTTTTCTTTGGTCAGCCAGTCATAAGCGGCTTGTGCGTCGAGGTAAGTTCCTTCTTCAGTCGGACTACCATGGCTGTTGCCGTAGCCGCGGTAATCGAAAATAAAGCAGTTAAAGCCAAGCTCATTGATGATATTTACCGTATCAAGCGCATAAGAGATGTTTCCGCCGTTGCCGTGGCAGATAAGAAAAGTAAACTTCGCGTCCTTTACAGAGATATACCAGCCCGACAATGCGACGTCGTCAGCCGTTCTGAACAGAACTTTTTCATAGTCCAGGCCCAAATCGGACGGAGTATACGGCACTTCCCTCGTCGGACTGAAGGTCAGCGACGGCTGCATAAAGTACAGCACAATGCCAAGTCCGAAATACGCAACCAGAAATAATGAAATTATCGATATCAGCATATATTTATCTATTTCCAAAAGAGGTTAGTTAAGTCGCGTATTTTAATTTGCCTGCCCGCATAAAACAAGATAGAATTTACACCTATGATAAAAAGACGAAAAACATCTACAGTCACGGCAGGAGCAGTCAAAATCGGTTCAAATTACCCGATTATAATTCAATCGATGGTCAAAGTTTCCACGACCGACATCAGCGCCTGCGTAAAACAGATAAATGCCCTTGCCGCGGCAGGCGCAAAGCTTGTCCGGATTGCTATCCCGACCGCAAAAGACAGCATCGCCTTTGCCAAGATTGTTCAAAAAGTGAAAATCCCGCTGATAGCCGATATTCACTTCTCTGCTGAAAGGGCGATTGAGGCAATCGAAGCCGGCGCAGCAAAAATCCGCCTCAACCCCGGCAACATAAAAGACAGAAACGATATTAACCGGATAATCGACTGCGCAAAGGCTCACAAAATAGCAATCCGCCTCGGCATTAACGAGGCAAGCATTAGAAATCTCCTTCGCGACACAGCGCAGGGGCAAAGAACGCCCCTGATGATAAAAGAAATGGCAGGTTATATCCGGCTGTTTGAAAAAAGAGGTTTTAACAATATTGTATTAAGTGTCAAAAGCTCCGACGTCGCAAGAACTATCGAATCGAATATCGCAATCGCTGAAAAATTCGATTATCCAATCCATCTTGGCCTAACCCACGCCGGTCTTGCCGAAGACGCGATTGTCCCTGCTTCCATCGCTTTGGGAAATTTGCTCTGGCAGGGCATCGGCGATACGATTCGCATCAGTATTGCAGGCGAACCTGTTCAGGAAGTCGAAATCGCCAAAAAAATTCTCGAACCGCTGAGCCTTTATAAAAGTAATGAGCCGCAGTTAGTTGTTTGCCCAACCTGCGGAAGATGTCAGTGGGACCAGTCCCGAGCGCAGTCGAGGGGTTTGATTAAATTTGCTCAGCAGACAAAGAAACTTCTTGCCGGGATACATAAACCGATAAGGGTTGCGGTAATGGGCTGTATTGTTAACGGCCCCGGCGAAGCTGCCGATGCTGATATTGCCGTCTGTGCCGCCGCTGATAAAGGTTTTATCTACAAAAAAGGCAAAAAAATCGCGACAGTGAAGCAATCGCAGCTTTTTGTGGCCTTAAAAAAGGAAATCGAAAAAATTGGTTAGTGGTTAGCCTTGCCAATGCCTTGGTAGGGTTGTTTGATATTTTATTTTTTAACGAATGAATTTATGGAAAATTTTTTCATAGCCTTCTTATTAGCAATTGGAATTTTTGTCTTTAGTTGCGCACTTTATTATGTTATTAATGCAGTTTTCTCGCGACTCTTTGGGACAAAAGGTAAGCTAATCCAGCCAATCGCTGATGGAGATTCACAAAGATGGGGGCCGATGAAAATCAGACTCTCGGACTTGACGGTATGGGGCTGGATATTGTTGTTTGCGACCGTCGGGGTAATCTTTGTATTGATGATTCCCTGGGGGCAATGGTTATATGACATACTGCCGCCCGGAGGATATCCTGCCCTATTAATAGGACTGCCGGTACTACTCATAGGTATTTGCTTTTATGCCATAGGTGCACTACTACTAAACACGATTGGGCTTCATGTCATCCGCCGGTCTCGGGAAGAGAGGGTCGGGGAAAAGAAGGTCCAAAGAAAAGAAGTCCAGGGGGAGTTATTTGTTCTGAAGCAGAAGCAGGCAACCGAGACCCCTGAGAAGAAAACATGATCTTAAATTGGTTTTTGCATTTTGATACTTGTCCGCCTCAGGTGGATTTGATTTTTTAATTATAGTGTTATATGGCTCTAAAGAAAATTAAGGGCATTGTCGGCAAAGTATATATGCCGGACAATAGCGGCCCTAAAAAGCATAATTGCAAAGATTGTTACTTTTGCCAAATGTGCAGCGATGAGCGTTGCCTTGCGTGCCTGAAAAGTAAATCAAAAAAACGCCGGAAAAAATAGTTACAGGAATTATGATTATGAATAAAAAATATTATATTTTGGTTATGTTAATGATTTTGTTGTGCGGTGTTGGTCAAAATAGTATTGCGCAGAAAGGAGATGGGAAAATGGCGATTACAGTTACATCATCGGCATTTAAAGAGGGCGGTATGATACCTGCAAAATACACCTGCGACGGCAAAAACATTTCCCCGCCGCTGAAATGGGAGCAGGCTCCGAAAGACACGAAAAGTTTCGCTTTAATCGGAGATGACCCTGATGCCCCTATTGGCGTTTGGGTTCACTGGGTAATGTGGAACATACCTGTCGAGGTAAACGAATTGGCTGAAGGTATTCCGGCGGTAAAAGAGCTTCAGAACGGCTCAAAGCAGGGTCTTAACGATTCTATGCGGAATGGTTATGACGGCCCTTGCCCGCCGAGCGGGACGCATAGATACTATTTCAAGGTTTATGCTCTGGATACGATGCTTGACCTGCCGGCCAATTCTAAAAAGAAAGATTTGCTTAACGCTATGAAAAACCATATTATAGCCGAAGGCTCACTGATGGGCAAATACCAGAGAAAATAATTACGCCGCTTAATTTGAGTCCGGTATTTTTATTAATTTTTTGCTAAGGAGTGTTTTTATGAAAGGCGATCCTAAATTAATCGAGTGTTTGAATGGGCTTCTGGCCAGCGAGCTTACGGCTATCAACCAATATATGGTAGAGGCGGAAATGTGCGAAAACTGGGGTCTTGCCAAGCTCGGCGATATGGAACAGAAACGAGCCATTACCGAGATGAAGCATGCTGAAACATTAATTGGCCGTATTTTGTTTTTGGAAGGTCTGCCCGTTGTCAGCAAGCTCAACGATATTAAAATCGGCGCCGAAGTGCCTCAGCAGTTCACCAACGACCTGGCGGCTGAAATGGTCGCTGTTCGCGGCTACAACGCCGGCATTGAACTCTGTGTGAAATTAGGCGATAATGCTACCAAGGAAGTATTGGAAGGCATCTTAAAGGACGAAGATGCTCACGTGGACCAGATAGAAGAACAGATGGACCGTGTAAAGAAGATGGGTCTGCAGGTATATCTCGGAACACAGATGTAATATAACTTCGATATAATAAAAGCCGCCGGTTTTGCCGACGGCTTTTTAAATCGAATTACGGATACCTCAATACGGTTAACTATATTGTTTTTTTTGTCTGTAATTGTTTTGCCTGTCGTCACGGTCGTTGTCTTCATTGTGATCGCTATTGTTATTATTTTCGCGGGACGTACGTTCGTATTTGCCGAATATCATTCGTCCCGCCGATGTCTGCAGAGCGCTTGTTACGGTAATCTGAACTTTTTCACCTATTTTACCCTTGCCTTCTTCGACGACTACCATTGTGCCGTCGTCAAGATAGCCGATTCCCTGCTGGGATTCTTCGCCCGCCTTGATTATCCTGACAACCATTGGCTCGCCCGGCAGAACTACCGTCTTAAGTGAATTGGCCAAATCGTTTATATTAATTACGTCCACCTGCCGAACCGCCGCGACTTTGCTGAGGTTGTAATCGTTCGTTACAAGTTTGCCGTCGCAATTTTTTGTAAAGGCAACCAGTTTCTGGTCAACAGGAGCATTTACATCAACGCCCGGCGGGGGAGTGTCGTCCAACTGCACCTCTATGAGAGTATTGTTCTGCAGTTTATGCAGTATATCAAGGCCGCGTCTGCCGCGAACGCGTTTCAGCTTGTCTGCCGAATCGGCGATTAGCTGAAGCTCATTTAATACGAATCTTGGAACCACAAGAGGTGCGTCAAAAAGTTTGTTTTGGCAGATATCCGCTATTCGGCCGTCGATTATAACTGATGTGTCAAGAATAAGAGGCCTTATGCCTTTTGTTTGACGCGAAAATTCTACGTAAGGAATTATAAAGCGAACATCGTCCTTGGTGCGCATTACATAGCTGATTACGAAATAACAAATGCATATTCCCATGACCCATTTTGTAAGTTTCAGGTTATTGCCCACAAGCTCGAGTTTGAATACATCATTGACCATATCCAGAACTAATGAGAGTGCCCAGCTGAAAAATATTCCTACGATAAGGCCGAAAAATATACCAGCAAGTGCGCTCAATGATTTTTTGGGCAGAACCCAATCGATGAATAAAACCAGTACGGCAAGTGTAAGGCCTCCGACCATTATGACCCATATCTGGTTTTGTGTGAGTTTTTCAGGGTTTGTCGGATTTGCCGCCTCGGATGTGATACTGACAAAAAGAGCGGCGAAAATAACGATAATAAAAATACCTCGAATGACATTTAATAACATAATAATTACTCCTAAAATATATGATACACTATTAACTTATAAATTTATTGTTCTTATATACTTATAATATCGGCAAGTTTCAATCTATGAATCTATGCTTTTCAGTCTTATATGGCATATAACGGCAAGGGCCCATAATAAGTCTTTTCTTTTGATAATTTTTGCGTCGTATTTTTCATTTATAGGCACAAGATGAACCGAATCATCTTCATTTCTTATCAATTTGCAGGTTACGCCTATTGCCCCTGAAATTCTGACTATAGCCGGCAGGGCGGCCCCGGCTGCTATTGAGGAGCTTACTATTACTATATCGCCATCGTTGATGCGGGGTGACATACTGTCGCCGTCAATCTGAAGTGCGAAACAATCGGGCAGTAGTTTATGTATCTGCGGACAATCCACAAATTGGACTATTTCGTCATTATCCCCACCGGCGGTCTGAATAAGGCTTGCCTGGGCATTGTTTAATGCCTGGATTACAGATAGGGCTTGTGAATCTACCGAAATATCAGCGGTAATCGATTTCACAATCGAGGCTTTAATGTGTTTTTGAACAAGCTCTTCGAGTTGAGTTTCAATAATTTTTGAATCAGTGCCGATAGCGTTATTCCATAAGCCCGGCACGCCGGCCGCCGTTCTGCCAAGCACAGGAATCCAGCCGTTTTCAGCCTTTGAAGGCCTCTGCCGCAAGTTTCTAACCTGTTCAAAATTAGACTTTTCCTCGAGAAGATTCAAAAATGCTGAAATTGCATCAGAAGTTGCAGGCTGTTTTTCGAGTACTTTATTAACCTTTGAGATAATATGGTTGTTTTGACCTGTTTGGGCGTTCTTTTCATTTTCCTGTCCGTCATTACCTGTAAGCAGCCAATTAACATTAACATTGCATAGCTGACATATCTTTAACAATATCGGTATAGGGGGGACACGGTCTTTTTCGTAATAGCTGTATGTAGAAGGGCTTATGCCAAGCTGGGCAGCGAATTTCTTCTTGCCTCGCTCACCAGCATAATCTTTGCGAAGTGCTGCAATGCGCCCTATTACATCTTTTTCATTATGGTCTATCATAAAATTTCATAATTGCGAATATTTTATTTGACTATTTCGCAATCGCGAATATTATAACACAGAATTTCGTAATATTCAAATATTAACTGTAAATTGTATTTAGTCAATGGAGTGTTCTAAAATGCCTAATATTGACAATCGAAGCAAATTAAGTGATTATAAGAGCAATGCAGCAAAAAAAGGACCGAAGACTAAAAAAGCTAAAATTCTTGATCACATTAAACAACTGACCGCATTAAATTCTCTACAGTTCGTCATCACACGAAATCTTGAGAAAGAAGTCAAAAAAAATTAGGGATTAATCTTGTCCTGTATGTGCCTGTGGCGAAAATCCCTCTGTTAAGCCTGTAGGATGTCCTGTCGATAGATAATTAGGCGGAACGTGATTTAATCTGCTCTTCTGAAAGCTGATAAAAAGGCCAATATTATGGTTGCCATAGAAAAGAAAAATAAACGGGGTTTTTTAAGTCGACTCTTAGGCACAGTACGACCCAAACCCGGATTTATATGGTATCCGAGCAACAGAGGAAATATTGGTGAATCCTGCCTCAATAACACAAAAACAGCGCAATTACCGCCGCTAATGGTTCGTAGAGCTGCCTGGAGGAGATAGAATATATCAGGCGTAAGGCGAACTAATGATTAAAAACACATTAGAACACCAAACGCCTGAAAATCACCTTTTTTTTAATCTCAACCGCTAATTCTCTAAATATTCAGAGAATCCAACAGTCAAAACATCCTTGAGGCTACACAATAGCCGTGTTAAAAAAGAGTTATAATCCGCAATATGCGGAAAAATTAAGCGTTTCTCTTCTTTGTGTAACAGGCTTTGCAGTAAACCGGCTTGCCTTCTTTTGGCTGGAAAGGAACTTCGCATTCCTGTCCGCATTCGCCACAAACTGCTTTGAACATTTGACGTGGACCAAAATCTTTTCTTGGGCCCCCTTTGTTGCTAAAATCTCTCACGACTTTGTCTCCAAATTGACATAATAAAAATGTTTAGAACACTAAAAAACGAAGTGGGTAATATACCAAAACAAATCCCATTAGCAAGAAGGATTTTTAAAATTTTTTTACTCATCAAAACGCTGAAATTGACGCAAAAAACCGGAATTTAATGTCATTTATAATTAATTGCACTCCGAGGATGTGCATTCGAGCCAATGAGAGACAAAAACAGCAAGATCGCTCATATTTATAACATTATCCTGAGCCGCGAAGTTGCAGGCGGGATTCCAATTGCCGTCACCTTCGATGCTAAGCCATGCTCTTGCACAAATTGCAAAATCTAAAAAGTTAACTCGGCAATCGTTTGTTAAGTCTCCAACTGGCAATGAATGTAGAGGGTCGCCGCAGCAGGCTGCCAGCCAGGGATTAAAATCGACATTATTGGAAACCGCATCGCCTTTGCCATCAGGGTTGCTCGCAGGATTGTATGGGCCTGTGGAGTCGCCCCAGTTGTTATTTTCGGCATTGATTTCCACAGATTGCCAGTTAGCCACTGCGGTAAGGTTGTCTGAGAAACAGTTGTGCTCAATTGCAAGTGAAGTCACAGCGGGCGGGCCGATGCCTATACCTTCAAGTCCATTATTAATAATAGAATTATAAGCCACTGTAACCGATACAGCGCCGTCAATGGACATACCTACATAATTTTCGCTCATAACATTGTTTGTAACCACAGCGTCGGCGTTCTGCAGATAAACTCCGGTATGCCAGCCGATGAATTTATTCTGTTTAATTAATAATGAGCTGACGCCGCCAAATTCGTTTATGACAGCTCGGAACTGGTCTGGTCCACCCGGCGCGGCGCCTGTCCGTGTAAATAAATTGCATTGAATCGTATGCCCGCTCGTTCCGCCGACAATATAAACTCCTGCCTTCTCACCGGCTGGTACTTGAGCTCCATTGGTAATTTTAAATCCGTTAAGCGAGATTCCATTCGATACAATTTTAACGTAACCAATTATATTAGATTCATCCGAGCGCATTTGGCCCGCCGGTATGCCGGCGTTTGCTCCGACGAAGTTGAGGTTTGCTTTGTTGACGAGCAGGTTTTCTGTATAGTTTCCGGCAACGACGTTGATTATGTCGCCCGAAACAGCGGCATTTATAGCTTTCTGGATAGTATTGTAGTCAGTGGGAACGTTAATATTCGCGCCCTGTACAATTGCACTAAGCACAAAGATTAATATGACGTTATAAACAAATGTTTTCATTCTCCTGCCTCCTAAAAACGAACGCTCGAATCAGAGGGGTCGCCTCTGATTCGAGCTATCTATAATATATCAGTGCCATCTTCTTCTTCTCCGGCACTGCACTGTTTAAATTATGAACGTTTTCTCAGTAGCAAACCGCCAAGGGCCAATAACGCCATTGTGGCTGGCTCTGGAACTATGCTTTCATCTGCATAGATAGTAACAGTTACGTTGTTTGAAGCGTAAGCCTGTGCATAACTGTTGAAATCCAACGCGGTCGGCAGCGATATATTAGCTATCATGCCTGCAATGTTATCATTCAGAGAGAGAACTCCCACATCTGTATTCTCCCAGTAGGCATCGTCAAATGCTGCCGTGTCAACAACAACGACAGCCCGGCCGTCGAGTTTGTTGGTACTGTCGATTTCTTTCTCGTTATAGGTATGATTTTCTAATATGTGACCAGCAAGCGTGAGAACATCACCACTTCCAGTCGCGTTGATGGTAATGCTCCAATTGCCTGAACTAAAACTTGCACTTGCCTGACCACCCGAACTTGTGTCCGTCATTCCGGTGAACGTAGCGGTTGCTGTGACAGAGTGAAAATACGGAAGTTGGCTAAAATAAACAAATCCAGAATAATCGTCTGTCGCCAACCAGCCATTCTGGCCGCCGGACCAGACAATAGTCCCACTGCCGTCATAATTGGCATTAATTGCGACTGTTTGTAAAGTTCCTAATCCCATAGATTCCACATATTGTGCCCGGACAGGCACGGCAAAAAATACCGATATCAATGCTGCAAAAACAATGTATTTCTTCATCTCACTTCCTCCAAATAAAATTGTTGTTTATCCCGGGTCCGTCCTACTATTTTTTCTTATTTATCCTGAAAGCCAACGCGGCCATTGTAAACAAAAATACTGTTGCAGGTTCAGGTGCCATCGCTACTATCTGAATTGTGCTTCCCGTGCCCGCAAGCGATTGGTCGGTGTTAAGTACACTGGGGTCGGGGCCAACGAACATAAATGTAAAATCAGCCCTGAAATTATCTATTTTCAAAGTGTCGCTGCCATGAACAATGCCAAGGCCAAGACCTTCTGCTGTAGGGAGAAATTGAATACTGCCGTCAAGAGTGATTGGGGTACCGGCAAGTTCTCCTAAGGCCCATGTCTCGCTTGAACTAATTGCCATATTGGCAACAATAAGCCTTGTATTAGCAGAAGTAATTGCGGTACCGTCATGTCTCAAAGTTCCTGTAACCACTAATTGTCCGCCGCCCTGAAAATTACCACTTGCCAGACCATCTAAACTTGTGTCCTCAATAAGAGAAGAGCTTATAGTTGCCTTAACACCCGATATCGAATAACCGCCGGTTCCTCCTGGTATTTCTGCAAGGTCCAATGTTAGTTGGCCGACAGTAACGTTTGGAAGATTCAAACTGCCGCTGCCGGAAGCATAAGTATAAAAAGTTAGAGGCGAGATAGGTATACCTAACGACAATGTGACATCTTGAATATGCAAAACAGTGGCGTGAACTGAAGTACAAATGCACAACAGAATTGCAATAAATGCAACAACACTTCTTCTTCGTTTTCTCATTTTCTTCCTCCCTCCGTCTGCAAAAATCCGCAGGCTAAAAATCCTTTTCTTCCTTAAGTGTATAAACTAACTTAAGTAAGGAATATTGTCAAGATAAATTGCAAAAAAAGCAGAAAATAATGATTTTATGGGTCCGTGTAAGAAAAATATGTACTACATAGCGTATTTAAGTATTAATACATCTTTTGTGTTCACTCTGTAATCGTGATTAAAATCAGCCAAATCGTTGTAAAGGTTGAAACAATTAGGGTCTGTGCTGTATAAAGAACCGTCCATTGCATCTTTAAGCTTTAATACATCTTTTGTATTTACCTTTCCATCAAGATTTATATCACCTGAGCCGTTGGCCGTATCAAAAGCTTGACCTCCACCCGGCCCGTAATGAATTCTCATTAACGGGTCTCCTATAACTACTTCTGACCAGCTTAAATATGGTATCGCAGAATAAGCGGCCTCGACAAAAGTAAGGTCAGCAATGCCGTCACCATCGCTGTCGGCAAGCAGGTTATAAAATAGAAACTGAT
The DNA here is from genome assembly GCA_050014075.1 of Sedimentisphaerales bacterium. Classification (GTDB taxonomy): domain Bacteria; phylum Planctomycetota; class Phycisphaerae; order Sedimentisphaerales; family UBA12454; genus UBA12454. Next base: position 111,080 of record JBEKEA010000003.1, on the reverse strand, counting down.
TATCAATAGTCGCATCGGATACCGGCTCAAATGCGTGACCGATTGCGCCGCAGCCGCCGATTGTAATGAAATCAATAATTTTAGCCTGTGTTGTTGTCGCATTGCTGAACATCGTAACCGCATTGAAACTTTCCATAGATGTAAAGACTGCCCCGTTTGTAAGTTTAAATAGTGCGCCACCGGATGGGCCGCCTGTAAGCAGATAAGTGTTTGTCTTGCCTTCATTACCGTTTACCCCATAGTTTGTATACAGCAGGACAAATTGGTCTGCGGCAAGGTCGGCCTGAGTGGTAGTTCTTTGGGACCGGGTATCGTAGATGATATTAACATCCCAGGCAGCCGGCACAAATGCATGATTAAACTTATTGTCGTCGAAAGGCGCGGAATTGGTCATAGCCTTATAGCCTTCAATATAATCATCTTTTGTCAAGCTGCCGGGCGCATCAGGCGGCTGCGGAACAAGAGGGTTAAAAATCCAGTAATTGGTAGAGCTGGTAAGATTGTAAATACGATTTCTATTTATACCTTCAATCGGTGAAGTGCCTTCGTCGAAGATAACGACTGCTTTGGCCGCATTGACGCCTATAGAAGAGATGGAAGCCCTTTTAGCCCTTTCGAGCATATTTCTGACGGCAAAAATCGCGGATTGTCCCTGTAGTTTGGGGCCATCGAGCCGGCATACAAAGAACATATCGCCCGCGTTGAATTGACGATTAATTGTACCGAGACCATCCACCTGTCCTTCCATTTTCGGAGGGTAAGTTGCCGCATAGGCATGATTCCACTGCATCTGCTTTGTGCCGGGATATGTCCTTTCAAAAAGACTTATACTGCTGTTGCGATAGCCCTGATAAGGATTGACAATCCTGTCTGCCAAGCCAAATGGATTTGAACCGTAATCGCTGTACCACAGGCAGGTAAGTTCGGATTCGACAGACGCAGCGGTAATTCTTGAAATATTATTTTGCACGGTTATCGCATCGGATGCCGCAGGGGTTACTACGGAATCAAATGCAGGATTTGAATCTTTAATCCTATAAGGCATACCTGCTGTTGTAACGATTACTTTTATTCGGGTAATTCTTTCCGGATGATTTGCGTCAAGCAGATATTGCCTGACCGGTGTCGCTATGCATTGATTGTATTTTGTTCGAGTTACGATTTCGTCACCACTGGTAGCGGTTTGTCCGCTGCAGTCATTCATGTCGGAAAGAGATAAAACCTGATCAGCAGGAACATCGGTATGATATTGCCGGTAAAGTTTGGCTATATACCGGCTGGTAGGACTATTTGAATTGACAAGAATCAGAACATCCTGCCCGCTGATATCGGCATAACAGGCCGATGCGCAGAACGACAGCGTAAAGATAAACAAAAGGACTTTACGAAAAATTACAGGGGTTATATTGACTCCTCTGGACACAGAGTCCTTGGCAACGGCTGTTGGCAGATACCTTTTGCCCTTCATAATTTATTGCCGCTCTTTCTACTGTTCAGATAAGATTCAAACAGGTCAGGCACGCAGCAGCATTAGTCAAATAATTATTTTCTTCTTAAAGCAGCCCAAAGACCTGCAAAAGCAAAAACCGCTAAAGTAGTGGGCTCGGGTATTACTGTAAATGTATTATTGGAACTCCCTGCGTCAAAAACGACGCTGCCGGGAATGTCTCCATTATCGTACTCTGTGCGATTCACAAGCGTACCAAAAAAGAGCCCGCCGCCATCATCACAAAGGGTATATGTTGCAGTGCCGTTTGCCAGGGCCTCAATGTTAAAGGTGAATATATCAGTATAACCTCCAACACCAACATTAGATGGATTGCTGAGTACACGCTGAACAACTACCACTTCACGAACCTCGCCGGTAATTGGTGCATTTACACTCGCACTGCTCCAACCGCTAAAAGTGGAGTCACGGTCCGACGGCGCAAGCAATGATATATCAGCGACACTGCCGGTTTTGGTTATCCCGACAACTCCTGTGTTATCGACGCTCAAATCAGTCTGCCATGTGATAAGGCCATTACCGGACGCCGCGTCGTCCACCCATGCCGATACTGTTACAGTTGTTGTTTCGCCTATAGCGAGAGTTGTCTTAGGTGTGGTCATTTTAAAATGAAGTGTGCCGGCAGTAGCATAATTTGAAAAAAATAACGAAAGGAATACTAACAGAAATGCATAACACGCACTTTTCACCACCTGATGAAAGTTCTTTTTCATCTTTCCTACCTCCTAAACTTATTGTCGATTATCTGCGAAGATAGCCTAACCTTATAACTATAATATTATACCAGACAATTACTTCCTGTCAAGTGTTAATATAAATTGACATATTTTAGGACGTTAAAGTAAGATGTATTTTAAGGATATTTCGACTACTTATATCTAAAATGCTTTCATTGCTCCTTCGAATTGGTGCAAGCCAGAGAATTTTTTCGCTATCGCAGAGAAGAAAGGCCGTTTTTCTATACTCGGAGTCGATTTTCGCAGATGCCAGGAATTTGCCGATTCTTTTTGAACTGTCAAGTCCATACGGTTTGAACCGCTCGCCGGTCCTGCGAAACCGGACAATTAAAGGCGGCTTTATCCGCTCAAGGTCGAACCATTCGGTAAAATTATCTTTTTTATTTTTAATTCTTTTAATATCTAACTTGTCCGCAGACAGAATTTCAGTTTCTATCTGCCAGTTGGCGAAAGTGATTTTGCCGCCGATTTTTAAGGTTTTTTCTTTTTGAACTTCCTCCTTTTTTTGATACTGCGATATTATAAAAAATTTGTCATAGTTTTTTTTAACTTTAATTTTCTCAGGAACATTCAAAGTTTTCCCCGGTCGCGATGTTCTGGCGAAGTCTATAATTTTCTTGTAATGTTCGGAAGTATATTTTTGCAGGCCGCAGTTAAGCTGCGATAAGGCAATTTGAATCAATTCAACCTGAATCGGCTGCGGCTGACTTAAAAATTTATTCAGGTCAAAAGTTACCTGCGAATTTTCGCCGGAAAGAATGCAGCTTTTCGCGGCAGCTTTTGCAAATTGCTCTATGTTTGCTGCCAGTATTCCGCAATGCTGCGACAGTGAAAAAACAAGCTCAACAGGATTGGGCGTTTCTTTCTCAAGATACGGCAGAATTTTATGCCTGATTCGATTGCGTGTGAAACGGCAATCCAGATTTGTATGGTCGTTCTGCCAGCTGATATTTTGATTTTTAAGATAATCTTCTAATTCAACTCGGCCAAGACACAGCAGGGGCCTGATAAATGTTTTGCCGTTAATAATTGTTTTCGGTCTGATTCCGGCAAGGCCTTTGAAGCCCGTGCCTCTCAGCAGCCGGTGAATTACTGTTTCGGCGTTGTCATTTTTGTGATGCGCTGTCGCGATGAAGCGATAGTTTTCTTTGTCCGCGATTCTGCATAAGGCATCAAGTCTCAGGCTGCGGGCAGCAGATTCAATTGAAAGTTTATTTTCCTTCGCGTAAGTTTTGACATCGACAGATTCGACAGTAATCGGCAGATTGAGCTTTTTTGCCAGCGTTTTGACGAAATTCTCATCCTTTAAGCTGTCTGCACCTCTTAATTGATGGTTTATATGAGCGATATGAATTGCGTTTGGATAAAGTTTTTTAAAAATATACAGCAGGGCGACGGAATCTGCGCCGCCTGAAACCGCCAAAAGAATCTTTTCGCCCGCAGGCAGAAGATTTTTCTGTTTTAGAAAATCAGAAATTTTTTCTTCGATGTTCAGCATATCATTATCAAAAAAAACAGGCCTGTATTACGATTACAGGCCTGATAATTATAACTCAAAGATAAAGGACATTTATTTAATATCCACCGAGTTCGGCTCAGGAGCCATATCTGCGATTCGCTGTTGAACCTGTTCTACGTTAATCATTTCGGATTCCTTATCGAGAGCCTCTCGGTAAAGCTGCATCGCCTGACCTCTGTCGGTCAATTTATAGTCGAGAATTCTCGCCGCCTTGTAGCGGGCAGGATGCAGCGTATTGGGACTCCACTGTATCGCGCGTTTATAATACAGCACGGCTATTGGATAATCGCCGAAGTATTCATGAATCTCGCCGGCAAGGTAGGCTGCATCGCTTATCTTGTTGCTGGTCGGATAATCCTGTATAAGTTCGTTGCATTTGTTCAGTGCCCGCTGCAATCTCTTTTTGCTTACAAATATCGTAGGATGCTGAATAGCTGTATCTTCGTGTTTGACAAGCACAGGAATAGGAAAAATAAGGTCTGTGTGATTATAAATATCTAAAGCTTCTTTGTAGATTATATCGGCCTTTGGAATGGAATCTCTGGCTTTGAGCTTATCGCCTGCCACTTCAGCCTGAAGGATATAGCGATACCGCGGTATTGAGTCCAGCGCCTTAAGCTCTCTCTCTACCCATTCGATCTTGAGCTGATTGCCGCTCTGCTCGTAAAATGATTGAATTTTTTCAAGCTGCTTGTGATATGCCAGCCGCGCCGCCGCCAGTTCTTCAGCCAGTGCGATTTCCGTCGCTGCCGATGGCGTCATCTGGTCGATTACTTCCGGGCTGGGTTTTTCCACCATTAATTGCTTGTCCTTCATACCGGAAGCGATGACTACAAATGCGGAGATTATTAAAGCTGCGAAAATTATAGTCTTTTTCATCGTTAAATCCTTTCAACATCTAACCCGTGTATTTCTTTGGTTTTTTACAACATTAACGATTTATGTCTCATTGTCAAGGGGTTGGAAGCTTATTTTATGCCTTTTTTAAGATAAGTTCTTGAAAAATAACCTTTGACGGTATATTCTTTATCGCAAAGAAGTTATCTAATGGCGATAATACAAAAAATATTGAGATTTTTGACCAGTCTTCCGAGCATTATTTTCGGCATTGTGATTTGCGCCGCCATTTTACTCATAGCAATCGGCATTTACCGCGGCGGGACAGCCATCAGCGAGCTTCTTACCGAAAACAAAACGCTCAAAAGAGCTTTGACAAACCTAACCGATGAAAATAAAATCGGTTACGCAAAAGTTATCAGCCAGACAAAGGACGCCAACGGCGCCGTAACAAACACGACATTGAAATTCGTCGAGACCGCGCGCGACAACGAATTGAATCAAATTCTCCAGCGTCAATATACAATCGAAGGAGACATCGTTCATTTCGACGCCCTGATAGTCAAATTTTCTGACAAAATGGTAATGGACGGCAAACAAAGAAGTATGTACCTGTGGCGAAGAGTTTACGGCGAAAAAATGTCGCCGCAGTCAGGCTTCGCTATTGAAGAATCTGGCGCAGAGCCAAACAGATACGCCGACCTTCTAAAAGAGTTGCCCGTAAAAAACAGGCAGGTATTCTGGTCGGGTATTTGGGAATTGGCAAACACGCCGGATAAGCTGAAGCAATACGGCATCACCGCAATCTACGGAACGGTTACATACACGCAACTGCGGCAGGGGCTTATTTATATTTTCCGCCTCACATCCACCGGCCAGCTTTACCCCGAAGTTATTCCTGAATTTTGACACGGACTAACTCTGTTTGTATTAAGAAAATGAAGAATGAAGATATAAAGCTTCATTCCTCATATACCCTCAAGCCAATGCCCCACGAAGATTGCCAAGTCGAACATGTCAACGCGGCCGCTGTGGTCAAAATCAGTTTCATCACACCAATTTGGCTCACCGCAATCTTCCATCCAGTGGCTGGCAAAGACGGCGTAATCAACAAAGTTCACACTACCAATATTTGGTAAGAAGCCTATTTGGATACGTCCGAACTTATATTTATCATCGTTTTTATCATAGTAGTTGAAGTACAGGTATCTTTTTCCATCCACATCTATGAAATGGGCAGACCTTGTAGAGCTCCCAAAGAAGGTTACATTGGCACCTAAGTCGGATGCTCGAAGGAACTGTCTTCGTTCGGTCCACGTTATTCCGTCGGAGCTTTTCGCTATACCAATAGCTTCTTGAGTGGAATTGGCATCCCATGCGCCATAAAACATTGTGTATTTTCCATCATTCTCTTTAACAACAGAAGCCATACCAACTCCATCTTCCCATGTATTGTTTATGTACGGAAGCGAGAGTTGCCTGTTTGTCCAGGTTATTCCGTCACTACTTGTAGTCCGCCATATCTTGGCATTACCACCTTGCACTTGGTGGTCGTTAACCGTGTACCACATAACGTAGCCAATACCTGGTTCGTATAACACACAAGGTGCAAATACACAGTATCCATCTCCTTGAGGATTAGACTGTCCTAAGGCACTCAAAACTTTCTGGTCGCCGGCGCTCATAAAACTCGGCCAGTTGATACCATTGGCACTTATCATGTGAGCTATATAATGGGACCAGTCTCCCGCAACCCATTCATAGTAATCGTAATGCCACATTCGGTAGGTTCCGCCCTCTTTGATGACCCACGGGCTACCAGTTGCATAATACCCTGAACCTGAATCATGAATCACTTGCTTGTTAAACCATGAGGTTCCATTATTACTTTCTGCATAAGCAATGACTTGTCTTAGTGGCCATGGTCCGCTTGAAGCCTCATACCACATTTTATACAAGCCGGCATCATAAATAACAAAAGGCGTGCCAATTCCTGTATCCCAGTTAGTCGTTTGTGATTCCATAACTGTTGTAAAAGTATCAATAATAGGCACAAGTTCATAGTTAGCACAGATGAATACCGCGTGCAGTGTATGGTCGCCATTCATAAGAACTGAATATGGATTAGCTGAACCTGCATAGTTACCATCCAACTCCCAATGGTCAAACGAGTAATAGACATTCGGAATCGCGTTAACGTCAACAGAAGAACCAGATAAATAAGTATGGATTCCAGGAATCGGATGGGTTGTCCCACCAAAAGTAGCTGTGATTGTTAAATTATAGATGACAGCCCCACCTTTGAAGAAAGGATATGTCTGGCCTTCACCGATATTCCAAATATTAAGAAAGTCCCAGCCGACAAAACTGCTTTGCTGCTTCATTTGCGCATCTGTCAACGGTGTTCCGTAACCGTTATTCGGCCCTGCAACATCGAGAAAATAGCTACTGCTGATATTTCCACCCTCTTTAAATCCTATCAGCCCGCCAAGAGAGGAGGAACCGGTAACGATACCCGTAGAGTAGCAATTGCTGATATTGCCATCGTAGTTGTCTCCCACCAGTCCGCCAAGATATGATCTGCCGGTGACATTACCTGTCGAATAGCAATTGTTGATACTGCCACCATAGTAGTCTCCTACCAGACCGCCGACGTAATAATAACCGCTGACAACACCCGTCGAATAACAATTGCTGATACTGCCGTTGTTGACTCCCACCAGACCGCCGACACCACAATAAGAATCGCCAACTGTGCCCGTCGAATAACAACTGCTGATACTGCCGTGGTAATTGGATCCCACCAGACCGCCGACATAATCAGAACCGGAAGTACCGCTAACAGTAAAATTTTCAAGGCCGAGATTTTTAACCGAGCTGCCGGAGTAGATAAAGCCAAATAAACCGAGATAACTTCCGCCGTTGATGGTGAAATGAGTGATTTTATGGCCGTTGCCGTCAAACGTCCCCGTAAAGGCAGTCCCGTTGAATTCATCACCCATAACAGTATCGGCGGCAATAATTGCCGTCGTAAAGACCTGCCCTCCCATATCAATATCCGCCGTCAGGATAAAGCATAGGCCGTAATCTGTGGTATTGGCGGCCAAAGTCAGCAAATCTGCCTTTGTGGAGATTTGGTACGGATTACCCGCTGTCCCGTTGCCGCCGCTATATGCGCCAAAGACACTTGCCGCAAGGGTTAGTATGGCCGTAAGGGACAGGATAAATGTTGTTCTGGTTTTCATCTTTGCTATCCTCCAAGTTTTTCTTTAGTTATTTTATGAATTACGGCTTTTCATATATGTCGAAGGTGTAATTCTCTCTAAAAACCGCTTTCTCCGACTTTACGGAAGTAGTATATCGTCAAACTGGATAGAAAAGCAAGTTTTTTTTCGTGGCCAAATGAATCAGTAAAATCCGCGAAATCCGTGGTTAAATAAATTTGTGTTGATTCGTGTTCATTCGTGGTTAATTTTTACCATTGCGCTTCGTAATACGCTCCTGCCGGGCCTTGCGGTTTTGGCTTCGGCCGCGATTTTATTATCGCCTCGGCAATGGCAATATCAGACTTGTTGGTTATCTTGATATTAGATGAATCGGTTTCAACTATTGAAACTTTATGTCCCAAAGCCTCTACAAGCTGTGAATCATCGCTTATTTTCGATTTGTCCAACTTACCGAGATTTGCATAAGCCTTTTTGAGTAAATCTTTCTTAAATACCTGCGGCGTTTGTGCTTCGTAAAGGCCCGTTCGGTCAACGGTCTGGATAATTTGTCCATTTTCGACTTTTTTCAATGTCGCTACGACAGGGCAGGCGAGCATCGCAGCGCCAGTTTGTTCCGCGATTTTAAAAACATCATCGAGCCATTTTTCTTTCAGGCAGCAGCGGACGGCATCGTGAACCGCCACAAGGCCGATATCGTCTTTGACAAGTTCAAGTGCCTTTGCGACTGTTTCAAATCTTTCCAAGCCGCCCAGACAGAGTTTTACGCCGTGGAAACTGAGGTTTGCACCGTGTGAGATTTTGAACATTTCCTCATCTTCGGCGGGGATTGACATTATTATTTGTTTAACGTTGTCTCTGTTGGCGAAAAATTCGATACTGCGCAGAAACGCCGGCCTGCCCGCGACGTCGGCGAATTGTTTTTTTCTGGCCGCCTCAAGATTATGCTGCTGTTCCTTAACAAATCTCTTGCTGCTTCCCGCTGCACAAATTATTACCGCAATATTCATTTTCTTTTACCTATTTTGAACATTTGCATTTCGTATTTTGAATTTGTTTCGTATTTCGGATTTAGTGCTTCGAATTTTAGTACTCTATTCCTTTTCTTGCCTTTACGTTTTTTTTAAATGGGTGCTTTACTTCTTTCATTTCTGTAACGAGGTCTGCAAGTTTGATAATGTCTTTTGTTGCGCCTCTGCCGGTCATTATTATTTCGACATCAGGCTTTTTCGATTCTATTATATTTTTTATACATTGCAAACTGACAAGTTTTTTCGATAAGCAAAATATAATTTCATCAAGAATAATTAAATCGTAATTTTCTTTTCGGGCGACTATCTGAATTTCCTTGCAGGTCTTGTCTATTTTATCGCAAACCAATGCTGTATTATTTTTCTTCTGCAAATCCCATTTTATATCGACAGGCACGATTTTAATCGGAAGTTTTGACTTTGCAATTGCCTTTCGTTCGCCGAGCATAAGGGTGGGAGGTTTTAGAAATTGATAGATAATAACCTTTTTGCCCCAGCCTGCGGCACGCAGGGCAAGGCCGAGAGCAGCGGTTGTTTTACCTTTGCCGGTGCCTGTGTAAACCTGGACTAATCCTTTTTCTGCCATAGCAATATGATAAGAATACAAAGCTAAAAAGGCAAAAGTCTTTTTATTTACACAGTAAAGAAGCCAAGCCAGCAGAGCATGGCGCCGACTACTGCAACAATGATTGCCCAGACATTCAGGAGTTGTTTCATTTCTTTGAAAGCATTGCTGAGCTTAATGGACATCTTTGGCAGCACAATCAGAAACGTTCCTTTTATAAGGGCAGCCCAGCCGAAAATCGTAATAATAACGGACCAGTCCGTAGTCCATTTATTATGGAATATCACCAGCAGGCATCCTACGAGCAGGGCAACAAGGCCTCCCAGGTAAATGGCCGGCGGATTCTCGGTAAGGTTGGTTAACAATTTTTTGTAAAAGCCGGGATTGACAAGCATACCGATACCGACAACAAGGTAGGTGATTCCGAGGATTTGAAAGATTTGAGCGTCTGTCATTTTGTTTCTCCTAAACAAGTTATATCTGTTTCCATACAGGCAATTCTTATTTCTAATTATCGTATAAACGTTCAGTGATGGCAACCATAGAATCCTCGCTCCGCCAGTAGAATACCGGCTATTATACTCAATCTTAAAATTTCCGCAATTTTTTACTTTAATCGTATACAAAATCGTCTATAATCCTCACAAAATTGTATTTTCGACAAATATGTAGCTTTTCATGGAGGATAAGATGCCAAGAAGAGATGACGTAACGAAAGTAATGATAATAGGTTCCGGCCCGATTATCATTGGCCAGGCCTGTGAATTCGACTATTCCGGCACACAAGCCTGCAAGGCACTTCGAAAGCTCGGCTATAAAATAGTGCTTGCCAATTCCAACCCCGCCACCATTATGACCGACCCCGGTATGGCTGATTTTACCTATATCGAGCCTCTGAATCTTGAGACAATGACGGAAATCATAAAGAAAGAACGGCCTGACGGTCTGCTGCCCAATCTTGGCGGCCAGAGCGGCCTTAACCTTGTCTCAGAACTGAGCAAGGCCGGCGTTTTGGAAAAATACGGCGTAAAAGTCATCGGCGTAAACGTTGATGCAATCGAGCGGGGCGAAGACAGAATCGCGTTTAAAAACACGATGACCAAACTCGGCATCGATATGCCGAAGAGCGCACCGGCATATACCGTTGAAGAGGCGGAAAAAGTCGCTGAGCAGCTCGGCTATCCAGTTGTCATCCGGCCGGCATATACTATGGGCGGAACCGGAGGCGGATTGGTTTATAACATTGAAGAACTTCGTGTCATAGCAAGCAGAGGTATATCGGCAAGTCTTGTCGGACAAATCCTGGTTGAAGAATCTGTTCTCGGCTGGGAAGAGTTGGAGCTTGAAGTTGTCCGCGACGCAAAGAACCAGATGATTACCGTTTGCTTTATTGAAAACGTCGATGCGATGGGCGTTCATACCGGCGATTCATATTGCACCGCTCCGATGCTGACTATCGACCCGAAACTCCAGCGAAAACTGCAAAAATATTCTTATGATATCGTCGAGGCAATTCAGGTCATCGGCGGAACGAATATCCAGTTCGCTCACGACCCCAAAACCGGCAGGGTGGTCGTTATAGAAATTAATCCGCGAACAAGCCGCTCAAGCGCGCTTGCTTCAAAGGCTACCGGCTTTCCAATCGCAATGGTCTCGTCAATGCTCGCAGGCGGGCTGACACTTGATGAAATACCATATTGGCGGGATGGAACGCTCGAAAAATACACGCCAAGCGGCGATTATATCGTTGTTAAATTTTCGAGATGGGCCTTTGAAAAGTTCAAAGGCGTTCAGGACAAGCTCGGCACGCAAATGCGGGCAGTCGGCGAAGTAATGAGTATCGGCAAAACATACAAAGAAGCCTTCCAGAAATCTATCCGTTCGCTCGAAAGCGGAAGATACGGCCTTGGTTTTGCAAAAGATTTCAATAAAAAATCGCTGGACGAACTGATGGGTATGCTCAGTGAGCCGACAAGCGAACGCCAATTTATTATGTATGAAGCCCTGCGCAAGGGTGCTGACATCCAGGAGCTTTATGAAAAGACATATTTAAAACCTTATTTTATTCAGCAGATGAAAGAGCTTGTCGAGCTTGAAGAGGAAATCCTGAAATATAAAGGCAAACAAGTTCCCGATAAACTTCTGACAAAGGCGAAGAAAGACGGCTTTTCAGATAAATATCTTTCACAAATTCTCAACACAACAGAAGAAAAAATCAGAAATCAGCGCAAAGGTCTTGGCGTTGTCGAAGGCTGGCATGCAGTTCCGGTCAGCGGCGTTGAAAACGCAGCGTATTATTATTCGAGCTATAACGCTCCTGATGAGGTGGGTGTAAGCAATAAAAAGAAAATTATGGTGCTTGGCGGCGGACCAAACAGAATCGGCCAGGGCATTGAATTCGATTATTGCTGTGTGCACGCGGCATTTGCGCTTCGCGATTTGGGCTACGAAACCATTATGGTGAACTGCAACCCGGAAACAGTGTCAACCGATTATGATACTTCCGATAAACTTTATTTCGAGCCTTTGGCAGTCGAAGATGTTCTGAGCATTTACGAAAAAGAAAAACCGTTAGGCGTAATCTGCCAGTTCGGCGGACAGACGCCTTTGAATATCGCTGCGCAACTCGAAAAGGCAGGCGTAAAAATTCTCGGCACTTCCGTTGAGAGCATCGACCTTGCCGAAGACCGCGACAGGTTCCGAAAGAAAATGGAGAGCCTCGATATTCCGATGCCCGCATCCGGTATGGCAACCACGTTTGAAGAGGCTGCCAAAGTCGCCGCTAAAATCGGGTATCCTTTGATGGTTCGGCCTTCCTACGTCCTGGGCGGCCGCGGTATGGAAGTTGTTCACGATATTGAGATGCTGAAACGATATGTCGATGCTGCTGTTGGAGTTACGCCTGAGCGGCCGATTTTGATTGATAAATTTCTTGAAGATGCGATTGAGTGCGAAGCCGACGCTCTTGCCGACGGCAGCGACGCGTTTGTGCCTGCCGTTATGGAGCATATCGAGCTTGCAGGAATTCATTCCGGCGACTCGGCCTGCGTTATTCCGCCGATAAGCATTCCGCAAAAACATCTCGATACCATTAACGAATATACGCGCAAAATCGCGGTAAAACTTAATGTCATTGGTCTTATGAATATGCAGTATGCCATAGCTAAAGACATGGTCTACGTCCTCGAGGCAAATCCGCGGGCCTCGCGAACAGTGCCGCTGGTCTCGAAGGTTTGCGGAATACAAATGGCAAGACTCGCCACGCAGTTAATGCTCGGCAAAAAAATCGCCCAGCTGAAATTACAGCATAAAAAATTCCCGCACTTCGGTGTAAAGGAATCGGTATTTCCATTTAATATGTTTCCGGAAGTTGACCCGATTCTCGGCCCGGAGATGCGCTCAACCGGCGAAGTGCTCGGAATGGCAGAGTCATTCGGACTGGCATTTTACAAAGCTGAAGATGCCGCTAAACAAACGCTGCCGAGTAAAGGAACTGCTCTTATTACAGTAAATGACGCGGATAAGCTAAATGTTGTCGGCGTCGCGAAAAATTTATCTAAACTTGGTTTTAAGATTCTTGCTACCGGCGGAACATATAAATATCTGGTTCAAAATGGTGTCGAGGCCGAGAAGGTTAACAAGATGCACGAAGGCAGGCCGAACATTGTCGATGCTATAAAGAACGGCGAGATTCAAATTTTGATAAACACACCTGCCGGCAAAACCAGTCAGTATGACGATTCGTATATTCGAAAGGCCGCGATAAAACACAAGATTCCTTATATAACGACTATCGCCGCGGCAAACGCAAGCGCAAAAGGAATCGAAGCCATACAGAAAGGAAAAGGAAAAATCAAGTCTCTGCAGGAATACCACGCGGATATTAAATAAAATGACCCCAACTTAGGATTTTCGAAGTCTCACACTTGAAAAAGCAGGTGCGGGATTTTTATTTTATTGAAATATTTATCTATTGAAACTATTTTCGGACGTATTATAATGTCTGACTTTGTTGTATATACAGGACAAGAATTATCTTTTTGAGGAGAGAAAGGAAGTGATGAGACGGCAGTCAAGAACGAAGGTAATAGTTATTAAACTATAAAAATAAGTGTTTTAGAAACAATGTTAAAATGGGTAATTTAAATTAGGAGATGTAAAAATGAAAAAACTGGTAGTATTAACTCTTGTTGTGGTATTGGTCGCATTTGTTGGTGTTAGTTTTGCAAAGGTTGCGGAACCTAATAAGCCGGATGCAAATAAGCCTGTCAAGGATCCAAATGTACCTAAGGCCAATATTAGTATGAGATTAACTAAAGGTGTATGTCCAAATACTCCGGATGCAAATAAGCCGGCAAAAAAGGATCCAAATGCACCTAAGGCTAATAGCGTTAGATTTGCTGTAGAAGTTAATAAGCCTGATGCAAATAAACCTGCTAAGGAGCCAAATGCACCTAAGGCTAATATTGTCCTCAGATTAGCTGTCGAACCTAATGCACCAGCTAAAAAAGCAGAGGCTGTAACGGTTAGAGGCAGACTCATTGTGATTAAAGACGCTAACGGCGTTATCATGTCGGTAAAAGTGGAAAGCAAGAGGCCGGAACCAAAAACAGTTAATATCGTCCTTGATGCAAAAGGCAAAGAGCTTGCCGAGAAAATGGCAGGTAAGCCGGTAGAAGTAACAGGCGTGGAATCAACTAAAGGTAGCGAAACATGGATGACCGTTGAAAAGTACGGTGAAGTGCAAAGACCAGTCCCAGGTGGTCCAGGCGCTCCAAAAGCCCCAGCCCCAGCCCCAGGCGGCGAGAAAAAATAATTGTTAACCCGCAGGTTAACCCTCGGTTAATAATTAATCAGAAATTCAGCCCCGATATGTGTAATTCGTATCGGGGCTTTTTTTTGATTTATTTTTCTGCTTTTTGAAGTTCTTTGGTTTTGTCTTTTGATAAGTCGATATTTTTAAGCAAATCGTCTTTGGGCAGGATAAGTAAAAATTCGCTGCATCTGTCTATTTTGCAATTTCCGCTATTCAATTCAAAATCAAGGACGTGACCGCCTTGTTTAAAATCGCTGCTGATAAAATGAAAATGGCAGCCGGGCACGTTCAGACCTTTCGCCAAGGCCGGAGTCCTGAAGCCGACGATTGTTCCTGTTACATCATTCATTTCAAAAACGGGTTGAGTCTTGGTAACCTCGGCCAATGGCGGATATGGTTTATGCTGAGCGGGAACACTGCGGACCTTGATATGCTTAAATTTTCCGGAAATTTCAACGGCTAAAAACTGGTTCTGATTTGAAACTTTTTCATCAATAATTAATTCGGCCTTTTTGAAATCCGCAGATTGTATTGCAAATTGAATGTCGGGTTTGAAATTACATACCGTTGCGAAAGGAGTTTTAATATCGACAGCAGGGGTGTAAACTTTGCCGTCCGATTTGACCTGATATATTTTGCCGCCCAGGATTGTCATTTCACCATCGAGCTTGTCAAAAGTGCCGATACCGAAATTGCCGTAGTTCAGCAATCTCCGGCAGCTCATTTGGCCGTCATAGGCTCCGGCAAGCAAAGCATCGATTGTTGAGGTTTGAGTAATCCGGTTTTTTTCTGCAGGCAGACAGCCGACGAGAAAAAACAATGAAAAAATCAACAAAACCTGAAATCTATTTTTCATTTTTCACTCTGATTATTCACGGCGGTCTTTGCTGAGTTTTTTGTCGACAGGCGAAAGCAGCATCAACGTGAGCACGGCCAAAAGTGTTACAACAGTCGCGAAAAAATACCTTTTTGTTCCACAGGCCATTCCGATGCTTGCGACAATCCATATACCGGCGGCAGTTGTAAGGCCGTGAATACTGGCGCCACTCTGCATTATCGCGCCGGCGCCGAGAAAGCCGATTCCGGTTACAATCTGGGCGGCTATTCTGCCGGGGTCGGAACCTGCCAGGGTTGTCGATATCATCGTAAAAACGCAGGAGCCAAGGCAGATGAGGATATTTGTGCGAAGGCCGGCGGGTTTATCGTGAACCTGCCTTTCAAGTCCTATCACGCCTCCGAGAAAAACAGCCAGCAGTAGCGGAACGATATTAGACCAATTTACTTCCATATTTTAAACTCCTTCAAATTCTGTCCATAACGGATTACATTTTAATAAAAAAACCTGCCATAAACAAGTATTAATACGTAGCGTGATTAGTTAATGCGCTATTGGGGTTTTGGTCGATATAATTCATAGTGGCACAGAAATAAGATTACTGCCAACTATCACCTCCTCTAATATTTTCCGTTACCAATGCAAAGAATCATGCACTAATTAAGTGGAAAGGTGTCGAAACAAACTATGGATACTTTGCTCTTTTTCATTATAATACGTTAGTGGAAACGGACTTAAATGACATTCAGGCCTGTTTAAATGGCGACGATGAAGCTTATCGCCGGCTCGTGCAAAGATATGAGCAGCATATAGTTAGGTTAATGTGGCGTTTTACGCGCGACAGGACTGAATGTGAGCAGCTTGTTCAGGATGTCTTTGTGGATGCTTACTTTAGCCTTAAAAGTTACAAAGCTCAGGGCCCGTTTTTGCATTGGCTCAGCATTATCGCAACTCGTGTCGGCTACAGATTTTGGAAGCAGCGCGACCGCTCAAGGCAGTTTATTTCGTTAGAAGATTTCGATGTCGCGGCCAAAACCGATACCGATACGATTGACGCAACTCAGGCAGCTGAGGTTTTGCACACTTTGCTTACTCGTTTGCATTCTGATGACCGGCTGATACTTACGCTGATGTATTTTGAAGATTGTTCCATTGAAGAAATTGCCCGACGGATGAGTTGGACAAAAGCCGGAACAAAAATGCGGGCGATGAGAGCCCGCGGAAAACTGAAAAAAATCGCTGAAAAAGAAAAATTTTTGGAGAAATTCTAATGGATAAAATATTTGATATTATCGAAAAACTGGCTCAAAAGGCACGCAGCGAGGCCATTCCGCAATTTAGTGTCTCCAATAGAGTTATGGCCCAAATCGACCTTATTGAACGCCAGCCGACAGGACTTTGGCCGTTTGAAATTTTCGCAGGCCTGACAGCCGTCGCCGCTTCTATTGTATCTTTCTTCTCGATACAGGCCTGGCATACTATCGTTAATCCGCTGTTTCAATTATTGGCGCCATATCAGGGAGTTCCATTATGGTAACGGAAGAAAACATTTCTAAGTATCGTAACAACAAAGCGTTCCTGCATTTTTTGCTTAGCTTTATAATTCTCGCTTCCGGCATCGCAATCGGAGCAGGCGGAACTATAATGCTTGTAAAACAAAGAGTTATATGGATAGGGGTAAGCCATCCGCACAAAGACGCTAATGACATAACAAAAGAAATGTCTGAGAAGTATGGTTTAAATCCTCAGCAAACTACGCAGGTGCAGGCAATTACCACCAATGCGTTTTTGAAAAGAAAAGCTAATAATGAGGCAGAGGATAAACGGCATGAGGCGGATATCCAGACATTGATTGCTGATATGAAAACGGTTTTGACTCCTCAACAATTCGAACAATGGAATAAAGATTTCCAGGCTTTCAGGGACAAACATAAAAAACCTAAAAATTAGTCACGAGTTGCTTCCATGTGCAAGTTTAAAATCCTGAAAACCCCCTGAAAACAGGGGGTTTTGAGAGCTATAATCAACGCAAAATGGTCAGGGGGTATAAAAGCAGGGGTGGGGCTGTTGAAAAAAACATTCGCATCAGCGTCCGCAGTAGTCCCTTAGGGACGACGGCGGATGGCTAAAACTTTATTCCGACGTTTGTTTTTTATCATTTATGAACAAATTATATTCAATCTCGAAGCTGATTTTATGTCTTGCTTCTTCTTCTGCAAGTTCCATTAGGACATCGCGGAGGGATTGATTGGTTACTGTGGGTATTAGTTCGATATATAATTTGAAAGACGCTTTTTCTTTTTTCATTGCCGCCAGCAGCAGTTCTTTATAATCCATTTGCAAAATTTTCGACATATCGACCATATAGTCCAGGGGTCTGACGAAAGACTTGTTATAGGAGGAATTAGGGGTTACTACTTTGCCCAGTTTCATTAGTTCCAGTTCGAGTTTTGCCTTATGTTCGAGTTCTTCGGTGGCGAATTCGCCGCACAGGTCTCGAATCTGGGGATTTTGTACATATTGTGAAAGCAGATTATAGAAAACGTTAGCTTCTATTTCTTTGCCGATAGCGCTTTGCAGTATTTCTTCGACGCTTTCAGGATTTGCCATTTTTTGCCCTCCTCAAAAGCAGGTATTCCTACCTCTTATATATGGGCAATATTTTAAATATACACATTTTTATCATATCTGCGTAAAGCCGCAGACACAACGGAGAGGGCGGGATTCAATTTGCCCTCTTTTTGTAAACTCATCAAAAAGCTATATTTAGCACTTAACTCCAACAAAAACAAGGATTTGGACTCTCTCGTTTCTTTACTATATCAGCACGATTTTTTACTATCTTGATACCCTTTTTAAGGGCAACTCTGAAATGGGCTACCCTTAGATAACAAAGTATTATATCAGGAACTGGTTTGTCTGTCATCACTTTTTGACTTTTAATGTGATGGCATAAAGCGGTAGTTATTCGGTCTAACCTCCTGCTGCCCATAACATTTTAAATCAAAAAACTATTGATTTATGAGTAAAGAATGTGTATAAAATCAGTTCTTAGTGCTAATAACGAATTAAAAGAAGTCTATATTCAGGACGATAATCATCTCCTTAGTTAAGGCAGGAGGCCAATTGTGACAATTGCAAAAAATGATTTATCAAAAAGCCAAATCTCTGATAAAAACATTCACGAAGAATCGAACATCTACGAAGACGAGATTAACCTGATAGATTATTTTATAGTTCTCTGGAGACGGAAATACTTTATCCTTCTGGCGGCCATTCTGCCGGCAATGATTGTCGGCATTTCCTTTTATCTTTTACTCGGAAATTATAAAATGACTTATGTTTACGATGTAAGAGGTGATATAGATCTCCCCAATGATGTGAGCGGCTGGGAGTTTAACGAGAAAAATTACAATCTACTGGTTGACAGTTTTTATAGCGCGGAAAATTTGAGCAGATTAACAGATGGCCTGCGGAAAGATGGATTTGAAGAATATGCCAGCAAAATAAGCAACATTAATAATACGTTGAGCAAATTTATACAATTTGAAGTAATTCCTCCATTTTTAGATATTTCCAAGTCAAATATTACAAGCCCAGAGCAGCTCAAACAAATCAGGGGCATGAAGGCGTTATTGCTGAAAGTAACAATAGTCGGCAAACCCAAAGAAGATATGTATAAGATATCTTCTGTAATACGAGACAATATTGAAAATGTGATTCCTTTATATACAGTCCAAAAGCAGTTATCAAGCTGCGTAATAAACTTTAATAATTCATTAGCAGACATTGAAAAAAACAGGTTTACTTTAGAACTGTCTTTGCAGAAGACTAATAAAATGTTAGCCTTGCTAAAAGAAGTAAGCGTCGGAATTCCAGCCAACAAACAGGACAATATTGTGCTTCAGTTTAATGTTGGAGAGCAGAGCCAATACCTGCCTTTGGACTACCAGATACAGGCAGCAGAATCCAAGAAAATAGAGTTAGAAGAAAATATTAAAGCGAACGAGGAAAATTACAAATATTATAAAGATTTACTGGATTTGAATAATAAGGTTTTTGCAGAACTGGAAAAGAACCTTTCTTCCGGCGACTACACAATTAAACAATTTAAAACATCTTTGACTGCTTTGGTCGGCGACTATGAAAAACCGCAGTTGAAGGACTACCTGAATTCTTATATCAGGAAGATAGAGAACAGAATAGCAGTCAGTAAACCTGTCACGGAAAAACCGACGATATATCCTATTGCCAGAGGAACAGTAAAGAAGAGTGGCATTGTGTTTGTGATAGCATTAATGTTGTCGGTATTTACGGCTTTCTTATTAGAAGGCCTTAAAAGAGGCCAATCCTTGGCTAAATAAATAAAATAGTCAACACACATAATCAGCGGTCATTGCGATCCAACGCCTGCCGTGAGCCTGTTCGACTTACGCTCAGGATAAATGTAACCGACAGGGACGGAGTGTAAACATAATGGCAAAGAAAGCTTTAATAACAGGAATTATCGGTCAGGACGGTTCATATCTGGCAGGGCTGCTTTTGAGTAAAAGCTATGAAATTTTTGGCCTTATTCGACGAAGTTCAAGTTTTAATACCAGCCGAATCAACCATTTGTATCAAGACCCTCACAATCATCCATTTCTAAAACTCATCTATGGAGTACCTTTAGATAATTCGATTCATGCTTCAAGGCAGGATGTTGTAGAAGAGATTCACGAGATATGGCCTAATGTTGGGAACATTCCTTTTGTACCTGACAAACCTTTAGGGTGGCATTTCATTCTGCAACAAATCTTTTTGGGGCGGGAAATAAATAAAACCAAGCGTTGCCCAGGCAACAAATTGTCTGTTTTAAACTTGTTGGACGTTTATATGTTCATTGTTAGAAACGAGACGAGTAATCTGAAGCTATATTAAAAATTAATTTACTTAAGAAGCTGGGATATTTTTATGCAGGGAAAAAATGGTAATAAGGTGATTCTGGCGGCAGATATCGACATTATTGTTTATGATTTTGATGGTGTTATGACAAATAATAGTGTTATTTTTATGCAGGATGGTACGGAAGCAGTTGTAGTCAATCGTGGTGATGGTCTTGGTGTTGCCAAAATCCGTTCACTTGGAATACCGCAGCTTTTATTAAGTACAGAGGCCAATTCTGTAGTCAAGGCCAGAGCAGATAAACTGAAACTGGAAGTAATAAGTGGTTGTCCGGATAAAAAGAAAGCTCTAATGTCTATTTGCTCTGACGAAGGTTATGACTGCAGAAGGGTAGTTTATGTCGGCAATGACGTTAATGATTTAGAGGCTATGAGAATTGCAGGTTTTCCGATAGCGCCGGCGGATGCCCATCCAGAGATAATTCAAATAGCATGGCTGGTAACGAAAGCAAAGGGCGGAGAAGGCGTTGTCAGGGAATTATGCGATATAATAAAGGGCAAAAAGCAAAAATGACACAGATGGCGTTTAAGATGATTTTTATCAGGATTTTTAAAAGGGCTGTATATGATTAATAAGCTTTTCGACTTAAGTCATCGAGTTGCTGTTATCACCGGCGGGGCAGGAATGTTAGGAAGAGTTCATGCCGCTGTTATTGCAGAAGCCGGTGGTATACCTGTGCTTGTTGATATTAATGAAGAAGGAGCAAGGGCCGCAGCAGATGATATTAGTAAAAAGTATGGTGTAAAATCTTTCGGAGTAAAAGTAGATATAACTCAAAAGAGTGATATTGAAAGATTTTTGGGAATTGTTCTAAAGGAAACCGGGCGGATAGATATTTTAATAAATAACGCAGCTAATAATCCTATGGTCAAAAAAAACAGTGACGGTATGACAATACGTTTTGAAGATTTTACACTTGACCAATGGAATGCAGATATATCTGTAGGATTGACGGGCGCATTTTTGTGCAGCCAGGCGATTGGAAAAGCAATGGCCGAAAAAGGCGGGGGAGTAATTCTTAATATATCCTCTGATTTGGGCGTGATAGCACCTGACCAGAGATTGTATGCCAAAAAGGGGCTTGCTCCGGAAAAACAACCGGTGAAACCAGTAACATATTCAGTGGTAAAACACGGGATAATCGGCCTTAGTAAATATCTGGCTACTTACTGGGCAGGTTGCAATATAAGGGTAAATACCCTTTGTCCCGGTGGAGTATATACCGGACAATCTAAAGAATTTCTTGATAAGATTTGCACGCGGATTCCTATGGGAAGAATGGCAGCAAAGGATGAGTATCAAGGTGCGGTTTTGTTTCTGGTTTCTGATGCTTCAGCTTATATGACGGGAGCCAATCTTATCGTCGATGGCGGACGGACCTGCTGGTAATCTTTTTTTGTTTTATTAAAGACAAGAGTGAATATACTCCTTATTTATCCCCCAGATAGAATACAAGAAAAGGCAGTGTGTCCGCCCGTGGGGTTAGGTTCTATTGCAAGTGTACTGATAAAAGCCGGCCATAATGTTTCGATAATGGAGATAAATGCTAACAGATATACTGACAATCAGGTAATACGAATATTAAAAAATTACAAACCATCCCCTGATATTATTGGCATAGGAGGTATCGTAAGCACATACAAATATGTTAAGCGGCTTACAAATGAAATTAAAGAGATATATCCGAATATACCGCTGGTTATAGGCGGTTCCGTTGGAAGTTCGATTCCTGATTTGATGCTGAAAAACAGCAAGGCTGATATAATTGTCGATAAAGAAGGCGAATTAACTATGCTGGATATAGTTAATGAGCTGGAAAATGGCAGCAGAGACTTGCGAAATATAGCCGGAGTATTTTATCGTGACGGCGATAGGACAGCTTATTCATCTGTTCGCGGACGCATTGAAGATTTGGACAGTCTTCCGTTTCCGGCCTATCATCTGTTGCCGATGGAGATATATATTAAGAATATTTGTGAGAATTCATTTTATAGAGAGATAATGGGCGTTTCTAATGAAAACCGGCATATAGGACTTATATCCAGCAGGGGATGCACTGATAGATGCACTTTTTGTTTTAGGCAGTTCCCCAAAATATCCATGAATTCTGCTTCGTATGTTTATGAGCATATATTGCAGCTGCATTCCCGTTATGGAATTAACAGATATACCTTTATGGATGAGTTATTTATTACTTCCAAACAAAGAACATTTGAACTGATAGAAGTGCTGAAAAAACTAAATAAAAGTATAAATTTGTTATACCGAATTGCGTCAGCTCGAGTTGATACGATAAATCTGGAACTGCTGAATGAACTAAAAAACAGCGGCTGCGTAAGTATCGTGTATGGTTTGGAATCCGGCTCAGATAAGATGCTTTCTCTTATGAAGAAGAGAACCACTGCGGAACAGAACTATAAGGCTGTTTTGTTAACACATCAGGCCGGTCTGCATACTATTCCACAGTTTGTGATAGGAATGCCAGGCGAGAACAAAACTACGCTGAAAGAGACATTTAGATTTGCGGCTAAAGTGGATTTCTGGGAAAATACTGGTTTTCATTATGCCAATCCATATCCCGGTACCGAAATATACGAGAAGGCAAAAGCACAGGGTTTTATTGAAAACGAGGATGAATTTGTTAGTAATCTGGCAGGCACTGATAAATATCCTTTGCAAATGAGCGAAATATCTTTTGCTAAAATGAACCATTTGTTACGAAGTTTTATGATTAAAAGTAAAGTTAAGAAGAATATTCACAAATATGGATATATTTATGGCACATGGAAATCCGTTGTTTATTTTACAGGATCGTTATTAAAAAAAACATTCAAATAAAGTAATAAGCTTTTGTTATTTTGGGGAAAGTTAGGTTATGGAACAGATACCATGGGATAAAGTATTTATAGAAGATGAGGCGAAAATTGAATCAGAAGGGAAAGAAATACCTCCAAAAACTGTTTTAATCGCATATAATAGCTATTTAAAAACTGGTAATGACAGTGAGATTAGTAAGCATGGAGCACAGCTAAAAGATGGCGAACGTTTAGTAACCTTATTTTTGGAGCTTTGTGAAACATATTTTAATGAACGTCCTGCTGGAAGGCTTTTAGATGTGGGTTGTGGTGCTGGTCATTTAACGGAGGCTTTTCGTCAAAAAGGCTTTGAAGTCTTGGGTATTGATATACTAAAATCAGCTGTATCCATAGCTGCTTCTAAATATCCTGATTGTGAATTTAAAGTGTTTAATGCACGTTATTCAGATAACTTTGGGGGAAAATGTTTCGATGTTATTCATATGCGGGAGTTTTATCCTTTTACAAGAAGCGGAGATTTTGAAAAGCAGAAAGATTTAATATTGGATTATTGTAAAATCCTTAAGAACAACGGCTATATGGTTATAATTGGCAGCAATTGGTGTATTGACCGACATATGAATTATCATAAAATGGTTAATTATTTGAACGAATATCATAATAGTGAATTGCAAGCCATCGGCCCATTTTATGAATCATTGCACCGGTATTTTTCATGGATCAGACGAAGCAAATTTTGCATCAATGTTAGTCAGCCATTATGGCAAGTTATATGTCGTGTTTTAAAAAGATATCCTTGGAACTATCTCATTATCAGGAAACATAATAAGAAGTAAAATTGAAAAGAATATTCAAAAATATGGATATGTTTATAGAATATATAAATCCATTGTTCACTTTTCAAGGAGGTTGTTTGACAGGTTAATTCTAAGTAAGTGAGATAATTACTTATTAAAAATATCCTATACAAACTATTAATTTATTAATCATCAAGGTGAATCTTAAGGAGGAAATTATAGAAATGAAAGTGTTATTCATAGCAAATAAACATACTGGAATAATGCCTCAGGGCATTATGTATTTATCCTCTCTTTTGAAAGCCAATAATTTTGAAGTGCATTATCTTGATACCACAGATTACCAAGAGGCGGATGATTTTGTTAAACAAATATCCCCTGATTTGCTGGCATATTCAATTACTTCAGGTGAATACAAGCACTATAATGAACTTAATCATAGACTAAAAAAGCATAAAATTATGTTAGTTGTTGGAGGGGCTCATGCCACTTTTTTTGGGAATAAATTTATGCAGGATGAGGCCACTTCTTTTGATGGTGCATGTGTTGGAGAAGGCGAATTTGCATTGCTGGATTTGTGTAATAAATTAAAAGAGGGGTCCGATTATTCTGGTGTTGAGAATTGGATATTCAAGGCTCCGGATTCATCGCTTATCATCAACAAGTTAAGACCACTCATTGACAACCTTGACGAGTTACCTTTCCCGGATTTTAAGCTGGATGAAGATTTGCCCAAGCAAAAAAAGGTGATTTTCTGGTTGCACAGAGGGTGTCCCTATAATTGCACTTATTGTATGAATCATAAATGGCGTGCTATATACAAGGGGCTTGGAAAGGTTGTTCGTGCTCCTTCCCCGGCATATTGTATAGAAATGATTAAGTTTCGGCTTTCCTTAACTGAAAATGAGGTAGAGCATATATTATTTCAGGATGATACCTTTGGTGTCAACCTTAGCTGGTTGCGATCTTTTTGTGATATGTACAAAAAAGAGGTCGGATTACCATGGGACGCACACCTGCATCCAACCATGATGGCAGAGAAAAGGATTTCTCTGATGGCAGATGCAGGATGTCGTATTATTGAAACAGCTATAGAGACTGGAAATGAACAAAGGCGGAGAGAATTATTAAGACGGCCGGTGACAAATATCCAGATGCTGAAAGGGGCCAGAATCGTTCATGATTATGGGCTCGGCATGAGGATACAAAACATACTTCTTTTGCCAGGTGAAACTTTCAAGACCGCGATGGAAACATTTGAGTTGAATATAAAGTCTAAACCTGAAGTTGCTACAGCCAGTAAGTTTCAACCTTATCCGGGTATGGAGCTTACTGAAAAAGCCATTGAGATGGGGTATCTTAAGAGGGGGGAGTTTGAAGATAATATTCCGGACAACTTCCATTGGATAAGTATACTGAAGTTTAATAATAATCATGAGGTTGAGAAAATTAATAACCTTCTTAATTTATTTACATTTGGAACTTATTTCACTTTTTTAAAACCGCTTATTTGTCTGTTGATTAAGCTTCCAAATAGCAAATTCCACCACCATATTGATAATGTTGCCTGGAAGGTTATTACTCATAGGGAAGACAAGGACATGGTGGGACGAAAAGCTATCAAACTAAAAGTTTTAATAAAGTTTATTTATAATTTCTTTTTGCCATCGAATATTTTTCATACGGCCAGAATGAAGGTATGCCATAACATGGTACTTAATCAGGGTAAAAAATAAATATTTAAGAAAGGCAACCTCAAAATGGGAAGTTATTTAGAAACAATATATTTTACAGACGAATACTCAGAAAACAGTTATCCTCATAAACTTTGTAAATATGTTGGCGAGAATTATTTTTATAAAATCGAGAACGGCCGAAAAATATACTCCGGCAGGCTTCTGGATGTCGGCAGCGGGAAGGGCAATCATCTGGTTGCTTTCAAGAGATGTAATTATCAGGTTGCGGGACTGGATAAACGCAGGGAATGTATTGAGGCATTAAGGGATTTTACGATAAAAGAATGTGATATTGAAAAAGAGGAATTCCCTTATGATGACAATTCTTTTGACTGGGTGTTTTCCAAATCTGTTCTGGAACATGTATCTAATACCGATAATATGATTTCTGAAATACTTCGGGTATTGAAACCTGGCGGACGAGCCGTTTTAATGACACCCGCATGGGAGTCGCAATATAAATTTTTCTGGGACGATTATACACATGTCAAAGCCTTTACGAAGAAAAGTCTGCAAAATGCGTTGAAAATCAATGGATATGTAAATGTCAATGTGTCTTTATTTATGCAGTTGCCTTTTATCTGGCGATATCCCAGTCTTGTTTTTATACCTAAGATAATTTCTCTGCTGCCGGATGCTTTAAAATGGAAGGACTATGAGCAGTCTAAGGTGAATAAATTAATCCGTTTTTCCAAAGAGATGATGCTGCTTGCAGCGGCCGAGAAACCAAAAAGGTCCTGAGGCAGAGATATGAATAAAATTGGTATTATACAGGGCCGGTTATTGCCGAAAGATATAAAAAAATATCAGGTTTTCCCTTCTGAAACATGGGAAGAAGAATTTGAGGTTTGCAAAAAGAGCGGATTTTCTGCGATCGAACTTCTTTTTGATATAGATGCTTATTATAATAATCCGTTAATGTGCCAAAGCGGACAGGAGAGAATTGTCGAACTATCGGAGTCTTCAAAAATTAGTGTGTCATCGGTTTGTGCGGATTTTTTCAAGAGGTATGGTTTTTTTCAAAGAAGCCCGCAGGCAAAAGAGGACAATATTTTTATACTTGAAAAGTTAATCGATGCAAGCAGAGTTATCCAATGTAATACTATATTAATCCCACTTTTGGAAGAATCCAGCGTCAGCAGCAGAAAAGATAAGGACGATATAATTGATGTCATAAGTTTGGTCGGTGAATTATTGAGAAGACAAGAGATAAATCTTTGTTTTGAAGCCACATTACAATGGCAGGAAACACAGGAGTTTTTGGAAGAAATCGGTCATCCGAACATAAAGGTTTATTATGATGTTGGCAATAGTGCGTATTTAGGACATGATCCAGCGGAGGAAATCCGCAGGCTTTCAAAATGGATTGGCGGTGTGCATATTAAGGATAGAGATAAAGAAGGCCATAATGTTATGTTGGGAACGGGGCTTGTTGATTTTCCGGAATGCTTTAAGTCCCTTAAAAAAGCAAGATACAAGGGCAGTTATATATTGGAAACAACAATGTGCGATAATCCTATAGAGGCAGCTAAAAAGAATTTGGAGTTTGTTAAAACTCTCCTTTAAAACTATTATTTACGAAGAAAGCAGCTATGGAAATATTGGCATTAATTCCGGCCAGGGGCGGCTCAAAGGGGATACCAAGAAAGAATCTGGTAGAAATAGGCGGCAAGCCATTAATTGCTTATGCGATAGAACAGGCACTCGCCTCTCGATTAATCAACAGGGTTATCGTTTCAACTGAAGATGAAGAAATTGTGGAAGTTTCTTTAAAATATGGAGCGGAAGTGCCTTTCCGGCGTCCAGAGGAATTTGCGCAAGACTTGTCTCCTGATATTGATGTTTTTCGCCATGCTTTGAAATGGCTTAAGGAAAACGAAGATTATACGCCGGATATTGTATTAAATCATAGAACTGTGT
Source organism: Sedimentisphaerales bacterium (assembly GCA_050014075.1). Classification (GTDB taxonomy): domain Bacteria; phylum Planctomycetota; class Phycisphaerae; order Sedimentisphaerales; family UBA12454; genus UBA12454. Next base: position 83,796 of record JBEKEA010000003.1, on the reverse strand, counting down.
ATCCAATTAGAAGTGTTAAAATTATCGATGAGGCTATTGAGTATTTTATAAATAATCCCGAGGCTGATTCGCTGAGGTCATTGCGTTTAGCTGCGCAAACACCTTATAAGATGTGGAAAATCGTTGATAAATATATGGAACCATTGCTGTCGCTGGCGGAATTTAATGAGTCATTTAATATGCCTCGGCAGATATTGCCGAGGGTTTACTGGCAATTTGGGTATGTAGATATGGTCAGGTCCAAAATTATAACAGAAAAAGGGAAAATGAGCGGTGACAAAATTCTTCCTTTTATTGTCGAAGATGACGGGGTTGACATCGACCATGAGGAAGACATTAAAAAAGCTGAAAAGCTTTTAATGGAACTGCAAAAAGGCAATATTAAAACTTCTAAAAATACAAAAAGATACTCGGTATGAAAGTGCTTATTGTTGGACTTGGTTCGATAGGTCAACGGCATCTGCGCAATCTGCGGCAGTTGTTTGGTGATGAATTGGAAATTTTGGCGTATCGTTCTATTGGAAAGAATATCAAAATTTCTGAAAATATGACCATAGAAAACGATGTCGATTTGGAAAGTGCTTACCGAGTTAAAATTTATTCTGATTATCGTGAAATTTTAGAGCAAAAACCGGATGCGGCGATTATCGCAAATCCTACGAAATTACATATGTCTGCAGCTTTGGAGGCTGCAAATTTAGGCTGTCACTTATTTATAGAAAAACCGATTTCTACAAGTCTAACAGAAATAGACAAATTGGAATCAATTGTAAAAGAGAAGCAATTGATTGTTATGGTGGGTTATCAATTACGATTTCATCCATGTTTACAATTGATTAATGAGTTGTTAAGGCAAAAAAAGATAGGAGCTCTAATTTCGGTATTTGCTGAATTTGGCGAATATCTTCCAAATGCTCATCCGTATGAAGACTACCGTAAAGGATATGCCGCCAGGAAAGATTTGGGTGGGGGTGTATTGTTTTCATTGAGCCATGAGTTCGATTATTTGCAATGGCTGTTTGGAATGCCCAGGAGACTGTTAACTTTGGGCGGCAAGTTAAGTACGCTGGAGATGGATGTTGAAGATACCAGCAGTATTCTTATGGAGAATGTAGTAGATGGCAGAAAACTTCCTATTCATGTACATCTTGATTTTCTTCAAGACCCGGCTTCGAGAAATTTTCGTATTATTGGTGAAAAGGGGAAAATATCCTGGGATTATTATTCCAATAAAGTTGAGCTTCAAGTTGGCAGGAAGCAGAATTGGGAAACTTTTGATTTCAATCCCTTTGAACGCAACAAATTATTCCTTGATGAGATGAGTTATTTTATGGATTGTATAAAAATGCATAAGCAGACAATTGTGGATATTCATGAAGGGATAAAAAGTTTACGAATAGCTCTTGCGGCTAAACGTTCTATGGAAACAATGACCGTTGTAGAAGATATTTGAAATTGGATATACAAGAAAACGCAATAAACATTTTTTTGGAGAATAGCTGTGACTACTAAAGTCAAAATAGGAAAGCATATTGTTGGTGATGGCGAACCCTTTTTTATTGTGGCGGAAATTGGCATAAATCATAATGGTGATTTATCAATTGCCAAAAAGCTTATAGATATTGCCCATGAATGTGGTTGCGACGCGGTGAAATTCCAAAAACGGACAGTGGATATTGTTTATACGGTTCAGGAACTTGCGGCGCCCAGAGAAAGTCCCTTTGGTAAAACCAACGGCGACCTTAAACGAGGGCTCGAGTTTAGACAGTCGGAATATGAAGTTATTGATAGCTATTGTAAGAAGAAAAAAATAATGTGGTTCGTCTCTTGTTGGGATGAGAAATCGGTTGATTTTATAGAGCAGTTTAATCCGCCATGTTATAAAATAGCATCAGCGTGTTTAACCGACGATAATTTATTGAGATACACGAGAAAGAAAGGTAAGCCTATATTGCTGTCCACGGGGATGAGTACTCTGGATGAGATTGACCATGCCGTGGAGGTTCTTGGTCAAAAAGATCTGATAATATATCATTGTACCTCGACATATCCGTCCAAGAATGAAGAGCTTAATTTGAAAGTGATAGAAGCCCTTAAAACTCGCTACAAAGTTCCTGTTGGATATAGTGGTCATGAAGTAGGAGTGATACCTTCCGTGATGGCGATTTGTACCGGTGCTTGTTCTGTGGAGAGGCATATCACACTTGACCGAGCTATGTGGGGCAGTGACCAGGCAGCGAGCATGGAACCTCAAGGCCTGCAGCGACTGGTAAGAGATATTCGTCTTTGGCCAGTCATATATGGAGACGGCAAAAAAGTACTATACGACTCCGAAAAGTCCATTATTGCCAAACTCAGAAGAGTGAAATAAGTAGCCATTTCCAAATGCATAAAAGTGAGATTGTGAAAGTCAAAATCAGATGAAAGTTGTATTGATTAATCCATCTCCGGATTATTCACACGAAGAAGCCTATGACAGGACTGATACTCCCAATCTTACGATATGCCAGTTAGCGGGAGCAATCGAATCTATGACTGACATCCTTCTTTTGGACATGAAGTATGACGGTCTTAAGCTTGCTCAAGTTATAACTGAAATAAAAAAACACTTTGGTTCTGAGGTGGACGTGGTTGGGATAACCGCGTTTACTCAGGAGATTATGTTGGCGTCGCATATTATGAAGGAGATTAAAGCAAATTTTAATATAGAATTTTCTGTTATCGGAGGGGTGCACACTACGTTTTTACCAAAACAAACACTCGAAGAGTTTGATGTTTTTGATTTGCTTGTTTTTGGAGAAGGGGAAGATACCCTTGCGGAGTTAATTAAGGAAATCCGTGAAAACGGAAATAATAATTTAGATAAGGTTAAAGGACTTGCCTGGAGATTAAACGGAAACATTGTTGTCAATCCGGCAAGACCCGTAGAAACAAATCTGGATAATCTGCCTTTACCGGCTTACCACTTGTTAAAACCGGCATCCAATTATCGTATTCAAACAACAAGAGGATGTCCCTACCCCTGTCATTTTTGCAGTCGTCCTTATGGGAATAAAGTCAGAAATATGTCTCCCAAAAAATTTGAGGAATTCATGGGGACCCTTCCCGATAAAACAAAAAGCATCGAATTCAATGATGAAACTTTTGCATTAGATTATAAACGGACATTGGACATATGTAACATAATGAAAAAGTGGGGAGGCGTATGGGGGGCAGAATCAAGAATTGATGTTATCAGTAGAAATCCGGAGTTACTTAAAATAATGAGAGATTCCGGTTTAACTAGTATAGGTTTCGGCATTGAATCGGCCAATCGAAAAATAAGGAAAAGCCAAAGTAAGGATTTCGACAATAAGGAAGCAAAAAATATCATACAAACATGCAAAGATTTAGGCATAACTACGGGGAGTTATTTTATTCTTGGACATCCGAATGAAACTTTTTTCAGCGCTATAAGAACTATTCTACTGGCTTTTTATATAGGGGCGGATAATGTCTCTTTCGGCATAATGATTCCTTTTCCGGGGACATTGGTTAGAGAAATGGCGTTAAAAGGTGAAGGTGGGTATACACTAACTCACAATGATTGGAGTTTTTACAGTAAACAATATGGGCATGCGTTAGAGTTTAAAAAAGTATCCCATATATCTTTAGAGATAATTCAAATTATTGGATATTTTTTATTTTGTTTTCGAAATCCCATCAAGAAGGCAAAATATGCGTGGAGCAGACGTTTGCAGATATGGTTTATGATAAATAGACTTTTTGCGAAATTGAAAAAGCAGTCATGTTAACCTGGTTATGAATATAGTTTTAGTTCAATTTTTAGATTTTAAGCTATTAAAAAAGATTAGTAAACTATCCCAGATTGAAAACAATCGGATTATTACTTTATCAAATGCCGTTGTCTTGAATTTGCAGGCCGTTGGGATTCCATTCACAGATTTTTCTGAGTATATAAACCCGGAGGATTTCAGAATTGTCAATGATGCAGCGGTAGAGACCGCAAGGAATTGGTATAAACAAAAAGACATTGTTGATATCTGTACGTGTGATGGCATCAATATGGGTGAGTTCTCCGAGCTTTTCCTGACAGGATATTTTATAGAGGTCTTCAAGAGAATAATTATTCTTGAAAAGATATACGCCCGGTATCATCCATCAAAGATCATTTATTCGTCTAATATTGAGCCGTTTAATATGGGGCCTCCGGAGAATTTGTGGGCATATGTTATAAAAGCGTTTACACAAAAAGATAATATTGAAACAACAGCTCTTAAAAAAGACCATAAAACCATATTTTTTCTTAAAGAAAAGCTGAAATACCGGTTTGAAAAATGGCACCTTCTGATGTTGTTTCAAGGCGGCGTATCTGTGGATACGTTTTGGACTTATCTGAAATATGTTTTAAAAAGGTTTTCTGGAGGAATAAAAAAAAACGGGAAAAGCGGAATTATATTTACGGGACCGGCAAATTTGCTTATTGGCTCTGTAAAGCTGATGAGCGTTCTGATAGAAAAGGGATATTCTGTGGAAGCTCTGGTTCGGGAGGATTTTGAGGCGAAGAAAATCTTTATGGGATATGGCATTCCGACACAAACTTTTACGGAAGTCAGGATGGACGGGCAATATAGACGAAGAATAAGAAATAAGGTTAAAAATTTAAAATCCAACATCAGCCAAAATATAAGTCTGAAGAAGCTAAAACCATTTTTATTTAACAACGTTGATATTTGGCCTGTCATATACAGACGTTTATATTATGAGTTAAAATATATTTACCCCAGGCTTGTTGAGGAAATGGAGATTTTCCGTTACAAAATTTCAAAAGAGAAGGATATAAAATGTGTTATTAGCCCGTCATCAGTAGCGCCTGAGGCAAGGTCAATTCTGAAACAGGCTTCAGCGATGGGGATATCGACAGCAGAAATCCAACATGGAGTTACAAAGTGGGCTCCATCGTATCTTCCAGTTGTGGCCGATGCCGTTCTTGTTTGGGGAAAGATGACAAAGGACTGGTATCTTAGGCATGGTGTTGAGTCAAACAGAATTTTTATCACCGGCCGTATTACTTCAACTCGGAAAAAAAACACGGGAATCGATATTGATAATTTAAGACGAAAGCTTAATCTTCCTTACGAGAAAAAAATAATACTGGTTGCGACCCAGCCGGTTATATGTATTGATTCATTGACCCGACTCAAGGGGAATATACCGATAATTCAAGCTATAGTTGATGAGTTAGTTGAATTAGAGAATATAATGCTGGTTGTTAAATTGCATCCGGCTGAAAGGCTTTCAGATTATGATAATGTCAGAGCAGGTCATAGTAATATACTTATCACGAAGTATGGTGATGCTCAAGATTATCTTGAACTTTGCGACATACTTATAGTAGGCGACTCAAGCATTGCGGTTGACGCAATGATAAAGAATAAGCCGGTTATATATGTGAATTTTGATGGTTCGGAAGATCTTGTAAATTATCCGCAATATGGGGCTTGCCCTGTCTATGATAGAAAAGGTATTCTGCCAAGCGTTAAAGCTTTCTTATATAATGGCAGTAAAAATTACAATCATGACAAAATCAATGAGATGATAAGCTGTGAAGGACCGGAGGCTGTTAAAGAGATTTTCCGCACTATATTTACCCTTATAAAAGAAAAGGCGGGTTAAAGTGTTGCAAGCCCCCGAAGTTTCTGTCGTTGTTGCAGCCTACAATCACGAAAAGTATATTCGAACATTGCTCGAAAGCATACTTAATCAGACCTTTAAAGACTTTGAATTAATTGTTATTGACGATGGCTCTACTGATTCGACGGCGGATATTATAGAGGATGTTGCAAAACAATATCCGGAGAAGATACGGTTTGTTCGTCAGCAAAACAGAGGATTTGCAAGAGCCATAAATACGGCATTTAAGATGTGCAAAGGCAAATACATTGCACCGGTTGGCTCAGACGATATCTGGCTGCCAAATAAATTGCAGGAGCAGATTGAAAAATTCAATGAGGACCCTGAATTTTCTCTGGTTTATGCTGACATAAACGTTATGAATGAAGATGGGAAAATCTTGTATAGATTTAACAGGTTTGTTAAGCCTTACTGGGGACAAATTACCGATAGTCTTTTGGTTGCAAACTTTATATCCGGCATAGTACCAATGTATAAAAAGGACTTGTTTGAAAAGTATGGTTATTGGGATGAGAAATATGCCATAGCCTGTGATTATGAATTTTCACTAAGGGTGTCTCCATATATAAAGGTTGGGTATATAAGTAAAGTCTTAGCTTTGTATAGAACTCATAAGCACAACAGCAGTACTTTAAGCGTAGAAAAAACAATTTTTGAAAATTTAAGTGTCCTAGAAATTTTTTTAGCCTCTCATCCCAAACTTATTAAAAAAACTACTGTTCTGCGGGCATATTCCAATCTGTATTTGAGATTTACCAAAGCTTATATAGTTAAAAGGGATTGGAAAAATACCATTAAAAACGGCATTACGACCTGTTATTATCATCTGTTGTTATTACAGGCATACACGGCATTTATTTTTGTTCTTCCAGGGAGGAGCTATTGTAACTTTAAAAGAATAATTAAAAAAAGATTTGTGGGTTAAGAAAGTTTTGAAAAGCATCCTAATAATTAAAAAACATAATATCATTAATTATATATTATACATCATTTTTGCCAGTATTTTTTTGGAGCTTCCTAATACTGGGGCTGAGTATATGAAGAACGCTGGTATTTCATTCTATCACATAATAAGTACGAATGCAATTATCGCTGTTCTGGTGTATCTTTATATAATAAGGGGAGTAAAACTCCGACAATTTAGTGAATTGTGTAATCGGAACATTGTTGTCCTATTATTAATGTTGGTGCCGATATTGATGTCAGCGCTTAATGCTTATGATGTTATGTTAGGGTTTTTATATTTAAGGAACTATCTGTTTTTTTATTTTCTGTGCGTATTAGTGTTTTGGCGATTGAAGACCAAAGAGGATGTGTTATCATTGTTGGTAGTGTTTTCCCTGGTGGGGACTGTTTTCGCAGTGCTCATCTTGTCGTTCTCGAATATTTCTGAGATAGCGGCTTATCTGAAAACTTGGCAGGCAGGCAAACCGGTCACCTACAGGCTGACTGTTTTTGGTATAAATGCTAATACCTTGGGATATATTTTTGCTGTTATGTTTATAATTAACATTTCCCTCCTGCAGAAAAACAGCAAATGGAATGTTTTTTTAATTGGCGCCGGCATGCTGGATATTTACTGTGTTCTTATGACTTTTTCAAGAAGTGGTTTTGCGGGTCTTGTTATTGGGGTTGTTGTATATACTATGCTGAAGTTTAGATTTTCCAAATTTCTGGTATACATATTGAGTATTGGCTTGATTACTTATTTTATTACAGATAAATACTTTCACTCTCATCTCGAGAGATTTACGACATTAAATAACTTGCTGCTGAAACTGAGCGGTAGAGGCGGCGACCTTTCAATTGCCTTGTTTGGCGAGCGGTTTCATATTTTGAGTAAATCTTTTGAAGTAGGAATGCAGCATTTTTTTTGGGGTGTCGGAGGATATAATCTGAATATGTTTGTTGATGAAGGGACGCATAATCAATTTTTGAACATGTTTGCAGAAAATGGGATAATTACATTTGTGATGTATTTTATATTTGTAGTATCTATAATAATCACATTATTAACGATGTCCCTGAGAATCAGGAATAAAATAGGGTGCAATTGGGAACGAAATATATTATTTTGTCTGACTTCTATTATGTGTATCAGTTTTATTCAAGGTATGGCATCATATCTTAGATATGATTTTTGGGTTATTTGCGGCATGGCGATAGCATGGATTAGGATTGTCAAAAAACATACAATCGCAAAAAGAAATTTATTAGCGATTAGTTCATGAGAGAAAGGTTCGGCCTTAGGAAATGAATGATAATCAGTTCAGTTCTATGAAAATATTTTGTCACGCAGACAAGATCGCCAGATATCAATCAGGGAAATCTCCCTATCCGGTTTCGGTGGATCTTTCGCCCAGTAATTTTTGCAACCATAAATGCATATGGTGTGTTTACTCTGGTTTTTTGGAGGAACATAAGGAAATTTTGGACAAGGATATTTTGTTGAGATTGCCAACTGATTTAAAGGCTATAGGTGTGAGGGGGATAAATTTTACCGGGGGAGGAGAACCTCTTACGAATAAATTTACTGTTGAAGCAATGGAAAAAGCTCACAGGCTTGGGATAGATGTTGGATTAATCACCAATGGCGCTTTGTTGGATGAGGACAGCATAAACCGCTTAAAGCCAATTTCTAAATATATCAGAATCAGTTTGGATGCTGGTGTCGCGGAGATATATTCTAAATTACATGGTGTAGATATAAAAGAGTTTGAGAGAGTGCTTTCCAAAATTGAGTCTTTAGGTAAAACGAAAGTTAAGAGTGAGTGTCTTATCGGCGTACAATTACTGCAGGTTGCCGAGAACAGAAAAGAGACTATCTCTATGGTGAAAAGGCTGAAAACCTTGAGTGTGGATTTTGTAGAAATACGTCCTGCTATCAACATAAACAATAAAATCAATGAGGTTGTAGAAATTGATAAATCTATTGATGAGATAGAAAAGCTTTCCAATGAGAAATTTAAGGTTCTTGTGAGGCGAGAGAGATTTAGGTTGTGTTCAGGATATGGTAAAAATTACGATAGATGTATTTCGCCCCATTTTATAGCGGTTTTTGGTGCTGATGGCAATGTATACACATGTTGTGAGTTTTTGGGTGATAAAGATTATATTTTGGGAAATTTTACAAATGAAAATCTTGAGGACATTTTTAGGTTTGACAGGATGGAAAAGAAGTTATCCAAGTTAAACTTAAAGAAATGCCCAAAATACTGCAAGACGGAATTAATAAATGAAGCGTTTAATCGTCTTAATAATATGAAACATTCCAATATTTTATAACGGTCTTAATGTTTTTAAGGGAGAAATAAGAATTGAACAGGTTTAAGAATAAGAATGTTTTAATCACAGGCGGTCTGGGGTTTATTGGCAGTAATTTAGCTATCAAGTTGGTTGATGAAGGGGCGAACGTTACAGTGATTGATAATATGCTGGCAAATCATGGAGGCAATATTTTTAATGTTGAATCCATTAAGGATAGGATTCACATAAATTTTGGTGATATAAACAGTGAAAGTGTAATGAATCATATCATAAGAGGGAAAGATTATGTTTTTCATCTTGCCGGACAGGTTTCTCATGTGTTAAGTCTTTCAGACCCTTTTCCTGATATAGATATAAATATCAAGGGGACAGCTATTTTGGCTGAAGCGTGTCGCAAGTTTAACAAAGATGCAGTGATAATATATGCCGGCACCAGAGGTGTATATGGAGCCTGTGTCAAATTGCCTGTGAGCGAAGACACACCAACAAATCCGAAGGGTATTCATGAAATTGCGAATTTGACGGCAGAAAAGATATTAAAAGTCTATAATGATATCCATGGTGTGAGGTCGGTTATGCTGAGATTGACCAATATTTATGGTCCAAGAGCACAAATGCTTCATCATCATTACGGTGTTGTAAATTGGTTTATCAGATTAGCAATTGATGCTCAAGCTATAAAAGTTTTTGGTGACGGCTCTCTGCTGCGAGATGTTCTTTATGTGGATGATTGCGTAGATGCAATCTTGCGATGTGCTGTCTGCGAAAGAGCATATGGTGAGATTTTTAATGTTGGAATTGATAAACCTATAAGTTTCAAACAGTTAGCAGAAAAAATAATTGAAGTTGCAGGTTCCGGAAACTGGGAATTTGCTCCCTTTTCTGCAGAGAGGAAGGCTCAAGAACCGGGAGATTTCTATTCTGATATTTCCAAGATTAAAGTGTTTACAAATTGGGAGCCCGGCATCTCTACAGAAGAAGGACTTGCAAGAACGATTAAATATTATCGTAAATATAAACAGTTTTATTGGAAAAGTTAGTGGAAATAATAGATACCGCAGAATTTAAGAAACTGAGCCGCATTCAGAAAGCAGAGTATTTTTTCTACAGGATGCTTTTAATCAGACGATTTGAAGAAGAGGTATTATCGCTTTTCTCCAAAGATTTAATCTATGGCACCACCCATGCTTATATCGGGCAAGAAGCGGACGCCTTAGGCGTTCTTGCAAACATATCAAAGAATGATGTCGTATTCAGCAGTCATAGATGTCATGGCCACTACCTTACTTATACTGATGATGTTGAAGGGCTGTTATGTGAGCTTATGGGAAGGAAAAATGGTGTATGCGGCGGTAGGGGAGGGAGCCAGCACCTTTGTAGAGGTAATTTTTATTCTAATGGCGTACAAGGAGGTATTGTTCCATGTGCCACAGGAATGGCCTATGCGGAAAAGATTAAGAATTCAGGCAGTATAATCATTGTTTATATTGGAGACGGAACTCTTGGTCAGGGAGTTTTATACGAATCTATGAATATCGCATCTTTATGGCAGGTGCCTATCCTGTTTGTATTGGAAAACAACGAATACGCACAAAGTACATACTACAAAGATGCGGTTGCAGGCAGTATGTTGGCGAGAGCTCAAGCCTTTGGAATAGAGGCGACTCAAATTGCAACGACGGATGTCTTTCAAGTTTATGAAATAGCAGAGTATGCAGTAAATTATGTCAGAAAAAATATCCATCCTTTCTTCCTGCAGATAGACACTTATCGTTTTTGCCCACATAGTAAAAGCGATGATTACAGGTCTGTAGAAGAAATAGAAAAAAGGAAGGAACTCGACCCTTTAAAGTTGTGCGGTAAACTGCTTGATGCTGCCGAGAGAACAGCTTTAGATACTGATGTAAGCAATCGTATATCTAAAGCTGTTGAATATGCCACGAAACAAGACCTTAGTATAATGATTTAGAATGAAAAAAACCATTGCCAACGAATTAAATTTTGCACTGGATCGCTTATTAAGCTCAAACAAGTGCGTACATATTTTAGGCGAGGACATTTCAGATCCTTATGGCGGGGCCTTTAAAGTTACCAAAGGGCTTTCCACGAAATACCCTTCGCAGGTTCATTGTACACCAATTAGTGAGGCAGCTATTGTTGGTATTGCCTCAGGTTTGGCAATGAGGGGAATGATTCCTATAGTTGAAATTATGTTTGGGGATTTCATAACTCTTTCGATGGATCAGATTGTTAATCACATAAGTAAATATAAATGGATGTATAACAACCAGGTGGAATTTTCTTTGGTTATTAGAACGCCTATGGGAGGAGGGCGAGGATATGGACCAACACATAGTCAGTCCCTGGAGAAATTATTTTTAGGAGTTCCGTTTCTGAAGATAGTAGCATTAAGCTATTACCATAATGTCGGAGAACTTCTTGAATCTGCAGCAGCCAAAGATAAGGGGCCTGTACTCTTTATTGAAAACAAAAGCCTTTATTCTGAAGAATTAAGGGAGGGAAAAAATGGTTTTGTTGATGAGTTTTCGATAAGACGATATACCGACAAGGATTTATACCCAACTATTCTTCTTTCGACAAATAATTTTAAGGATCCAGATGTTACTGTGCTGACTTACGGAGGTATGGTAACCTTGGCAGAGCAAGCGGCTCTTGAAGTGCTGATTGAAGAAGAAATATTTGTTGAAATAGTAGTTCCTTCTCTTATTAAGCCTTTTGATGCAGATGTATTAGAGGAATCTTTGTTAAAGACGGGTCGATTAATAATAGTGGAGGAAGGAACGATAACTGGCGGGTGGGGGGCGGAAGTTGCATCAGTGGTTCAGGAAAAATATTTTGGCTGTTTGAAATCTCCCGTACTTAGAATAGCATCGAAAGATTTGCCGATACCGAGCGCGAAATATCTGGAGAATTTAGTTTTGCCGAGCAAAGAAGACGTAAAAAACAAAATTAAGAGGATATATAGATGTTAAACAAAATAATTGTGCCTCGTTTAGATGTGAATTCCGAATTTGCTGCATTTATAGAATGGTGTGTTGAAGATGGCCAGTATATTAAGAAGGGCGATGTAGTATGTGTTCTGGAAACATCTAAATCTACCTATGAAATTGAATCTGAGCAAAACGGATACATATTTACTAATAAAAATGTTAAGAAAGGAGATAAGGTTAAGTGCCAGGCAGTTGTTGCCATGGTTGCAGAATCTAAAGAGTTTGTGCCGAAATTTTCGTCCAATGGCAAAATTATAAACAGTGAAGAATCTCAACGTGGCATTACGCGAGCTACAAAAAAGGCCCAAAAACTTATTGATGAAGCAGGCTTGAATATAGCAGATATCTGGGCAGGTAAGATAATAAAAGAAAAAGATGTTATAAAGCATATAGAAAGTTCGAGAAAAATATCTATTACCCCCGCGGAAGATAATAATCTTGTAATTGTTGGAGCCGGTAGAGGAGGTGAGTTTATTTCACAAATTCTTAAAGATCATTATAAATATAACGTTCTTGGTTTTCTTGATTCAGTTCTTTATGGAAAAGTAGATTCTGTTTGCGGTTATAAGGTGTTAGGGGCTATCAGTGATCTTGAAACCGTTTACAGCAAGAATCCTTTTTTCAATATAGCGGTTTCAATTTCTTCTGATATGGGTTTTCGTCATTCATTTTATCAGAGATACAGCAGTAATTTTAATTTTATTAATATAATTCACCCCAAAGCTGTTATTGAGGGAAATGTTAAAATGGGCAGGGGTAATTTCATTGCTGCAAATACCTACGTTGGGCACTTTGCTCTCATAGGAAATAATTGTTGGATTGCTGCAGGGTGTATTGTCGAACACCATAATGTCATTGGCGATTCGTGTTTATTGGGACCATCTGTTTCCACATCAGGTTCTGTTGTTATCGGAGACAGAACGATAATAGGTACGAATTGTTGCTTTGTTCCAAAAATTAAGATTGGAAATGATTGTGTCATAAATAGCGGGATAACAGTAACAGCATGTTTGGAAGCTGCCACTGAACTGAAGATAATAAAACATTAAAAAACGGTAATCATATTATGACAACCTCTGTAAAAAATATACCATTTCTTAATCTAAAAAGACAACACGATCAAGTGCGCCATCAGATTCAAAAGGCTATCAACAAAGTGATAGATTCTGAATGGTATATTCTTGGCGAAGAGGTTAAATTATTCGAAAACCAATTTGCGAAATATTGCAATGTCAGACATTGTGTAGGGGTGGGCAATTGCCTGGATGCCCTTCATTTGATTTTGCGAGGTTATAATATCGGCAATGGTGATGAAGTAATTGTTCCCGCCAATACATACATTGCAACAGTTTTAGCTGTAAATTATGCCGGCGCAACACCGGTATTTGTTGAGCCTGACGAGCGGACATACAATATAAATCCGGCATTAATAGAAAAGGCGATTACTTCTAAAACTAAAGCTATACTTTGTGTTCACCTATATGGCCAGCCTGTAGATATGGACCCGATTATATCTATTGCTTCGAGATATAATCTAAAGGTTATAGAAGATGCTGCACAGGCGCATGGAGCGGTATATAAAAACAGGAAAGTAGGAAGTTTGGGTGATGCTGCAGGTTTCAGTTTTTATCCATCAAAAAACCTTGGAGCTCTTGGAGATGGCGGCTGTGTTACCACTAATGACCCCGAATTGGTGGAACGTATAAGGAGCCTGAGAAACTACGGTTCTACCCAAAAATACTATAATATATATAAAGGTTTTAATACAAGACTGGATGAGATACAGGCGGCTATTTTAAAAGTAAAACTTGATTATTTGGACAAATGGAATCTGGAGCGGCAGAAGATCGCTTCGATTTATACTGAAGAGCTTAAAGATACAGGACTGGTACTTCCGTTAGTTCCTGATTTTGCAGAACCCGTGTGGCATCTTTTTGTCATCCGAAGTCTAAACAGAGATAGAATTCAACTTGAGTTAAGTAATGCCGGCATATCGACGCTTATTCATTACCCTATCCCTCCGCATCTCCAAAAAGCTTATGAAGATATGAAACTAACAAAAGGAGCTTTTCCTATAACTGAAAGAATAGCAAATGAGGTGTTAAGTCTGCCGTTATGGATTGATTTAACTAAAGATGAGCTTCATTATATAATTGATACAATTCGCTCTATAAAGCCGAATTGAAAAAGACCGCCTGCATTTTGTAAAACTGATTCCATTTATTTCCAGTTTGGAATTGTTATAATGTCACTCACACTTAAAACCAGCAGATCAATAGCCTATAATACGTTAGGCAAAATAATTGCAGTCTCTGCTAATCTTGCCATCTTCCCTTATCTTATGTCTAAGGTAGAGAAGGAGCTGTATGGGATTAGCGTGATTGTGCTTACGTTTTCCGGATGGCTGGGTATTCTGGACATAGGGGTAGGTTCGGCAGTAATGAAATATGTTTCCGAATTTAGTGCCGGTAAAAAATATGACAAACTTGAAAAGGTATTTAATACCTCTCTGTCTTTTTATACGGCAATAGGAGTGGTTATCGCATTTTTGCTGTTAATTCTATCATTTGTTTATCACAAAATATTCAATGTTAATCCTGACTATATTATACAAGGTAAACAACTGATTTATATCAGTGCATTGACTGCGTTTTTCAGATGGCCCTTTATACCTTTTTATAATGCAATTTGCGGACTGAACCGTTTTGATATAGTCAATAAGGTTGATATTTTATCCAATATCACTCGTCTGATTTTAGTATATTTAGTATTTAGGTTTACAAGTTCTTTTGTTATCTATGTACTAATATCTCAGGTTTTTCTGATTTTGTATCAGATACCATATATTTTTATTCTGAGGAAAGAATTTAGTCATATAAAAATAAGCATATTCTACTTTGACAAGGAAACATTCCGATTTATTATGAAATTTAGTTCCTATATATTTATCGGGCTGTTGTGTGGCATATTTATTTTCCAAACAGATAATTTTTTGATTGGAATATATATCTCTGCCGGCGGCGTAACGGTTTATTATGCTGCTTCCAGAATTCAAGAGGCTATTTGTTCGGTTAATGGGCTATTAGGCGCACCATTTATAGCGGCCTTTTCAGAATTGCAGGGCAAAGAAGAATATGAAAAACAAAAGAGCTATTTATTTAAATACACCAAGCTGGAAACAGCTTTATTTATTCCAATGGTATTAATTACATTTGTTTACTCGAAGCAATTTATAGTGAACTGGCTTGGAACGGATTTTTTATTAGCAGTGCCGACTTTGGAAGTATTGCTTTTATGGTGGTTTTTTAACGGGACGCTCCTTATGTTGCAGATGGTTATTATGGGCAAGGGCCAAACAGATGTGTTTTTGTATCCAAATATAATAAATGCGGTTTCAAACCTTATTTTGAGCATAGTTCTGATTAGATATCTTGGAATAGTGGGTGTAGCAATCGGTACTACTGTTCCAATGATAATTACAACCTGCTTTTTAATAAGGTCGATATTGAAGAGGTTACAATTGTCCTTTTCAGACTACTGGAGGAAATCTATAGCTCCAAATCTGTTATATTATTTTATTGTTCTTTTGCTTGCCGTGGCTGTTGTCAACATTTTTGATGTTAGTAATATTTTCTTAACTATTTTTATTATGGGAGCTACTTATATCGCGGTATGTTTATTATATTTCCTGTTTTTTTTGGATGAGGAAGAAAAATCGCTCGTTCGGCGTATATTGAATATAAAAAATCTTGCATAAGATGTAATTTAAGATAATGTCCACACATTTAAAGCGGAATTTTCTGTGAAAACTGAATTTAAGAATAATATAATTTTAAGAAAACTTTTTACAATACTTGTTGGAATAGTTTCACGATTAGGATTAACTCACTCTTATTTCTTGGATGAAATTAATGGTCTCATCAAATTTGGGCAGTTTCTAAAAAAGGATAAACCGGTTAAATTATTTAAAGACAGATATGAATTGTATAAATATTTGAATAATGAAGTGATAAATAAGGGTTGTATTGATTATTTGGAATTTGGTGTTTATAAGGGTGATTCAATAAAGCAATGAGCGGGGATTAATACTAATAACGACTCGAGGTTCTTTGGGTTTGACTCGTTTGAAGGTCTTCCTGAAACATACAAATATACATTTTTAAAATCATTGCCGGTAGGTTCGTTTTCAACGAACGGAAAAACTCCGGATATTGATGACAAAAGGGTTTGTTTTATAAAAGGGTATTTTCAAGAGTCTTTGCCGGAGTTTTTGGCTACATTTAAGAAAAAGGCAGATCGTTTGATAATACATCTTGATGCTGATCTTTATACAGCAACATTGTTTGTTTTAACGTCTCTGAACGATTTGATCGAACCTCAAACCATAATCATTTTTGATGAATTTTTCTCTGTAAACCACGAATTCAGTGCCTTTCTTGATTATACATCTTCTTTTGCAAAGAAGTATAAAGTATTAGCGATGACGAAATTTTACAAAGAGGTGGCTATTGAGATCTCTTGACAGCTATCGTGTACAGGCAAAGGAAAATAAGATGGCAATACCTTTTAATAAACCTGTAATTCCGGTTAATGCAGCAAGGTATATAAAAGAAGTTATATCAAGCGGCGAATTGTCCGGTGATCATAATTTTACTAAAAGATGCAACTTATGGCTGGAAGGACATACCAAGACCAAAAAAGCCTTTTTGACAACATCATGCACCCATGCTCTTGAGATGGCAGCGCTTTTGATAGATATCCGTCAAGGGGATGAAGTGATTATGCCTTCATATACTTTTTCGTCGACTGCAAATGCTTTTGCATTAAGAGGCGCCAAGATAGTGTTTATAGATATACGCCCGGACACCATGAATATAAATGAGAATCTTATCGAGCAGGCTATTACTCCAAAAACAAAAGCCATAATTCCGGTTCATTATGCAGGGGTTGGATGTGAAATGGATGTCATAATGGCCATAAAGAAAAAATATAATCTTTTTGTTGTGGAAGATGCTGCACAAAGTCTTAAGGCTACCTATAAGAAAAAAATGTTGGGAACTATAGGAGACATAGGATGTTACAGCTTTCATGAATCAAAAAATTATCAATGCGGAGAAGGCGGGGCAATATTGCTAAATGATGAGAAATTTATTAGGGCGGCTGAAGTAATAAGGGAAAAAGGCACGGATCGTTCTGAGTTCTTCCGAGGTGAGGTCGATAAATATAGTTGGCAAAATGTAGGTTCATCATATTTACCAAGTGATATGAATGCCGCTTTTCTTTATGCGCAACTCGGAATGGCGGATAAAATAAATGGCGATCGATTGAATAGCTGGAATCATTATTATAGAAACCTCAAAAATCTGGAGAACAAAGGGGATATGGAACTGCCAGGGATACCGAATGAGTGTAATCATAATGCTCATATATTTTATATACCGCAAGGGCGACTGTTGGTCCCAAAGGCACAAAAGGCATAGGACATATTGTGATAGATTATATGAACGCTACAGAAAAATATAATTGTATTCTTTCCAAATACGTTGGCGGCAGATTAAGCGTTTTTTTATATAAGGTGCAGCGGTAATACTATGAGTGGAACTGATATCGTACTTATAGACCCGCCGGATGTATTATATAAGCAGAAAAACACGGCCGGTTTATGTAAAACCGCCTTGTTGCCCCATTTAGGCTTGCTTAGTATAGCGGCTGTAATTGCAAAACAAGGCTACAGCGTTAAATATATTGATTCTAAAGCTTTGGGGATGGATGTAGAACAATGTTGCAATGAAACAATAAAGTATAAACCTCGTTACGTAGGTATTACAGCTACAACACCGACAATTAATTTTGCTGCCAAAGTGGCAAACCGGTTAAAAGCTGAGTATGATCCACCTATTATTATCGGAGGAGCACATGTAAGCGGTGCGCCTGTTAAAACAATGGAAGTATTTAAGTCTTTTGATATTGGTGTGGTTAAAGAAGGCGAGGTAACTATTCTGGAACTGCTCGAAGCACTGGATAAAAGCCGGGACTTGAATAATGTCAAAGGAATAATATATAGGAATGGCGAAAGAATCGTATTTACAGAGCCGCGGGAATATATTGCCGACCTTAACACCTTGCCTTTTCCTGCGTGGCATTTGTTACCGGACATCTCTAAGCATTATAGGCCGAATTATATGAGCACCGGCAGATTGCCCTCTAATCATATAATAACGAGCCGTGGGTGTTATGGTAAATGTATTTTTTGCGATAAGAGTGTAACAGGCGAGCGTGTTCGGGCATTTGATACGGAATATGTGCTGGAGATGATTGGTATTTTGTATAATAAATATGGAATACGAGATATCCAGATAAACGATGATTCATTTCTAAGCCTTAAGAAAAGAACTCATATAATTTGTGATGAGTTGATTAAGCGAAAATGGGATTTGACGTTTTCTTGTGATGCGAGGGTAAATAACATTGACAGAGAATTAATGGTTAAGCTAAAAAGGGCCGGATTTTGGCAGATTGCCTTTGGTATAGAATCCGGTTCTCAGGAGATATTGGACTTTATAAAGAAAGGGATTACCTTAGAGCAGGTTGAAAAAGCAGTAACTCTGGCTAAAGAGGTGGGAATAAAGGTTAAGGGGTTTTTTATATTGGGTCACCCGACGGAAACAAAAGAAACCATTATGCAGACTATAAATTTTATGTTAAAGTTGGATATACAGGATTTCGGACTTACATTTTTTACACCCTACCCCGGCTCGCCATTTTATGGGATTGCAGAAAAATATGGCCAGTTCAAGGAAAGTTGGGATAGTATGGGGGGCTATTGTGTCGGTGCTTTTATACCTGAAGGTTTTACGCAAGAAGAGTTGATTGCTTATAGAAAGCTGGCTCACAGAAAATTTTACTTGAGACCGAAGATAATCTGTTCAAAGATTAAAGATATAAAGTCGCCGTTTGATTTAATCAAGTTTGCAAATGGCGTGTTATCTTTTTCCAAAAAGTTCCTGACCGATGGTATGCTGCATAAGAGCAAAGAATAGTGCTGAGATTTAAAGCCTTTTAAAAACATTATGTATATTCCTACATCACCATTTTTAGATATGTCTCAGGCAATCTCGGCTTTTAGGCATGTTTCATATGCAGGTCGGATATGGCAAGATTTGCCTGACGATCAAATTTTATGGTTTTCAAAAGGAAGATGGGCCCTCAATGAGCTGGTTCTGGAGTTTATTAAATCCAAAACTGTAACAAATAGAATAGTTTTAATACCTGAATATTTCTGTAATATTTCTTTAACGCCATTGCGAAAATCTGGTATTAAATTGTGTTTTTATAAGATTAATTCCCAATTAGAACCTGACATCGATCATTTAAATACTATTATTAAGACACAGGCCAAACCTGATATTTTACTGTTCGTTCATTATTTCGGAATACCTTTAAACCTGAAGCCTGCATTAAGTTGGTGCGATGAGCATAGAGTGCTGTTGGTTGAAGATGCCGCACATACAATAACTCCAGTGCCGGGGATTGGAGGTCATAGCTGTCCTGTTATCTATACACCGTGGAAGTTTTTTAATCTCCTTGAAGGTGCGTTACTTGTACTGCCGCAAAAATTAAAAGGTGTTCTTGGGGATTCCAGCCATAAAAAAGGTTATTCAATTGACTTTTGGAAATGGTTGGCAAAGAGAGTAACATACACGTTAGCAGGACGAATGAAGCTGTCTCTGCACGGTTTAAGAAAAATAGACAAGAAAATTTTTGTAAAAGACGGCTTATCACCATTTTTGGGCGGTTCTTTATGCTCTTCGCCGTTTATCGCGATTATAACACAACTTGAAAGCAAGTTAGAACAATGCAGAGTTATTAGAGAACGAAATTTCCGCTGTTTAAACAGTTTTTTTCCTGAGGGGAATTTTATCGCAGAGCACCTTTTTCCGATTCTTCCGGAAAAGTTCGGGCCATATTTATATCCCTTGCGAATTCGGAACGGTCGTACTGCGGAAATAATGACCTTGTTGAATCGCCGGGGAATACCAGCTTATCCATGGCCTGATTTAAGTCCGGAAGTGCTTAATGCTTCTGACTTTCCAGTAGCTAATACCCTGCGAAAAGAGATTTTGACCTTGCCGGTGCACCAGGACATAACGGAATCTCAGTCAGAAAATATGGCACGAGAAGTTATCAACTTGTTGTAAAATTGTATTTGATGCCCGGGAATAGATAAATGAAACTTCGCTATAGTTTTGGAAAAGTACATAATATACTCAGATTCCGGAGAAAGGTGTTGGGATGTTTTGGTGGCGGCAATAAAGGATTCGTTAAGGTTCTTGTTTATCATGATATTCCTGGAGTTAAATTAAGCAGATTCTGTGAGCATATAAAGTGTTTACATAATAACTATACTTTTATAACTCCGGAACAATTCCATACGTTTATGGCAGGAAATATGCAATTAAGCGGATTAAATCTGCTTTTGAGTTTTGACGATGGTTTTTTATCCAGCAGAATTGCTGCAGAGAAGGCACTTGGACCGTTAGGGATAAAGGCTTTGTTTTTTGTAACAGTAAATTTTATTGGATTGTCTGATGAGCAGCAATGGAAGCTTTTTGCTTCAAATAGAATGTTTAATGGTAAAAAACAAGTCCAGCAATTAGGGCCGGAATATGCTCCAATGAGTTGGCAGGATCTTTTATGGTTACAGGACAACGGCCATTCTATTGGTTCTCATTCACTCAACCATTCTCGACTAACAGAAAATTTTTCTGTGTCGGAAATTGTTAAGAGTGGGAGTATTCTGAGGGAAAAACTGGGTACAAATATTTATGACTTTGCATATCCTTTCGGTGACATTGAAAGTATTTGTCCAAAGGTAATTACGCAAATTCAAAAGCGGTATAAATATTGTTTTTCCGGAGTACGGGGTTTAAATACTTCTTTGACGCACCCCATGGGTATTCTCAGGGATCCTGTTGATCTCGATGATCCAGTGGCTTATCTTAGATTTCAGGTTGAGAACGGATTGTCGTGGCTTTATCGTAAAAAAACAAAAGTGCTTAATGACTTTATTAAGATAGCGCAGAGAGATAATGATTGAAAATCTATGTATTGTGCTGAATATAATCTGATGGATTATTTATGTATACCTTAGAAGAAGTAAAATATACACAATGGTCTGATTTGCTGAAAAAATGCAACAAGGCAAACCTTCTCCAGACCTGGGAGTATGGCGAGGCTAAGCGAATTGTAGAACATTGGGATCCTTGCAGATATGTTATATTAGATAATGATCAAATGCTGGGAATAGTACAAGTTCTAACTAAAACTCTGCCATTAATTGGCAGAGTAGTGCGTATTAATCGTGGCCCTTTATTTTTTGATAGAGTTTATAATAGTGAATGCTCAGAAAAGATAATGGGGGAAACTATGCAAACAATATTTAAAAATATTGTTGATGATAAAAAGTGTTATCTTAGAATTGCTCCTGAAATTGAAAATAAACATAATTTTGATACCATGTCAGACATCGCCAGGTTCCATCCTTTGAATTCGCCTTTTTGGTCTTCTGTGGTTATAGATTTATTGTTGGAGGAGGATTTATTGTTTGAAAACCTCCATGGCAAGTGGCGTAATCTGCTTCGTAAATCCCAAAAAATGGGATTAGAATTGGAAGAGGTCTCTTCTGAAGAAACAATGAATTTTCTTATAGAAAAATATCGTATTTTTCAAAAAGAGAAGGGATTTTCGGGAATTTCAGAAAAGATTCTGATCGAGTTGAGTCAGCAGTTTAACTATAATAAACAAATTCAGATATCTTTTGCTCGAAAAAATATGCGGAGAATTGCGGGGATTCTTATTATTGGTCACGGTAATAGCTGCACCTATCTGGTAGGCTGGAATAGCAAGGAAGGAAGAGATTTGCAGGCCAACTATTTTTTGTTGTGGCAGGCTGTGATAAATTGCAAAAATCAGGGCTATAGATGGTTCGATTTGGGGGGTATAGATGACAAGATGACTCCAGGTGTTGCTCATTTCAAAAAAGGTCTGGGCGGCAGGGAATATACGTTAGCCGGAGAGTTTGAAATGGTAGGCAAGGGCTTTTTCCCTTTTATGGTAAGCAAACTTTCTCGTTTTTTATGAAGGAGTTCTGCTATAATATCTGGACTAACCGTTATTTTTTTTGTAAAGTGCGGTTTGAAAGAAATCTGTAAATGTTAATTTAAATAGTGAATAAATGGCATAAGGTATGGTAAACATTACTATTGTGGATAACGATGAAGCTATGAAAGAGCTTAAAAGTGGTTTTTGATAAGTCGACATTCATAAAGAATTGTAAAGACAAATCTAAGAATGACTTATGAAAAAATATTAAGAATTGGAATTGATACTTTACCTGTTGTTAGAAATGAATCTGGTGGTGGGGAACGTTGCGTAGATAATTTGTTGAAGAATTTGTCGCAGATTGACCGGAAAAATGAATATTATGTTTTTTGTCATCCCAGTTATTCTGAGTTTGTAAAATCACTTGGCAAGAACTTTTTTCTGGTTGAGATGAATAAATTCAATAGTAGAACTGCTTATAGAATTATTGGACAGCAGGTAATCATACCATGGATTGCCCGAAAAAACAAACTTCACTTGGTGCACTCTATGGGGAACCTGTCCCCGTTTTACTCGCCCTGTCCGTTAGTTGTGTCCATTTTATGTATGGTAAATTTTACTCAGCCTCAGTTATTTACCCCCTACTGCAGGAGAGTTTATTTTAATTACGCAATGACAAAATCCGTCCAAAAAGCAAAAAAGGTTATATGTATATCTGAATATGAGAAAAAACAAATTGGAAAATATACAAATTCTCCTTCAGATAAGATTAAGGTGGTTTATTGTGGAGTGGACGAACAATTTAAAGTGTCTTCCTCTACAGCGGAAACCCCGAGCAAAATCGCGCAATTAGGAATTAAAAAACCTTACATATTATCTGCTTCAGCCTTTAGGCGACTTAAAAATATCGAGACAATGATTAAAGTCTTCCACGTTTTGAGAGAAAAATATAATGTACCGCATCAGTTTGTATTAACTGGTCCAATCATCGACTATGAGTATTTCGCAGAAGTCAAAAATATCATAAAAGAGTTAAACGAAGAGGATAATGTTCTCATTTTGGGAAATGTGCCCAAAGAAATTTTATATATTCTGTATTCTTCGGCGGATTTATTATTGTTCCTTTCCTTTGCCGAAGCTTTTGGGATTCCTTTAATAGAGGCTATGGCTTCTGGTGTGCCAGTAGTAACTTCAAATAGCGAAGCCCTCCCTGAGATAGCTGGTGAGGCAGGGCTGGTGGTTAATAGTGCGAGTGTAGAAGAGGCGGTATCGGCCTGCTATAGAGTAATAAGTGATAAGCAATTAAGAAGTGAAATGATTAAAAAAGGCCTCGAGAGAGCAAAAATATTTTCCTGGGAAAAAGCAGCCAGAAATCTGTTGAGTATATACCAGGAAGTCGGTAATAATAATCAAGGCATTAATTTCTAATATATTTGAAAGCGAAAAGATAATGAACTGGAAAAATAAAAAGGTTCTTGTTACAGGCGGTGGCGGATTTATCGGCAGTCACTTAATTGAGCGACTATGCGCTGAAGGGGCTAATGTTAGAGCTTTTATCCGATACAACTCCAGAAGCAATATGGGATGTATCGGCTGCCTTTCTTCTGAAATCAAAAAATCTATAGAGATCATATCAGGAGACATAACAGAGCTTGTTTCTGTAGAACAAGCGGTAAAAGGTATGGAGATAGTATTTCATTTGGCGGCTTCCATAGGTATTCCCTATTCCTATATTCACCCAAGAGAAGTAGTAGAAACCAATCTGATGGGCTCGTTGAATATTTTTACAGCCGCAAGAGAAATGAACATCGAAAAAGTCGTTCACACTTCAACTAGTGAGGTATATGGAACAGCTCAGTATGTTCCCATAGATGAAAATCATCCTATACAGTCGCAATCCCCATATTCTGCCAGCAAGGTTGGAGCTGATGCTCTTGCCATGAGTTTTGTTAAAGCCTTTGGTTGTCCTTTCGCAATTATTCGCCCTTTTAATACTTTTGGTCCTAGGCAGTCTATGAGGGCTATAATCCCCACCATTATTACTCAAGCCTTGAAAAAAAATGATATACAATTGGGCAGTCTTTCTCCTACACGGTCCTTTACATATGTATCTGACATAGTGGATGGTTTTATTAAGATAGCGGAATCAGATAAATCTATTGGTAATGTAATAAATATTGGCACGGATATTGAAATCAGTATAGGTGATTTGGCAAATAAAATAGTTGCACTTATGGGCAAAAAAATCAAAGTAATTTGCACAGAAGAGCGAATCCGCTCGGCTTCAAGTGAGGTTCAAAGGCTTTGTGCAGATAATTCTAAGGCAAAAGCCTTGCTTGGCTGGGAACCCAAAATAGGTCTTGATGAAGGACTAAAAAAAACGATATCTTGGATTTCCGAGTTTCATCAACTCTATGACTCGGATAAATATGCAGTTTAAGTGAAAGGAAAACATGAAAGCAGTAATATTGGCAGGGGGATTGGGTACAAGATTAAGACCGCTTACGTATGTTATTCCAAAGCCTTTAATTCCTATTAAAGAAAAACCAATATTGCAAATAATCGTGGAACGTCTTAAGTCATATGGATTTGAGGATTTCATTTTTGCGACCGGTTACAATTCGCATTTGATAGAGATATACTTTGGTGATGGTTCTGATTTTAAAATCAAAATAACCTACATTAAAGAAAAAAAACCGCTTGGAACTGCCGGGGTTTTATCTATGATAGAGGATAAATTTTCTAAGGATGAATCCTTTCTCATAATGAATGGTGATATAATTACTAAATTAAATTTCTCTAAAATGGTTGAACATCATTACAACAAAAAAAATGAAATTACTGTAGGCGTTCGAAAATACAAACAGCAACTTCCGTTTGGAGTTTTGTCTATAAAACAAGGAATAGTATATGATGTGAAGGAAAAACCAATAGAGGAATATGACATTATTGCGGGTATCTATATTGTCAAAGCCACTGTTTTAAAAGATGTTCCTAAAGACAGTTTTGTTACAATGCCGGATGTTATAAAAAAGATGATTGACCAGAAAAGAAGCCTGGGAACGTATCTTATTGAGGAAGACTGGTTTGCTTTAGAGCAAATTTCTCAGATAGAAGAGGCAAATGGGAAAATATAACCTTTAGATAGCTGCATTTACGAATATGCCTCTATAAGAAATTCATTCTTTCTGTTGTTAGGATTTTTCCAGATTAGAGAATATAATCCGAAGATATTGTTGAACAATTTATAAAAAGACTTGTGAGTATATGAGAATATTGCTGATAGACCCTCCATTTAAAATATTCACCGGGTTTGTAAATTTTTATTTCCCTATTGGATTAACCTATTTAGCTGCCGTGCTAAGAGATGCAGGGTATGAAACTACTATTTTTGATGTGGATGCCATTCAAAAAGGAACCAGCCTCGATTTTACCGAGGAGTATAAAAGCTTAGAGTTGTATCGGGAGGGGTTAAATAATGATAAACATAGGGTCTGGCAAGACATTAAGCATGTGTTAGAGGACTACAAGCCGGATTTAGTGGGTATAACTGCCATGACTACCAAGTTTGGTTCAGTCTTGAAAACTGCCGAAGTAGTCAAGAAACACAACCCCCGCTGTAAAGTAGTTGTAGGCGGTTCCCACCCCACTTTCCTGCCTGAACAGACCTTGAAAAGCAAAGATATAGATATGATAGTTAGGGGTGAGGGAGAGAGAACCTTTTTGGAACTTATCAAATCGATAGAAAACAACAGTGATCTTAAGGCAGTACAAGGAATATCGTTTAAGCGAGACGGGAGCATTATCCACAATCAGTCAAGGGAATTTATTGAAAATTTGGACCAGATTCCCTTTCCTGCCCGTGGCCTTCTAATGAATCAGAAAAGTTATACCTCAGAGGATGTAGGTGTCATTATGACCTCTCGGGGGTGTCCGTTCCATTGCAGTTATTGTTGTCATATGTGGCAGAAAAAGGTAAGAAATCGTTCTATTGACAACGTAATCAAAGAGATCAAAGAAGTAAAACAACAATATGGCACAAGACAATTTGAATTTAAAGACGATACCTTTACTCTAAACAGGAAAAGAATAATTCAACTCTGTGAAGAATTAATTTCAGAAAAACTCAAAGTCAACTGGGGCTGCACCACAAGGGCAAATCTCATAGATGAAGAATTAATAAAGAAGATGAAGAAAGCAGGTTGTAATATAATCAAATTAGGAATTGAAACGGGTAGCGAGAAAATCCTGAAAGATACTAAAAAGGGAGTGACATTTGAACAAATGCGGGAGGCAGCAAAATTATTGAACAAACATAACCTTTTTTGGAGCGGATATTTTATGGTGGGGATTCCTACAGAAACCGAAGAGGATATAAGAAAAACTTGTGAGTTTATGGAAGAGTTAAATCCACATTATGCAGGGTTGGGAGTTTATAACCCTTTTCCTAAAACGGAGCTTTTTGAACAGGGTGTAAGAATGGGACTGCTGCAGCCGGAAGTAAACTTAGACCATTTCTTTAATACCAACGCCAAGGATTATTTTTTCGTTGATCCAAGCAAAAGAGTGGCTGGTATTGATAAGCGTGAATTTGATAGGTTAGTTACTTTTTTAATGACTGAATTTCACAAACACAACACCAAACTTAGTAACATTATTAGGCGGGGCTGGGCAAGAAGATTAACTTACTACAAAGAGCCTAAGCTAATGTTAAGCGACATTAAAAAAGCCCTAAGATGGTGGTGGGGCAAGGAAAAGTAGTTGTATGTGTAAAGTATTTGTTTCCAAAATCAACGATGACATCGAGAAAAAAATCCACGAAGCACTAAAGTGGATTGGCTGGGAAAAGATTATACAAGAAAATTCCAGAGTTGTTATCAAACCTAATTTTACCTTTCCTACTTATAAACAGGGTGTTACTACATCGCCACAGTTTTTAGAAGGTTTAGTAAAGGTATTGAAGACTCGCTGCGGCAACATAACGATAGGAGAAACAGATGGGGGATATTACGCTTGGAAAGCAGAGGAGGCATTTTTAAATCACAATCTGTATGAAATCCAAAAGAAATATAATGTGAATATAATGAATCTTTATGATTCAGAAATCAAACATGTTCAGGTGGAAGTTGGTTCTAAGATATACAATATACCTCTGCCCAAATTCTTATTAGAGAATATAGATGTTTTTATTTCTGTACCAGTTCTGAAAGTGCACAGCATGAACAAATTTACTTTTGGCCTAAAGAACCAATGGGGTTGCATTCTGGATCCTTTTCGCATGCGTTATCATCATATTTTTAAAGAGGCAGCTTTGAAAATCAATGAGCTAATAGCTCCTAAAATTCTGATTTCTGACCCTTTCTATCTCCTTACTGACAAAGGACCTATGAATGGCACGGTTGTCCCATTCAATACCCTTATCGCATCAGACGATATTTTTGCTTTTGAAAGAGTGGGTAGTAAAATCTTGGGTATCGATGTAGAAGACGTGGATTACTTATCGTACGCCAAAAAACTTGGCAAGCTCCCATCTGCTAAATCCATACACACGAATAACCCTATAGAACCATTTTGTACACACCAATACAATCTTAAACGAACACTAAAGGACAAATTCGTTCACAAAGTCTTCTACAGCGGGTTTTTGACTTATCTGCTTTATTATTCGAAATTTGGTATTTTGATCCATAAAATTTACTATTTTTTAACTGGTAAAAAGAACAAAATAAAATTAAACTTTTGAACATGAAACAACTTATTCAAAATCTTAAAACGGGCGAGTTAGCATTAAGAGAGGTTCCTTATCCTTTGTGTAAATCAAAAGGAGTAATAGTAAAAACCATAGATTCGCTTATTAGCGCAGGGACAGAGAAATCCATTATCGACTTTGCCCGCAAGAATATCCTTTATAAGGCTAAAGCAAGGCCTGATTTGTTTAAAAGGGCATTAGACAAAGCCCTAAAAGAAGGCCTGTTTAAGGTATTCAAGGAATCCATGAGCAGGTTGGACGAACCATTTCCTTTAGGATACAGCGCTGCAGGAATAATAGTGGAGGTTGGAAATGGTGTGAGTGATTTTAAAGTGGGAGATAAAGTGGCGATAGCAGGCTCCGGCTACGCTAATCACTCAGAGTATAATTTTATTCCTGAGAATCTATGTGTAAAAATACCCTTAAGAAATACGGGTGAATCTCTGGATTTTGAAGAAGCAGCATTTTGCATGCTGGGAGGGATTGCCTTACATGGTATTAGAGAAGCCAAATTGACTTTTGGAGAAAAGGTTGCAGTTGTTGGCCTGGGATTGCTTGGTCTTATTACAGTTCAGATTCTAAGGGCTGTAGGATGTGAAGTTGTAGGTATCGACATCGATGACAGGAAGTGCCAGTTAGCAGGAAAATTGGGATGCGAAAAAGTTTATTCAGAAATTGAAGCTTTGGTTGTTGATTGTCAGGACAGAATGGATGCCGTGTTGATTACGGCGGCGACTGAAGATGACCGTCCGATTCAGATGGCTCAAAAAATTACTCGTCAAAGAGGTAAAGTTGTGTTGGTGGGAGTATGCAACATACAATTGGACAGAAAAGACTTTTGGGATAAGGAACTTGAGTTTCGGGTTTCTAAAGCAGCGGGACCAGGTATTTCAGATGCCAACTATGAAGTTTTGGGAATAGATTACCCCATTGGGTATGTTCGGTGGCCTGAGAAGAAGAATATAGAGTATTTTCTAAAGTTGGTGTCGGAAAATAAAGTTAAAGTAAAAGAATTGATTACGCACAGGTTTGAAATTAATGAAGCGGTTCCAGCTTATAAAATGCTGCTTGAATGTAGTGAATTTTATATTGGAGTTGTGCTTGAGTATTCTAGAGGATTGCCCGATGGGGATCAGC
This sequence comes from Sedimentisphaerales bacterium, assembly GCA_050014075.1. Lineage (GTDB taxonomy): Bacteria > Planctomycetota > Phycisphaerae > Sedimentisphaerales > UBA12454 > UBA12454. The sequence continues at coordinate 54,837 of JBEKEA010000003.1, read as the reverse complement.
TTAAGAAACTTAGCATTGTTGTTAAAAAGGATTCTTGCACAAGGCCTATTAATGATAAGCGGGACAACGTAGGTTTTGTCGGTGGCGGTATGTTCACTAAAAATCTGTTTTTGCCGACTTTGGTAAAAATAAAAAACATTAATCTTATAGGCATTGCAACTACCAGAGGTATTACCTCGGAACACATAGCCTCAAAATTCGGTTTTAATTATGCAACATCCGATTATCGGAAACTGCTGGAAGACCCTGATATTGGAAGCGTTTTTATAATGACAAGACATGATATGCATGCCAGGATTGTAATTGAGGCGTTAAAAGCAAATAAACATGTTTTTGTGGAAAAACCGTTATGTCTGAATAAAGCGGAACTAAAAGAAATCGTTGATGTTTATAATGCAAGTCACTCAATATTAATGGTGGGGTTTAACAGAAGATATAGTCCGTATGCGGAAGACATGAAAGAGTTTCTCGGACAGGCTGGTCCTTTCATGATAAACTACAGGATAAATGCGGGATACATTGATGACAACCACTGGACGCAAGATAGCGAGGTTGGTGGCGGAAGGATCATCGGTGAGCTATGCCACTTTGTAGATTATGTGCAGTTTATCACAGGCTCTAAACCGGTGAGAGTTTACACGGAAAGTATAAGGTCGACAGAAAAGTATAAAAGCAATGATAACATTATTGTCATCATGAACTGCGAAGATGGGTCGGTTGGGACTATTACCTATACGTCTCAGGGCAGCAAGGCATACCCGCGTGAAATAATTGAAGTGTTTCGGGATGAATCAGTATATTATCTTGAGGATTTCAAACGGGCTGTAAGGGTTAAAAGCAATAAGCGAAAGAAAATGACGCATTTTTCTCAGGACATGGGATATGAGAATGAAATTAAACATTTTATTACACAAGAAGTTTCTGCAGAGGAAACTCGAGAATATTATGTTAATGCGATGACAGTTTTCAGTATTGTTGAGTCTTTGAAAACCGGCAAGCCAATTTTAATTGAGGATATCGGATGAAAGTATTGCTTATTAGTGCATATTTTCCTCCTGATACGGGTTCGGCTGCTAATCTTTTTTATGATCTGGGGAAAAAACTTGTACAAAAAGGGATAGAGGTTACTGTACTTACCTCTTTCCCGTCCTATCATGTAGTAGGAGATACCAAAGGCTATAAGTCACGAAAGATTCTAAAAGAACAGATAGAGAATATGTCTGTTATTCGTGTAAAAGTTCCACAATTTCCCAGATATATTCCGGCGATGCGGGCTTTATGGCATTTTGCAATGGCATATTACTTTTCAATCACTGCCAGGAGAATTGAAAGGCATGATATCGCATTGGTATACTCACCTCCGTTGCCCCTTGGTTTTGTGGGCATATCGTTAACAAAAAATGGAACGCCTTTTATTTTTAATGTTCAAGATCTCTTCCCGCAAAGCGCGATAGATTTAAAAATTCTTAAAAATAGATTTTTGATACATTTTTTTAAGTATCTTGAGAAAAAGATATGTGATTATGCCAAACACATTACGGTTCATTCCACAGGCAATAAAGATTATATTGTAACAATTGGAATTGATGGCAAGAAAACGACTGTTGTACCTAACTGGATTGACACAGATTATCTTCAGCCTGGCAAAAAATATAATGTCTTCAGCCAAAAATACAATTTGCAGGACAAATTTGTTGTTTCTTTTGCTGGCGTTATTGGTTATTCTCAGGATATTGATGTGATACTTGATGCTGCAAATCTGATCAGAGAGAAAAAGGACATATTAATTTTAATTGTGGGGGATGGAGTGGAGAAAAGTCGTCTTGAGAAAAAAGCAAATGAAATGAATCTTAAAAATATTTTGTTTATACCTATGCAGTCTCGTGATGTATATTCCCAGGTTTTGCATTGCTCAGATATTTGTCTTTCAGCATTGAAAAAAGAAGTTTTAACGCCGGTAGTGCCGTCGAAGATGTTAAGTATCATGGCTGCTGGGAAACCGTTGATAGCTTGTATGAATTTGAAAGGTGATGCGTCAAAAATAGTAGAACAAGCTCAATGTGGTTTTGTATTTCCTGCTGGCGACCATAAAGAGCTTGCGATGGCCATACTTAAACTGTACACTGCTCCCGAACTTCGTGAGCAGTACGGCAAAAATGGGCGTTGTTATTGTGTGGAAAATTTTTCGCTTAATGTTTGTGCTGACAAGTACATACAACTATTTAAGCAGATTCTAAATTAAGGAGAACTATAGTATGGCAGAATATCATGACTATTATAATGGTAAAGTGATACTCGTTACAGGTGGGGCTGGTGCTATAGGATGTAATCTAACTAAAGCGTTGGCCGAATGCAAAGCTAAATGTGTAATAGTTCTCGACAATCTCACTTCTTCTTTTAAGTGGAATATACCAGCATTGCCTAATGTCATGTTTGTTGAGGGTGATGTAACTCATGATATAATGTTGAAACGTGTTTTGTCTGAAAAACCTGAGATTGTTTTTCATTTGGCTGCCTTTTTTGCAAACCAAAATTCCGTTGATTATCCCGAGAAAGATATAATAACAAATGGCATCGGCACCTTAAAACTGCTGCAGTATCTTATGCTGACGGGAGTCAAAAGATTCATTTATGCTTCTTCCGGTTGTTCCATTTATGGTAGTAATGCACCGCTGCCATTAAAGGAAGAATTTATGTCTATGAATTTAAGTACACCTTATCAAATTACAAAAATGCTGGGTGAGCTTTACTGTAATTTCTTTTTTAACCATTATGATTTGCCTGTTGTAAAGGCGAGATTTTTTAACTCTTATGGGCCGGGAGAAGTGCCGGGCCAGTACAGAAACGTAATACCTAATTTTATTTATTGGGCTATGAAAGGCGAAGTTCTTTCGATTACCGGAACTGGTAATGAAACAAGAGATTTTACCTATGTTGGCGATTTGGTCGATGGGCTTTTGAGAGCAGGATTCTGCGAAAAAGCTGTGGGAGCGGAATTTAATTTGGCTTCAGGAAAGGAAACTTCGATAATAAATCTTGCCAATATGATTAACGAAGCTACCGGCAATAAAGCTGGTATAAAATTTGTGTCCAGGAGGAAATGGGACACAAAGAGCAGACTTTTGGCGTCAGTAGAAAGGGCTAATAAACTTATAGGATATCAACCTAAAGTCGCGTTTGAAAAAGGATTAGCTGTGACGGTAGAATGGTTCAAAAAAAATTGGGAGCTAATTGAAAAATCAGCTTCATTTTCTCCGGGAATGTCCTCGGCAGTAAGGGATAAGGACATATAAACAGTATCTTATGAGAGACAAGCATAGTCAGGATATAGCGGCTGAAAAAAAATGGCATGAATCGAAGTTTTATATAGATTCAGGTCATTGGACATCACATCCATTGTTGGCATCGAGAGAAAGACATTGGTTGCAAAATGAAATACAAAAAATAAGATTCTTCGGATATTTATACAGGTACATAAGTAGGAAGCCATATAGAAATACTGCTGCGGTTTTGATAGCACCTGTAGGTGAAGGTGACGATTTTAAATACTTGCAAGGCATATATGACGTAGTTCATGGCATAGATATTTCTGATATCGCTCTTTCCAAATGTCCAAACATTATCATTAGGAAAGAAGGGGATATCCTGCAATCTGGGTATGAAGATCAATCTTTTGATATTATTGTTTGCCCTCTGTTTTTACATCATGTACTCGATGTTGGGTTTGAACCTTATATAAGGGAATTTTTTAGATTGTTGCGGAAGGGGGGCACATTGGCGATATTAGAGCCGAGTTCCATGTTTCCATTTAGCTGGATCACTACTCTTGCCACAAAATTTATGGGTAATGTTACTGGAAAAGTTGAAGGAGAAAGGCCAATATTTCCCCCAAGCCTGACCAAAGGGCTGAAAGTCGCAGGTTTTAAATATGTCAATATGCGTGGACTTACTTTTAATCATGTAAGATTTCCTTGTGCACTGCAATTGCTTATCAACTTGATTGATTACCCATGCAGGAGGTGCTGGCCTTTTAATCTTTTTGCAGGTAGTATCGGGTGGTTTTGTCAGAGACCGGAGTAATGAAAGTTCTTGCAGTATTTGGAACACGTCCAGAAGCCATAAAAATGGCTCCAGTAATCAGGCGTCTGGTGTCTTGTTCTGATTTCGAAACTGAAGTTTGTATAACTGCTCAGCATAGACAAATGCTGGATCAGGTTTTGGATATTTTTAAGATTAAGCCCGATTATGATTTGGATATAATGCGGGCTAATCAGGACCTTTTTGTCGTAACGAGTAGCATACTGAGTGGTCTTAAAAAAATTATCAGTGAAAGTAAACCTGATATTGTTCTTGTTCAGGGAGATACTACCACAACGCTTGCGGCTTCTCTGGCCTCATATTATCTGAAAGTGCCGGTAGGACACATAGAAGCTGGCCTTAGAACCAATAATAAATATGCACCTTTTCCGGAAGAAATCAACAGACGTATAACGACTCAAATAGCAGATTTAAATTTTGCACCTACGAATATATCTAAAACCAATCTGCTTAAAGAAGGTATTTCCGAAGCAAAAATATTTGTTACCGGCAATACCATTGTTGATGCCATCTATGATGTTCTGGATATAATGAAAAATACCGATATAAACGAGAAACTTCAGAAGAAGTTCGGATTTCTTCTTACAGATAGGAAGTTTGTTTTAATTACTGGACACAGAAGAGAAAGTTTTGGTGAAGGGTTTAAGGATATTTGTACTGCGATAAGAAAACTGGCAGAGGATACGCCTGAATATGATTTTGTGTATCCAGTCCATTTGAATCCTAATGTGCAGAAACCTGTTGGTGAAATTTTAAATCAAGGTAAGTTGCCTAATATTTATTTGTGTGAACCTCTGGATTACCTCTCATTTATATGTTTGATGAAGAGGTCTTACTTCATTTTGACAGATTCCGGCGGGGTACAGGAGGAGGCAATTACTTTTAATAAACCAATTTTAGTAATGCGGGATACCACAGAGCGCCCGGAAGGAATCGAAGTCGGCGCCGCAAAGCTTATAGGGAATAAACAAGAAAATATATTTAATGAATGCAGGAATCTATTGATGGATGATTCTGCATATAACAAAATGACCAAAGCAGTGAACCCTTATGGTGATGGTAAAGCTGCGGAAAGAATAATTAAAATTCTACGTGAAAAATTATAATTAGTAGAGGTGATAATTTGCGCAATCGTAATTTTCCCATTCAGATTATCTTGGTTTTGGCAGATGCGGTCTTAATCAATGGAGGTTTTATTGGTTCATTTTTGCTTAGATATGGTTTTACTTTCCCTGATATTAATTTTAATCCTTACAAAAGCAATTTTATTTTTTTAACTTTGATATATGTATTGTCATTAGCTTTATTTGGAACTTATAAAAGCAGATTCAAATCCTCATGGGTATTGTTTGAAAAAGTTTTTTTAGGGCTTTTTCTTGGTACGCTGATGAGCATTGCTTTTGTTTATGTGTTTAGAATAAAGTGGGGTTCCTTTCCGACATCCGTTTTCCTTATTTCCTTTTTTATTAATATTTTTCTGATTTTCAGGTTTAATCGGGTTGCATTAAGGATTTGCAGGAGAATCAAAAAGAAAGTCGCAGTCTTGGGGCAAGTTAATATAGACGACTTTATGGTGGGAAAAGCCAACATAGAAAAAATAGAAATTAATAAAGTCGAAGAACTAATCAATTGTGCAGACATTGATGAAATTATTATCTGCGACCCAATCCCCAATGAAAAAGATATGAGCTTTATAACCTATCTTGCGCAAAAGCTGAAAATAGAAGTTGTCTTTGGCCCTGTTTGTTACGCTAAGCTGCTGCCGGGAAGGATTAATGGCGATGGTTCAGAGCATCCTTTGGCCACTTTTGTCGGCAGAAAGCGAGACGCCGAAGAGTTTCTGATAAGAAGTTTTGATGTTTTGAGTAGTCTGGTTATTTTGGTTGTTTCTCTGCCATTAACCATTCTTATTGGTATATTAATCAAGCTAACATCCAAAGGGCCTGTCTTATATAAACAGCAAAGGGTGGGCAAAGATGGTATGATTTTTACCCTGTATAAATTCAGGACAATGGTTCATGATGCCGAAAAGCAGCTTGGGCCTGTTTGGGCGGCGGAGAATGATCCTCGCGTAACAAAAGTCGGGCGATTCCTAAGGGATACACGCTTTGATGAAATTCCACAGTTAGTAAATGTTATACTTGGCCAGATGAGTTTAGTTGGCCCAAGACCAGAAAGACCATATTTCGTCAAACGCCATAAGGCGCTGATGGAGATAAGATTGGCTGTCAAGCCGGGACTTACGGGTCTGGCACAGGTAAGAAGCGCTTATAATTTACATCCTAATCATAAGTTAAAGTACGATTACCTCTATATTCAGCGGCGTTCTTTAATTTTGAATCTTTATATCCTCGCAAAAACTATTCCCGTCGTATTATTGAAAAAAGGTCAGTAATCGTCTCTGCAGTTGTATATCACCGAGTTACTCTGTAAATCACCAGTTTCCCACCCTTTTTGTTATTTGTCCGCGTTGAATATTCTTCTTTTGTTTCTTTATCAAATATCATCTTTTCATCCTCACTTTTAACAATTCTTACGATATAATTGGCCTGTCCAGGAATCTGCTCACTGTTCTCCATGCACTCTAAACCTTTCCGCTCCGCATAAAAAGTTATGCGCACATCTGGAACCGCTATAATATCCGTAGAGGCGGTATTTTTATTAAGCCACATTGCAGCTTCTCTGTAATCATATCTCTGCGTGCCAATAATCTTAAATAACTTGGGCAGGCAAATTGCCATTCCGACTATTAGTAAAATAAAAAACCAGCGTCGTATATTTTCTTCTATAGCCGAATCACTCTTGAGGGTTCTCCTGCTTAGCCAGCCTGCGATTATATACAAACCGACTGGTATATAAAAGATGGTAAATGCAACCAGAGCTAATGAGTATCTCCTGCTGAGAGCAAGCCGACAATACAATTGCCACAACAACATTACAATATTAAGGACGATAAATGCTGCAGAAAAAAACGTTTGCTCCGACGTCTTTGATTGCTTTCGGAAATAATAATAGCAGCCTATTAGCAAACCTGGGATAAAATAATACATCAATGTCTCGCATATATTGATTATCAGGGTTTTATTTCCCATTGTCTTGTTTGTCGATAAACCGGCCAGGCACATATTCATGTTAAAGACAGAATTAATGTTGTCGTTACTTATACTCAAAAACGCTGGGAGTTTCCATATACTCTGGTCGGGGAAAACGTATCCTTTAAGTCGCATATAGGGAATAGCGATAACAGCAAAGCCTGCTAAAAGTAAAATTAAAGCCCCTGTTGCCTTTATTCTCTTCATTTTGCCTTGTGGCCGGATAAGGTTAAATAGCAGCCATCCACTGCCATATATTACAAGTTGACAACACTCAGACCGGGTTAAGTATCCTAATCCTGCTGCTATCCCTGCTAAGCCGAATATCCAGTTCTTGTGGTATTGTACACCTAATAACAACAATAAAAAGCCGGTTGTTAAAAACATCAGGAATGACCATTCGGTAAGTGCGTCACTGCCGTATTCGGCGGAATCCGGTAAAATACTCAAAATCAGGACGCCGTAAAAACTTAGTCTGGGACCGACAAAATAACTTCCCACAAGATATAACGCCGCAGAGGCAATTATTTTACTCAAAAGCGAAACAGTCTGAGCTGAAATAATCCATCCTTGAAGCGACGTTGCACCATAAAACAATTCTACAACCTTATGCATGAGATAAATAAGAAACGGATATCCCGGACATGGTGACATATTGCGCACAGCTTCAATAGGATTATCTGCAATTTGTCTTGCACATTCGATGTATAATGTACCGTCTTTTGCAATCAAAACTATTGTGGCAATCAGGTACACGCCAATCCCCAGAGCAATACTTACTAAGATTGCTATATGGATTAGGTCCTGCCTTTTGATTAATCTATTATTTTTCATAAAGCTCGGGTTCTTTGAGAATTTATTCTTTTCGTACCTTGGAAATTGTCATAAGTAGTGGCAAATTTAAAGAGTTAATGTAAAAAAGTCAAAGCTTTGTTTTGGATTACGCAAGGTACTGGTGTGGCTTTGGCATAGTAATTCCGAGATATTAGACTTTGTATTACCACTTGCACGACGACGGTAGCCAAAACGCCATGATGGAACTTGCAAGGTCGCATGACGAATCGGAATTTGACCAAAATAAGGGCAACTTAAGGGCAACGGGGGAGTCTAAAATAAGCAACAATCCGCAATCGCCTGAATTGCAAGAACTTATAGACGTTATTTCGTCTGAAAATAAAATAACGGAGAGGGCGGGATTCGAACCCGCGCAGCGGGTTTATACCCACTGGACGGTTTAGCAAACCGTTGCCTTCAGCCGCTCGGCCACCTCTCCAGTAATTCTATATCAGAATACACTTTACAGTTTATACGCCCGTTTTGCAAGTGGAAGTTCCTATAATAATTTCCACAGATTTTTTCCACTTCTCCCCCTGATTCGCCAAAGGACCGATAATGTCTCCAGGGGCCTGCCCTGAGCGAAGTCGAACGGGCTGTCCTAAGACTTTTGTTAGTTAAGCATCTGTTGGCTAATGTCGATGAAATAACCGAATTGCAGACTTCCGGAGTCTCTTGTTTAAAGGAACGAAAAATGAAAGCGAACAAAGCAATTGCGACAGCCGGCTTCACACTGGTCGAACTTGCGGTGGTTATCTTAATCATCGGTATGCTGGCTGCTTTTGCTGTGCCAAGATTTAAAGCCTCGGTCGAACGGTCAAAAGCTGCTGAAGCTTTCAACTACCTGGCTTCCATCCAGGCGGCTCAGGAGCGTTATCACGCAAAACAGAGCGCCTACGCTGCTAATATTGCAGACCTTGATATTCAAATGGCCGCACCGAAATATTTCACTGCTCCAGAGACGTTTACTGCCGGGGTATCAGGCGACCTTGAAGATTCCTGGACTTTGACACTAACACGTTCAGATGCAACGGCAGGTTACGGCCATTACTCGGTAACATTTACCCAAACAGGTTTCGATAGCGAAGATAGCGATATATCAGACGATATTAACCCGATGGGCACTTAATGATTAAACATTAGTTGTTAGAAAGTCTTAAAAAGGGGACGATAATCAGAGAGAGGTTGTCGTCCTTTTTGTTTAATCTTCAGATTCTACATGTCATTCGTTTAGCACCTCATATCTAAACAAATCCAAATTTCAAAAATAAGGACTTAGGAACGAAAAATTGGAATTTTGGAAAATTTTTTCAAGTTTTTTTGGCGTAAGTCCTTTACAAATAAAAGAGTTAGGACGAAAAACCCTTCGACTGCGCTCAGGGCAGGCGACGTGAAAAATGGCGTAAGTCCTTTGTTTTCGAGAGGTTTTTTTATGTAAGTGTATGCAGGGACAAGTTTTAGTAAAGATTTTGATTATTTTTGAAAATTTTTAATTTTTTTGCCCTGATTTGGAAAGATTTTACCCCTGTTTTTATATGATTTTGGTGTTTTTTTGATCCTCCTTCGCCAAGGCTTCGGAGGACAGGTCGCCTTAGTAAGGATAGGCTTGTGCGAATGGTGCTATTCGGACATCGGTTATCAGTTACCCCGATGAGATAGCTACGGCATCTCACCCCGGTGAAGTAGCTGAAGAATCTTCAATGAAGCTAATTAACGCAACTTCACAGGGCAAGCAGGGCAGGCGCCGGCACTAAGACACGAAGTAGTTTTTGGTATATGGTATTTGGTCGTTGGTATTTGGATAAATTAGGTTGAGTTTTAAAAGAAGCAGAGATATAATTTTGGTCCGTCATTTGTTTAGCACTTCAGATAATGAAATCAGGAATAAAAATGGCAAAAAAAAATAATGACCCTTTTAAAGATGCAATAACAATTGCAGGAACGGAAAAAGCAGAACGGTATTCCACGTTCTTAAAGAATGAATTGCGACATGTAGAAACGGAAGAGGATGTTCGTTTAGCGACACATACTTTTCTAAAAAGTTTGACTCAGGAAATGGGAGTCAACGTAAAAATTCTCTCTGAAAAAATTGTGCTTACCGGCGGCAGAATAGATTCATTATTTGATAACATTATTTTTGAGTTCAAGAAACCAAATTATTTTGACACACAAAAAGGAATTGACGAAGCAATTGATGGGAGAAAACAGGAAGGCGGATTAATCGAATATCTTATATCTGTTGCAGTGATGGAATCGGCGAGCCTTGAAGATTTTAGAAAACATCTCTCTACAAAAATAGGAATCGGTTTTGACGGAAAATCCTTCGTATTTGTGCGTTATGTTTCTAATGCGAATAGCGAAATTGAATTAAAGAAATATAAAAGCAGAATTAAAAATGCACAGGCTCCGCAATGGTTTCCTGAACGGCTGGACGGATATTTTGAGCGGACACAGCGTAGAGATATAAAGAATGGTTTGCGTTTTCTGTTTCTTTATTTACGATCTATTTCTCCACGCGCCCCATTGACACCAGCGAACGTCTCTTCGCGGTTCGGTGAAAGAAGTACGCATTTTAATAAGCATATTGCTATTATTTATAATCTGTTGTCTGATAAATTAAAGAGCAAAGATGCACATACCACGACTCTTTTCGACGAGTGGGATAGAGTATTCGGTAAGGTTTATGGCGACATAAACGATGCCGCCAGCGATGTAAAAACTCAGATGAATGAACGCTATGCACAAATCGGTTTTGCGGACAAAAAAGTTGATCTAAAGTATTTGATATTTTCAATTCACACCTATTATAATATCATTTTAAAGCTACTCATTTCGAATTTATTTTCGTCCTTATTAAATCCATTCCAGATTCGATCCACAGCATTAGCAAAAAATGATGAACAATTTCGGGAGCAAGTTGTCAATGCTATTCAGGGCGACAAATTTAAAATGTTAGGAGTTGAAAATTTTTTTGAGACAGGTTTTTTTGAATGGTGGACTTATGTTTGGAATGAAAATCTCTCTGAAATGCTCAGAGAAGTTATTTATCTTTTAGAACAATTAGAAGTTACTACTTCAATTACGAAACCTGAGCTTATCGGTGATATGGTAAGAGAAACCTATCACGGATTAATGCCGCAACCGTTACGTCATTTACTTGGCGAATATTTTACACCTGATTGGCTTGCCGAATTTACAATTGAAACGGCTTGTTTTACTGGTAAAATGGAGGAAACATTTTTAGACCCCGCATGTGGTTCTGGAACATTTCTCGCTACCGCGATAAGAAAAAAACTTCTTACCAATATAAATTCTGATCGAAAAGAACTTATCAAAGATATTCTGAAATCAATCGTTGGTTTTGACCTGAATCCTATTTCTGTAATAGCTTCCAAAACCAATTATCTTCTCTCGCTTGGAGACCTATCAGACCTTGATTTTACAGTGAAAATTCCTGTATATCAATGCGATTCAATCTTAACGCCAACCGTACATGCAACACAGAAAAAAACCGCTTCTATATTTACAATAGATACGGTATGTGGAAAGTTCTCCGTTCCAGCTTTAGATACCAGAGAAGAGATAGAAGAAATCTTAGATTTGATCGGTAAAGCTATCAAGAATAATTACACCGATGCTGATGTGCTGAGAAAAGTAAATAAACTTCAAAAGGATATCAATAAAGAATCAGTATTAGCTCTCTTTGCAAGAATAAAAGAACTAACCAAACTTGACAAAAATGGGTTATGGATTCCGATTCTGAAAAATTCTTTTGCGCCCGTATATTCCGAAGGGCAATTCGATTTCGTGGTAGGAAATCCGCCTTGGGTTAGCTGGCGTTCAATGTCAAAATCTTATAGGGATTTGACGTTGCCAATATGGTTAAGCTATGATATTTTTGATAAATCTGCATACGATAAAATAACAACGCATGATGATTTTGCCATGGCATTCACTTATGTTAGCGCAGATCATTATTTAAAACCAAAAGGCAAATTGTGTTTTGTTATTTCACAAACGTTTTTCCAATCAAAAAAAGGCGGTGAAGGATTCAGAAAGTTTGAGATCACTCGTGACAATCAAAGCGTACCTCTGAAAGTAAGTAAATTGATTGACATGATTAAAGTGAAACCGTTCTCAGAGGTTACAAATCGTCCCTCAGTATTATTACTTGAAAAAGGATTGAAAACTTCTTACCCAGTCCCTTATATAAAATGGGACACGGAAAAGAGGCTTAATGAAACGGATACTCTAATAGAGGTAAAGAGAAAAATCACGGAAGAAAAATTATTGGCTACACCGATAGGTGGAACAGATACTAAAAAAGGATTAAGAAGTCCTTGGCTGATACTGCCTGTTGGTCGCATAGAAATTCTCGGCAAGGCAATCGGCGCGTCACCATACAAAGGAAGAAAAGGCGTAGAGCCGTTAGGAGCCAAAGGAGTTTACTTGCTGAAAGAACCTAAGCGCATGGGCAAAACAAGGTTGCAAATATGCAATCTTTTAGAGCGTGGAAGATTACCCGCGGTTGAGGAACGCGGAGAACATGTTGGACTTGTGGAAGATGAGTTTGTTTTTCCGCTAATTAGCGGACGAAACATTGATCGGTATGGGCTGAATAGCACTACGTATATTATCATGCCGCATGAAAATAAAAAAGGCGTTCAAAATGAAATTGCTGAAGATATTCTCAGAGTGAACTATACAGCGACGTATGAGTGGCTTTCATATTTTAAAAAAGTGCTGAAAGAAACAAGAAAAAGAAACAGTAAATTTTATACCGATGAGAGACCTTTTTACTTTCTTGACAACGTCGGAACATATACATTTGCACCCTATAAAGTAGTGTGGAAAGAACAAGGTAAAAATATGATTTCTTGTGTCGTATCTACAAAACATGATGGAGTATTAAAAGGAAAACAGATTATACCTGATTCTAAGGTACTATTTTGTGCTTTGGATGATAAGGAAGAAGCGTACTATCTATGTGCAATCCTGAATTCAAAACCTATCACTGATCTGATCGAAGGGTATACTATTAACTTGCAACGTGGTACTGATATTCTCGAAAATGTCAAAATTCCGAAGTACGACTCGAAGGATAAACTTCACGTTTCGCTTTCGTCTTTGTCAGAACGGGCACATGATCTGTACTTACAAGGTGGAAGTGGAATTCCAGTAATTCAGAATAAAATCGACAATACTGTATTAGACCTTTGGTAGCTAAACAGTAGAGAATTAGGGACACCGCGGCTGGCCAATAAATAAACAATGACAGGAAAGAAACCCATGAAGGGTGAAAGTTAATGAAGTATGCCGGACTTACGGATGAGCCGAAAAGACGAAAACAGGAACATGGCAACCCTGTCGACTTCAACGTTATGCAGCAATTCAGTTCCGAGGCGGCAGCCAAGCAATGGGAAAGCAGAATGCTGGCACAGGGATATGAGGAAGATACCAGCGGCAAAGGCTGGAAATATGGCTATACCTTTTCAAAGCGAGTTTAAAATCTGCCGTAAAAAACGATGAACCCCCGAATGAATTCGGGGGCTAAATAGGTGCGGGACAGGCCCATTCGACAAGCTCAGGGCAGGCTGGTTATGTAGGATTCTTAGGAATAGTTCGCCACCGGTCTGTTTGCTGCTTTGTTCTGCCTAAGTCAAATAAATCGAGAATATTTTTAAAATAATCACCTTCATTGCCGATGTTTATCTCGCCATTTTTGTCAGGGGGATTGAGCCATAACATTTTGGGGTCTTTGGCCTGTGTATAAAGCTCGACAGTTTGCGCACGGTCGGCTTTGCCGTTTCTCAGACTATTGGTAACAAGAACAGGGCAGGGGCTTATCTGAGAAATCTTTTCATAAAAATCTTTTGTATTCCACATAGGCTGGCCGATATCGGCAAGGAACACAGACTTTGTAACTTTTAATAAAGCCTTTTCCATCCAGCCGGGCAGGAAATCCGACAGCCATACGGGGTAAGAAAACTCGTAGCCGCAGGTGCTGTCGATTACTATTCCTGTAAAACGGTCGTCTCTGCTTGCCGCGGCGACAAGAGCCGATGCTCCTTCGCTGATGCCGAATCCGAAGACATATTTGCTCGATTCGGAACAGTAGTTTGTAAGATAATCGACTGCGCCGATGACGTCATTGGCTTCCTCAATGCCAAAACTGTATTTGTGTCCGCTGCTGCCGCCGTTGCCGCGAAGGTCGATCAAAAATACGTTATAGCCGCTGCTGCTGAGCACTTTGGCATAAGGCAGGAAAAGATTCTTTGACAGATTTCGGCCGGGAACGATTATTACAGAGCTGTCTGAAAGGCGGGTCGTTGAAGGTATAAACCATCCTTCGAGTTTCGCGCCGTCTTTGGCGTTAAAGCTGACCTGCCGATAATTTAAATCCAGAAGCTGTTTTGGGCTTGCGCCATCCTCGAATTTTATCCAGTGCGTTGTAAAAACAGCGACGAGATACGGTATTACGGCAAAAAACAAAATCGAGATGCGAAGAAGAGTTTTTATTGAGCTTTTTATTATCGTTTTCTTTGTATTTATTCTCAACATCGACGAAAGTGCGCTGTCGATGAATTTGTCCAGCAGAAACAGAATTATATAAGTCGACAGCAGGAAATATACTGCGACCGGCAGCTCGAACCAGTTTACCCGTACATAAGAGATGGTTCTTGAAAAAGCGATTAAATAAGCAGTTACGAGCAAAGTGATAAAAACAAAAAATGTGCAGTAGGGCGAAATGTTTTTTATGATATTTGCCGGCCGGAAAATCACCAGGTATGAAGCGAGCAGCGGGACAGAAGCAAAATGAATCAAATCGATAACGGAGTCGAATCCCAGACCGAATCGGCCTATCGCAAGCCATATTGCCAGCGAAAGAATAAGAAGAATGTAACGCAATTTCCCGCCCTTAAAAAAAAGTGTGTTTTTGGTTAAAAAATGCCAAGGCCTATCATATATTATAACAAGATTTATGCTTTTTTTAAAGACTAATACCGTGTCAAAATCATTAAATGTTGATAATCCGTGAGTTAGAGTTCATTCCCGCTGATTATAGGGCATAACATGAAATTATTAGTTAAAAAGATTTATTTTTTGCGTCCTATGTGTACTCTTTAACTTTATCACAAATTTTCGGTTTTGAATACTAAAGGGCGGTAATTTGTGATGTAATAGCACCTGGATGTGCAGGATATATGATTAATTTTGGAATTACAGAACGAAAAAGACAAGAATGTGCAGGATATATGATTAATTTTGGAATTACAGAACGAAAAAGACAAGAGCTTGGGCAGCGTATGCATAACTGCAATCTGCTTGAGAATGATATTGAGGAAACATTTGTTCGAAGCGGTGGAGCAGGGGGGCAGAAAGTCAATAAAACTTCCTCTTGTGTTTATTTGAAACATATTCCCAGCGGGTTGGCTGTCAAGGTTCAAAAGAGCCGCAGCCAGAGTCTGAATCGTTATTATGCCAGAAAGCAAATGTGTGAACTGCTGGAGAATAAATTACTTGGAAAAGAAAGCCCCCAAGCAAAAAAGTTAGAAAAAATCAAGAAGCAGAAAGACAGGAGAAAACGAAGACAAAGAACTTCTTAACTGTAAGCTATTTAGGTAGCCCATCCAACTCCTGCCACCGGGCGTAAAGTTTATCGAGCTGTTTTTTTAATTCACCGGCGCGGGTAGTAACCTGGACAACTTCTGAGCCTTTTTTATAAAGTGCCGGGTCGGCCATCGCCTCGTGCAATTGCTTTTGCTCGCTTTCCAATTTTTCTATCAGCACGAGCAACGCTTTGAGTTCCTTCTTTTCCTTGAAAGTCAATTTTCGCACTTTCTCTTTTACTGGCACGGCTTTTACTACTTTCGCCGGCGTGTTTTGGGGCTCTGGGTTAGGCACTGCCTTTCTCTGCCGCAGCCAGTCATCATATCCGCCAACGTATTCTTCTACAACGCCATTGCCTTGCACCGATATAATACCGGTAACGACGTTATTCAAAAATTCCCGGTCATGACTTACCATCAGCACCGTGCCGGGATAGTTGAGCAAAAATTCTTCGAGCAACTCGAGCGTCTCGATATCAAGGTCATTTGTCGGCTCATCCATTACAAGTACATTTGACGGGGTGGCAAAAAGTCTGGCCAGCAAAAGCCGATTCCGCTCGCCGCCGGAAAGATTCGACAGCGGGCTTAGCGACTGGTCAGGCGTAAACAAAAAGTCCTGAAGATAGCCGACGATGTTCCGGGAAATTCCGTTAATCACCACAGTCTTGTTGCCGCCGGCGATATTTTCATACACAGATTTTTCATAATCGAGCTGGGCGTGCAGCTGGTCGAAATACGCGATTTCCAGATTCGTGCCATGACGTATTGAGCCCTGCTGGGCGGCGAGTTCCTTGAGCAGCACCTGCAGCAGCGTCGTTTTTCCCGAGCCGTTAGGCCCGATGACGCCGATTTTGTCGCCACGCGTGATGGTCGTGGAAAAATTTGAAATAATCGGTTTTTCGGGTTTATATGAAAATGAAATATCTTTTGCATCAATCACCAACGTGCCGGATTGCTGGACATCCTGCAGCCGCATCTTGACATTTCCAATTTCCTCTCTGCGCTGCCTTCGCTCGTCACGCATCTTCTTGAGAGCCCGCACGCGGCCTTCGTTTCGCGTCCGGCGTGCCTTTATCCCTTTGCGAATCCACACCTCTTCCTTTGCCAGTTTTTTATCGAACAGCGCATCCTCAACCGCCTGTGCTTCATTGGCGATATCCTTGCGAACAAGGAATGTTTCATAGTTGCAGGAATAACTTATTGCCCGGCCTCTATCAAGCTCGATGATACGCGTCGCAAGCTTTTTGACGAATACGCGGTCGTGGCTGACAAAAATCAGCGTTCCTTTATAGCTGGTCAGAAAATCCTCAATCCACGTTACCGCATCGATATCGAGATGGTTAGTCGGCTCATCAAGCAGCAGCACATCCGGATTGCGAACAAGCGCCTGCGCGAGCAATACCCGCCGTTTCATCCCGGCCGAAAGGCCCGCCGCTTCGGCATCGGCCTCCAGTTCCATATTTTGAATAATATCCTCGACATACCTGTCCATCTGCCAGCCGTTTTCGGCGTCGAGCGAGTGATGCAGCTCGTCAAGCTTAGTCAGAAGCGATTTATTATCGTGGTCAAGGGCCAGTTGATGGCAGACAGAGTGATACTGCGCCAGCAGCTTTCCGCATTGGCCCAGTCCCTCGGATACTAATTCAAACACCGTCCCGCTCAGTTCCGGCACATCCTGTGTCAGACACGTTATTGTAATCTTCGGCAGACGTGAAACATCGCCTTTTTCGGGCAAAACTTCACCTGTAATAAGTTTCATCAGCGTCGTTTTGCCTACGCCATTGCGGCCGAGCAGACAAATCCTATCGCCCGGCTCTATCTGCAAATTTATATGTTCAAGCAATGGCCGACCGCCAAAACCAACGCTCACATCCTGCATTCCAATTACTGCCATACTTGTTTATGCCTTTTCTAATTATTTTCGTACTGGTATGCAGTTACGCAATTAAACCTTTCAACCCCGCAATAATATCAAAATCTTCCTCGAATTACAATAATCCCATTTTTTCCAATATTTTGCCCTATCTCTTGAAAAAAGCATGCAAAATGCTTATAATTCTGCTATAATTGTTTCATCTGATATTAGGATAGCGTTATGAAAACCAGCAGAGTTAGCAGGATGATTCAGCTCCTTACGGCGTTACAATCAGGGCAGAGCTATGGGGTTGAGAATCTGACTGAAATATTGAGCATTAGCAAAAGAATGGTTTTCAGGGATTTAAGTGAACTGAGGAAAGTAGGGGTGCCGTGCAGTTTTGACCCTAAGAGCCGCGGTTACAGGATAGATCCGAAATTTTTCCTTTCATCGCCGAGCCTGAATAATTATGAGGCGTTAAGTTTGCTCTTACTGGCACATAAAGTAAAAAATCATATTCATTTTCCATTCAAAAATTCAGCAATTATGGCAGCACTTAAAATAGAAAGTGGTTTGCCTGAGAAGACAAAACGATTTTGCAATACCGCCCTTGAAAAGATTTCCATAAAGCCCGGCCCTCAGGAAAATTTAGATTTGCTTGACCAGAAATTTACACAATTATTGGATGCTATTCTGGACAAACGAATTGCAGCTATTTGTTATTCTTTATCAGATGGGCAGGAAGATATGGAAACTAATATATGTCCATATCATCTGATGTATAATAACTATGCATGGTATGTACTTGCCAAAAAAGAATCCGGCAGTGAAATCTGCCTTTTAAAACTTAATCATATCAAAGAATGCCGCATTCTGGATAAATGTTTCGTTGAGGATAAGAAGTTCGATTTAGCCGAGCATATCGGCCGTGCGTGGTCAATGGTGCCGGAAGGGGTACTTTATAATGTTAAGCTCAGATTCCTGCCGCAAGCTGCTCAAAGTGTTTGCGATGTCCAATGGCACAATACGCAGACAGTAAACTTTCAGGATGATGGTTCGGCAATCATGGAATTCCGCGTTGATGGACTGAAAGAAATAATATGGTGGATTCTAAGCTACGGCGACCAGGTACAGGTTCTTGCACCTGCCAGTCTGCGGGAAAAAGTCGTACAAATAGCTCAAAATGTGGCCAAACAATTACCTGAGGGATTGTCTGTCTGATAAAACTAATAACTGCTTTGGTTCCAAGGCTGGAGGATTGTTCTGAACGCTGCTGCCGGTAATCTGGCACAGGATGTGCATCTTGCGGCTGAGATTTTCTCCAAATACGGAGATTTTATACGCGGAGTAATTCGATATAAAGCCGGTGATGAGGGCAATGTAGATGATTTATTTCAGAATTTTTTTATTTCTCTTGTGTACAGGCCGCCTTGTGAAAATGTAAAGAACATCAAGGGCTATCTTTATAGAGCAATAATCAATGATATTATAGATAGTCGGCGCCGAGTAGAAAGATATCAAAACCGGATGCACAATTATGCTGAATATATAAATTGTTCTGCTGCCGAAGATGAACCAGAAAAGGTTTTGATTGAAACGGAAGAAATGAATAAAATGTTCAGATGCATTGAAACACAATTACAGCACTATGAAGCCAAAGCTGTAATTTTGCGGTATAAAAAAAATTATAAGATTAAAGAGGTAGCTAAATCGCTTGATATTAACAATATTGCAGCATGGAGATATATTTCTACGGGTGTGCGAAAAATCAGGCGATTTTTAGGAGAAGACCTGTTGCAATGATTGCCTATAAATTCAATTCGTTATGTCAGCAGGCTGAGCAGTATTATTATGACTTTCTGCCGGGTGAAGGCCATGGGCCTGTCCCGGAGCATATTATCAATCACATTAATCAGTGCCAATATTGCCGGGAGAAGATTAAACAATATGAAGGTATATTATCACAAGCTGAAGATTATCACGACTTAGAGCAAAAGCAGATTAATCTTGCTGAAATTGCCTGGCTTAAACTTCACTTTGCCTATATTGGCAAGCGTGTAACCTGTGAAACTGTAAAACCTTTTTTACCGGGCTTCTTAGAACCGGCACTAAAGATTAAAGTGCCCACACCGATAACGGTACATCTTGATAACTGCCAGCAATGCCGACAAGATTTGAATACAATTCGAGAGCTCAATCTTAACAGTAAACAATTATGCCGATTAAGTCAGTTATTTGCAGAAAAAGCCGCTAAAGAAGCTATTAACTGCTCGCAGGCCCAAACTGCTATTACAGCTGTTGTATCGATGAATTTTGGTGATGCTGATAAAGAGGTCTTGAAGCATTTGTGCGTTTGTCCTGATTGTCTTAAAATGTTATATCAGCACAGAGAAATGGTTCGAAATAAATATTTGCATATCAGTAAAGAACCAAAGATGTTCCTGTGCACAGAAATCTCTGCAAGCGATTATTTTGATTATGTCGTGCCTTATGGAATTGACCCTGCTGGAGACCAGTATGCTAAATTCCGGAGCTTTTTTACCTCTCATTCTTCTGTTTGTCCAATTTGTTTGACTAAGATGCAGCAATTACATAGCACCATCTATAACATTGCCGAGCGTGCCGAATCCGAGGTTGTTACAATATACCATATAGATGAATCTGCCAAAATCGAAACCGGCGAATCGGATGATATTTATGCAGGTTTCCCGATAAGGATAGAGATAACCGGACGCCAAGAAGAAGTAAAGACAGAACAACTAACCCCAACCATTGATATTGCATCAAAAAGAAAAATATCAGCAATGAATATCAAGCCGTTATTTAAAGTCGGCGTTGCCGCGGCCGCAGTTATATTAATTGCGACTGTATTATTTTTGAATATCCCGGCCGCCGGGGCGGTTACTCTTGAGAGTATTTACAAAGCCATTGAAAAAATTAAAAATGTTCATATATCAAGTTTTATTCCTGATAAGAAAGAGCCGCTGCAGGAACAGTGGGTATCAAGGACGTTAAATATTAACCTAATCAAAACTGGAAACGGGTTTGTTTTGTGGGACCTTGCAGGCGGAGCTAAAAAAGTAAAGCATCCAGGGGACAATTCGATTGAGACAACGAAACTAACTAGTGAAATGATTAATGAAATGGCCGGTAAAATCAGCAATTCTTTTGGATTAATGCCGTTTTATGCTATATCTGAAATTCCAAAAGGTGCTGAATGGAAACGTATAGATGATAAAAATATTAAAACAAGCGATGAAATTGAAGTATATGAACTGCAGTGGTCTGAGAAAGTAAACGATGATACTGTGTTTAGAAAGTGGCGGGTTTTTGCGGATGCAAAAACAAACCTCCCTCGAAAAGTCGAATGGTACAGGAAATCAAGCTTCGATGATGAATATATACTTAAATCGATTAGTACAGTTGAATATCCGGATGAAGGTGAAATGCAAAAGATTATTAAGAATGCATCTTTTTAGGAAAGCAGATGTTTCATTTCGGAACCCAGAGCGGGATTTTGTTATTGTAACCATTGTTTGTTTTCTCAACGAGTAAATCATCAGCTTTTATGCAACTTGCATGACCATCAACAAAACCCACATTGACAGTTTTGTTTGGGTGCCTGCCGTTAATGGCATCCTGTTGCTGACCGGGCCATAGTTTTCTATTATTATTAATTTTCAGACCCGGTATATAAGCGGAATCTTCAATCCCGCTGCCAAGGACAACAGGGGGATAATCTGCGGCATGCCACCAGCTTATTATGGTATAACCGCTATCGACGAGAAGTAAAGTTTTTGCAGGACTTGGTATATTATTGCTACTTAACGGCTTGCCTATAAATTCTTTTTTGGTTGACGAATCGGAAGAGCCTTTGCAAATAAAATAGTTTACCCCGTAATTACCGCATAAAATATCATTATTAAGTGTTGGATTAGTTAACAATTTGGAGGGACACTTAACAACAGTATTTTTTTCATCTGTTCTTTTATAAAACCCATCTATTAAATTGAACCACCACCATCCGCCTCTGTCATATGAAAATCCGGCATAATTTCCGGGAGGCCGATCGGTGCGAGTCTTGTCAAAACCTGAAGGAAAAGTTTGGTTTTGCATTTCGTAGCTAAACAGGCCGACAGATAATTGCTTAATATTCGAACTGCAAAGAATAGATTTTGCACGCTGCCTGGAACTCCTTAATAAAGGGGTTATAATAGCCATTAACAGGGCAATTATTGAAATAACCACGAGCAATTCAGTTAGAGTAAAAGAAACGCGTTTCATATTCACATATTGTATAGTATTTTCTTAATGAATCAACAAACTACATAAAAAAAACGGTCAGGATTCCATTCCCAACCGCTTTTTTGGGTACTTATATAAAATTTATTGACATGCTCTCGCATAGTAACTTGTCCATTCCCCATTTGGGATACACTCAGTTGGATAATCAGGGACTGCAATACAAGGACTTTCTTGGTATCTAACCATCTTGAAGCTTGAACAACTGCCGGAACCGGACTCACAGCCATATAATAATTGGTATTCCTCGTAATAATCACCGCATAATCCGCCAATATTAGAGCAATACAATACATGATAATCCTGAAGAAGTCTGGTACAAGAATAACCCGCTGCAGCTATTGTTTGAAGAAGGTCATCATTAATTTCAGTAAATTCACCTTTGATAGATTGGTTAGAAATCAAAAGAGCTATGCCGTCAGTCCAGTCCATATCAAAGAAGTTAATGTCTGTGTGATAATAAAACTTATTACTCGATAAATCTACAGTCCAGACATACTTGTCATCTATTGCATCAAGAGCAATAAAATGTTTTTTGCCGGGAATATACAGGATAGCTTTGCAGCCTTTGAGATTTTTTAGAGTTTCGATATTGGTCTTGACAGCATAGCAGTAAAAACCCTGATTTTTCGCAAATTGTTTCATTGTATAAAGGCTTGTCCGGCCATTCGGGTTATTTATCAGTTGGGCAAGCGGTTTGTCGGCAATATTTTTACCTAATTGCAAAGCGACATATTTCAAGGCTGCTGTTGCGCAATTCTGTTTCTGTGTTCCTTCGTTTGCTGCATAAGTTAATCTGTCAGCTAAAAGCAGGGTTGTGTCAATTGTCTGTGAGTAACGATATATTTCAGGCTTTTGTTTATTAAAAACAGAATGTTCTATCAAAGCATCTGCTATATAATCGACATTAAAATCACGGCTTTGAGGAACGGTAGTGTCTATATTCGTAATATTCCATAACTCACGTGCTAACAGTCTGTTTGAACCAGCTTCATATTGCTCGATTAAAATAACGGTTGGAATCCAATTGCCGGATATCGTTTGGTAACCGGAATATTGCTTTGATGTAACCAGGTTGCCAAGCTTTTTTATTATACAGGAAAGCACTGCGTAATTTTTAGCCGGGTCCAGTTCAAAAATCATTTCTGAACCATCTGAATTCTTAAGTGTTATATTTATCTGTGCCTGACCATCAATATATTTTTCGATAGCAGAAAATTCAATAGCAGAAAGATTATTATAACTGTAATACCCATATCCCCATGGGACAAACCCGGCAGTTAAAGGACCATTTACAACGTGCGGCGTGCTGCCTGTAGAATCGACAATCGCATGATTACCCGGCAGAAAATATGTTGTATATTTTTCACCGTCCCATGCAAATATACGCCTTGCATTCCAGTTCAGGTCAAACTCTTTGGTCATAAAATTTTCTGGCAGATTTATATCTGCCTTCACCGAATCAGTCCGTGAATCTACATTAATTTCCCAGTAGAATTTTTTTCCATCAAATTTTACAATTACGGATGAATTCATTGTGTATTCATTAGACAGTTTGTGACGGATATTAAACGGAATTGCATCAAGCTTCATTTTTTGTAAATCTTCTGTTAATTCTCGCTTGTTAGAGTCCTTTTGATATCCAGCAATTTCTTCTTTAACCTGTTTGTTAATCTCATTTGTATCGGTTGTTTTAGGTGCTTTATATTCCTCATGTTCGGCTTTTATTGTTCCTGCCGGTATCCAGGTCATTTTCGGCTGGCTTGTTAACTGTTGGAAAATTTGCAAGACCTCTGCTCTATCCAACTGTCTATCAGCTAAAGCAACGCAACTAAACGATAACCAGAAAAGGCCTGCCAAAGTTAAATATTTAGTTTTCATAAAATCTTCCTCCCTTTAGAAATAAGTACATTTATATCATTTGTCATTTACCTATTTTATCAAATAGGAACAGAATACAGCTGTTTACTCTTACGGCGTCTTCCAATTAGATAATTTTCAGTGTTTTTGAAAAAATTTTGAGAGGAAAAGGAATGAAAAAATATAATTTGGACTTAAATTAGCTATTACTATCTGGTTCTTTGGAGCCAAAACTCACAAAATAACGTTAAATCAAATAGATTAACCTTCCCATCATTATTTAAATCCGTCCCTTCACACCAGTCTGGTGCTTGACAGTTTGTTTGTAGCCAATGAGAAGTGAGAACTCTTAAGTCACGAAAGTCGACTATAGTATCGTTATTAAAGTCACGTGTGCGAACATGAAAAAAATGAAGATAATAAACAGGTTCGTCCCAGCTTATACGATGATCATAAAATCCAACATTGCAGTCTCCTATGCCTGTGGCATTATAGTCAATAACAAACCAGTTTCCTGCCTCTATATTGTGAGAGTCTGTATATAGATTAAAACCATCAACGAGAGATTCCTCCCAATCCCATACAACGGCCTCATTACCTGCGGCAGGCAAATGTGAGCCAGACCAATCATCACCTTCGATCAAAGGCCCTCTTGCTGAAAGGACTCCATAAGGCTGGTATGCTTCTTCAATGGCCAAACTACCACCGTCATTTCCATCACCATCTCCCCAGTATTTATTGGTATCTGAACTGACAATGATCTTCAGCTTCGTCCCGACCATAACATCTCGATACACATGAGGGGCATTAGGGTCAACTAACAGTAAAGGTATATTGCTGTCGCTTAGCAACACAGTTGTCGAAATTGTTCCTGCAGATGTTGAAATTGCGTAAAGTATTACCGTAAATACAAGAAATAATTGTTTTACCGTTAGTTTGTTTTTTGGGGATAGGAAAAAATCGTGAATCTTTTGTGCCATCTTTTTTCACTACTTTCTATAAGACTTCAAATCTTTCCGCCATTCTACCCCAAAAAAATCCAAACGCAATTTCCTTATTTCGGCGACTTGTCCGCTTAAAAAACTTGTCCGCCTCAGGCGTGATTCCCTATCGCGTTGACTTGTCCGTTCGGTAGCCTTTTGGCGAAGACGGATGCCTAAAAAATCTACATTTTTGTAGTCGATCAAAAAAACACCAAAATCATATAAAAACAGGGGTAAATCATTCTAAATCAGGGCAAAAAAATCAAAAATTTTCAAAAAAAATCAAAATCTTTACTAAAACTTGTCCCTGCAAACACTTACATAAAAAACCCTCTCGAAAACAAAGGACTTACGTTAATTTTTACCTGTTTGCCCCATCGAAATTTAAGGTCGTTTTTTGACCTAACTCCTTATATTTTAAGATGGTTACGCCAAAAATAAACGAAAAAATTTTCTAATTTTCCAATTTTTCGCCCATAAGTCCTTATTTTTCATATTCATTTTTTAATTCAATTACCGATTTGACTAATAGGATATAATCCTGCGGGCTTTATTTTTTAACTACTCTGTCGGCTATTATCTGAAGTTTCTTTGCATCCTGCGGCGTCCAGATAAGTGCCGGCATAAGACTGTCATAGCCGATATAATGCTTATCTAATGATACTGCCTTGCGATACGCCTGGTCGGCAGAATCGGTCAATCCCAGGGCATCATAAGTAATCGCCAGACCGGCGATTGCGTCTGCTTCGTTTGGAGCAATTTGAGATGCTTTAGTAAAAGCAGGTATGGCTTTTTTATATTCGCCGACATCGAAAAGAGCAAAACCGAGATTATTATTGCCGATAAAAGAAAAAGGATTTTTCTTAACTGTATCATTCCAAAGAGAAAGACTGTTGTGCCACACAAACTCTCGTTGAACCGTATAGTAACCTAAAAATACACATACGGCCGCCGGAATAATTACGCATAATGCTTTGGGTAACAATTTTTCCGGCATCTTTAATCGGCAAAGTCCCGCACCCAAAGCCAGGCAAACTCCGACCATCGGAAGATATAGATATCTATCGGCTAGCGGCCTGAATATTGGAATAAGATTCGATGTCGGCAGCATTGCAAGGCAGAAAAATAAAATACCTGCGCCGAAGCCGGTATTTTTACGGGATATCAATCCGGCTGCGACAATTATCGCGGCTAATATGACCAATGCGGCAGATAAAGTAATGAACCGTATCGAATAATCGGTCTGGTCAGCGCACAGCAGATTAAGCCCCAAGAGTTCAAGCAATTGAAACGCCCATATTCGCGGCTGAATGGTAAGCATCTGACTAAATGAGCCGCCCAGATATGATGCCTTCAAAAAAAAGATTGCTGACTTGGCTGGAACAAGTGTAAAACGTGCAATCATAAAGACTAAAGTGGCGGTAAAACTCGCACAAATCAATTTCGCCCAGATGCGCCATTGCTCGGCTTTGCGGATCAGCAGCCAATAAACAATCAGCAGCACAGGCGCGACGGCGCCGTTTTCCTTGGTCGCGGCTGCAAGAAAACTCAAAATAGCAATCAAACCGCCCAGCAGCAGATTTGTTGCTTTTCGTTGAGTTGGGAAGTATTCGGCAAAAATCAGCATAAGCAGCACAAAAAACGCCGCCAGCAGGTCTTCTCTGTAAGTTACGACACAAACAGCTTCGCTGTTTACCGGATGTATCGCGAATATAATCGCTCCGATAAATGCCGCCGAAAACGGGCCGATATTTTTATTGTTTTGCGCAAACAGCCTGCTCAAAACTCCGTAAATCAGCAGAAAAACAAACGCCGAATTTAACGAATGCAGCAGCAGGTTAGTCAAATGATAGCCGAAAGGGCTGCGCCCCCACAATAGCGAATCGAACATCAGCGACAGCACCATCGCAGGGCGGTTGTTATCGAGAACATCCTTTTTCATTACCGACAGGCTCAGCACTTCGGCAAAATGAGCCGGCGTATGGATGTAGTTATCGGTGAGTATTTGCGAGATATCGTCATAGACGAAATCGGCCGACAAAATAGGAATGTATAATACAGCCGCGACAGCAGCGACGATTACAGTAAACGCAGCGACTTTGGATTTGACCGATTTTACAGTTTGCACTTCTCGCATAATAAGTTGAAACCATACTCAAAGAAGCGTTAAATGTCAAACTAAACAATTATTGCCCAAGACGATGACAAAAATAGGCTTATGTAAAAACTGTTGCCAATTTCTGTGTTATAAATTATGATTATCCGTTCAAAAGTAATCAATGTATTTGAACAGAAAGGGAAAAATGAAATACGATAAACCAAATTGTCCGGGAAAGGCTAAATACCTGTCCGGCAAACGAGTTCTGCCGAAAGCCATCAGCAAAGACACAAGCATTATCGAACTTGTCGATAATATGGATGCCTATAACGGCGGAAGATTGAGAGCCGCCTGTCATCTGTTGCGCGACAAATATTCTCAACCTGATGTAACAGTTGGACTTAGCCTTGCAGGGGCATTAACTCCCGCAGGACTGGGACCATCAACGATTATTCCTCTAATGAATCATGGATTCGTCGATTGGATTGTCGCAACCGGCGCCAATATGTACCACGATATTCACTATGCCTTTAACCTGCCGATGTTTAGGGGCACCCATAATGTCGATGACGCGGATTTGCGAGCAAAAGGCGTAACGAGAATTTACGATATTCTGTTCGATTACGAAGATGTCTTAATGGAAACAGACAGACAACTTAGAGAAATTCTTTGCAGACCTGAATTCCAAAAAGAAATGGGCACGCGCGAATGCTATCATCATCTGGGCAAAGTACTTGACGAACACGAGAAGAAAAACAAAACCGGCCAGGTAAGCATCCTCGCAGCGGCGTATCGTAATGGCATACCAGTATTTACGTCTTCGCCGGGCGATTCGACTATCGGTATGAATGTGGCAGGACTGGAACTTCTGGCTGAGGGATTTGGACTGCTGGATAAATTCAAACTTAAAATCAATCCGAGTATGGACTTAAACGATTCAACGGCAATCGTTCTAAACGCCAAAAGATACGAAAAAGGCAAAACAGGCGTTATCCTAATCGGAGGCGGAAGCCCGAAAAACTTTGTGCTGCAAACCGAGCCGCAAATTCAGGAAGTCCTTATGATTCCTGAAGTCGGCCAGGACTTCGATATCAATGTAACTGACGCAAGACCTGATACCGGCGGACTTTCCGGCGCATCGCCGAGCGAAGCGGTAAGCTGGGGCAAAATCGACCCGACTAAACTTGAAGAAACTGTTACCGCATACTTAGATGTAACTGTAGCATTTCCAATTATGGCAGCCTACGCAATACAAGCGGCTAAACCCAAGAAACTAAAAAGGTTATATGACAGAGCAGATGAACTCCATAAAAAACTTATGGAATCGTATTTAGAGAACAATAAAGAAATAGAAAAACTCAAGGGGCTAATCAAGAAGCTGTCCTGAGATTGAAGATTGCAGATTGAAGATTTGAGGAACCGCCGAACGGTGGACCCCGATGAGATAGATGAAGCGTCATCTCACCCCGGTGAAGTAGTTGCGACACTTCACAGGGCAGGCAGGGCAAGTAAGTTTTGTTGATGTTTTGTTGCCGGTAAAGTAGATTATTGGTTGATAGTTGCTGGTTGTTAGTCGATAGTTAGTGGAACCGCCGAAGGCGGAGAGTAATTAAAAATAAAATGCGCAGGAAAAAGTGTGGGATAATGTTATGACGGCAGAGAGAGGCTTAAAATGGCTGCTGCGTTTTATCGGCATCATGACAATAATACCAACTTTCATCGCGGCAGTGATGCCCCAAGAATGGCTTGCCTACCTTGTCAATAAAGCTGAGCCGGGAACATCGGCAGGAATTCTTATAAATTATTTGGCGCGAGTGCTGATGGCGATGTATTTCCTTGTAGGGATGCAGTGTTTTGTCTTCGCTTCCGATATAAAACGATACCGACCCCTGATTTGGCTGATGAGCGTTGTAATTTTAATCGTTGCTATGGCCGGATTAGTTGTCCTGTTCTCTACGGTCCAGCCGGACCATCGAACCGGCTTTTTCTGGGTTGCCTTCGGCGATTTAGCAGAAGGTTTTGCCCAAACAGTCCTGGTCGTAATCCTTCTTTTACGTATCCCACACTGCGAGCCTTAAAACTACGTTTTAATCGCAGATTACACAGATTATATAGATTTATATATGCATATTTTTCCGTTGTGTTTGGAAAAAGAAGAGATAGAATAGAACACAGAATTCAGAACGATAAAAAAATATGAAGGAAATAAATATGAGGGGTAAAATGAAGATAAACATATTTTTGATAGCAGTTCTGTTTGTATTGTTAGCCGGGAATTGTTATGCAAATCCGATTGTAATAGGCCCGCCGCATATAGGAATGTTTTATGATAATGCCGGGGTCGGTCTGGTGATAGACCTGGCAGCAGATTGTGCCGCCTTGTGCATCGGATATCTGATAATAAAGAAAATCAGGGCATTGATACGCTGGAGATTTCTGCCGTATTTGATAATGGTGTTTTTGGGCGGAATTATTATCGATATACTGACGTTTATTCCATCCGGATTTTTCATTGTATTATTTCATGCAGATTTTATATGCTTTTTTATGTTATTTTTAACGGCAGGATTTTTTCTGTATCTTTTCAACAGTTGGCTGGCTGAAAAGTTATTTAAAGTGGAGCTTAAAGAAAAAATTGTTATCGGCATAGTAATGGCTCTGCTGACTAATCCCGTAATTGGTCTATTGTTTACTATTATCGGCAGAGGCACAATAGAGTAGTTTTGTTGATGTTTTGTTGACGGTAAAGTTTATCCGCCTCAGGCGGATAAAATGTTTTCAAGCAAAAAGTGTGGTAGATTATTGTGTAAGGTTATTTAATTATAGATTATGAATAATATAGTCGAATTAGTAGAGAAATACATTAGTGCATTTCGTGGCTTAATCAATTCTAAAATTTGGCCCAGTAAAGATAGCATTCGCAAAACATTGAGACTTAGCAAAGACGAAGATTGGTCGTTTCTTTGCGTTTCTATGGATATTGTTGAAGATGCATGTACCGCGATTAATAATTTTTTAAAGTTTGGTCTTAATGGCCCCACAAAACATGAAGATGTTGGCGAAAAATATCTCCGGCTATATGGTATTCTTAGTGCAACTTATATTCAACAGGAAGCATTGCTCAAGCTATATCAGATCGTAAATGTTCCACCTTCGTTTAAAGAAGGAAAGGAATTAGTTGATAAGCTATCGATACGTTCACTTCGACATAAGCTTAGTTCTCACAGCACAAATTACCTTAACAAAGAAGACAATTCGATCCAAGCATATGTACCAATACGATTTGATTTAAATGAATTCAATTGTACCTATGCTATGAATGGCAGGGGTAATCATAACTCCGTTGATCTTAAGGAAGCAGTGAATGAACATCTCAATACAATGGTAGAGTTGCTAGATAGGATTTTAGAGAAAGCATTAAAAACGTTATTCAAAGGTCAAGAGACTAGTAAGAACTGTATTGAGTTCTCAGAAAAATTGGCCGATTTAAGAATTATTAGAAAAGGTGGTATTGTGTTGCAGCCTCCAAATGGCAGGAAGTTAATTATTACAATGACCAGTGAAATCTAATAAACAATTTCCTAGGACATCCTAAGAAAGGCCGCATCTCGGCAGAGTGTTGATATTAGTATAATGGCAGGATAAAATTGGTAGTTCGACTTTGCTCACTGCAAGTATGAAGATTATATGCAAAATTTATACATAAATATTGGTACCAAAAAATGTTGCTTCTTTGTTAAAATCTCCATTTTTCTTATAGAGAAATTAGAGAAATATCCTTTTTTGTATTACGCTGTAGAAGAAGCATTAGAATGTGCAAAGAATGAATATTATGCCATTGGAATTATTACGTTTGCTCAACTTCTTAATATTATGAATAAAAAAACGCCTGACAGTAGGCATCTTATAGCTCATGAGATTCTAAAGGTGAGACCGACCAAAGCTACATTCGAAAAGATTAAGCAAGAATTCAAGATGGCGGCATCTGAATATAATGAACGAGAGATTGTGAAGTATAAAAATGTTAGTGAATATCAAAACCTTGTTTTCCTTAAATGGGATAAATTCTTAAAAACAATATAGTTTAAACGTTCCAATGGATTTCAAGCTTTCCCAAATAAAACCTTGATTTTAAGCCAATTCCCAATTATTCTTATAAAGTGAAAAATGAATAGTGAAAAGTGAAAAAGGGAATGAAATAGATGAAGGAAGAACTGATCAAACTGGCAAAAGAGCATGGGACGCCGCTGTTTATTTTGGACCACGCCAAGATTCGGGAGAATTTTCAGACTTTTAAGAAGAATTTGCCGAATGTTCAGGCTTATTACGCGGTAAAGGCGAACTCCAATCAGGAAATAATCAAAACTCTGTTCAACGAAGGGGCGAGTTTCGATGTCGCTTCTTATAACGAGTTTATGCAGATTTATAACCAGATAAAAAGCTTTAAAAAAGCCGAGAAAGACTTTTTCATCTGGGATAA
Source organism: Sedimentisphaerales bacterium (assembly GCA_050014075.1). Taxonomy (GTDB): domain Bacteria; phylum Planctomycetota; class Phycisphaerae; order Sedimentisphaerales; family UBA12454; genus UBA12454. Next base: position 23,625 of record JBEKEA010000003.1, on the reverse strand, counting down.
AATCATCTTTTCAAACACTATCAAAGATAAACAAACCTTACAAAAAATAAAAAGATACAAGCCTCTGGTGACTTATGATAACGCCGAAGAGGTGGACAAGATAAAGGAAAATTGCGAGACGGCGGGGCTGGTATTGCGATTGAAGGTGCCGGATACGGGGTCGCAGGTTGAGATGAGTTCGAAATTCGGGGCTGAGCCGGGCGATGCGGCGGGACTGATAAAAAAGGTGTTCGATTCGGGACTTGCGGTTGAAGGTTTGAGCTTTCATGTGGGAAGTCAATGCACGAATTTCGATAATTACGCGGTCGCGCTGCAGATAACATCTGAGATTTTTAACGAGGCCAGAAAGAACGGCTATAATCTGAAAATAGTCGATATCGGCGGCGGATTTCCGGCGTCTTATGATGCGGGTGTGCCGCGGTTCGAGCAGCTTGCGGAGATAATTGAATCGGAAATTAAAAGGCTGTTTCCGGCGGATATAGAAATTATAGCTGAGCCGGGCAGGTTTATGGTCGCGACGACGGCGGTGCTGGTGTCGGAAATTATCGGCAAGGCGGTCAGAAACGGCAAAATATTCTATCATATAAACGACGGAGTTTATCATACGTTTTCGGGCATTGTTTACGACCATTGGATACCGAATTTTCAGCCGTTCAGGGATGGGCCGATAGAAGTTTGCGCGGTTGTCGGACCGACGTGCGATAGTTTCGATAAGATATCGCTGTCGGAACAATTGCCGGCGAACCTTAAACTCGGCGATTACCTTTATACGGAAAATATCGGGGCATACAGCGTTGCGTCATCGACGAAATTCAACGGGTTCGAAGGAGCGAAGATACTTCATATTAATAATTGAACGTCCAACATTGAACGCTGAACTTCCAACGTTGAATGAAAACGGTTTCGCAATCATAAGATGATAAAAAGGAATGTAAAATGAAAATAAAAATTTTAGCATTTGTTTTAATCCTTAATGTTTTATCAGTTGTATCCGCAGGAGATATGAAGAAAGATATTGAATACGGAAAAGCAGGGGATGAAACACTGCTGCTGGATGTAAATTCGCCGAATGGCAACGGGCCGTTTCCGATAGCGATAATTGTGCACGGAGGCGGGTGGACTCGCGGCGATAAGCAGGGAGATGAAGGTGAAAAGGTTTTATTTGCGCCGCTGGTGGACGCGAATTTTGTAGTGGTTTCGATAAATTACCGGCTTGCGCCAAAGAATAAATGGCCGGCCTGTTACGACGATGTTAAAACGGCGATTCGCTGGGTAAAGTCTAATGCTGCGAAATATAAAGGCGACCCGAACCGCATCGCGTTGTTCGGATATTCTGCCGGCGGACAACTTGCGTGTCTTGCGGCGGTAACGGCGGATAAAGAAACGGCTGTGCAGGCTTTAGTTGGGCTGGCGCCGCCGACGGATTTGGTGTTTGATTCGCTACGACGCGGGAATGTATCGACTTATTTGAGGGATTTGTTCGGATTGCAGGGTGCCGACGTCAATACGCCGCAGACGGTGCAGATAATTTGGGACAATTCGCCGATAAATCATCTTAAGGCGGGTTTGCCGCCGGTTTTGCTGGTGCATGGGACTGCGGATAAGTCTGTGCCGTATCAATTGTCGCTGAATTTTAAGAACAGGCTTGACACGTTTGGTGTGCCGTGCGAAATTATTACAATAAAAGGCGCGTCGCACAAAATTGTCGAATGGAATAACTTTGACGCTGATTTTATGAAGAAAATTGTCGCCTGGCTGAATAAGACGATGGTCAAGAAATAATTTAATTGGAGAATTGAAAGTGGAAACGCGATATAGTGCTGATGCGGTACGATTTGAAAGAATGAATACTGAGGAAATCAGGAATACTTTCCTGGTGAGGACTCTTTTTGCGCCTGACAAGGTGGAACTGGTTTACTGGTTTGACGACAGGGCGATAATTGGCTCGGCTGTTCCTGCCGGGGGGCCTTTGAAACTGGAAGCGGGCGAGCAAATGGCGAGCAAATATTTTGCCGAGAGGCGCGAATTGGGCGTTATAAATATCGGCCAGGCGGGAATTATTACTGTTGACGGGAAAAAATTTAATCTGGCTCATAAAGATTTGCTTTATATCCCGAAAGGCAGCAAGGATATTCAGTTTGAAAGCGCAAACGCGGGGAAAATCGCGAAATTTTATATTGTAAGTTATCCGGCGCATAAGGAATACCCTTTGGCGGCGGCGAAACAAAGCGAGACGCAGGCGGCTGCGCTTGGCAGCGAGGCGGAAGCCAATAAAAGGACTATACATAAGTATGTTCATCCGGACGGGATAAAAAGCTGTCAGCTTGTGATGGGGTGCACGGACCTTGCGGGCGGGAGCGTTTGGAATACTATGCCGGGACATACGCATATCAGACGGACGGAAGTTTATTTGTATTTCGCGGTGGATGCGAATTCGCTTGTGTTTCATTTTATGGGCAAGCCGGAGCAGACGCGGCATATCGTTGTCAGGAATGAGCAGGTTGTGCTTTCGCCGAGTTGGTCGATTCACAGCGGAGCGGGGCTGAAAAATTATAGTTTCGTTTGGGCGATGGGCGGCGAAAATCAGGATTTTACGGATATGCAGGGTTTTTCATTGGAGCAGATAAAATGATTTTAGATAAATTTAAACTCGACGGGAAAGTTGCGATAGTAACGGGAGCGGCAAAAGGACTTGGCAAGGCAATTGCGGAAGGATTGGCTGAGGCGGGAGCGGATGTTTGCGCGGTCGATATTCTCGATATGAAAGAGACTAAGAAGCAAATTGAAAAGCTCGGGCGGAAATGCGTAACGGTAAAAGCGGATTTGAGCACGAAAGACTGTGTTGCGGAGATTGTCGATACTGTGGTTGAGAAACTTGGCGGGATTGATATTCTTGTAAATAACGCGGGAATAATACGCAGGGCGCCGTTTACGGAATTTAGCGAAAAAGACTGGGACGATGTGATGAATATAAATATTCGCACGCTGTTCTTTTTGAGCCAGGCGGTTGCGAAAGTTTTTATCAGACAAGGCAGGGGCGGGAAAATTATTAATACGGCGTCGATGCTGAGCTTTCAGGGTGGGATACTTGTGCCTTCCTACGCTGCGTCGAAAAGCGCAGTGGCGGGACTGACGAGGCTGATGGCCAATGAACTTGCGAAACAGAATATAAATGTCAACGCGATTGCGCCGGGATATATGGCGACGGATAATACCGCACCAATCAGGCAGGATGCTGCGCGGAGCAAGACGATTTTGGACAGGATTCCTGCGGGCAGATGGGGCGAGCCGGATGATTTGAAGGGGGCGGTTGTGTTTCTTGCATCTGAAGCGTCAGCGTATTTGTGCGGGGCGATTATTCCGGTCGATGGCGGATGGCTGGTGCGATAATTATTTTTTCGCTACGTCTATCTCGGCGACGCGACGTTTTGCCAGAACACTGTGGCGGCGTCCATAAAAGAGGTAAATGAGAATTCCTATTATCATCCAGATTGCCAGCCGCAGCCAGTTTGCCGCTGGAAGTGAGAACATAAGAAACAGGCACAAGAGCGCGCCGAGAATTGGTATGAGCGGCACCCAGGGACAACGGAAAGGCCGATGCGCTTCCGGGTGGTGATATCGCATAATAAGAACCGACAAACACACAATAATAAACGCAAACAGTGTTCCAATGTTGACCAGTTCGGCCAGGATTCCCAGTGGAATGAGCGAAGATAATGTTCCAACTGCCAGGCCGGTCAGGATGGTTGATTTCCATGGTGTACGGAAACGAATATGAATGTTTCCAAAGAAGCTTTCTGGAAGCAGACCATCACGAGCCATAGCAAGAAGCACACGCGGCTGGCTGAGCATAAGCACAAGGAGAACAGATGTGATGCCGGCGACTGCGCCGATGGAGATAATGAATTGTCCCCAGTGCAGGCCGACTCTCTGGAACGCGGCGGCAACGGGGGCATCGGTGTCTATCTGGTCATAGGGAACCATTCCGGTAAGCACAATTGTAACGGCGATATAAAGAATAGTGCAGATGATGAGCGAGGTGATGATTCCGAATGGGACGTCTCGCTGGGGATTGCGTGCCTCTTCGGCGTGGGTCGAAACGGAATCGAAACCGATGTAGGCGAAGAAAATCATCGCGGCACCGGCCATCATTCCGACGGGTGAGCCGTCAGGACCGGTTTGGCCCCAGAGCGTTTTGCCAAAGAGACTCAGACCTGTCCAGCCGAACGGGGCGAAGGGATGCCAATTTGCGGCTTTAACATAGAATGCGCCTGCTGCGATAACGAGCAGCACTACGGCGATTTTTATCGCGACCATCACGTTGTTGAAACGGGAGCTTTCGCGAATGCCAATCACAAGGACGGTAGTAACAATCGCGACGATTACCAGAGCCGGCAAATCGAAGAAGCTGCCGGTCGAAATGAAAAGCCCTTTGGCGGGGTCGAAATCAAATGGTGCAGTGGAAAGAGCAAGCGGAACGTGGATGTGAAAGATGCTCAGAAAATTTTGAAAATATTTCGACCAGCCGTGAGCGACGGATGCGGAGGCGACAGTGTATTCGAGGACGAGATCCCAGCCGATTATCCATGCGAGCAATTCGCCCAGTGTGGCGTAGGCATAAGTATAAGCGGAGCCAGCCACGGGAGCCATTGAGGCAAATTCCGCATAACAGAGAGCAGAAAAGATACAGGCAAATCCGGCGACGACGAACGAAATTAACAAGGCCGGCCCTGCCTTATAGTGAGCGGCGTAACCGGTAACAACGAAAATGCCGGCTCCGATGACGCAGCCGATTCCGAGACTTGTGAGCGACCATGGGCCCAGGACGCGTTTGAGGCGATTGTCGCTTTTCATTTCCTCGTGGAGAAGACTAAGCGGTTTTCTCTTGAATAAATGTTTGTACATATCGAATCTCAGGAAGTGCAACATTTAAATATATACTTCCATCGAGCTAAGACGTTAACATTTAACTCTTGAAAAGTCAATAATTTATGCTAATCTTTCAGTGCGAATCGGCCGGTTTGGCAGATTGCTTAATCTTCTTGCAAAACTTGCAATCGGTCTGTAAATTATGGCTGTTTAAAGGTTTTAGACAGGGCTCGTAGCTCAGTCTGGTAGAGCAGTAGACTCATAATCTATTGGTCCAAGGTTCAAATCCTTGCGGGCCCAGTAATTAAATGGTTATTGGGGAATAGTGTAACGGTAGCACGAGTGGCTCTGAACCATTTAGTCAAGGTTCGAATCCTTGTTCCCCAGGTGAATCCCCGTCATTTATGGCGGGGATATTTTTTAAAATAATGGGGGTTTTGGTTGTAAATAATTTGTTCTGCATTTAGAATTGCAATTCAAGTATAGACAATAAGACCAAAATGAAAGTTCGCCCGCGGCGGATTAATATAGGAAATGTCGGTATATGAATTTTTTTGCAAAAACATTTTACGAATATCGCAGAGTATGGAAAGCGATAAAGATTTTCCTGATGATTTCGGGGCCGGGGATAATCGTTATGGTCGCCGACAATGATGCCGGCGGAATCACCACTTACGGCGTTACCGGCGCCGCATACGGCTATAATCTCATCTGGTTTCTTGTGCTTCTGGGACCGATTGCATATTTTGTGCAGGAAATGACGGTCAGGCTCGGGGCGGTAACAAAACGCGGACACGCAGAGGCGATTTTCGACGGGTTCGGCGCATTCTGGGGATGGTTTTCGCTACTTGATTTGTTCCTTGTCGATTTTCTAACGCTGGTTACGGAATTTATCGGTATGACGGCGGCACTGAGTATTTTTCATATCCCGCCGGTCATAACGGTGGTCGGCGTGTGTATCGTTATGGGCATTATGGTGCTGCAGGGCAGATACTGGACGTGGGAAAAAGTTGCACTGGTGTTTTGCGCGGTAAACCTGATTTATATCCCCGCGGCGTTTATTGTCCATCCATCCGTTTCGGATATAATCAGGCAGGGATTGATACCTAACTTTCCGGGCGGATTCAATAACAAGATATTCTTTTTCCTGATGGCAAATATCGGAACGACAATCGCACCGTGGATGGTATTTTTCCAGCAAAGCGCAGTGGTTGACAAAAGTATGCAGGAAAAAGACATTCTATGGGGGAAAGTCGATACGATGGTGGGTTCGTTTTTTACAGTGCTGGTAGCGATTTTTATTGTTGTAGTTACCGGGACCGTGCTGAAGGGCCAGCCGATTGAAAGCGCCGCACAGGCGAGCATTGAACTAATGAAAGTAAATTCTCACCTTGGAACGTTTCTGGCGATAGGTCTTTTTGACGCAGGTTTCCTCGGCGCGATTTGTATTTCCCTGGCAAGCTCCTGGGCTGTAGGGGAGGTATTCGGCTGGGCACATTCGCTGAACAATAAGATTAAAGATGCACCATGGTTTTATGCGATTTATTTTCTGACCCTGATTGGTGCCGGTATTGTTGTTCTGATTCCAAAGGCGCCTCTGGTTCTTATTACGCTGTTTGTGCAGGTTATAGCGGTAACGCTGCTGCCGGCGGCGCTGGTATTCTTAATACTGCTGCTTAATGATGAAAAAATGATGGGAAAATATAAAAATACTTTGTTACAAAATATTATAACAACAACGATTGTACTTGGTATAATCGTGCTTTCTACGCTATATGCCATAAGTGCTATTTTTCCCAAGCTGTTTGGGTAGAATCAGATAATATTTTAGAGAAAATTTATGACACGACGATTTAGAATATTCGCTTATCAGATGGAGAAAATCCTGAAGACCAGGTTCAGCAAGATAATCGAAATAAATAAAAAGTATTCTCATCCGCGTCTTGTGGTGAATAAAAGTACGGCCTTTGCACTGCTTATGCTGAGAATATATCTGCTTTTTCTGGTCGGATTGCTGATATTTAAATTTATATTAACGGCCAGAGGTAAATAGGGTGCAAAATGAATGAGCAGATTAAAACAGGCCCGGCAAAACCAGAAGCCGTGTATTTTCTCAGTGAGATAAAAGAGAAAAAAGTACTGCTCAATGATAAAAAAATAGGGTGGCTTTCGGATATCGTTATTGTGGACGCGGATAAGGCCGCGGAAGTAACGCATATCGTTGTCGAAAGGCCGTTCGGTTATCCGTCACTGCTGATACCGTGGGAGAAAGTCGTTTCGATAAACGATGTTGTTACAGTGGCCATTGAAAGTGTCGAAAAGTATGAAGGCAAACCGGCGGAGAATATGGTGCTGCTGCGGGACCATATTCTCGACAAAAAAGTGCTGGACCTGAACGGCAATGAAGTCGAAGTGGTTTACGACATCAAACTTGTGCTTCGCAATAACCGGCTTTATGTCAGCGATGTGGATTCAAGCAGGTATGGGCTGCTGCGGAGAATAGGGCTCAAAGGACTGGCGAATTTTATTTACGGCCTGGCAAAAAAGATAAGAAGCGACACGATTCCGTGGCGATATATCGAACGGCTGCCTGAACAGATTACGAGTTTTAAAGGGGATGTTAAATTGAAAATCCTCAAGGAAAAGCTTTCTGATATACCACCGGTGGATTTGGCGGATATGCTCGAAGAATTGGACCATGAGCAGCGGGTGACAATATTCAAGCAGCTTGAAAGCGACCATGCATCAGATACACTCGAAGAAATTGAGCCGCGAGTGCAGAGAGACCTGATTTCCGCGTTGAAGAAGGAAAAAGTGGCCGAACTGATAAATAAAATGACTCCCGCACAGGCGGCAGATATCCTTGCAATTCTGCCGGGGGCGGACGCAAACGACCTTATCATACTTCTCGATGAAATAAACCGAAATAAGGTTAAAATGATTTTAAGTGATAAAGACCAGAAAAATATCGATATCGCGACGTCGAAGTTTATCAAATTCTCGCCTGAAACAATGGTGCAGGAAGTTATTGACCATCTGCGTATTATCGCAGCAGGTAAAGATGTTATAATGTATATATATGTCGTTGATGAACAGGATACACTGCGAGGCGTGGTTGACCTGCGTGAATTACTGCAGGCAAAGGCGGATGCAAAATTAAATGACATAATGATAACAGGGGTAAGAAGTCTTAGCGCCACCAGCACCCTGTATGATGCCTCGGAGATGTTCAATCATTACGGCTTCCGCGCTATTCCGCTTGTCGATGACAATAACAAAATATTGGGGGTAATAACATCAAAAGATGTGACGAACTTAAAACACCTGTGTTTCATCGATTAAATAGTATAAAAAAATATGGGTATGAGTAATTGTGTTTTTTGCGTAAGTAAGTCTGAAAATGGGGGTTAGGTTCGTTTTGCGGTAAAGATTTCGCCGGGAATTTCCCCTTGCCCTTGACCGGTTTTTATTATATCATTTTCTCTTTTAGTCATTTATTAGGAGTATTATTGTGGCTGAAATTGACAATTTTCGCAATATAGTATTACTCGGGCACGGCGGGGCGGGCAAAACAAGTCTTGCCGAGGCGATTCTCCATAAGACCGGAAAAACCAATAGGTTAGGTTCTGTCGAGGAGAAAAACACCGTTTCCGATTATGACGATGAGGAAAAGGAACGGGGCCATTCAATTCACTCGGCAATTATGTATACAAGCTATAACGGCAAGGTTGTTAACCTGATAGATACCCCCGGCTATCCTGATTTTGTCGGTGCGGCACTGACTTCGATTCCTGCCGCCGATTGCTGCGCGATAGTAATAAATGCCGCCGCCGGTATCGAGAATAATACACGAAAACTTTTCCAGGCCGCCACAGATGCAGGAAAGGCCAGAATTATAGTCATCAATAAAATTGACGCTGAAAATGCCGACATCCCTGAACTGCTCAAAATTATCCAGCAGACTTTCGGTGCAAATTGCAAATGCGCAAATCTGCCGTCCGCAGATAAGTCATCCGTTATTGACTGTCTGAAAAACGACAGCGGCAAAACACTATTCTCGGATGTCGCATCGGCTCATACGGAGCTTATCGAAAGTGCAATTGAAGCCGACGACAAACTTATGGAAGCCTATCTGGGCGGAGAGCAGGTATCTGCGGATAAAATTGCCGGCGTTTTCGCCAAGGCTCTTGCCCAGGGAAATATTATTCCTATTCTTTTCACAAATGCCCGGAAGGAAGTCGGCACAACAGAGCTTTTGGATTTGCTGACTAATTACGCTCCTTCACCTGCACAGGTAAAACCGGCAAAACTTGTCGATGGCGAGAAGGTGACAGAACTTAAGGCTGACCCGGCCGGTCCGCTTGCGGGCCTTGTTTTCAGAGTCGGCCTCGACCCGCGTTCGAATATGAAATATGCATCAATGAGAATTTTCAGCGGAACGCTCAAGAGCGATACCGGTATGCTGCTAAACACCGATAGAAAAGCTATTCGTCCCGGCCATGTCCTTAAAAATCAGGGTTCTGAAACAAAGGAAGTCCCAGCCGGCGTCGCAGGTGATATTGTTACTCTTGGCAAACTTGAAGAACTCCAGATTGGAGACCTTATTCACGATGGAAAAGTTTCCGGAAAATTCGAAATGCCGAAGGTGCCGACCCCGATGTTCAGTCTTGCACTTGAGCCGACATCGAAAGGCGATGAGCAGAAATTAGGCACCGCGATGGACAAACTGACAGAAGAGGACGTTTGCTTCAAAGTCAGCCGCGACCATCAGACGCACGAGCTTGTTATCAGCGGTATGGGCGATTTGCATCTGCGAGTAATGCTTTCCAAAATGGAAAAACGATTCAAACTTTCAGTTACAACCAAAAGACCCAAGATTCCATATCGTGAGACGATTACCGCAAAGGCCGACGGCCATTATCGCCACAAAAAACAAACCGGCGGCGCAGGCCAGTTCGGCGAAGTTTTCCTTAGCGTTGAACCCGCTCCTCGCGGCTCGGAACCGACTCTCCAGTTTTCATGGGATATTTTCGGCGGCACAATTCCAGGCCAATTCGAGGCTCCGATTCTCAAAGGCATTCAGGAAATTATGGAAAATGGCGCAGTTGCCGGCTTCCCGATGAAAGATGTAAAAGTATCCATAACCGATGGAAAGCACCATCCTGTTGACTCGAAGGAAGTCGCGTTCCGAGCCGCAGGCAAAGGCGCGTTCATTGACGCCGTTCAAAAAGCAAGACCATGTCTGCTTGAGCCGATAGTTAATATTGAAATAACAGTTCCGGCCGAGTTTGTCGGCGGAATCGCAGGCGACCTGTCAAGCCGCCGCGGCCGCGTTCAGGGACAGGATATGCTTGCGGGAAATATGATGGTGATTAAGGCTCTTGTGCCTTTGTCTGAAGTCGCCAATTATGACAGCCAGCTCAAGAGCGTTACCGGCGGTCAGGGCAGTTATTCAATGACGCTGAGCCATTATGAAGTCGTGCCGCCAAACGTCCAGCAGCAGGTCATCGCTCAATACGCCAAGCAGAAACAGGTAGAAGCGGAATAATTATTTGCTAAGTGCTTTTAGCGTTGTTTTTCGCAGGACGTCCATCGGACAATCTTTGTGCGCGAACAGTTTGAATTGCTCAGCGGCCTGACCAATAAACATTTCCGACCCCATTACAATTTTTGCACCCGCCTGTTTGGCTTGCTTTAACAATAGTGTTTCCAAGGGGTTATAAACCGTATCAAAAACAACCATTGATGGTTTCAGGTATTTGGCCGGCACGGGACTGGCATCGATTTTTGGATACATTCCAACGCTTGTGCAGTTGACAATTATTTGTGCGTCAGTTTCTTCTATTTTTTCCAGACCCGCAAATCTGCACTCGAAATCTTCGGCAAGTTCCTGCGCCTTTGAGACGGTTCGGTTGTATATTGTTACCTTTGCCCCCGCATCGACAAGACCTGCGACGATTGCTCTTGCCGCGCCGCCTGCTCCCAGCACAGCGGCTGTTTTGTTATGCAGTTGTTTTCTTTGTATCCCCATTGCGTCTGTCAGCGCGTCCATCGCCCCGGCATAATCGGTATTGAATCCGGTTATTCTTTCATTGACTCCGATGACCAGCGTATTGGCCGCGCCGATTTGAATTGCGACCGGCTCGATATATTCTCCTTTTCTCTGCGCATACTCCAGGGCGCTGACTTTATGCGGAATCGTTACGCTGAATCCCCTGAAATTCAGCCATGCTCTTGCGGTAATGCTATCGAGAAATTCATCGAATCCCGCCTGTCCCTCTGTAACCAGCAGCGGCAGATAAACCTTGTTCATTTTTTCCGCTGCAAAGCAGGCGTTTAAAACAGCGGGACTTATCGAATGCTCAACAGGGTCTGCGATAACGCCGAAAAGCTCGGTATCGCTGTTTATCGAGTCATACCGATACAGATTTTTCATTTTTTCTATCGTTAATTGTCCCTCTGCGGTAGCCTGGTCATCTGCGACGCTGGCGAAAGTCAAAAACGCGTTTAATTTCTTTGCGATTATCCTGTTTATAATGCCGAACCGGCCCATACAAATAGCGATAGCCTTATCGCCGTATTCCCGGAGGATATCGAACGCATCGAAGCAATCGTTAATATGTTTTGCCTGGTAAGCTGTTTTGGCGATTGCATCCGGGAAAACGCTGTAAATCTCTTCGTAAACTTCGTATAGATTTTCAATCGGCTCTTTAAAGTTATGTTCGGAAAGAATAAGTTTTGTTTTCTGGTTTTCGGCAAGTGCTTTTCTTATTGCCTGGTCAAAACCTTCTTTCAGAAAATTTGCGAATTCGCAATCGATTAAATCTGCGCCAAGTTTTACTGCTTCCGCCAGGATTTGTTTGCGAAGCGGGGCGGGTAAATTATTTTGTCCGCCCTGGGAGCTGTCTCGGCAGGTAACGATTATCGCAAGGCCGGTTTGTTTTGCCGCGGCGATTAACTCTTTTAATTTATTAATATCGAGCGATTCGATATAATCTGTTCGCAGTTCGAGCATTTCGGCGCCGGCTTTGCAGGCTGCCGCTATCTGCTCTTTGCAGTTTTTTAAGTCTTTGGCTGCTATTGGTATCGCAAGATAAGTCATAAAAATAATTTATCAGAAAAGCCCGGCAGTTGCGATAAAAAACTCTACATTTTATACCCTTAAATTCCTTGCCCAAACCGTCCTTTCGTCGTAAAATAAGCGCATTATGCAAATAATAGATAAACTTGAAAAGATTGATAAGAGTTTAAAGGGCTGCTGCCTGACCATAGGCAATTTTGACGGCGTTCATCTCGGCCATCAGGAGATAATCCGCACTGCCCGCAAGATTGCCGCCGATTTGGGAAATTGTCCCGTTGTAGCGGTAACGTTTGACCCTCATCCGGCCGCGATTCTTAATCCCGAAAGGATGTTGCGAGTTTTAACGCCTATGCCGTTGCGGGCGGCTCTGCTCGAAGCGGCAGGCGTTGACCATCTGGTTGTTTTAAAAGACAGTTATCAGATGCTGACGCTTTCTCCGCAGGATTTCGTTGAAAAATTTTTGATGAAGACTCTTTCTCCGCGGACTGTCGTGGAAGGCGAGGATTTTCATTTCGGTTACGGCCGCAGCGGCGATTCCAAATTTCTTCAGCAGCTCGGCAAGACCTACGGCTTCGATGTGATTATTGTTCAGTCGAAGCAGATTAATATTGATGGTGTGATGACTAAAATTTCCAGTACCCTGATTCGTCATTTGCTCCAGAAGGGCAGTGTCGCCGATGCCGCCAAAGTCCTCTCCATGCCTTATCGTCTTATGGGCAAAGTTGTCAAAGGCCGCGGCAAGGGCACGGAACTGGGCTATCCGACCGCCAACATCGACCCGCACGAGCAGATTATTCCTGTCGAAGGCGTTTACGCGGGTTTTGTTTCTGTCGCTGATAATATAGATGAGCTTTGCAGATTGAACCGGAAAATTCCTGCTGTCTTTAGTCTCGGCAGGGCGAAAACTTTTGTTTCGAATCATCCTTTGCTCATTGAGGCTCATATTCTTGACGAAAAGAGCGGCGATTTATATGATAAATACCTTGCGATGGACTTTATTGATTTTATCCGTAACCAGCAAAGATTCAAAACGCCGGAAAAACTAAAGGAACAAATCGTAAAAGATTGCCAAAAGGCAAAAGATATTTTAAAAAGCTAACAGGAATTTATATGGCAACAACCGGTGATTTTAAAAAAGCGATTGAGTTAATTAATAAATCGAAAAGCTGGCTTGTAACTTCGCACACACGGCCTGACGGCGACGCAGTAGGCAGTATGAAGGCGATTTGTGAGATTGCCGGACAATTGGGTAAAGATGCCAAACCTATTTTGCTTTCGCCGCCGGCGCAATGGTATAAAAATATTTTTAATTCACCGGTGGCTGTTCTTGGCAACGATTTAAAACCTGCCGAACTCCAAAATGGCTCGTTTGGCCAGTTCGACCTTGTTATAATTGTAGATACCAATAGTTATATCCAGCTTGTTCAGTTCGACAAATGGCTTAAAACCTCAAAAGTTCCCGTGCTGGTCATCGACCACCACGTTACAGGCGACAATCTCGGCACCGTCGAAGTAATCGATTCGACTGCGGCGGCGACCGGCGAAATAGTATTCGACCTGTTCAAATCGGCCGGCTGGAAAATCACGCCTGCAATTGCCGAGGCACTGTTTATCGCGATTTCAACCGATACCGGCTGGTTCAGGTTCGAGAACACAGACGCCAGGGTGATGCGAAACGCTTCGTCGCTTATCGAACTGGGCGCTAAACCTTCCGACATCTATCACAAAATGTTTCAGAATTATTCGCCTGAGCGAATTAAGCTGCTGGGCAAAATGCTCGAAAATCTTGAGCTTTACCACGACGGCAAAATCGCCTTGCAGTTTATTATGCGCAGCGACTTCGACTCTACCGGCGCAACCGGCTCGGATACCGAAGATTTTGTCAATGAATGTCAGCGAGTAGGCTCTGTAAAGGCTGTCGCACTGTTCGTTGAGCTTAAAGACGGCGGATTCCGCTGCTCGCTGCGGAGCGACGGCAGCGTCGATGTCCAGAAAATCGCCAGCCAGCTCGGCGGAGGCGGCCACAAGGTCGCTTCTGGTGTAAATCTTAAAGGTTCTCTGGCAGAGGTAAAAAAGCTTATCCTCGAAAAATTCGAAAAAAATTTATTGAAAAAATAAAATTAGTAGCCATAATAATAAAAGAATGTATTGAATAACTATTTTTTGACAGGAGGTAATACTATGAAATGGTATGTTACTTTAGCATTGCTTGTTTTATGCAGTTCCTGCACTCCGACAGAAAAAAGGACAGAAGCTCCTAAGACGCAGTCGGATAAGAAAAGAGTAGTAACTCCTTATTTGCGGCCTGATCAGGTTTACGCTTTTAATGGAACATTTTATGCAGGTAAGGGTTCAAAAAATCCTGAATTGGCAGTCAGTAGTTATTTAAAGGCCGATATCGCGGGGTTGCGGGTTACTCAAAACGGCGCTAGTATATATATTAATGTTAAGGTTCTTAAGGAGATTCCTAAGGATAGTTATATCAAAGTTGAATTTCCTGATCCTAATAATCCGTCAGCGCCGTATGTTAACGGGATTGATTATAAATCCGGCGATAAAGGTTATAAATTCACTTCGCCCAGCGACATCTCTGGTTTGAAAATCGGGAAAGATTATAAAATTAAGATATCGGTTTTAAAAACAAAAGATTCTACTAAACCTGTCGATGTCTTAGTTCAGGCGTTTCGTTCTTATGTAGATACAACAAAGCCCGGTAGGCCGGTTACGCTTTCTGAGTATCTTGATACTAAATAATGAATTTCTATTTTTTTCGTTTGATATAAAAAAAACGCCGCCGGGATAAAGTAGCGGCGGCGTTTTTTTATAAAGGGCGATGTTGTTTTTCCCCGTTATTGTGCTCAGCAAAGCATTTAAGTGAAACAGGTTGATTACCATATATTGTATATCCATATTATTTTGTTATTCTTCTGGAAATCTGCATTCTTTTGAAAATATTATTCTTGACTATGTTTTGAAGCGTATATATACTTGCAAAATTGCAACGGGGTTGGAAATCTCATTGTAAATGGTGGTGGAAAAGATTTTCGGAGAAGAATTGCGAGAAATTATAAAAATCGTTAATTTTTGTCCTTGACTGCTTATTAGTAAGAAATTACTATGTCGCGTCTGTTAAAATGTCGCTGGCAGTACTGAGCAGCGGCATTTTTGTTTGTCTTCATAAAAAGGCAGAGCTCTTTAAAAAGTATTAAAATAAGGTTCAATTGAGTCCGAACAACGGCTTTAACAAAACCAGAAAAATAGTATGGTTTTGGGCTCGTAGCTCAGTTGGTTAGAGCGTGCGCCTGATAAGCGCAAGGTCGGAAGTTCGACTCTTCCCGGGCCCACTATAGTAATTTGAGATTTCAAATTTAAGATTTGGGATTTAGTATCGGCTCGGGGATGTAGCTCAACTGGGAGAGCGCCGGCTTTGCAAGCCGGAGGTTGCAGGTTCGATCCCTGTCATCTCCATTAAATTTGCTAATAGCGAATTTAATGTCCTGAGTGAGTTCGCTAAGCGAACGAATCGAAGGGCATTTTTTAAAGTATCTCGTCGATGTCTTTAGGGGCAAAGATGAGCAGTAAAGTTCTTTTGAAAGTAAATAGCGTAGATGTCTCAAGGTGAGTTGTGAACCTATAGTCGATAATACAGTTTCTTGTTATCCAGTTATCGATTATTAAATACACAACTTTCACCAAGCGCCATTATGAAAAAACCTACAATCAGTTTTTGATTGATATGGTCAAGTTACTAAGGGTGTATGGGGGATGTCTAGGTGTCGAGAGGCGATGAAGGACGTGGCAGACTGCGATAAGTTCAGGGCAGGTGTCGAGCAACCGTTAATCCTGAAATGTCCGAATGGGGAAACCCGTTCCCAAGAAATTGGGATCATCTCCGGCTGAATTCATAGGCCGGTTGAAGCGAACGCAGGGAACTGAAACATCTCAGTACCTGTAGGAAAGGAAATCAATTGAGACTCCGTCAGTAGCGGCGAGCGAAAGCGGATCAGCCTAAACCGATCTTCGGGTCGGTGTTACGGGCATTGGTTAGGAGTTACAAAGGCATCGCAAGTCAAATCAGCTGGAAAGCTGGGCCGTAGAAGGTGATAGCCCTGTAGATAAAAGCGAGAGCCCTCCGTTATGCCAGTGTTCCAAAGTAGCACGGAGCCCGTGAAACTCCGTGCGAATTCGGGGAGACCACTCTCCAAGGCTAAGTACTACTCGACAACCGATAGTGAAAAAGTAGCGCGAGCGAAAGATGAAAAGAACCCCTATTAGGGGAGTTAAAAGGACCTGAAACCATACACTTACCAGTTGCGGGAGGGCTATGGCAATTCTTCGGAATTGCAATGCCTGACCACGTGCCTTTTGCATAATGAGCCGGCGAGTTATCGTCTGTGGCAAGGTTAATCCCTTCAAGGGAGTAGCCGTAGCGAAAGCGAGTCTGAATAGGGCGCAAGTCGCAGGTGATAGACGCGAAACTACGTGATCTACGCATGGCCAGGTTGAAGGGGATGTAAAAGTCTCTGGAGGACCGAACTCATTAACGTTGAAAAGTTATGGGATGAGCTGTGCGGAGGAGTAAAAGTCTAATCAAACGTAGAGATATCTCGTACTCTCCGAAATAGCTTTTGGGCTAGCCTCGAGTAAATTATTTGACGGGGGTAGAGCTACTGAATGGGGATAAGGAGCTACCCGCTTGCTTACCCCAACCAAACTCCGAATACCGTTAAATTTACCTCGGGAGTCAGACTGCGGGTGATAACATTCATGGTCAAAAGGGAAACAACCCTAACCGCCAGCTAAGGTCCCGAATTTGAGCTAAGTTCATAAGGAAGTCGGATTGCATAGACAGTCAGGATGTTGGCTTAGAAGCAGCCACCATTTAAAAAGTGCGTAATAGCTTACTGACCGAGCAATTCGGTGCCGAGAATGAACGGGAATAAGCACAAAACCGAAGCTGCGGATTTTACTATTGCCTTCGGGCAATAGCAAAGTGGTAGGAGAGCATAGCAGTCAGCGTTGAAGCGATACGAAAACGAATCGTCGAGCGGCTGCTAGAGATTATGCCGGCATGAGTAACGATAAAACAGGTGAGAATCCTGTTCGCCGTAAACCTAAGGTTTCCTGGGGAAGGTAAATCCGCCCAGGGTTAGTCGGCCCCTTAGTCGAGGCTGAAAGGCGTAGACGATGGACAGCAGGTTAATATTCCTGCACTATGTTGGTGGACGAAGACAGTGACGCATTTTAAAAATTCATCCCGTGATTAGTCGTGCGGGTTCCGCAAGGTCGAGGCCGTTTTTCGTTGCCGAAGTGAATAGATAAAATGCCAAGAAATAACTGTCGTAGGACGAAGCCAATGTAACCGTACTAAAACTGACACAGGTAGGTGAGGATAAATGTCCTCAGGCGCTCGAGATAACCGTTCTTAAGGAACTAGGCAATTTGACCCCGTACGTTCGCAATAAGGGGTCCCTCCAAGCTAATGTAACAGTTGGCTTGAGGGCGCAGGGAAATGGCTCTGGCGACTGTTTATCAAAAACACAGTTCTGTGCTAACACTTAACGTGGATGTATACAGAATGACGCGTGCTCGGTGCCGGAAGGTTAAGGAAGCCGGTCAAACAGCGGCCGTAACTATGACGGTCCTAAGGTAGCGAAGTTCCTTGTCGGGTAAGTTCCGACGTGCATGAACCGCGTAACGACTGGAGCAGTGTCTCAAGGACGGACTCGGTGAAATTATAATTGTGGTGAAGATACCACATACCCGCAGCAAGACGGAAAGACCCCGTGAACCTTTACTGTAACCTGGTACTGACACCTGTCATATCATGCGTAGGATAGGTAGGAGGCTTTGATCCGGCGCTTCTGGGCGTCGGGGAGCCAACGTTGAAATACTACCCTTGCTATGTTAGTTGTCTAACCGTGACCCGTGAATCCGGGCATGGAACAATGCTAGGCGGGCAGTTTGACTGGGGCGGTCTTCTCCCAAAGTGTAACGGAGAAGTTCAAAGGTACCCTCAGCGTGGTTGGCAATCACGCGTAGAGCGCATAGGTATAAGGGTGCTTAACTGCGAGACCAATAAGTCGAGCAGATACGAAAGTAGGACTAAGTGATCCGGTGGTTCTGAGTGGAAGGGCCATCGCTCATCAGACAAAAGGTACTCTGGGGATAACAGGCTTATCGCACCCGAGCGTCCATAGCGGCGGTGCGGTTTGGCACCTCGATGTCGGCTCATCACATCCTGGGGCTGAAGGTGGTCCCAAGGGTTCGGCTGTTCGCCGATTAAAGTGGTACGCGAGCTGGGTTCAGACCGATGTGAATCAGGTCGGTCCCTATCTGCTGTGGGCGTAGGAATCTTGAGAGGATATTTCTCTAGTACGAGAGGACTGAGAAGTACTGACCTCTGGTGAACCGGTTGTCGCGCTAGCGGCACCGCCGGGTAGCTAAGTTGGGAAAGGATAAACGCTGAAAGCATCTAAGCGTGAAGCCCACCTCAAGATGAGGATTCCTTTGCCGCACCTACTTTGCTCAGTAGAGTTGATTTTGACTTTACTGGTTGAAGTTGGTGCGGCATGAAGAGCCCTGGTAGACTACCAGGTTGATAGGCCGGATGTGTAAGGCGAGAAATCGCTTCAGCTAACCGGTACTAACGCTCAAACGCTTGACCATATCAATCATTTACTGATATATGGTTTTTTTATAATACGCTCAATTGAGCATCTACGCTTATAATATTGAAAATCAAAGTTAAAAAATAAAAAATAAAAACTTTGGAATCCGCCTTTGGCGGATGACATCCTTAATTTTTAGTTTTAAACTTTTAGTTTTGATTTTAAAGCGGCGCAAGCCGCTAACGAACTTCCTGGTGACTTTACTGGCGGGGAAACGCCTGATCCCATTCCGAACTCAGAAGCTAAGCCCGTCAGGCCAATGGTAGTCCTTCGGGGCGAGAGTAGGTCATCGCCAGGATTATGAGCCTCTGTTGCTTAACGCAACAGAGGCTCTCCTTTTTTATAGGCCACAGAGAAATTCATATAATATTTAGCCCGCCGTTTTACGGCGGGTTTTTTTATTTTAGCCACAGAGTTCACAGAGGACACAGAGAATTATTTTTTAATCGCTGATTACGCTGATATAAAGATTTATAAATACGAAATTCGAAGCACGAAATCCGAAACAAATTCAAAATTCTAATTTACAAATGCTCAAAACCGGCCGGCAGCAGCCAAACGCCTCGTATTTACGAAAAATTCCCTGCTAAAAATAAGTTTTCAGTTCTTAGTTCTTAGTTATAATGGGATAAAACAATAACGGTTGAAAGGAATCTCAATGAAACCTAAACGTATCATCCCTGCAATTCTCGGTATGACTTTAATAATCCTGTGCATTTGGCTTGTCATCCATAAGGGGTTAGGAGGCTTTATTCCTGGCGCAATCGGGGCATCATTAGTTTATTTAAGTTACAAACCCGGCCGAGTTGCAACACTTGTCTTCGGGCATATCTGTGTGGTTATCGGCTGTGTTCTTATTACGTGGGGAATCTATCTTTTGCCTTCTTCGCAGCCGACACCGGCACATATCTTAGGACGGCCGCTGTTTTGGGGCCTTTTCTGCACATTCGGCGGAATTTGCGCGATTCATCACGGTTTCTGCAGATGTGTTATAAAAGGCTTAGAATAACCCGACTAAATCTTACGCGATTTTGTTTGATATAATAAAAAAGGCGGGGTATATTATATGCGGTAAACAATTTAAAGGATAAACGCGATGGGAATTATAACTTTGTTGTTTATTGGGATGTTAACGGCACTTATGTTTGCAGCAGTGCTGGTTAAAATCACTTTCTTTATGCTAAGAACAGTATTTACTTTGATTTTCCTGCCGATTATTTTACTGCCTTTAATCATTGTCGGAGTTGTTTTGGTTCCGCTAATGATAATTTTTGGATTATTAGCTCTGCCATTGTTATTACCAATTCTGCTGGCATTCTTTGTTCTTCTTTTCCTGCCGTTTCTGCTGATTAAACATTTAGTATTCTAAAGAATTGACCCACCGGATAAACCCACCTACGGCGGACAAGCCGGTGGGCTTTCGGATTTTTGAGTATTAACCCACAATTTTTTTGACACAGGCTGATACTGCGTTTACCATTATCCCAAATGAGCATTCTAAGTAATAACCGGCGGCTTTTCAAATACTGTCCGAAATGCGGTGCGGCCGCGCTGCGTTTCGTCAAAAGCAGCAAATTATTAATATGCGGCAAATGCCGCTTCGAGCACTATCACAATAACGCCGCCGCGGCAGCGGCGATTATCACAAATAATAAAGGTCAAATTCTTTTTGTTAAACGGGCACAGGAACCCAAAAAAGGAATGTTAGACCTGCCCGGCGGTTTTTCAGACCACGGCGAATCCGCTGAAGAAGCAATAAAACGGGAAATAAAAGAAGAACTGTGCTTGAAAGCTGTTTCTGTCAAATACCTCTGTTCAGCCGCAAATATTTATAAATATAAAGGGGTAACATATTCAACTGTTGACCTGGGTTTTTTCTGCAAGGTAAATGATATTTCAAAGGCCAAAGCAAGTGATGACGCCCAATCCATTATTTTTATAGCACCAGATAAAATCCAAATGAAAAAAATCGCTTTCAAGTCAATCAGAAAAATAATTTCCCATTATCTTGCCGGTCTGTAACACTTTAATTTTTAGCTTTTTTAAACCCTCTAATTCCTTTATAATGCCCGAAATTTCATTTTTTTTGGAGGCATAAAATAATGGTAGAGTATTCAATCAACCCAGCAGGTGAAAAATTCGCAATCCCACAGGCCGGCGACTACGCAGCCGAACTTCAGCGTGTCCGCAAACTTGCAGATGCTGCCCGCAAAGAGGGCAAGGAAATAGTCGTAGTTATGGGAGTAGGATTTGTCGGAGCGGTAATGGCGGCAATTGTAGCCGATACTGTCGATAAAAAGACCGGAAAACCATCCAAATTCGTAATCGGCTGCCAGCGGCCAAGTCCCCGAAGCTATTGGAAGATTCCAATGCTCGACAAGGGACTGTCGCCCGTCAAGGCAGAGGACCCGGAAGTTGACCCGATGATTTCCCGCTGTGTACTTGAGAAAAAAACACTAATCGGCACATACAACAGCGATTGCCTCGAACTGGCTGATTGCGTTGTAGTGGATGTTCAGTGCGATTATCTAAAGAAAGACTTAGGCCAGCTCCGGACAGGTTCAACCGATATGGCCGCGCTGGAAGCGACGATTAAAACTATCGCCCAGAAAATTCAGCCGAATTGCCTGACACTGATTGAGACAACCGTAGCGCCCGGCACGACGGAATTTGTCGCCTGGCCGATAATGAAAAAGGCTTTTGCTGCGCGAGGTATTAAAACCGAGCCGCTTCTGGCGCACAGTTTCGAACGCGTTATGCCCGGCAAGCAATACGTTGCTTCTATACGCGACTTCT
Source organism: Sedimentisphaerales bacterium (assembly GCA_050014075.1). Classification (GTDB taxonomy): domain Bacteria; phylum Planctomycetota; class Phycisphaerae; order Sedimentisphaerales; family UBA12454; genus UBA12454. Next base: position 2,208 of record JBEKEA010000003.1, on the reverse strand, counting down.
GGCGAGTCTGTTCCGGCTGCGATGCCGAAGCCCGAAAGCGTGTTGAAAAATTCCTGCACGAAGTACTTAATACAAAAGATTTTCCGCTGACGGTTATGGACAGGCCCATTGAGTCTGAAACCACCAAGATTGTCGAAAACTCTTACCGCGCAACAATCCTTGCGTTTCTAAATGAATGGTCGATTTTTGCCGAACGCAACGGCGTTGACCTGATTAAAGTTATTAAAGCAATCAAAATGCGTCCTACCCACAACAATATGATTTTCCCCGGCCCCGGCATCGGCGGATACTGTCTGCCGAAGGATGGCGGTCTGGGCTTCTGGGCATACAAACACATTCTCGGATTCGACGATGATATTTTCAAACTCTCGACGATGGCTATTGATATTAACGATACAAGAGGCCTGCACGTTGCGACTCTGACGCGGGATGCTCTGCGGAATATGGGGCGATATATTGCAGGTGCAAGAGTTCTGCTCTGCGGAGCAAGCTATCGGCAGGATGTGGCTGATACGAGATACAGCGGTTCAGAAATCGTTGTAAGGAAATTAACCGAAATGGGCGCGGAATTGTCCGTGCACGACCCATATCTCGAACATTGGTATGAACTGGAACAGCAGGATACATACCCGGCTCCGGGGCACTCCTGGGGCAGATTCTTCCGCAACCAGGCGAGCTTGAAAGACATTCATATTCAAAGCGACCTGCCGAAAGCGCTTAAAGGTGTAGAAGTGCTCATCCTTGCTGTGCCGCACGAACCATATTTGAAATTGAATCCTGATGATATTGTCAAATGGGCTGGTGCTCCGCTGGCAGTGGTTGACTGTTTCGGTATTCTCAGTGATGACAATATTAAACGGTATTTCGAGCTTGGCTGCGAAGTCAAAGCGCTCGGCCGCGGACATATCCAGAGAATTAAAGAATCGGTTCGAAGCAAGAAATGAACAGTATAGATTAAAGGGGAAGCCAATGAAAAAGCGTAAATTGGGGAAAGGCGGCCTGGAAGTCTCGGCTATCGGGCTCGGCTGCATGGGAATGAGCTTTTCATACGGTCCGCCGAAGGACAAGCAGGAGATGATTTCTCTTCTCCGGGCAGCCGTCGAACGCGGCGTCACATTTTTTGATACAGCTGAAGTCTATGGCCCATTCATCAACGAAGAGCTCGTCGGTGAGGCCCTCGCTGGATTCCGCAAGCAGGTGGTTATCGCTACCAAGTTCGGATTCGATGTTAATCCAAATTTCGATCCCCGCGGGATGAAGGGTTCGCCGGGTTTGAACAGTCGGCCGGAGCACATCAAGCAGGCTGTCGAGGGTTCGCTAAAGCGGCTCAAGGTTCAGACAATCGACCTGCTCTATCAGCATCGGGTTGACCCGGATGTGCCAATCGAAGACGTGGCCGGAGCAGTTAAGGAACTGATTCAGGAAGGAAAAGTTAAGCACTTCGGCCTTTCTGAAGCAGGGGTTAAAACGATTCGTCGCGCTCACGCGGTTCAGCCGCTCACCGCTCTCCAGAGCGAATATTCGCTTTGGACGAGAACGCCCGAGAAGGAAGTGATACCGACTCTCGAAGAACTCGGAATCGGTTTTGTTCCATATAGCCCTTTAGGTAAAGGTTTCCTTACAGGCAAGATGAACGAAAACACAAAATTCGACAACTCCGATTTCCGCAGCATCCTGCCTCGCTTTACGCCGGAGGCACTCAAGGCAAATCAGACCTTGATTGAATTGCTTAACAACATCGCAAAAAAGAAGAATGCGACTACTGCTCAGATTGCGCTTGCCTGGCTGCTTGCTCAAAAGCCGTGGATTGTTCCGATCCCAGGCACCACGAAACTGGCACGTCTCGATGAGAACATCGGAGCAGTTAAAGTCGAACTAACAGCCGACGATCTTCGGGAAATCGATAGTGCCTCGTCAAAGATCAAAGTGCAAGGGGCAAGGTATCCGGAAAAGCTGGAGAAACTGACGGGTCGCTGATAGACGAAGTCTGCCAAGAAGTTTTGGCAGGGGATATAAAAAAAGCGGAGAGGGCGGGCCCGACTACGCTGACGCTTCGTCGGGTAAAATTCTTTTCCTTAGTGTTGCCTTCCCAGATGACGTCTTTAAGTATTTCTCAAGACGACGTGCTGTCTTTTCTGATTTAACTGCGATATAAGCTTCCAATATGACCGGCAGTCTCCACTTTGTCGAAATTTCTCGTCCCTTTGT
>JBEKEA010000002.1:0-94650 GCA_050014075.1 Sedimentisphaerales bacterium | reverse complement strand
TCGGCGTTGTCTCTTATGCCAAGCAGACCGCCGTGAATTTTCGGATGAAGCGTCTTGACTCTGCCGTCCATCATTTCAGGAAAACCGGTTACGGATTCTACGCCGGCGACATTTACGCCCGCCTGTGCCAGTGCTTTGGCCGTTCCGCCGGTGCTGATGATTTTGACGCCCATTGCAGAAAGACTCTTTACCAGTTCTATTATGCCGGTTTTGTCAGATACGCTGATTAAAGCCGTTTTGATTTTCACATCCATTTGATTCGTCCACTCCTTTATGATTACGGATTTTATTTTTTGATGGGCCTGATGCAGGAAATGTTTTTGCCTTCCATTATGTATATTTTTGAGTCGGAAGTATTGACTCCGAATTTTGTTATCGAAGCGAAATTGATTGTATAAATCTCTTTAGCCAGTTTGTTGTCCATCACGGTACATATTTTATTTCTACCGATTATATAAGCGGTATTACTGTTGCTGTCCTGTGCCAGCAAATCCACCGCCTCCGGCAAAAGCCACATTTGTTTTCCGCTGTTCGCATCGACTGCGAAAAGTCCTTTTAACGGTGCGTATTGATAAACGACTTTTTCGGTAGCTCTTGCCGATTGCGTCAGAATAGCACCGCTCCGGAATTTCCACGCTAAATCTCCGTTTTCTGCGTTTAGTTTATAAAGATTCGTATCCTTGCCGCTTGCGTAAATCCAGTCGCCGTTTTTCACTAAACCTGCCGTAATTGTTCCCACTGCGTCATACTGCCAAATCTTTTTCGGTCCACTTGCCGCCATACACAACAAATTCCCGCCTTGAGTGGCGAAAAACACCTTATCGTCGGTTGCCATAACACTTGTAATATCTGACTTGCTGCTGGGACTTGCCACAAATATCTCGCGCAGACTATTCGTGTCGGACGCATGCATAAGGTTGTCCTTGCCGGCAAAATAAAAATATGATGCGTTAACCGCCGCCGGCGAAGAGACCAAAAACGGTATTTTTTTACTATAAAGTTCCGCCCCTTGCTGCAGGTCCATTGCGATTAGTTTATTTGCCGCAACGATGTATGCAGTATTTTTATAAACTGTCGGCTCGGAAACCGGCAGTCCCGCCTCTGCAACAGCAATACCAAAAACCAATTTGCCTGTATTTCTATCCAAACAGAACAAATAATTAGCATTGGTTAAAATATACAGATTATCGCCGAGGACGTTTATTCTTTGGACTTGTTCTTTTGCGTTCAGCGAGATTGCGTTTTGCCATGCCAGTTCCAGCTTTGCCTGTTTGAGCATTTTTTCATCTATTGCCGCCTTGCTTACTGTTGGCAATACTATCAAACAAACTAAAACAAATAATCGGCCCAAGTTATAGTTCTTCAATGTCGTTCTCCCTGAAATTTACCCGCCGTAGAAGTGGCGGGGCGGATTTAATTAGATTATACCGGGACTTTTTTATTCTACGGATTCGACATGTTCGCCCAGGTCCACGTCGTTTTCTTTTTCAAATTTTCGCATCTGTTCGATTCTTTCTATATCATCGTTAATGCGGTTTGCCAGTTTGAATATATATGGCTTACCTTCCAGCCGGTTCTTTAAATCCTGATACATCGGCTCCCATTTGCCGCCGTAAAGCTGATTTTTGAGAATTATCAGCATTTTATGCTCAGCCGAAAGACTTTTGATGTATTCCATTACCGTCTTTTTGCGACTTTTCTCGCTTTTTTCGGTAATATTACCCATCTCAAGCACCTAAAAATTGCATTTTTTAACGCAATCCGACAGTATTTTACTTATATTTTTGTCTGTTCCAGGATCAAATCTTTTACTCTTCTGCTCGGCAGATTTAACGCGCCGAAAGCCGCAGCGGCAGACGACCGCAAATCCTGGCCTGTTTCCCGCGATTCAACAAGCTGGTAAATCTGGTCTATCTGTGTGTCCAAAAGCTGATTGGCATTTACTTTCGCCGAAACGGCCAAAGATTCGAAACTCGAAATTCTGATATCGACCGAATTTTCCTGTTTTAACGCTGCATCGGCAATTGCCCTTTGTGCATCAGGGCTCGGCAAATACGCCAAAATCTGGCAGGAAATGATTTTTATTTCGTCTCGCTTGTCTCCTGTAGCCTGCACAAGTGCATCCATCGCGCCGGCAAGATTAATTACACTGTTTCGCGTCGATGCCAGTTTCAGCATAGCCCGTGCCGAACGAATCACATAGTTGTCAGCCGTTTCCTTCGGCCAATTCGCATCCGCCTGTGCCGTTATCGCAGAAGCCAGATTGCTTACAACTAATTCGCTCTCAGGAAATTTTTCAGCGGGTTCTGCCATCGCCAGTGCTATAGCGGCGGTATATCTTACCTTTTTATCGTTAAAGGACAAGGCATCGATTAGCGGCTGAGAGGTTTTGAATCTATACATAAGTGATTTTTCGCCGGCATTCTTGGACAGCGCCTCGACCGTACCCAGTGCCACAACATTGTCATTATCTTTTATCGCCCGCTCAAGAGCCTCCTGAAGATATTCAGGTCCGCAGGTCGATGCGTAAGTCATAGCGTTGGCGTGACCTTTGCCGAAGTATTCAGGATATTTGATGCCTTTGCCATCCACCCGGAAAAATGACGACAGCCATAGCGAAATAGCCTGTCCAAAATCCTTGTCAGCCCGCACCGCCAATTCGCAGCATCGCATTGTCATAAGCTCATTAAAATACGATTTATCGACCGCCTGCCGTACCAGACGGTTTTCTTGTTTGTCCCAGAACCATATATTGGCGTTATTTCCATCGGTCGATGGAGCTAAAGACTCTGCTTTATAAAAATAATTTTCCGCTGTCGCGTAGAATAGTTCCGCGGCGCTTTTGGACGCAGCCGTTGAATCTATTTGGGTTATTGATTCAGTCGCCAGGTTGCGAAGCTGTTCGGAATTATCGTTCTCTGCGATATATTTAAGATATCCCAGTGCCTCCGGATACCCGATTTTACCCAGTGCCTTAATGACAAATCCTTTTACACCGGCATTGTCCATTGCCAGTGCTGCCGTCAGAGGCCTTACTGCCGCTTTCCCGATTTCCGGCAGGGCGGCTGAAATATTCGGAAATTCTTCTATCCGTTTTTCATCCGCAAGAGCCGCGAGCATATATGGTATCGCATATTCGCCGGCGTTGCGAAGCCGCTCTATGGCGGTGTATTTGCCGCGAACTGTGCTGCTTAATCTTTTGATTTCCTCTGTTATTATTTCCAGGTCCGTGCGGCGCATCAGCCGGCCTTTTTCAATTATGTCCAGAATCTTTCCCGCAAGGGGGGCAAGTTCCGGATTGTTGGCCTGAACTCGAACAACGATTGCGTAGCCGCGCGGATTATCTTCGCTTAATTTCAGCAGCCCCAGCGGGTCGCAGTTGCTGTCGATAATTTTTTGCGCGTAACCCGACGCCATGTCGAATCGGCCTATTACTGTATAATGAAGAAAATCATTCCAGTTGTCCTCGAGAGTCCCGGCTTTCGCAGGCTTAACTGCTGCTGTTGCTGCCGGTTCATTTGCTGAGGCGGGCAATTGCGCATTAACAATGAGGGGATTAAGTAAAATAAACAGCCCAAAAAACGCCAAAAAGTATTTGCTCATCTAAATATCTCCAAAGCTATGCCGTATCTAACGATAAAACACCAAAAACAAACTGATAATCAAGACCATTAAAGAACAATTTTAATGATAACCAATTATAAATTATAAGACTTAACTGTCAATAAAAAAGCCCTTTATGCCATAATCATTTAACTTTTTTTGTTGTGTTATCTTATCCGGTTTATTAACATTAAGGAAAAATAGGGAAAAAATAGGATTTGTGAGGGGCAATAAAGTTTGAAAATGCTTGTTGCGACAGGACTGCTGTTTAGCCCATATAAAGTGGCTTTTCTTATCTTCTGGGTCTATCTTTGTATGTATCTGCTTCAGAGATTTGAGTTTAGCACCCTGATTAGCTCCCGTTTGAAGCCCTGGACAAACGTATTAATGCTGTTTGCCGCACCTTTTGTGCTGTTTTTATTCTTTACCTACGATGTTTTTAAGAAGGTCGAGCAAACCGGCGTTTCGATAGCCGATGCTTTCATCGTAACATTCGGTCACGCCATAAAAACCATTAAATACACAAAGTTAGGGGGGGCACGAGGCAGCTCTTCAATCATACTTCTCGACCCATCCGGTAGAAGTATCCATGAAATATACGGCGGTACATCTAACGATGACTATGCCAAGCAAACCGTCGCCGTCGCCGAACTACTGATTGGCGATGCGGTTGAAATGCTGGCCAGCGATATACTCATCAACCCTGCTGAGAATTTTGACTATGACGTCAGGTTCAGAGTCGATGGCGTGTTGAGTCCTTATAAAAAAATTGATGCTTATCTTTGCGGCGCGGTCGTTAACAGTATTAAGGCGATTTCCGGAATGGACATAGCCGAAAAACGCCGGCCGCAGGACGGCGCTTTTGTCGCCAAAACGCCCGACGGCTCTGTATCTTTTCGCGTTGCAAGCGCAGGCATATTGCACGGAGAAAAACTTTCCATAAGAATATTGAACCAGAACCTTGCGCCGCAGACTTTACCTGAAGTCGGGATGGACGAGCGAACCTGCCAGATTGTCAGGGATACTTTAAGCAAAGATTCCGGGATGATACTTTTCTGCGGCCCGACAGGCAGTGGCAAGAGCACCTCGCTTTATGCGATGCTCAGGGAAATAGATTTTTACACCCGCAATGTCATTACGATTGAAGACCCCGTCGAATACGTCCTGACCGGCGCCAGCCAGATTGAGGTCAATCCAAAAGCGGATATTACCTTTGCAAAATCGCTTCGCAGCATATTAAGACAAGACCCGGATGTTATAATGGTTGGCGAAATTCGAGACGAAGAAACGGCTTCTATCGCTTTAAAGGCCTCTCAGACCGGCCATATGGTTTTGGCGACTATGCACAGCAGCAGCAATAGCGCCGCACTGGTCCGTCTTTTAGATCTTCACATCAGTCCTTTGCTGATGGCTTCAGGTCTTAACCTCGTAATTTCGCAGAGGCTTGTCAGAAAACTTTGCAATGAATGCAAAATAAACGCCTCGCTGAGCAATGCGCAGATTAAAGCATTACAGCAGAAAAATATTGACCCTGCCGGTATATATGCCCCGGTTGGCTGCCGCAATTGCAGCGACACCGGTTATAAAGGCAGAATTGGAGTTTTTGATATTATGGTTATTGACGAGGAGGTTAAACGTAAAATTTCCGAGAGCAAAATTACTATCGCAAGCAGCGCAAAGGACGATGAACAGATGAAAAGCAATCTGCATAAGCAGGCAATGAAACTTGTTATTGCGGGCGTTACATCTCTCGATGAGATTAAGAAGATTTCTTAAGGCTGAAATTATGGTTTTAATATTTACATTAATTATCGCAGGTTTCTTCGGGCTATGGGGCTACAAAAAAGGCCTTTTCGCCGTCTGGCCTTTCGCGTTTAATGCTATTCTCGCCGTTTATCTTGGTGTAATGCTTGCCCCGATGGTTCTCGACCTGGCAGGGGAGTATTTAGACCCCCTCGGCCCATCTGCAAATATCACGGTTATGTTTTTAGTGGCACTTATTTATTTTATTATCACGCAATTCATAAGCTTTATATATTTGACTAAAACTTTCTGTGTTTCGCTTCCCAGGCTGATAGATACCATCGGCGGAGCAATTTTGGCCTTCGCCGGCGGATTACTAATCACTAATTTTATACTTTTTACTATTGCGATATCGCCTCTTAGAGATATTTCCTATATTTCAAAGTATCTGCCGGCCGGTATGGAAAACTCGTCTCGCGACCACATTATCAATGCCTGCCAGGTTGTCTCTGCCTGTTCGCTGCAATATGGCGATAAGAATATCTGCAAGGCCATTGAGATTGTCAGCCGCACATGCCAGAAGCATTCAATTCCTGTTGCAATCAAGCCTAATCCGGTTAAATCGGGCCAAACAACGACAACAGCACCAAAGCAGTCCCGAAGAACAATTCCTGAGTCAAACGAATAGACTTTCTACAGGGCCTTAAACAATCGCCTCAAGGCCGTTTTAGCTGATGAATTCATTAAAAGCTATTCTTAATGGCGTTTTGTTGCATTATATATAACGTCCTATAATATATGTTATGTTTCATTCGTCTTTTTTAGAAAATGGCCGCACATAACGTAATAAGGTTTATTTGCTTATTCAGTCCGTTGTGAAGCCGCATTGACCATATCGCCCAGCAAATTCCAGCAGGCATAAGCTCGGTCAATCAGCCCCATATTCTGAAGTGTTTCGTTTAATGTCGTAAATGTCCAGGCTGCATCGAAGTCTTTGAGATCTTCTTTTCTGCTTGTCTTAAGGGCGTTCATGAATGCTGCCCTGTTGCAGTATAAAAGTGCTGTTTTGTAATGCAGTTCTATTAGCTGGCTGCCTGGTTTGTTTTGTGCTTCCAGATATCGCATTGCCGCTGTTTTATCATTCAGTTCGGCAAAGCAAAGTATCAGTCTTGTCAATGCCCTGTAATTTGTCTCGTTTCTTTGGAAAACATCTGCGAATTTTTCGCCTGCTTGTTTGAATTGCCTGCGTTTCATTAGAATTGTGCCCAGGGCGTATCCGACAGAGAAATTTTCAGGATTTTCCATATATCCTCTTTCGAACGTCTCAAGAACGATTTTGTCGGCCGTTTGCTTGTCGATTTCAACCCCGTTTGCCGCGCTAAGTCTTAATCTTGCCGCCTCGGCAAATAATATGCAGCTGTTTTGCACAATAGCCCCGGCCAGGCTTAAAGTCGCCATCGCTGAAGTTTCGTCGGCCAGTTTCCTCTGTGCCGCCGCCAGCCCGACATACGCATCAACAATCTCGTCATTTATCGCACCTGCCTTATTAAATAATTCAGCCGCCAGCGACAAATTTGAATGAATTACATATAAGGACCCAAGCTTTACATAAGCCGCCAGGCAATTTGGCTCGAATCTTATTGCTTTTTCAAGATGAACTACAGCTTGCGCAAAGTCTGCGTTCTGCGCGAAAATTTCCGCAAGCTGAATATGTATATCCGCCGCTTCAGGCTGTTTTTCCAGAAGCTCATTCAAATAATCTATAGCTTCATAAGGGCTTTGCTGGTCCATCAATTCCTGGATTTTTTCTTCTTCGCCCGCCGTGCTGTTAAAATTGTCAGGATGTATCAGAATAGCATTATTAAACGCCTCAACCGCCGATTCGTTATCGCCTATTTCCATATACAAATGTCCCAGCAAAACCAGAGTTTCTATATCGTCTGGATATTCGCTGATTTGTTTGCGGTATTCCTGTATTGCCTTTTCGATTTGCCCGTTTTTGAAATATATAGCAGCAAGTCTCAATCGCGGCAGTTCCAGGTAATTCTTGAACTTCAGGCAGTCCTGATAAAATTCTATCGCTTCCGCTTCCTTATATAGTCTTTCATAACAATGCCCCATCGCATACAGCGCGATTGTATTATTAGGCTGCTTGCAATAAATCGTCTGGAGATTTTCTATCGCCCCTTTAAGGTCTGATTTCTCAAGGCAAAGTGCGGTCGCCGCCATTCTGCCGACGGCGCAACTGGGCCTTTCGAGCAGGTATTTTGCGGTTCTTTCCTCTGCGATATCAAAACTGGCCAGGGAAACCAAATTCAATATTTCATTAATAGCCTCATACCCGCCTTGAGGGTTAGAAGTTATAGTCATATCAATCCATTGCCATAGCAGGCCGGCAGTATTTACCGCGACCGCCCTGCCGAGGATTTCAAGTATTTTTGACATACAATTAGCTTGTTTAATTCCAAAGTTTAGAGTTTTTAACTTTAACTTTTAAGCTATTGCTGTATCGACCCCCCTATGGCCTGTCTTAATCGATTTACCCCCAAAATTCCGCTTTTTGGCTCAAAATCGCCGTTTTTTAGGCAGTCCTATGACGTGTTTAGCGACTTTTATGCCGCAAATATTATCGGCCCCCTGTTATGTCATTGTGAGGATACGTAGGGGCAAACCTATGTCCTATGTGTTTGCCGGGATATGTAGGGGCAGACCTGTGTGTCTGCCCTTCGAATTTAGTTTATTTCGCTTGTTTTTCTATTTCGCTCAGATATGCAAGGGTTCTTTCGAGTCGGTCGGAAAGATGCTTGAGTTTGAGCATTGTTTTTACGCGGGTAATAAGCTCCAATTTATTTACGGGCTTGCTTAAAAAATCGTCTGTTCCCGACTCAATCGCCCTTTCGATATCGCCAAGCTCATTAAGGGCTGTAACCATAATCACCGGCAAATCCGTCGTCTGCGGATTGTTTTTAATTCTCCTGCAAACCTCGAACCCGCTCATCTTCGGCATCATAACATCCAGCAGCACCAAATCAGGTTTTGATTTCTTGATTATCTCAAGCGCCTCTACGCCGTCCTTTGCGGGAATTGTTCGGCACTGAAGGTCTTCGAGATATGCCTGCAGCAGTTCAAGATTCTGCTCATTGTCGTCAACGACGAGTATTATTGCAGTCTTGACGTTTTCTTCTTCGCTATTCGTTTTTTTTGCCGTATTCTTCGCCATCGTTTGTTCACTCCGTTAATCTTCAATTTCAAACCTGATTTTCTGATAACCGATAACTGATAACTGAGTTACTTATTTCCCTCAAGGAACTCCCTTACTTCCGGCTTTAAATAAATCGTTTCAATATCTATAATTTCATTCACAGCTTTTGCGCAGCTTATCGCAACTTCATAAGAGCTCGAATCCATATCCAGAAAGAACAGGTATTCGCCTTTTATTTTGCACAATCCCGACCCTCCCCCGCCCAGCGAATCTTTACGTATTTTAACATTATTTTTCTCAAGTAACTCAAGCAACTCGTCTAAAACGGCTTTATTATCCATATCTTTAAGGAAAAACGCCCTAAATGTCGATAAATATAATATTGTAATTTTATCCTAATATTGTTTTTTTCATAGCAAAAAATGCCGGCAGTAATGAATTGTGAATGTAGGGAATATACTCATTTGAAGCCTTTGCCAAAGGCAAATTCCTCATTCAAACAAAGTTGGATGTTCGATGTTCAATGTTGGACGTTCAATTTTAATCATTAATTCCTTACTTCCCTTATTTCTTTGCTGCTTCGGAGCATGTAAATGACTCAATTGATTGAAAAGCGCCGTTCTCTCAACAAAGAGATTAACCTGCAACTACAGCAGAACAAAGAGCTTGAAGCACGCCTGGCAAAGCTCCAGGCCCTGGCAAATCTGGGCACTATCAGTGCGATTGTAGCTCACGAAATTAATAATATTCTTATGCCGCTGGGCAATTACGCTCAGGTTGCGTTAAATAATCCAACCGACCTCCCGCTAACTCAAAAAGCCCTGCAAAAGACCGTGCACAACAGCGCAAGGGCATCTGAAATTCTCGAAAGTATGCTTGCCGTCGTCAACGGCGAAGCCCTCGAAAAACGCCAATGCAGATTGAAACAGCTCATCGAAGAGGTCTTTTCCTGTATCGGCAGGGAATTCGAAAAAGACAGTCTTAAAGTCAAAATGGAAATACCGGAAGAGCTTGATATTCTTGCTGTGCCGGTTCAGATGCAGCAGGTCTTAATGAACCTGATTTTAAACGCTCGTGAAGCGATGATGCCATTAGGCGGAACGCTCCAGATAACCGCTCGCAGGCAGCAGGATACAGTTATCATAGAGGTCGGCGATACAGGCTGCGGAATTGAGCAGGAGAATATGGACAAGTTATTTGAGCCGTTCTTTACAACAAAAACCCCTGAGGGGCCCGCTGCAAGAGTTGGTTCTGGATTGGGCCTTGTTTTCTGCAAGGAAATAATTAATTCCCACAACGGCACTATCGAAGTAGATTCAAAGATTAATCAAGGGACAAAGTTTATAATTACACTTCCGATATAAATCGGTTAGCCCTGCCAACATTTATCCGCCTCAGGCGGACCTTGGCAGGGTTTGCCTGTCCCGCACCTATTTATTTACTCCTATTTTACTACGGTAAAATAAATTGAATTAGTGCTGTTCTTTTTTATTGCCTGTCTGTCATTATTCTGATAAGATTAGTTTGCTATTTTTGGCGGTTTTAAATTTCAATTTATCTTAAAGTAGGCCTGTGGCACGGATGAAGGCAAAACTAAAATTAAGCGAGGCTAAACTCTGTGAAGAAGCTCATTATTTTGCTGTTCGCGAATCAAAACACGATGAACCCGCTATTTTCGGAGTAACCGATGGGAAGGCCATAGGTACTTATTTTGAACAGAAATTCCGAATGTATTTGTCTGGAAAGTATGATTTTTCAGAAGGTAATTCCGCTTCAGGAATAGATTTTCCGCAGTTAAATGTGGATATAAAAGTTACAAGTATCAAGCAGCCTCAGTCTTCCTGTCCTTACAGGTCAGCGCGGCAAAAAATTTATGGATTAGGTTATTCTCTTCTCGTTTTTGTCTATGACAAAACTGACGATGGAAAGTTTAAAACAGGTAGACTGAAGATTTTACATACTATATTTGTCGAAAAAGACAACACAGGTGATTTCCAGACGACTACAGGACTTCGTAAGATAATTGAAAATAAAGGAAATGTCGACGATATCGTTGCCTTTTTACATGAAAGAATGTTGCCGGTGGATGACATTGAAGCTGAGAAAATAGCACAAGAACTCCTCAAGAATCCACCTCAAATGGGTTATCTCACTATTTCAAATGCACTTCAATGGCGGCTTCAGTACCAACGTATAATTAATGAGGCGGGAAAAGTTAAAGGTATTCAAAAGATTTGTTAATAATGAATATTTCAAAAAACAAAAAGAAAATAGAATTAGGCGATTGGCAGACTCCACGAGATTTGGCTAAAGAAGCTTGTTTGCTACTGAAAGCTGAACTTTCTCCTGCTTCGATAATCGAACCTACGTGTGGTAGAGGTAATTTTTTATTTGCCGCATTGGAAGTATTCACCTCGGCAAAACAATGTTTCGGTCTTGATATATCAGAAGAATATTTGAGCGAAGCTCGCGAGAAAATCACGCCGTTTATAAATAATGTCACACCCGCGATAAAACAAGGTGATTTCTTTTCTTTCGACTGGCAAAAACAGATAGAATCAATGCCGGATCCGATTCTTGTCATCGGCAATCCTCCTTGGGTTACTAATTCAGGGATGGGGAGTTTTGGCGGTAAAAACCTGCCAGGAAAATCGAACTTCCAGAATATGAAAGGTCTGGATGCCGTCACAGGAAAGAGCAATTTTGATATTTCTGAATGGATGATAATCAGTATGTTAGACCGGCTCAAAGGTCGAGATGCCTGCTTGGCAATGCTCTGTAAAACTGCCGTTGCTCGAAAAGTATTGCTTTATCAGTGGAAAAATCAGTTGCCTCTCGAATGGAGCAATATATACAAAATCAACTCACAGCAGCATTTTGAAGTTGCAGTGGATGCTTGCTTCTTCGTGATCAAAATTGGACAGAGAAATCCTACTCTTCAGTGCAAAATTTATAAAAATTTTGATCGCAACTCACTTGAACATACCGCTGCTTTTAAAGTAAATCGTCTTATTCCTGATATTGTGTTATTTGAAAAGTGGAAACATCTATCGGCAGATAAAAGTGAACCTTTTAAATGGCGTTCCGGCATAAAACATGACTGTGTTAAAGTTATGGAGCTTAAAAAAGAAAGTAACCATTATATAAATGGTTTTGGAGAAATGGTTGAGTTGGAAGATGATTGTCTTTTCCCAATGCTTAAAAGTTCCGATTTGGCTAATGGTGAAATCAAAATTATAAATCGTTATATGCTTGTGCCGCAGCATTTTGTTGGCGAGCAAACAAGTGTTATTAAACAGCATTCGCCTAAAACTTGGAATTATTTGAAGAAATATGCGGACCTATTTGAACAAAGAACAAGTGTTATATATAAAAACAATCCGCAGTTTTCAATTTTCGGTATTGGAGATTATACCTTTACTGATTGGAAAATTGCCATCTCAGGTTTCTATAAAAATATACGATTTCGTCTTATAGGTCCTTATAATGACAAGCCTGTTGTTTTTGATGATACCTGTTATTTTCTGAGTTGCAGGTCGAAAGAACAGGCTGAAATTTTTTATGAATTGTTATCTTCGCAGGCGGCAAAAGAATTTTTATCTGCCTATGTCTGGTGGGATTCCAAAAGACCAATCACTCTGGAAATATTGAATCTACTTAGCCTTGTAAAGCTTGCTGGTTTTTGCGGGAAAAACGATATGATTGAAAATAATGAGACGCATCAATTGGTAATGTTTTGATATTTTTGGGGAAAGTCATCCAGCATCTTTGTTTTAAAATCTCAAGAAAAAATAGGAATAAATAGGGGACGAATAAATAGTGGCCGTTTATTTATTTTGTATGTTTTTTGACTTGACTACTATATGACAGTTACCTATAATTTACACCAGAATAAACAGATTTTTATTCGAAAAGAGGTGTAATTATGTCAAGGTTTCGTTTAAATATTGCCGGTCAAACCCGTCGCGCAGATGACATTCGCGTTGACAAAAACGGGAACTATGAGATCATCGAGCCATACTCTCACGAGGTTAAGAAAATTCCGAGAGATGCTATCAAACCAGGATCCATCCAAAGAGAGGATAAAACTATCCTCCCAGGAGGGAACGTACTTGCACCAAAGTTCAAAGACGGATTGGCTTAATTGGAAAAATAGGAAAAACTAGGGACAGTCACCTATTTTAAATTTCCTTTTTGCCGCATAAAAAATTCCCCCGCTTTCGGTGGCTCCGCAATTCAACATTAAAAATTTAGAATTTAAAATTATCTTCGTGTCTTGGTGACTTAGTGGCTACGTAAAACACTTTTATAAAAAGAATTTTTCGTCGGAGCCACAGCGTTGGAGCGCAGCGGAAACCCCCGCAAGGGGGCCCCCTACAACACCAAAAACCACCACCACCGACTTTTATCCGCCTCGGAGCGAAGCGAAGATCTCGTCATCCTGTCCGTTCGTAGCCTTTTGGCGAAGACGGAAGCCCTTAGGGACGACGGCGGACGCCTGCACTAATTCCCCTTTCTTCAAAAAATCTTTAGTATCAAAAACTCCCAGTATCAAAAATCTTAAATCTCTATACTCGTATGCAGTATACTGTATTACAGTATACTGCAATACAGCATAGTGAAAATGTTCTATTGCTTTAAGACAAAAGCCCCTTAGGGGCAATAATTACAAAATATAAACCCGGACGAAGCCCTACCCTGAGCGTAGTCGAATGGGTCGGCTTCAGGGAGGGTTTGATTTTAGAATTATTAAATCCCGTAGGGATGTCTTAAAGCAATATCGCCTCTGTGCGTTCTGCCTGTCCGCCATAGCTCGTAGCGACGGCAGATGAGCTCTGTGGCTCGGTGGTGAAATTAATATTGTCTTCGTGTTTCTTCCGCCCTTCGTGGTGAACGTAATCTGCGAAACTTGTCCACCATAGTCCTTGACGGAGGCGGATCAGCGTCTAAAAATCTCTGTGGCCTCGGTGCTCTCTGTGGTGAAAACATATCTTTTATATCTGCGTAATCAGTGATTAAAAAAAGTGAAAAATCGTATAAAAACATGGCAAAAAAATCAAAATTCGTTCAAAATAATCCAAAATTTTCAAAATTTTTCAAAATCTTTACTAAAACTTGTCCCGCTAAAAACTTACAAACCATTTTTCAAAAAAACAGTACGCAAATAAAGGACTTATGAAATGCACCTTTTTACGTTTTTTCAACGTAAACAAACGACTTATGACTATCAACTACCAACTATCAACTCCAGTCAATTATTGAGAATCCATAATTGACTGAACGATATCGAATATTGCTTTTTTGGTGGGGTAATTTGCGTTGTTTGTAACGATTGAAAAGATATATTCCTTGTTGGTGCCTAAGGTTACGCACACGCCGGAAAGGGCTCGAACGCCGTTGATATATCCGGTTTTTGCGAAGACCCTGTTTTTATATTTTGCTTTATAGAATTGTTTTTTTATTGTGCCATCTACTCCGCCGACGGCAAGTGTCTGCTTGAACGCCAGCCAAAGCGGGCTTTTATAAGCGTCGAGAAGCACTTTAGTTAGCACATTTGCTGAAAGTTTATTTACGCTGCTAAGTCCGCTTCCGTCGTCGATATAATATTCGCCTTTGGTAGCTCCCAGGCTCGCAAGATAACTATCTATTGCGTTCCTGCCGCCCTGCCAGCTTCCTGCCTTGCCGCCGGAACTACTTGCAGCCAAAGTCTTTAAAAGGCTCTCCGCGGCTATATGCAGACTGTCTTTATTGCAGTTATGAATTACTTCCATTATGGGTGTATTGAATTCAGCGACGATTTGCATATTTTGCGGATTGACGCCTGCTTCGGTTGCTACAGGATTTGCAATCGCAACCCCTGCCCTGCCAAGGCTTTCGCAAAGAAGATAACCGAAAAACTGCGGCGACTTTTCGATTGCGACATCGAATGAAGCGGTATTTTTGCATTTACCGTAAACCATAATCATATTTTCCTGCTCGGTCCGGTTTGAGCCTACTTCGCTTTCGCCCTTTGATGTCGGTGCGACATTAACATTATTTAGTAATCGCAAAAACATCGTATTTGGCTCTTTAGTCAGTTTAATTTTGCCTGCGACGTTTGTTGCGGTAATTTTTATGCAGTTGCCGTTATAATTCAGCCCGCTTATTTCGCAGGCATAAGGCCTGTTAAGCTGTGCTTTTGGCCAATTCTGATGAAAGTATTCGCCGTCGAAAATAGAACTATCGATTATTACGCCGTCTAATTTATTAATTCCCTTAGCTTTAAGAGAATCGACAATTTTCGTAATGAAATCTTTGCCGGGCAGACCTAAAAGCGGGTCGCCGCTTCCAATTACGACAAGTTTTTGGTCAATCAGGCCGGCCTTTGTTACAAAATTATAATTGGCTCCGAGCCGTTTCAGCGTAGTGAAACTTGTTACAAGTTTCATATTCGAAGCCGGCGTCAGCGACCTTGCTGGATTATTACTGTAAACGCAGTTGCCGGTTTGAGGATCGAGAACCGCAATGCTGTATTGAACGTTCTTCTGGTCTTTCCTCGAAATTATTTCATTTATCTTTTCCTGCAGAGTCGCGCCGCAAGCCAACTGCTGCAAAAAAACCAGCGCCAGTACCGCAAAACATCCTGTTTTTATTTTAGACATAGGCAGAGATTCTACAAGAAACTGCACGCAAATCAACAAATAATCTAAGTCATTACTGCACAATAACTTATTGCGCATATTTGCGATTTATTCTAAATTTTTCCAATTTTTCGTATTTTTTTACCATAACTTATTCATTCATAAATAGTTATGCAATTTTTTGTAATTTTTCTAAGTAGATTGACAATCATATCTGTGATGGATATACTTACGCCCGATGAAAACGAGATTTTTGCGGCTTTTAAGCCGTGGCGAACTTCCGGAATGCCAGTGGATGACTATTCCGGGAGTTTTTTTATGGATTCGACTCCTTCGATGCTGCTCCCTTCGACAAGCTCAGGGTAAACAGGACAAGCTGGCTCACCATAAATGTATTGACATTTCATTGCGTAATTGATTTAAATATAGCTACTTATGACAGACTCACCGTCAAAAAAAGGAATCTTCAACGCGACAGTCTTAATGAATCGCAGCCTGGGCGATAAATTTTGCCGTTTAACTCTCGAACTTGAAAAAAAGGCTAACATCCCATTTTCACACGCATCTGCCGGCCAATTTATTGAAATTGATGTTTCAAAACTTGCCCTGCCGTCTGAGAAGTTAATTCCTGGCCAGCTTTGGGACTCGGCTCAAAGAGATATTATTCTGCGAAGACCTTTCAGCTTTGCCGACATCGATTGCAATAATGATACTACTGTCGTGGAAATTCTTTATTGCGTTCTGGGCCCTGCGACATTGAGAATGAAAACTCTCAAAATCGGAGACTCTGTTAATTTCATTGGTCCGCTTGGCAGCGGCTTTAAATTGCCGGAAAATAAAAAACTTGCGTTACTTGTCGCCGGCGGAATGGGCGCTCCCCCACTTATACATCTTGCCAAGGTCTTGAAAAAACAATGTCCTATCGAGTTAATTGCTTTTGTCGGCGCAAAGACATTGGCGGGTCTGGCATTTTTCGATATTGAAACGAGCAAGCTAAAGAAAGAAACAGATATCACCCTCGGCGAATTTAGCCGGCTTAATATCAAAACATTTATAAGCACAGACGATGGTACTGCCGGCACTAAGGGATTTATTTCGCAATCTTTAGAAAACTGGCTTACTAAAAATAAACCTGACGGCAAAGACACGATAGTTTACGCCTGCGGCCCTGAAGCGATGCTTTCCGCGACCACTGCGATTAGTTCGCAGTTCAAACTCCCCTGCCAGGTCAGCCTTGAACGCAGGATGGCCTGCGGAACAGGCTTATGCCAAAGCTGCGCGGTTAAATGCCGCGATAAAGCGAGCGGAAACACTATATACAAGCTCTGCTGTAAGGACGGCCCTGTTTTCTGGTCTGATGAGGTCGTATGGGAATAAAGAAAAACAACGATATTAATCTTTCAGTAAATGTCGGCAAAGTCAGCCTGATTAACCCGCTGATTACCGCATCCGGAACGTGCGGCTACGTCGATGAGCTCGATGATTTTCTTGATATAAATCAGCTCGGCGCTTTTATAACAAAAAGCATCACCATCAAACCTCGGCTTGGCAATGATGTCCCGCGGATTGTCGAAACCGATTCGGGAATGCTAAACGCTATCGGCCTTGCGAACATCGGCGTCGAAAAATTCATTCAGGAAAAAGTCCCGATGATGGAACGATATAAAACTCCGTTTTTTGTAAATATCGCCGGCCAGACCATCGATGAATACGTCGCCGTTGCCGACAAACTTTCGCAATGCCGCCGAATAGCAGGTCTGGAATTAAATATAAGTTGTCCCAACGTCAAACAAGGCGGCATAACCTTCGGCACAGACCCTGCTCTTGTCCGCCAGATTACAACCGAGGTAAAAAAAGTCGTCCGCGACAAAATCCTCATTGTCAAACTTACGCCGTCCGTTACTGACATCAGCGCAATTGCCCGCGCAGCGGTTGAATGCGGCGCAGATGCCCTGAGTCTTGTTAATACTTTTACCGCGATGGTTATCGATATTGAGACCAAACGGCCTGTTCTGGCCAATCGCACCGGCGGCCTTTCCGGCCCTGCCATAAAGCCGATTGCGGTTTATCTTGTGAATAAAGTTTACAATGAAGTAGCCAAACCGGCAGGCGTTCCTATAATCGGCGGCGGAGGAATTAGAACCGCATCCGACGCTGTTGAGTTTATCATCGCCGGCGCGACAGCCGTTACGATAGGCACAGGCGGGTTTATCTATCCTGATTGTGCGGTTAAAATTATCCAGGGGATTAAGGACTACCTGCGGCGGCAAAATATTACCGCTGTTGCCGAACTTATCGGCAGCTTGAAATAATTTATTAAAAAGCTATAATATACCCTTAAGGGTAAGAAACTTCCGCGATGAAAATCGCAACATCTTATTTAAAAGGTGTTACCCGCGGATTATCGGAAATATTAAACTGAGCATGATATAATACTATTGATTTTTACAGGCATTGAAAATGGATATACTTAAATCGCTTTATGAATTTTTTCCAACCTCTGTTTTTACAGGCAAAGCGCTGGTATTCATCAGCGAAGACTGGCGAATTGAGCTTACCGAGCACCAGAACTCCGATTTCAGCAAAAAAGACCACGCCTGCCCGATTATAAGGGTCAAGGTCTTCAAAAAAGCGCTGAACGGTGAATTTGTGCCCGGCCATTATGAGGATTTTCAAATTGAAGCCGTCGGCGAGCTTGCCTCGCAGATAGAGCGTTATATCCAGGCTGCCGTCGGCAAAAATATCAGGGAATACGGCTTAGATGTCTGACGACGCGTTGAAAATTGTCAAAAAAGACGGCCTGCTGCTTTTTAATGTCAAGGTTGTGCCTCGCAGCAGCAAAACGCAGGTCGCGGGGATATACAATGGAATGTTAAAAATCAGGCTTTCCGCCGTGCCCGAAAAAGGCAAAGCGAACCAGGCACTTGTTAATTTTCTGTCGGAGATACTTAACGTTCCGAAAGCGTATATAGCTATTACAGCGGGTCTGACCGCCAAAGTTAAACAGGTATCTGTAAAAAATGTTACCGAGCAAGCTATTGATGACATTGTGAGCCAAAGCAAATGAAAACGATATTTTATTCTTTCATACTGATTACAACTTGCCTGGCATTTGCCCCTGCTGTAAAAGCCGTTCCGTCGGGAAATTATCCCAATTCGATTGAACAGGTTCTAAAGCTTGACGAAGACGACATCGACGTTGCCGCCAGTATTCTGCTGGTAAGCAAAAGGTGGAACACTCAGCTCAACATTAATCATTATCTTGATATCATCGATGATATGGCCGACCAGGTCCGCAAAAATGTCGGTAATTCTACTAACAGCCACAAGATAGCTGAGGCTATCAATAATCTTTTATTCAAGGAAATGGGTTTTAAGCCCGTAAGCAACGCCGACAATCCCGACGACCTTTTTCTAAACACCGTCATCGATAACAAAAGAGGTTATTGTCTGAGCCTGTCGATTCTGTATCTTTCCATCGGCGAAAGGCTCAATCTGCCGCTCAATGGCGTGGTCGTGCCGGGCCATTTCTTTGTTCGCTGCACAGATAAAGGCGTATCGTTCAATATTGAAACCACTCTGAGCGGCGTAAGCCCGCCCGACAAGCACTATATAAAAGAATTCAAAATTCCTGACAGCTCGAACGGCATTTACCTTCGAAACCTCACCAGGAAGGAAACCATAGGATGCTTTTTTAACAACCTGGCCAATATTTATTACACCAGCAATCAGATAGATTACGCTTTTTATTATCAGCAACTGGCTGTTGCGCTAAATCCTTCTCTGCCGGAATCCAGGACCAATCTCGGCAATATTTACGTGAAGAAAAATATGCCCGATTTGGCGATTGAGCAGTACCAGGAGGCTCTGAGAATTAATTATGCCGACGCCAAAACTCATCACAATCTTGCCAATGCGTACAGGAAAAAAGGCCAGACGGATATTGCAATCAAGCAATACTCCATTGCGCTCGAGCTTGACCCCAATTATATGGAAATTTACAAAGGGCTAGCCCAGGCGTATCATTCGAAAGGTCAAAGCGACAAAGCGATATCAGTGCTCAAGCAGGCCATCGACATCAATTCGCACGACCCGGATATATATATGATTCTTGCCGGTATTTATCACGACCGCGCTCAGTATGATAAGGCCATTTCGAATTACCGTCTTGTTCTTGCCTTAAAACCCAACTCCGTCGAGGCCGCCTGCGGTCTTGGCTACGCCTATTTCCAGAAGGAAATGTATTACGATGCTATCGAACAGTTCCGCTCCGCTGTTTATTTCGACCCGCACAACGCCAGAGCGCATCTGGGCATCGGTCTTGTTTGCGACAAGCTCGGCTGGCCGGATGATGAAATCCAGGCCTATGAAGACGCGATAAAATGCGACCCGAATATGCTCGCAGCCTACCAGAATCTTGCAGGCGTTTATATGGGCAAAAAGCGTTACGACCTCGCTGAAGACAAATATAAAACCGCGATAAAACTAAGTCCGAAAGACCCGAACCTTTATTTTAATCTGGCCGTCGCGTATTCGGAACAAAAACAATATCAGGAGGCCAAAGATTCTTATTTAAAAGCCGTTGAGTTTCGCTGGAACTATCCTGCCGCTCACAACAACCTCGCTATCACTTTTTATATGCTCAACAAATACAGCCAGGCTCTCAACCACGCCAAAATCGCCCAGCAGCAGGGATTTAAGGTCTCGCAGGATTTGCTGGACCAGTTAAATAAAATCGTCAAGAACAATAGCCAGTAAAATTTGTGTGAAGGAGTACTAAAATGGCCGAAAAAACTAAAAAAAGTCATGGCTCCAATGTTCTCATCGCTGCAATTGTAATAATTTTTCTTGTGGTGATTATCGGATTTGTTTCCATCGACGGCATACTTAAGTATGCTATTAAAACCGCTGTTAAGCAGCAGCTCAACGTCGACGCCTCCGCGGCAATGGTGAGCTTGAGCATTTTTTCTGGCAACGTTACAATTTCCAATCTCAAAATCGGAAACCCGCCCGGCTACCAGTATAAAAATGTTCTCGAAGCAAACTCAATTTCGGTAACAACCAGTATCAGTTCGCTTTTAAGCAACCCTGTCGAAATCAACGATATTACGATTGACGGCGTCACTATGGTAATCGAGCAGAAAGGCATGACGAACAATCTTAGCGACATACTCAAATCAATGCCAAAGCCGCAGCAAACCGAGACTAAGACTGCCGAGCCGGCAAAAAAAGGCAAAAGCGTTCACATTTCAACTGTCGATATGAAAAACATTGGTGTAACCGCAAAACTTCTCCCTATACCCGGCAAATCCGATGCCTTAACTTTAAGAATCGCATCAATACATCTGTCTAACTTAGGCGGCGAAAAATCATCCCTCGGCGATGTTGTCGGCAAAATATTCGCAGCGATTTCAGCCGAAATAGCGGCTAAAGGCGCCGGCATTCTCCCGTCCGATTTAACTGGTTCCATTCAGAATGCAGGAAAATCGTTTGAATCGGCCACCGAAAGCATAAAAGGGCTTTTTAAACCCACAGACAAACCCGCAGGCAGCTCTACAGACCAGGGAACACAGGATGCGGCAAGTAAGCTCAAGGGACTGTTCGAAAAGAAGAAATAATAAAATTCGTTGTGCACCGGATTGGATAATACAAAGTCAATAAAAGGTAAAAAAGTTTTTGTCGCGGCCAGCGGCGGAGTTGACAGCTCTACCGCTGCCGCGCTGCTCCTCGAGGCAGGATGCGACTGCACCGCAGTCTTTATGATTGTTCACGACCACGCCCAGCAGCACTGCGACGACGCCCGGGCTATTGCAAAACAGCTCGGCATTAAATTCCAGGCCCTGGATTTAAGAGAAGATTTTAAAACCATTCTCGATTATTTTTGCGGCCAGTACAAGCACGCCAGAACTCCAAATCCCTGCGTCCTGTGCAATCGCCTCATCAAGTTTGGAAAATTGTTCGATTACGCAAGAGCAAACGGTGCCGATTTTTTCGCTACCGGCCATTATGTTGCCATTCATCACGACCCCGCCGGGGCCGCTCTTTACACCGCCGCCAACACTGCAAAAGACCAGTCTTACGCCCTTGCGATGATTGACCGTGCCGTTTTGCCGTATCTGATTTTTCCGCTCGGCAGTTTCGATAACAAAGAGCAAACCCGTCAAATGGCAACAAAACTTGGTCTTTCAGTAAGCGACAAACCCGATTCGCAGGAAATCTGCTTCATTCCGGATAACGATTACGCCGCCAAACTCTGTCAGCTTTGCCCCGACGTCGCGAAAGAGGGAAGCATTATCGACACCGCCGGCAAAATCCTCGGCACACATACCGGCATTCATAATTTCACTATCGGCCAGCGCAGAGGCGTAAAAGTCGCTATGGGCATTCCCTGGTATGTTACAAAACTCGACAGTATCACAAACACAGTAACGCTTGGCCCCGCCGAAGACCTGATTTGCAAATCGCTTCTGGCCTCCGGTCCCAATTGGCTCATTGATATTCCGACCCAGCCATTTGCGGCGAAAATAAAAATACGTTATAATCATAAGCCGGTTGATGGTACCGTTTACCCGCAGCAAAATTGCGTAAAAGTGGAATTCGACCAGCCTCTGCGAGCGGTAACGCCCGGCCAGGCTGTTGTTTATTATCTCCAAACGCCTCTTGGTCTTAAAATGGCCGGCGGCGCATGGATTGACAAGGCTCTGGACCAATGAACGAAGAACGCGACATTTTGAATATTTTATCTTCTGCCGAAAAAGAATCGCATAAGACCGCCAACCGTGCCCTGATTATTCAACCCGGCGCTATAGGCGATTGCGTCCTGACGCTGCCGATTGCGCAATTCCTGAAAAAAACTCTCGATATCGGCACTATCACCATTCTCGGCAGAAGTAATTATATGGAATATTTCCCGACCCGAAGCGGCATCGACAGTATAAGAGACCTCGACTCCGTCGATTTGCACAGGCTTTTCGTCGCCAAAAAAGATTTTGAAGTCCCGGACGGCGACCCGCTGGTAACCGCCTTCGCGGGTTTCCAGTATATCTTTACTTTTCTCGGCTCACCCGGCGACGACTTCGAGCACAACCTGATTTATACCGCAAACTGCAGCAACGCCGTCGAGGTCGTTACTCTCTTGCCAAAGCCTCCTGCAGGTTACAAGTATCACATCACAAAATTTTATATCGATTCGATTCTCTCCTCCTGCCCCGATTACAACCATCGCAAATCGCAGCCCCGTTTCACCGTTGATAAGAAAAAATTTCTAAAGCCCCTCAAATCCGACCTTGCCGCGGGCCGCAGGATTCTCGATTCGCTCGGCTTAAAGAAAAAATACAAACCCGCCATAATTCATCCCGGCAGCGGAGGCGAAAAAAAATGCTGGCACATAGATAACTTTTATTTATTGGCCGAAGAGCTGCTCGAAGCCGGCGAAACAGTAATTTTCCTTCTCGGCCCTGCGGAACTGGAACGTTTCAACAAAAAAACCATCGACAGAATATCCGCCCTTGCCCCGATGCTGACTGAATTTTCGCTTACCCAGACATTTCAGCTCCTCTGCTGTGCCGGCTGCTTTGTCGGCAACGACACCGGCGTCGCGCATATCGCCTCGACTTGCGGCATTCCAGCGATTACCTGTTTCGGGCCGTCCAATCCCGATATTTATTCCCCCATTGGCCCAAAGACAAAAACCTTCAAATTCGACTCCTCTGATTTTCAAAAGCCATCTCCCGATGCGGTCGGCCTCGTCAGCCGCGCCGCTCTTAAATTCTTAAGTGCTTGACCCTGTGTAATTAAGCGTTATAATACTTTGTTTGAATTAAGGACAAAAAAGGCACTAATGCAGACTAAAACTTTAGGACAACTGGCCCAGCATGTAGGCGGTAAGGTCAAGGGCGACGCGAAAATGGTAATTTCTGCAGTCGCGACACTCGACAGCGCAACCACTTCGGACATAAGTTTCCTATCCAATCCCAAATATGAAAAGGCCGTTGCGACCACAAAAGCCGGCGCCATAATTGTCGGCAAAGACATTCCCTGCTCCGCCTCGCTGCTCATCGCCGAAGACCCATATTACGCCTATGCTCAAATCACTATCCTTCTTTACGGCCACAGGCAGCACAAACAAACCGGCATCTCGAAAAAAGCATCGATTGCTGAAACAGCCCGCATCGGTAAAGGCTGCAACATTTACGATTTCGCAACCGTATGCGACAACGCCGTTATCGGCGAAAATACCATAATCTATCCCGGCGCATTCGTCGGCCCTGATGCAAAAATCGGCAGCAACTGCATTTTATATCCGAATGCTGTGATTTACGATGGCAGCATACTCGGCAACAATGTTATCATTAATTCAAACGCCTCAATTGGCAAAGACGGCTACGGCTACTCGACGCATAAAGGCATACACCACAAAATTCCGCAAATAGGAAGAGCTGTAATCGAAGACGACGTTGAAATCGGCGCAAATTGCTGTATCCAGCGAGGCGCTATTGACGATACGATTATCGGCAAAGGCTGCAAATTCGGCGACCTTATCGATATCGGCCACGGCGCAAAAGTCGGCCCCCATTGTCTGTTCGTCGGCCAGATTGGCATCGCGGGCTCTACGACAATCGGCCATCACTGCGTCATTGCCGCTCAGGTCGGTATTGTCGGACACATTAAAATCGGAAATTGCGTTATGATTGCTGCCCAGGCCGGCGTAATAAACGATATTCCAGATGGCCAGTCTGTCGTCGGCGCTCCGGCAATCGATGCCGCAAAGGCAAGACGCGCTTACAGCTTAATCCAGGACCTGCCGGAAATGAAAAAGGCAATTAGCCGCCTTAAAAAATCCTCTAATAATGAGTGATAAAAAAATTATAGGTCTGATAGCGGGCGCAGGAAGGCTGCCCTTTCTCGTTGCTCAGGGCGCAAAGCAGGCAGGCTGCCGCGTCGTTTGCACCGGCCTTGGCGATAATCCCGACCCGGCACTTGCTGATGGAGTTGATTATTATTCGCAGGTTCCGCTTGCCCGTCCGGGCGCCTGGATTAGAAAATTAAAAAACCAGGGTGTTACCGACGCCATTTTGGTAGGCAAAGTTCACAAAGATAAACTTTTTACGCCCTGGCGGATTTTGAAATATCTGCCCGACTGGCGGGCGCTTAGAATTTTTTACTGGCGTCTGAGGGGAAAAAATAAAACTGACCAGGTGATGTTGCAGGCCTTGGCCGATGAGCTTGCCTGCGGAGGTATTATTTTGCAGGACTCGACAAAATATTGTAAAGAGCATTTAGCCGACAAAGGCGTTATGACAAAAATTAAGCCCCCAGCCGACATTCAGCAGGATATCGACTTTGGCTGGCCGCTTCTCAAATCAATTGCGCAAATGGGCATTGGACAAGTCATTGCCGTTAAGGAAAAAGTCGTAATTGCCGTCGAGGCGATTGAAGGCACCGAAAAAATGATTGTCCGCGCAGGCCAATCCTGCAAAAAAGGCGCCTGGACTCTTTTAAAAGCCTCAAAGCCCGACCAGGATTTACGTTTCGATGTCCCCTGCGTCGGCCCTGATACAATCACAGCCCTGTCTCAAAACGGCGCTTCCTGTCTGGTTGTCGAAGCAGGAAAAACAATTATTATCGATAAGCCCGAAACGATAGAACTCGCGAACAAACTCGGCATCGCCGTCCTCGGCTATTAAAAGATTCTGTTATGACTTACAGCACAATCAAACTGGCCGGCTGGAAAATTAAACTCGCCGATGATTTCCCGTCTGGTTTTGAATCTGTAATTTTATCTGAGGTTCAGTTTCCCAACGGCCATAGAAGCTCTTTTGAAAAACTAACATCCTCAAAATTCGCCTCCGTTTTAAAATTCTCTGTTTTATTCAGGTCGAAAGTATATAATCTCATCCTCAAGCGTTATCTCAATCGCAATTTTTCTGATATTCTAAAAAACCTTATTTCTACAAGAGCCGACAGGGCCTTCAAGGCCGGCCGAATGCTGAGAGAAAAAGGTTTTTCAACTCCCCCCGCCGTCGCCCTCTGCCAAAAATCCTTTGCCGGCTTTATAACCGCCGATTTTCTAATCACGACCGAAATTCAGGATTGTCTGCCCATTTACCAATTGTTTATTAAACTGGCGGATTCTGAAAAAAGAGAATTGATGGAGCAATTCGGCCAAACCGTCGGCAGGATGCACAATCAGGGCTTTTCCCACGGCGATTTACGCCTCGGCAACGTTTTGGTAAAACCTGTGGTGAGCTTGTCGAATCCAAAACAGGACGGTAAATACGATTTTATTTTTCTCGACAACGAGAGGACGAAAAAATTTAATAAGCTGCCTATGCGGTTAAGGATAAAAAACCTTGTGCAGATAAATATGCTTCGTGAAAGTTTAACCGATGCCGACAAAACGCATTTTTTAACCTCTTATCTCGCGCAGCAGCAACCCCCGCTTGACAAAGAATTACTTACAAAGGAAGTTGAATCAAAAACCGCAGAACGCCTCGCCGCAAAAGGTATTAGAACTGTTTAAGGAAGCGGATATCGTTTTCGATAAATAGTCTTATATCTGTAATGCCGTATTTTCGCATTGCAAGCCGTTCGATTCCGAACCCGAACGCCCAGCCGGTATATTTTTCGCTGTCGATATTGACCGCGTTAAGAACATTCGGGTCAACCATTCCGCATCCGCCAACTTCGATCCATTTTTCTGTGCCGTCATTTGCGACGAACAGTAAATCCACTTCTGCGCTTGGCTCAGTGAACGGGAAAAAGCTCGGACGAAGTCTCCACTTGACGTCTTTTCCGAAAAATACTGCGATAAATTGCGCGATGGTGCTTTTCATATCGACCATTGAAATGCCTTCATCGACCACCAGTGCCTCGAGCTGATGGAACATAAACATATGCGTCGCGTCAACCGTATCAGGCCGGTAAACTCTGCCCGGCGCGACAACTCTTATCGGCGGCTTTTGTTTTTCCATCGTGCGAATTTGAATCGTCGATGTCTGGCTTCGCAGCAGTTTATTATTATCTATGCAGAAATTATCTGAAGGGTCTCTTGCAGGGTGTCCGGCCGGTATATTCAGCGCGACGAAGTTATGCCATTCATCCTCAACTTCCGGCCCGTATGCGATAGCGAATCCCATTCTGCCGAATATTTCGAGCAGTTCATTTATGGTTTGCGTTATTATATGTGCTTTGCCTTTTTCAAATTCCACTCCCGGCAAAGTTACATCAATGATAGGTCCTTTTTGTGTGCCTGCGCCCTGCAGGGTTGTTTTGAGAAGTTCGAACGCCTCGGTTACTTCCTGTTTGATTTTATTGGCAAGTGCCCCGGCTTCTTTTCGCTGTTCAGGGAGAGCTTGTCCGATTTGGCTCAGCATTTCTGTTACCGCTCCTTTTCGCGAAAGGAAACGGATGCGGTATTCTTCGAGTTGTGCCGGGTTCGTTACCTTTTTGAGCGATTCAAGAGCGTCCTTACCGATTTGTCTGAATTTCTCAAGCACAAGCGGCTCGCGCCTTTTCAACTATGACATCGAAAGCGGCCGGGTCGGCGATTGCTATTTCACTGAGCATTTTTCTATTAAGCCCGATAGCGGCTTTTTTGCATCCGTTGATAAACTGGCCGTATCGAATTTTCCGCATTGTGCAGGCTGCGTTCAATCGTATTATCCACAGTCTTCGGAATTGTCTTTTCTTTTGTTTGCGTCCGACTCTGGCGAATACTTCAGACCTTATTCCGCTCTCTTTGGCAAGATGGTAATTCCTGCTGACGTCGCCTCGGTGGCCGCTCATGCGTTTCATGACTCGTTTTCTTGCTTTTCGGGTTGCTGACCCTTTTTTTACTCGTGGCATATCAGCCTTCCTTTATTAATGCTGGTTGAGCATTTCCCGCATACATTTTGCATATACTTCGGTAATGATCATTGGTTTATCCAGTCGGCGGCGCCTTTTGGCTGATTTTCCAGTCATCAGGTGCCCCTTAAAGCTCTTATGAGCCATAACTTTACCGCTGGCCGTTACTTTTACGCGTTTCTTCAATCCCTTATGGGTTTTCATCTTTGGCATATTTCTAAACCTTACATCTCTTGTTTTAAAAATTAAAGATTAGTATTTTAGCAACCTTTCGTCGCAGCGTCAACAATTTACTTTTGTTTTCTTCGCCCTTGTTCTGCCGGCTATTTGGGAACCATTATCACTGTCATTCTTTTGCCCAGCACAGACGCAGGATGTTCGACTTTTGAAACGTCTTCCAGCGACGCGACAATTTTGTTCATCATCGCCTGTCCAAGATCAACATGCATCATCTCGCGTCCTTTGAACATCATCGTAAACTGCACCTTGTGCCCCTTCTTGAAAAATTCGCGGGCATGATTTATTTTCGTTTCGCAGTCGTGCGGGTCTGTCTTTGGCCGCAGCCGGATTTCTTTCAAAGTAACTACATGCTGCTTTTTCATATTTTGTTTTTCTTTTCTTTTCAGAGCATACAGATACTTGCCGAAATCCATTATCCTGCACACCGGCGGGCTGCCTTCCGGAGCAATCTCAACCAGGTCCAGCTCCGCCTGTTTGGCCTGTTCAAGAGCCTCGCTGATGCTCACAACTCCAATTTGAGCGTTATCCGCCGATATAAGGCGGACCGGATTGGCGCTGATTTGCCCATTGACTTTTAGTTTTATCTTGCTGATATTATTTCCCTTTCAATCTCAATAATTTTATAAGCATCCTGTTATAAATTTATATCCTGTGTTTTAGAAGTAATTTTCTCTTTTGCCGCGGCGACAAATTGCTCTACGCTGACGCTCTTGCTCTCGTTGCCTCCGCGAATCCTGACACTTACGCTTTGGGTTTCTGCCTCTTTCGGTCCGACTACAAGCATATAAGGTGTCTTTGCATTATGCGCCCGGATAATTTTCGCTCCGACTTTTTCGTCGGACATATCAATCCCGCACCGCAATCCTTCAGCTTTCAATCTCTGGTGCAGCTTTTGCGCGTAATCGTTTGACTTTTCGCTGATAGTCAGCACCCTCATCTGCTCCGGCGACAGCCACAGCGGGAAATTGCCGCCGTAATGCTCAA
Source organism: Sedimentisphaerales bacterium (assembly GCA_050014075.1). GTDB lineage: Bacteria > Planctomycetota > Phycisphaerae > Sedimentisphaerales > UBA12454 > UBA12454. Next base: position 66,411 of record JBEKEA010000002.1, on the reverse strand, counting down.
TCAATCCGCCGATGAACCGCTCCATACTGCCCAGCACCGTCCGATGAATAATCACCGGCTCGTGCAGCGCATTATCTTCGCCGACATATCGAATATCGAATCTCTTTGCCGCCTGCAAATCAACCTGATGTGTCGGCCCCTGCCATTCGCGCCCCAGCGAATCAATCAGCTTAATATCAATCTTCGGCGCGTAAAACACTCCGCCGCCTTCATCGACTTCATACTTCAGCCCGCGTCTCTCCATCGCCAGCCGCAATTCTTTCGTCGCCCGGTCCCATTCCTCTTCCGTGCCGAGAAATTTCGCCGGCCGAGTCGCAAGATACGCCTTATAAGTATATCCGAACGTTACCATCATAAAATTCATCAGTTCAAGAATCAGGTCAAGCTCCTGCCCAAGCTGCCCCGGCGTGCAGAAAGTATGAGCATCGTCCTGCGTAAACCCGCGAACCCGCAGCATCCCGTGCAGCGTCCCGCTCGGCTCATAACGATACACCATTCCCAATTCGCAGAACCGCATCGGCAAATCGCGATAGCTCCGCGGACTGTTATTATAAATCATATAATGGCCCGGACAGTTCATCGGCTTGAGATAATAATTCATCTCGTCGATTTTCATCGGTGCATACATCATCTCTGAGTATTTTTCCAGATGTCCGCTTTTCTGATAAATCTTTTCCGTCGCAATGTGCGGCGTGTAAATAAGATCGTATCCGCGTTTAAGATGTTCTTCTTTCCAGAACGTCTCGATTATATGCCGAATCAGCGACCCATTCTGATGCCAAAGTATCAGCCCCGGCCCGATATCGTCGTGCACGCTGTAAATATCGAGTTGCTTGCCGAGGAACCGATGGTCGCGTTTCTTCGCCTCTTCGAGCCTGTGCAGATATTCATCGAGTTCTTTTTTCGTCGCCCACGCGGTGCCGTAAACCCGCTGCAGCATTTTCTGTGCCTGGTCGCCGTGAAAGTATGCCCCCGACACCGACATAATCTTAAAGAATCCGATTTTGCCCGTGCTCGGAACGTGCGGCCCCCTGCACAAATCCTCGAACCCACCGCCGTGCGAATAGAAACTTATCGTATCGTCCGTCGCGCGGTTTATATTATCGATTTTATATTTATTGCCTGCGACGTGCTTGACTGCTTCGCCTCTGCTCAATTCCCGCCGGGTAATCGGCACATTCTTCTCGGCTATTTCAGCCATTTTCTTTTCGATTTTTTCAAAATCTTCCGGCCGAATCGGGTCGTCAAGGTCGATATCGTAATAGAACCCATCCTCGACCGTCGGCCCGTAAACGAGCTGTGCCTTCGGCCAGATACTGCAAATCGCCTCAGCCATAACGTGAGCGCAGCTATGTCGGATTATCTCCAGCCCGTCAGGTTTGTTGACTGTTATAATTGAAAGGGAAACATCTGTTTTAATTGGTGTGTTTAAATCGACCGTTTGGCCGTTTATTTTGCCGGCAACTGCGTCGCGGGCCAGTCCCTTGCCTATTTTTTCCGCTACCTGACCGATTGTCAGGCCGTCTTGAACATCCAATACTTTGCCGTCAGGCAGTGTTACTTTCGCCATCGATATTCTGGTCTTTCAACCTAAATAATATTTCAGTTTTCTATTAACTATAATCTATAATCTGTTATCTGTAATCTGATTATAATCCTAACAATCCCCCATAATTTGTCAATTATTAAATAATCGATTATCCCGCCTGTTTAGCCCCCACTTTTAGTGGGGGTTCGTCGTTTTTGGTGTGTTTTGAACATTGAAATTTTGAATTTCTGATTTGTTTCGGATTTCGATATTCGTATTTCGGATTTCACTTTCTTATTCCTTTTAATCGTGGTCGTCTAAATGGAGAGTATGGAGAAATCGGTGTGCAAACGGCAATATAAGGATACCGGCAATGGCAATGAATCCAAGTCCCGCAAAGAGTGCATAGCAGCCGGCAAATAACTTAGCCGCTGACGAATGCAGTTCATTGACAGGCCCCATCCCTCCGAGAATCATCGCGGCATTGAGAAAAGAGTCAATCCATGAAAGTTCCCCAAAATGATGATAGCCGATTATGCCTATCCCCAGCGCAAAGGCGATAACAACCAGCGCAAGCAAAAAATGCCGGAGAAATCGATAAATAAACTGCCTTATCGGCAGCAGCGGTTCTGAACGATGTTCATACATTATTCACACCCGGTCTTTTGTTTCTGTTGTCTGACTATACTACGCAACAAAAAAATTATATCTCCCCTTCTTTTAAACTCAACGACAAAATTTCCCGCCTCGGCGGTTCCACTAAACTCAACGACAAAATTTCCCGCCTCGGCGGTTCCACATTCAAAGTTAAATGTTCAGTGTTCAATGTTGGACGTTCTTAATGTTTTTTTCTTAGCATCACCGCACCCAATCCAATCAGTAAAAGCGTCGCAGGCTCAGGAACAAGCAGAAACGCGTGATCCTGGCCGTTATGAATTCCAAAGCCCACAATCAAGCCGTTGTTATTTATGTCTTGTGCCGCCTGCAGCACCCAGCCGGATGCGGGGTCTATTAAATTGTTCAGATCAATATTATTCCCGTTTCCTGTCGAATCAAAAAGACAGGCGTGCCAATTGCTGCCGCCATTTATTGTAGAATAGCCTACAATCTGCCCAATGTCGTTATTGGAATAAGCGATACTATCAGTCCCTCCCAGCGTTCCAAGGTCGATATTTGCCCCGTTTCCGGCAGCGTTAAAAAGACACGCATGCCAGTTACCTGAACTAATGTAAGCATGTCCGACAATTTGTTCACTGTCGTTGTTTGACCAGGCTTTGCTTTGACTGCCGCCCAGCGTCCCAAGGTCGATATTGTGTCCGCCGCCGGTGTTGTCAAATAGACAGGCTCGCTGCTGGCTCAAACTATCCGATGCCCAGCCGACAATCTGATTGCTGTTGTTGATTGACCAGCCTTCACTATAATTGCCGCCCAGTGTGCCAAGGCTGACATTGTGGCCGGCGCCAGTCTTATCGAAAAGACAGGCGTACGCATAGCCGGAACTGTTGTAAGCGCTGCCGACAATCCGTCCGCTGTTATTGATATACAAGGCGTAACTTTGATTTCCGCCGAATGTTCCCAGGTCTGTATTATTGCCGTTTCCAGTGTTATCAAAAAGACTGGCACGATAATCGTAATTTGTCGGACTGTATCGTCCGTTGCCGACAATCTGTCCGCTGTTGTTGATTGAATATGCGTAACTTTCATTGCTGCCGGGCGTTCCCAGGTCTGTATTTCTGCCGCCCCCCGTTGAATCAAAAAGACACGCTCGCCATGTGCCGGAACTATTATAAGCCCGCCCGACAATTTGTCCGCTGTCATTTATGGAATACGCAGTGCTGATACTGCCGCCCAGCGTTCCAAGGTCTATAACCTGATTATATGCGCAGGCAAAACTGCTGATGAAAATAATAACCGTAGAACCTGCACAAATAAATAACCGTTTATTCCTCATATCGCTTCTTCTCCCAAAATTTATTATCTTTTTTTTCTCATCGCTACCGCTCCTAATCCAATCAGCAAAAGCGTCGCCGGTTCGGGAATTATCACGATAGAATAAGGACCTTCCAATCCTGAATCAAAAATGGTTCTGTTTCCGCTCGGGTCTATTTTGTAAATATTTCCCATCTCGTGATCGGCTACGAATAAATTTCTGCTGCTGTCAAATGCCATACCCCATGGCCACCCTCCGTCTACTGTTATTGAACTGCTTGTATTTCCAATTAAATCGTATATCGCGATATTGTTCTGCTCAGCAGCGTAAAGAGAAGAAGTCGTACTGTCAAACATCAGGCCGCGAGGATTTGTAAGACCGGATGCAAAAGTAGTCCTGTTTCCATTGGAATCGAATTTCTCGATTGTCCCTATTCCGTTTACTACAACAGCCACATAGAGATTATTGTTATTGTCAAATGCAAGGCCTTGGGGGTGATGGCCCAATCCTGTGACGAAAGCATTTCCTTTTCCGCTGGAATCAATTTTGTAAACTAGTCCCTCCCCGTTTATATCGCAGGTAATGTAGAGATTGTCATTTTTATCAAACGTTAAACTCGAACAACTCAATATACCTGTTGCATAGGTGGACATATTTCCGTTTATATCATATTTATAAATGTGTCCATCAATTTTAGTTGTATAAATATTGTCGCTTTTGTCAGCTGCAAGACCCCAGGGATTCATTAAGCCCGAGGCAAATATAGTCTTGTTTCCACTGGAATCGTATTTATAAATTGCCCCGTTATAGGGACCATTAAAACTCGATATATAGATATCATCAGCTTGTGCAAGAATACTCATCAGCAAAACGATAATGAGTAATGCTGCCCGAAGTTTTTTTTTCATTTTCTTCTTCTTCCAAAAAATTTGGTCTAAACTAACAGCAGCGAAAAAGGAAATTAAGATAACTTGTGGCGGCACAAAATGCCAACAGACTTATGCCGCATGTTTTCTCTTCCTTCACTCCGATAAATTAAACTAAACAATATTTAATTATACACTTTTTCTTCCCAAACTCCACCATAAAAAATCCCCCCGCCTGAGTTGTTCGTGCTGATAACCGATAACCGTTTCCCAATAACTTGATGATCTGATAACCGATAACTGTATTTAAAAAAACACCAAAATCATCAAAAAACAGGGGTAAATCATTCCAAAACAGGGCAAAAAAATCAAAATCTATATCGTCGAGATGGCTGCCGTGAGGCATCCCTTAGCGGATTACGCCACTAAAACTTGTCCCTGCAAACACTTACATAAAAAACCCCCTCGAAAACAAAGGACTTACGTCATTTTTTACGTCGCCTGCCCTGAGCGCAGTCGAAGGGTTTTTCGACCTAACTCCTTATTTTTTAAGATGGTTGCGTCAAAAATAAACGAAAAAATTTTCAAATTTCCCAATTTTTCATTCCTAAGTCCCGCCTGTGGCGTCCTGCGGATTATTTTTCGTTCAAAAAATTTTAATATCATCGATTGGAAGTTGTGCTTTCAGATGCAACCTCACTGAATGGAAAAGATTGGCACATAGGATGTTTTTTTGATAGAATTTCCGGGTCGTCGAAAATAACAGAAACAATGGAGGTTTGAGCTGATGAACGGACTGCCGGGTACTGGCGCAAAGGCATTTTTTTTCCTCTTCCTTCTAATCATCATAATATTATTGCAGTTATTAACCCAAAACCAGTTTAGCAGATTCAGCCAAAGATTAAATTCACTCGAAAAAATCATATTCAGCGCACCAGTGCAAAATCAAATACCAGCAAAACAAGCCGAAAATCAGGCTGCGGCAACCGCAGGCGATGAGGGCGACTGGCTCGTGTGGGCATTGGCTATCGAGCCGAAAACGCTTAACCTGATTTCGGTTAACTCAGATATATATGCCAGATGGATGATGTTTGAAAATGTTTTTGAGCCTCTTTTGGCCTACGATTACAATGAAATCAAGCTGAAACCGCTGCTGGCCAAAAGCTATGAAGTATCGCCGGACGGAATGGAAATTACTTTTACATTAAGAGACGATATTCACTTCTCAGACGGTGTGCCAATTACGGCTGACGATGTTATTTTCACTTACCAGACCGTCATAAATCCGAAAATAGATGCCGCTGATTTTGCACAATCGTATATTGATGTAAAAGGCGTCGAAAAGGTCGACGAAAAGACAGTCAAATTTTATATGAAAATACCATATTTCAAGGCGCTTGAAATTTTATCATTTTGGGACATCGGCATATATCCGAAACATATCTACGAATTTAAAGACCCGGAGGAATTTAATAAACGGGTATCAAATCCAATCGGCAGCGGACCGTATATTTTTGAAAAATGGGACACGGGAGATAAAGCAACGTTCCGCAGAAACGAAAATTACTGGGGCATCAAGCCAAAGATAAAAAAAGTAATGTATAAATTTATAATCAACGACAAGGCCAGACTGCAGGCGCTGCGCAGCGGCGATGTGGACATGATGATTCCTTCGCCGGACCAGTTTATGGACGCAATTAAAGATGAAAAATTTAAAAATGATTTTAAATGTCTTGTATACTGGAATCCGGGTTCGCCATTTTTCTATATCGGGTGGAACGAAAATACGCCCTTCTTCGGCGACAGGCGGGTAAGACTTGCTATGACAGAGATGATAAACAGAAAGGCTCTTCTCGAATATCTTCTTAAAGGCAGCGGGCATGAAATAACCGGACCATATTACATATTCAGTAAAGAAAACGACCCCAATATCCGGCCCTGGCCGTATGACCCTAAAAAAGCCGCCGAACTTCTCGACGAGGCCGGCTGGAAAGATACCGACGGCGATGGAATCCGCGATAAAAACGGAATTCCTTTTCGATTCAAGTTTTCCTATTCAGCGGATTATGCTTTATATCAGAATTTAGTAAATATTGTTAAAGATTCAGCCGCTAAACTTGGAATTGAAATAATACCCGACCCTGTCGAATGGTCGGTCCTAGTAACAAAGCTGCCGGACCATAAATTTGACGCGATAGTGATGGGCTGGGGCGGAGATATTATGGAAGAGTACTATCAGATTTTCCACTCATCTCAAATAGATAATCACGGGTCGAATTATGTGTGCTTTAGAAACGCTGAGGCCGACAAACTTCTTGAGCAGATAAGATGCACAATGGATGAGGAAAAACGTATAGAATTGAACCGAAAATTTCATAGTATTGTACACTATGAACAGCCATATACTTTTTTGTTTTCAAGGCCGACATACCGTATAATTTCACCACGATTTGAAAATGTAATTGTTCATAAACTCGGTCTTAAAGAAGAAGAATGGTTTGTGCCGAAAGATAAACAGAAGTATAAGTAGTTGATAGTTGGTAGTTGATAGTTAATAGTCAATAGATTTGGAGCTTTATATGAACGGCCGGTCAGGATTATTTACGTTTTTTCTGGTTTTACTGCTCGGTGCGGTAATACTGCTGCAGGTTTTGTCGATGATTCAATCGGACAGGCTGTATGAAAGACTTAATGTCATCCTGGACGCGGTATCGGGTCAGCGGCAGACAACAATGAATAAGCAGGAGTCAAATTTAACCGCCCAGTCTGCAAATAAATATCCCGGCGACGAGGGCGACTGGCTTATCTGGGACATTACCGGTGAGCCGCGAACCTTGAACCCGGTGGTGGTTGATGCCGATATCAGCACAAGAAATGTTGTCGAGTCAACAATCATCGAAAGCCTTTTTATACAGGACCTCGATGCAAACAGCATAAAACTCAAGCCAAAGCTTGCGGCAAAGATGGATATTTCAGATAATGGGCTGGAGATAACCATCACATTAAAAGACAACATTCATTTTTCGGACGGCGTACCTGTAACGGCAGACGATGTGGTCTTTTCTTTCCAGACGATTATGAATCCTAAAACCGACTGTGCCAGCCTTCGCAATTACCTTCAAAACATAACCAATGCGGTCAAACTTGATGACCGGACGATTAAATTCATTCTAAAAGAGCGGTATTGGAAGACGATAGAATCCGTTGGTGAGCTCGATATTTTTCCAAAACATATATATCAGTTTAAAAATCCTGAGGAATTCAATAAGCGGGTTTCAAATCCTGTAGGCAGCGGGCCGTATGTATTTGAAAAATGGGATGTCGGCCAGCAGGTAGTATTGAAGCGGAATGAAAATTACTGGGACAAAAAACCGAATCTGAAAAAAATTGTTTATAAGTTTATCGCAAACGCCCCTGCCGCCGTTCAGGCGTTGCGTTCTCATGACATTGATATGTTTGAACCCGGCTCTGAACAGGTTACGACCCTGCCAAAAGAACCGGATTTTGCAAAGGAATTTAGAGCAATAATATTCTGGGACCCGACATTTGCCTACTGGTATATCGGGTGGAACGAACAGAGACCATTTTTCAAAGACAAAAAAGTCCGGCAGACAATGACCTGCTTAACAGACCGCAAGGCAATGGTGGAAATCCTTACTCGCGGTAAAGGAATGGTAATTACAGGGCCGTTTTATATTTACGGCAAAGCAAATGACTCGAATATCAAGCCCTGGCCGTATGACCCTCAGTTAGCAGCTAAACTGCTGGACGAGGCAGGCTGGATAGACCACGACGGCGACGGTATTCGCGACAAAGATGGAATCCCGCTGCGATTCAAATATTCGTATCCTGCGGGAGGCGCATCATCGGAACAAATAGCAAAATTGCTCAAAGATGACGCCGCGAAAGTTGGGATAGATGTCATCCCCAATCCGGTTGAATGGTCAATATATTTAGGAAATCTTCATAACCGCGACTTCGACGCTGCCGAGTCACAATGGGGCGGAGTTGTCGAAGAGGACCCATATCAGTTATTCCATTCGTCGCAAATTCAGAGCGGCAGCGATTATGTGTCTTTTAATAACCCACAGGCGGATAAACTCATAGAAGAAGGGCGGCGGGAACTTAATGAAGAAAAAAGAGATGCTATATATTATAAGTTTCAAAAATTACTGTATGATGAGCAGCCTTATACTTTTTTGTTTACAAGGCCGCGATATTATTTTGTGGACAGGCGATTTGAAAACGTAATAGTTCATAAGCTCGGCATCGACCCGTTCGAGTGGTATGTTCCGAAGGAAAAGCAGCGATATAAATAAAGTTAGTTGATAGTTGCTGGTTGATAGTTAATAGTATGACGACTTATATAATACGCAGAATATTGTTAATGATTCCGACGATACTGGGCATAACCATAATGGTTTTTGCGATAAGCCGAGCTGCGCCGGGCGACCCTGTGAGCCTGTCGATGGGGCCGGGCGGCCAGATGGACGCTCAGCGTGCGGCAGATGTGCGTAAGGTGCGAATGGCGTTATACGGCCTTGATAAGCCTATACCTGTCCAATACGCAATATGGCTGAAACGCGTCGTCAAACTGGATTTTGGCGATTCAATCAAACATCACCGGCCTGTGATTGACCTCATTAAGGAGCGGCTGCCGGTTACAATTACCTTAAACCTTATTTCAATCGTGATTATTTATCTTATCTCAATCCCGTTAGGAATATTTACGGCGGTAAGACAGGGCAAATTCTCCGACAAGGTAAGCTCGATAATTTTATTTATGCTGTGGTCGCTGCCGAGTATGTGGGTCGGACAGATGATGATTGGTTATTTTTGCGGACCGACATTCAAAAACTGGTTTCCGCCTGCGGGGTTAAGCAGCAATTTCGCAGACTCTTTGCCGTTCTTTCCGTGGCTGGGCGACAGGCTGTGGCATCTTGTTCTGCCGGTGATATGCCTGAGCTATTCGGGCTTTGCATATTTGACAAAACAGGTGCGGGCGGGAATGCTCGATAATCTTCGCAGCGATTATATCCGCACAGCAAGAGCAAAAGGACTGGATAACTGGACGGTAACATTCAGGCACGCCTTTCGAAATAGCGTTATACCTATAATTACAATTATGGCGTCTCTGCTGCCGGCAATGATTGGCGGCTCAGTCATTATCGAAAGTATTTTCAGCATACCGGGCATGGGCAGACTGGCATTCGAGGCAATTACAACTCGCGATTACAACGTAGTGATGGCGGTCGCGACAACGGCAGGATTTCTCGACATTGTCGGCTTGCTGCTTGCCGATATCGCTTATGCAATCGCAGACCCGAGAATAAGTTTTGAGAGTATGGAATGAACGAAGCGGATAAAAAAAACTGGGGAACATCTTACGGTCAGCTTGTCTGGCAGCAGTTTTCAAAGAACCGGACGAACCTGGTATGTCTCTGGTTTATAATAATACTTTTCACTATTGCGGTTCTTGCGCCGTTTATCGCAAATGACAAGCCTTTGATAATTAATATTAACGGCAAAGTGCATTTTCCGCTTTTCGATACCCTTACGGCAAATGACTATTCGGTATTTCTTGCCGCGATAACCGGTATCACTCTGGTTTCATTAATCAGGCGCAACAGCCGAAAGATTGACCCATTCCTGAGGTCGGGAGTATTATGGAAGCAGGTGTTAATCTGCACAGGAATATTGCTTGTCGGCATTATACTCCTGCAAATTTTCTTTCCTCGCAAACTCGACGCCACCGATTACAGGGCAATGATAGCGAGCGGCAAAGCGAGCAACGCGATTTTTCCGCTGGTCCCCTACGGATACGGGCGAACAGATATAAAGGTCAGCCAGAAACCGCCGAGCAATGAACACTGGCTCGGCACAGATGACGTCGGTTCGGACGTTTTGTGCAGACTCATTCACGGCACACGCATTTCATTGTCCGTCGGATTTGTGGCAGTGGGCATTTCAAGCGTTATCGGAATCGTTTTCGGCGCGATAATGGGTTACTTCGGCGGAAAAATTGATTTTATCGGGATGAGACTGCTGGAAATTATGATGTCGGTGCCGACGTTCTTTCTGATTATCACTATCGTCGCGTTTTTTCCGCGAAGTCTGCTGAATATAATGATAATCATCGGCATAACAAGCTGGACGGACGACGCAAGATTCATACGCGCGGAATTTTTCAAACTGCGAAACCAGGATTTCGTGCAGGCGGCAATTTCGCTGGGTCTGCCGCTGCGAAGCATTTTGTTTCGCCATATGCTGCCAAACGGAATCGCGCCGGTTCTTGTCAGTATAACATTCGGAGTGGCTGGAGCGATATTTATCGAATCGGCGCTGAGCTTTCTGGGCTTTGGCGTTGCTCCGCCGACGCCGAGCTGGGGACAGATGCTAAGTACAGGCGTTAGCACGACGGGTGAATTTTTGTGGTGGCTGACTTTCTTTCCCGGTCTTGCGATATTTTTTACGGTAACTGCGTATAACCTTCTTGGCGAAGGTCTGCGGGACGCAATCGACCCGAAACTGAGAAAGGCAGTATGACAGAAAACGGAATAATTTTATCGGTTCAAAACCTTTCGACCTTTTTCGATACCGAACTTGGCGTCGCAAAGGCTGTGCAGGATGTGTCCTTTGAAATTGAAAAGGGAAAAACTCTTGCTCTTGTCGGCGAAAGCGGATGCGGCAAAAGCGTAACCGCCCTTTCGATTATGCGGCTGATACCGTCTCCGCCGGGCAGGATAGAATCTGGAAAAATCCTTTATAGAGAGAGAAACATTCTTGAATTTTCTGAAAAACAAATGCGGCAAATACGCGGCAATAAAATCGCGATGATTTTTCAGGAGCCGATGACGAGTTTAAACCCTGTTTATACCATCGGCGACCAGATTGTCGAAGCGATTACGCTGCATCAGAAAAAAACTTACGACCAGGCGTGGTCAATGGCCCAGGAAATGCTTGATAAGGTTCGTATTCCCAACCCGGCACGGAGGATGGAAGAATATCCGCACCTGCTTTCCGGCGGAATGAGGCAGCGAGTTATGATTGCGATGGCGATATCGTGCAAGCCTTCGCTGCTGATTGCAGATGAGCCGACGACCGCGCTCGATGTTACCATACAGGCACAGATTCTCGATTTACTCGACGAACTGCAGCAAAGTGAAAATATGAGTATCCTCCTGATTACGCACGACCTCGGAGTCGTGGCCCAGCGTGCCGATGATGTCGCGGTAATGTATGCTTCGAAAATCGCGGAGAAATGCTCGTGCAAAGAATTATTTAAAAATCCGCTGCATCCTTATACGCAGGGACTTTTGCATTCGCTGCCGCAGCTCGGGGCAAGACAAAAAAGACTTAATACCATCGCAGGAAACGTTCCAGAACCGCTGAATTTCCCCAGCGGCTGCAAATTTCATACCCGCTGCCCTATCGGATGCAACGATAAGAAATGCCAAACGGTGGAACCGGAATTAAGAGAAGTTTCAAAAGACCATTTCGCTGCGTGCTGGTACGCGCCGGGATACGAAACAAAATTAACCACGAATCCATTCGGCAAGGCTCAGGACAGGTAAACACGAATGAACACAAATATATTACTAAAAGTTGAAAATCTTAAGACGTGGTTTCCCATCAAAAAGGGACTGCTTAGAAAAACTGTCGGCCACGTCAAAGCCGTTGACGATATAAGTTTTCAGATACCGCGTGGAAGCACGTTCGGACTTGTGGGCGAAAGCGGCTCAGGCAAAACCACTGCGGCCAGAACGATTGCACGGCTTATTCACGCGACAGGCGGAAAGGTATCTTTCAACGGCGAAAACATTTTGCCTCTTCATCAGTCGGAACTGAGAAGGATACGAAAAGATATATCAATAGTTTTCCAGGACCCATACAGCTCGCTAAATCCGAGAATGACGGTGGGTTCGATTATCGCAGAGCCTCTGCGCATTCATAAAATCGCTAAAGGTTCGGAGATGATAGACCGAATAGCGAATCTGCTCCAGAAAGTCGGGCTGTCTGCGGCACATATCAATCGCTATCCGCACGAATTTTCCGGCGGGCAGCGGCAGCGAATCGGCATCGCAAGAGCACTTGCGGTTGAGCCAAAACTGGTTATCTGCGATGAGCCGGTAAGCGCACTGGATGTTTCAATTCAGTCGCAGATTTTAAATCTGCTTAAGGACCTTCAGGAGCAGTTCAGGCTGACATATCTTTTTATCGCTCACGATTTGTCGGTGGTCGAATTTATCAGCGATATTGTGGCGGTAATGTATCTTGGCAAAATTGTTGAAATCGCTCCTGCACCTGTGCTTTATGAAAAACCGCTGCATCCTTATACAAAGCTTCTGCTATCGGCTATTCCCCTGCCTGTGCCGGAAAGGAAAAAATCTTCGGCATTTGTCTCCGAAATCAGCCAGGAAGCGCCTGCGGGCTGCCCATTTTCGGGCAGATGCCCCATAGCAGACGGATTTTGCTGCAGAGAAATACCGCCGCTGGAAGAAAAGACAACCGGACATTTCGCGGCCTGTTTTAAAACATAAATCTTTCTCGACTTTTATAACGCAGATATATATAATATATTCGATTCTATATGACAGATTATAATGTAATAAAAATAATAACCGAGCCGATTGCCACGATAGTATGTTTTAACACTACAAGCCTTGGCACCGAACAGGGTCTGGAGGATGTGGCACAGCAAATTTCAGAGCTTATAAAAAATCAAAAGCCCAAAAACATTATTATTGACTTCAGCGGCGTGAAATTTTTCTCGTCGCAGGCATTAGGATTGCTTCTCGACGCAAAGAAAAAATCATCTGCCCAGAAAGGAAATGTATTAATCAGCGGGATAAATCCGCAGCTTTACCGTGTTTTTAAGATTACAAACCTCGACAAGATATTTAAGTTTTATCCAGATACCAAAGCTGCGATAAATGATTTGAAAAAACTCCAAAAATCTAATTAGAGAGGATGAGTATGATTATTGAAAAGCAGTTTTCGATTTTTATGGTTAACAAGCCCGGCATTATGGCGCAGATTCTCTCGGAATTCGCACGGGCAAAAATTAATATTACCGCTCTTACCGTGATGGACTCTGTGGAGCACGGTGTGCTGCGGATTGTGCCGGAATCGGCGGACAAGATGCGGGACGTACTTAATCATATTAATATGCAGTTCAACGAAACGGAAGTGCTTTGCGTCACACTGCCTAATAGGGCCGGCGCGTTCGCGGCAGTTGCAGAAAAACTGGCAAAGGAACATATTAATATAGCTTACGCTTATGTTACGGCCGGTGCTAAAGGCGGCAAAACAACGGCGGTTCTTAAAGTCGCAGATGTTAAAAAAGCAATGAAGATACTTGGTGAATCTCTTGAATCGGACAGCGACTCGCGTCAGGCGGAACGGCGTCCGCCGACGTCAAGGCAAGGCTGATTTAAACAATGCTGTTTTTTTAAAAAGGGTTATGAGGTTGCCGAAAAGTACACAGAACCTGCCCGCTATCCTGCGATCAAAAATCTTCTTTTCAACAGGATTGATGTGCGGCTTTCTCTTATTGGGAGCCGTCACTCTGTTTCATCATGAAATGTGGCGGGATGAACTTCAAGTATGGATGGAGGTAAAGCACAGTCACTCTTTTTCCGAGCTGTTAGAGCATAAAAAATATGATGGACATCCCATTCTTTGGTATTTGTTTCCTTATTTTGCGAGCAAATTCACCGGCAATCCCCTGGCGATGCAAATCATCCACCTTCTTATTGCAGGAGGAACGGTTTATCTTGTTACAAACTATTCACCGTTCTCACGGCTTCAAAAGTTATTGTTTGCTTTTGGGTACTTTGCGCTTTACGAGTATGCAGTAATCGCACGGGATTATGCCATAGGCATTTTCTTCTTATTTTTGTTTCTTTCCTTCTATGATCCCCGCAAAAAACCCGGATGGATATTGCCTTGTTTGCTGGCTATATGCGCACAAGCCAATGTGTATAGCCTGATGCTTTCCATCTGGCTGGGAACTCTTTACTTTATGACTCTGCTCTACACAAAGAAGGCTGGAGTTGCTTTTATAAAAAAAGAAGTTTTCCTGTTTCTGTTTGGTGTTGCAATTTTTATTTCGGGCATTTCCCTTTCTGTGTTTCAAATGATTACCCCGCCCGACAGTTGGGTAAAACCCCCGATTCTGCACCTGGACATAGACCTTGCAAAACAGACGCTTGCAACGTTATGGAGAAGTTATGTTCCAATCCCCAGCAACGCAATGCATTTCTGGCAAACGAATATTATCGCTTCACTTAACACACAAGTTATCTTGTCAGTGGTTTTATTTCTTTTCTTTTTGCTGGCATTTATAAAAAAACCTTTCATTGCGATTTCCTATGGTGCGGCAACGGTGGGACTCTTCTTGTTCTTTTACATAATGTATCTCGGCTCCCTGCGGCATCATGGACATTTGTTTATTGTATTAGTGATTTGTTTTTGGTTGTACTCACATTATTCGGAATACAAAATCCCCAATCGTTTATTAGAAAACATCGCTGTTTTACTGCAGAGAGCCTCAGTTTATTGTTTTACTTTTATTTTAATTCTACAGGCAATCACTGGCTTGTACGCATGCGGATGCGATTGGAAATATCCCTTTTCCGCCAGCAAAAAAGTTGCCGAGTATCTTGTGGAACAAAAGTTGACGCAAAAACCCATAATAGGCTGTTTTGATTCTGTTGCCTCTGCAGTAGCCGCTCGTCTGGATACCCCGATTTATTACCTGCAAAGTAACCGGTTAGGGACGTACCTTATTTTTGACAACAAGTGGGAGGTGTTAGTACGACAATGCGGGTCAAGTCAGGAATTTGTAGATATCCTTTTAGACAGAAGTTATGATTATATGTTAAAGAAAAAAGAAGACGTCGTGCTCCTTTTTAGTTTTGATTTTGATATCAAACGAACAAAATACCCCATAACCTCAATTGGACTATTTACAGAAAGCATCCAGCCCGACGAAATATATGCTCTGTATCTCATGAAATATCCGAACACGCCCCATTGATGTTATAGAGAGATTATACAACTTTATCCCCCGGACTTGAATATTCTGCTGTCTGATTATTCATTGGCCTTGTTGATTTTATGATGAATCAAAACTCTGTCTTCGTCTGTAACCGTTCTGAAATGATGGCCGGCCAGCTTGTCGGTATGGTAACCAGCCAGTTCTTCTCTATTCTCAAAAGGAATATCAGGATAATCAATTGTTATTCTTTCGTAGTTTTCCGGAGATAAATTCTTAAGCAGATAATTTTTAACTCTCTCGTCTCTCTTACATATCGAATATTTTCTCATAATTACCCATTTGGCCTTTTTAGCATCGGAAAGGTTCTCGCCCGTAAGGCCTCCGATAACCCGCATATTCGTATAAAATTTTACCGGCATATCTCCGTAAGTTATCGCGACAATATCGTCCCTGCTTCCGTGTTCGTTTAAATATTTTACGATTCCGTCAATAGGGCCTTTATACTCATGCGTCAACTCATATATAAAGTCTTTCATAGGGCTGACAATGATTATTAACGCGACAAACGCAGCAGGCATTAAAAAATGTATTCTGCCCATAAGAACCGCCAGACAAGCCGTGAAAATAACAAAAACGGGCACTATCGGCGACAAATAGCGGAAAAAAGGCGCGGGACTTACAAATGAAAGAGCGATTATCGTCGAGGCCGCGAAAAATATTAGCAGGCATAACATTTTCCCGTATTGCGAACCTTCAGAGAAAATGGGCTGATTCCTTATTTTTAACATAACAGCCGTCGCCGGAATGGCCAAAAGAAAATACGGCGAGAACACATACGTGCACATTTCCCTGACATATTCAGTTTGGAAACCAAGATATGCCTCGATATATAAAAATCTCGCATTGTAAGTATCTCCATATTTCATTCCAGACAACCATACTATCCAGGGAATATTGATTAAAACCGCAACGCCGACCGGCAACAAAATTACCAGCAATTTGTTTCGATAAAAAAGCAAGGCGTGCAGCAGAATACTGAAAAACAAAGGCGCACAATATACATAATTGGTATGGAAAAGAAATACCGAAGCTAAAAACAAAGTGATATAAGCGTGTTTCCTGCCTTCGAGGATTTTAACGTAAGAATACAGTCCCCATAACGAAAGGAACGCGGTCATACTGTAGTAACGGCATTGCCGGGCCAAAAGCAAAAAAGGAACGCAGGTTACCAAAAGCACCGCCGCAGTATAAGCGATTTTTTTGTCCTCCCACATCGCCCTGCAAAGCAGATAGGTCATAAAGACACAGCCTATGCCGAAAAACGCAAAGGGAAGCCTGGAAACAAATGTGCCGATTCCGAATAATGCGTAAAAAGCGGCTACTACATAAAACGACAGCCAGGTATGCCATTTCCAGATGTAATTATCGCCGTATTCACTGCCTAACTCCTGGGAAAAGAAATTTTTGCCGTCGGTGCCACGCGGCACACCCTCGGTTAGTATGGTTTTGCTGATTAAAGCCGTTTGCGCCTCATCCTGCCACAAACATTGACTTCCAAGGCTGCCGAGAAACAAAATCAAAGATGCAAACAGGATTAAGAAAAGGAAAATGCGCTCAGGATTTTTATTATTCGGCGTTTTTTTCATAAGTAACCTGACCAAGGATATATATATTAATTATGCTTTGCAAGAAAAATAAATGTTCGGTGAAAAAGCAATAACTTTCGGTCAGAGAGATGACTTACTTGACGGTAATTGCTAAAAACGATAAAATAAATACAAAAATTCCAATGAAAACTGAAATTAAAATAGCTGAGATGAAAATCAGGGATTACGACGAAGCTCTTCGGCTCTGGGAAAGCACCGAAGGTATGGGGCTGCATAATGACGCGGACTCCAGAAAAGGAATGGCAAGATACCTTCGGCGTAATCCGGGTTTAAGTTTTGTCGCCCGCGATAATAAAAAAATAGTTGGCACCTTATTGTGCGGTCACGATGGCAGACGCGGTCATTTATATCATTTGGCGGTTGACCGTTCCTACCGTAAAAAAGGAATCGGCAAAGCCCTGGTAAATCGGGCACTGTCAAAATTGGCCGCCATAGGTTTTTCAAAATGTACTCTATGCGCCTTTGTGAAAAACCGTGCCGGCAGAAAGTTCTGGAAACATACCGGCTGGACTGAACGGCCGGATATAATTATGATGGCAAAAGATACTGGAAAATAAAATGTCAGGAAAAAATAATCTAAAAATGAGAAAGTTCAAATCGTCTGATTTAGACACAGTCAGAGACTTGATACATAAAACAATCGATATAAATTATCTTCCGTTTTATAATGCCGAGTCGATAAAATATTTTAAAGATTATCACAATAATGAGAATATTTTAAAAGGCACTAAAGAAGGATACACCATTGTTTTAGAAAAAAGCAATCGAATCATCGGAACCGCAACTTTAATAGATGACTATATTATGAGAGTCTTTGTTAATCCCAAATTCCAGAAAAAGGGTTTAGGCAAACTTCTTATGCAAAAGCTCCAGACAAAGGCCCTTTCGGCCGGAATCAGAACTGTCAAACTGGATTCATCACTGCCGGCCAAGAAATTTTACGATTCGCTGGGCTATAAAACCATAAAGAAGACTTTTGTGAAAGTCAAAAACGGTAAAAAACTTGATTATTACAAAATGAAGAAACTGTTAAGGACGCAGAAAAATGGAGCAATACAAAATAGATTTTGACTCGATGGAATGGCAATCACCTGCGGCCGGTGTAAGGTTCAAGGCCTTTGAACAAGGCGGCAGGAAAATGCGGTTAGTAGAATATACAAAAGAATTTGTCGAGCAGGATTGGTGCATAAAAGGGCATATCGGCTATTTACTTGAAGGACAAATGGAAATAAATTTCGATGGAAAAGTAATAACTCTCAGTCAGGGAGATGGCGTCTTTATACCGGCAGGCAAAAAACACAAAGCAAAAGTGCTTACAGATACAGCCAAGGCCATTCTTGTAGAAGACGTTTAACTGTAACTACCAGAGTTTTTTTATTCGACCGTTACGCTTTTTGCCAGGTTTCGGGGCTTATCTACATCGTGGCCGCGGAGGACGGCAGCGTGATACGCTAAAATTTGCAGCGGTACTACGGTAACCATCGGCTGCAATTCCTCTAACACTTCGGGCACTTCAATAAGAAAATCAGCGTATTGACGGATGTTAGCATCGCCTTTGTTGGCGACAACGATTGTCCTCCCGCCGCGAGCTCTTACTTCTTCGATATTGCCGATAATTTTGTCGTATTGCGAGCATTTAGTCGCAATGAAAACCGCAGGCATACCTTTAGTTATGAGCGCGATTGGGCCGTGTTTCATTTCCGCGGCGGGCAGACCTTCTGCGTGAATATAACTTATCTCTTTTAGTTTAAGCGCACCTTCCAAAGCGACCGGATAATTAAACCCTCGGCCCAAAAAGAGCCAATTCTCTCTGTCACACGTCGCTTCGGCAATTTTTTTAATATGTTCTGAAAGAGCAAGAACATCTTCGATTTTCGAAGGAATCCTTGAAAGCTCTTCAATATATAACCTGACCTGTTCAGAAGAAAGATGTCTTCTTCTGCCAAGCTCAATGCCCAGCATAGCAAGCACAGCGACCTGAGCGGTAAACGCCTTTGTGCTCGCGACTCCGATTTCAGGACCGACCCTCAGATAAACTCCCGCATCGGTAGCCCTGGCAATTGTTGAGCCTACGACATTGACAATGCCGAGCGTAATTGCACCGCGTTCCCTGGCCTGCTCAACAGCGGCAAGAGTATCGGCCGTTTCGCCCGACTGACTGATTGCTATAACTACCGTATCGTCTTCAATAATCGGATTTCGATAACGAAATTCACTTGCATACTGAGTTTCAGCGTTGATTCTGGCTAATTGCTCGATGAGGAATTCGCCGATAAGACCTGCGTGCCAGGCGGTTCCGCAGGCGTTAATGATAATTCTTTTCGCTCTTGTAAATTCGCGCCAGTATTTGCCTATTCCGCCGAGCACTATCCTGCCATCGCGCAAATCAAGTCTGCCGCCAAGGCACATACTAAGGGCCTTGGGCTGCTCGTAGATTTCCTTCAGCATATAATGTTTAAAACCGTCGAGATCAATCGCATTTAGTGAAAATTCTATCTGCTTGAGCTCTTTATGTATTTCAACGTTATCTATTGTTTTTGTGTGAAAACCCTGGGGGGTTATCGTAACCATTTCATTATCAGATAGATAAATAACCTGAGTTGTATGCTCGACTATCGCGGCGGCGTCAGATGCGATAACATATTCATTTTTGCCAAGGCCCAAAATCAACGGACTGCCTTTTTTCGCGCCAATCAGCATCTCAGGAAAATCGGCGCAAAGTATTGCCAGGCCATAAGTTCCGACAAGCTCATTCAATGCGTGCTGCACAGCCCATTCAAAACGGTTCTGGTCGTCTTTGGGACAATCTTCGCCGTCAATATTCGAATATAAATAACCAATAAGATTTGCGATAACTTCAGTGTCGGTCTCACTTTTGAACGTGCAGCCTTTGCTGATGAGCCAGGTTTTTAATGTGCTGTAATTTTCGATAATGCCGTTGTGAGCGAGCGCGATTTTGCCGGTGTAATCCAAGTGCGGGTGAGCATTTATAGTGTTCGGCTGGCCGTGCGTCGCCCAGCGTGTGTGGCCAATGCCGACAACTTCTTTCGGGTCAGGATCGCCGAGAATTTCCTCAAGAACGCTTATCCGGCCGCTGGATTTAATGATTTTTATCTCGTTGCCATTTATCAGGCCCAAACCCGCTGAGTCGTAACCCCTGTACTCAAGTCGTTTTAGGCCTTCTATTAGAATTGGCTGAGCCGGTTTTTTGCCAAGATAAGCAACAATGCCGCACATTTTTTTACCTTAAAAACCTGATTTTTTTCGTCAAAAAACGATATCGGGGTGATAGGATTCGAACCTACGGCCTCCTGGTCCCAAACCAGGCGCTCTAGCCAAACTGAGCTACACCCCGTGAGACGATATTCATTAAGTCCTTTGCAGTGCGTTAGTTAGGCCGAGGCCTATAACGAAATACGAAGCAAACAAAACTACTAACTATTTTAAAATAATACTATACTTACTGTGGAATGGCAAGAAATGTTTGGTTAATTAGTTCATAGTTTATAATTGATAGTCGCTATGAAAAAAATACGAATTTCGAAATCCGAAAGCTGTAAGTCCTTATTTTGCGTTTCCGCCATCGCCAAAAGACTATGGCGAGACAGGGAAAAAATGTAAAATGGAGTCTGCCATAAGTCCTTTATTTGCGTAAGTATTTTTTAAAAAATGGTTTGTAAGTAGTTGCGAGGACAAGTTTTAGTAAAGATTTTGAAAATTTTTGATTTTTTTTGATTTTTTTGAACTAATCACGCCTGAGGCGGACAAGTTTTGATTAATTTGCCCTGTTTTTTGATAATTTTTGTGTTTTTTTGAATGCTTATAGCCACCAAGACACTAAGGCACAAAGACAAAGAAGATATATTTTAGCCACCGAGATCACCGAGACCACAGAGGATTTTCAGACACGGATTAACACAGATTGACACGGCAAAATTGCTTTAAGGCGTCACGATGTGTTGGAACTATCCCCTGCAGTTTTGCCCGCGAGCAAAACTAAGCGCTGGGGTCTCCGCTTCGCTCCGATTATTCATTTGATGTTTTTAGAGAGTATTGATATTCTATTCGGTTTAATGTTGAGTGCCGGGAACAAGCCGGCAAAGAATTTAAAAAGGATTTTTGAAAGAAACTAACAATGAAAAAAGTCGTATTAGTTATTATCATCGTAATAGTCGCACTCGGAGCCGGATTAGGAGCCGGGGTATTCATAACAAATGCAAAGAGCAAGGCAGCAATCGCCGATATGCAAAAAAAGATGCAGCAGTCAGAGGCAGCGTCACAGGAAAGAATTAATAATTGCAACGCCACTGTAGATAAATTAAACGGCGATTTGCAACTGGCTAAATTCGAAAATGAAACACTTAAAAACCCGACCCCTGCCTCAGAGCAGGCAACAGCAACCGCACCAGCCGCCACCGCTAGCGCAGGAAATACAAAGACAGACAACTCCATCCCGACAGATGCAAAACAATATACCATAAAAAGCGGGGACAGCCTTTGGAGCATAGCTAAAAGCCAGCTCGGCAACGGCAGCCGCGTCAACGATATACTCAAACTGAATCCCAAACTTACAGCTAAGAGTAATCTTGTTGTCGGTTCCAAGTTGACTATTCCCAGTAAATAGTCGCTTCCACCTGAGGCGGATAAAAGTCGCTGGTTGATAGTTAATAGTTATCAGAAACTCAGTTATCGGTTATCAGTTTAGACGAGCCCCGATGAGATAGCGAATGAAGTGAAAAGTTAAGGAAACGCCGCGGCGGGAAAATAATTCGAGGAGTAAAAATAAACGGTTACTCTATTTATAACAATACCATTGAACTTGTTCAAATTAAGTTATTACTGTCAAGCAAATGCTCAAAGGGTTTAATGGCTAAATTTGAGAAGAATTTATCTGCTCTTTCATATACTCTAACCGCCTTTGATGTATTACCTTCTAACTCCTTGCTGAACGCAAGCAAACCAAGCCTCCAAGCCATAGTTCTTCAACTTGAACTGCTACGGCCTTATCCGACAATTTTGTCATATCGATTAATTTACTCAGATCATTGGACTTCGCAGTACCCCAAGCGTAAGCAATTAGACGTGCTTTCCCCTGTTCAACCAGTTGTGAGTCGGGTGTCAAGGTATGTACAAGACCAAATCTGGCTGAATACAACTCAAGTGCTGTACATTTTAATGGTTTAGATGCCAATAAATATTTTTCAACCCATGTTACAAAGCACTCACGTACTGTTGCGTTTGGTTTGTCTGAGGCCAGCCAACTGGTTATATCAATCGCTGAATACAATAGGACCAACGCCGAAGTAATTAGTTTCTTGTCAAAGCATACTCCTATTCCCGTTCCGAGTTGTGTCATGTTTTGATAAAACTTAGTCTCGCTCAATTTTTTCTTTCTACTACTTAGCTACAACTGGTTTCAAAACTACATAGAACTAACCTGTAAGTATTTCATAGTTAAAAATTCGATGTTGCTTCCTCAAGGAATGATTTATATCTGAGGAAGTTATATAAGCAAGTGATAATACGGTGAAATGCCGGATGTTCCTTGTAGTGGAGCCAAAGATGCAGGTTCTCAGGAATGACACTGCATTGAAGATACTTCAAGGAAGAATTCCCTGTAGCGGATTCAAAGAAGTACCTTCTCGGGAATGACCTCCAGAGAAGGTGCTTCAAGGAAGAAATTCCTGGCGAACGCAGGAATCATCCTAAAGGGTTAAATTGGGATATAAATCTTTCCAGTCGGAATTATCCTTTTCGATTAATTTAATCTTCCACTGCCTTTTCCATTTTTTTAACTGCTTTTCGCGAGCAATGGCTTTGTTAATATCATCAAAAGTTTCATAGTAAACAAGATTGTGAATTCCGAGTTTTTTTGCATAACCATCGAGAGAATTATTTTTGTGTTTTCTAACCCTGCCAATCAAATCTTTTGTTACGCCAATATAAAGATAGCCATTTTTACAACTCGCAAGGAAATAAACATAAAATAGTGTCATTTATTGCTTCTCTATCATTTTGAACTTTATATTAAGGGAAAGTGAGTGCTTTTGTCGAAACAAAACATAGAGCAATGAAACAATTGCCTAAAATTAGCATAAAAACCGTAATTTATCGGACTTTATCATAATATGTCGTTACAAGTGCAGAATCTTAATACAGTTTTAGATGCTGAGCCGTTTGGAAAGACGGTGCTGGCATTCCTAAATTACCTGACCGTCGAAGCCGGCCTTAGCGAAAACACCATCCTCGGCTATGGCAGAGACCTGCGGGAATTTGTCATATTTTGCCTTTCGAAAGGGATTAAGAAGCCTGATAAGATTACTACAGCTGAGTTTTATGATTACGCAAAGGTCCTTGCCCGCCAAAATAAAGCAGAAGCCTCGATTAACCGCTCGGTAGTCGCGCTGAAAATGTTTCTGCGCTACTGCAAAATGATGGGACACATCAAGGACGATTTAACAGTATTTCTTGAAAGCCCAAAGCTTTGGCAGAAACTTCCAATTGTTTGCAGCAAAGACCAGGTTACAAAACTGATGGACTGTCCGGATGAGAAAGAGCCTTATTATTTCAGAGACCGTGCCCTTCTCGAATTACTTTACGCTACCGGCGCAAGGGCGAGCGAAGTCGCGGGGCTGAAAATTGGCGATGCGAATCTTAAAATCGGATATGTCCGATGCCTGGGCAAAGGTAAAAAGGAACGGGTAATTCCTCTCAACCATGCCGCGATTGGGGCTATTGAACAATATATCGAGCAATTTCGAGGGAAACTGGCCAAGCCTTGCAGCGGCGACGCCCTGTTCCTTTCGCGAACGGGCAGAGCACTTAGCAGAATTGAACTCTGGCGAATTGTAAAAAAATACGCCTGCCGGGCGGGATTACCAAAGCAGATGACGACGCATACTCTTCGGCATTGCTTTGCGACTCATCTTTTAAGCGGCGGAGCGGATTTGCGCAGCGTGCAGGAGATGCTCGGGCACGTCGATATTGCGACAACGCAGATATATACTCACGTTGACATGGAAAGACTGCGGAGTATTCATAAGAAGTTTCACCCTCGCGGGTGAAACTTCTTATAGTTGATAGTTGGTAGTTGATAGTTAATAGTGAGGAATCGCCTTACGGCGATGTAAAAACAGATGTTTCTTCCTTCGAGGAAATCTGAGCAGGTCTGCGGGCAATAAACCACAAGACTATCTGGACTAATCCTCCTGCGACAATAACTGCACAGCCAAACCAGTATGGCGAATATCTGCCGAAGGCATCGCTTAATATCCCGCCGAATAAAGAACCCGTTGCGAAACCTGCGCCGATAATTGTTTCGTGCACGGCCATGAGGTTGGAACGTTTTTTGCTGCCTGAAACGCCGTAATACTGATGTGAACTGTAAACGTATCCATACCAAACCCCTGCCATACCGGATGCGAGCAATTGCAGCGGGAGGCTTTTGCATATAATCATCATCGCCATACAGCCAATAATTGAAACTTGTGCTGCCGCGTAGAGTGCCTTCTTATAATGCCAATAGTGGCTTTTGCCCATCATATAAAAAACCGCAATATTAAAAAGGCACATAAGCGAAACCGACCAGCCGTAAGTAGATTCGGCAAATCCAAGCTGAAATTTATACAAAATTCCAAGCTGGCTCCTGAAAATGCCAACGCATACTAATGTAGTAAAAAGAGCGACTCGCGATATCCAGACAAAAGACCTGTTTTCCAGCGGTATCTGCCGGCCGGCGTCATCGGTGATATTTTGGTGCATTGCCGGAATTTGACTCGTATGCCTTGTCGGAAAAAGTGATATTAAACAAAGGACTGCGAAAACAACCGCCAGCGCCAGCGGCCATGGATAATTGACTTCCATAAGATACCCGCCGACAATCGGCAGAGCCGTATTTGCCATTCCCCAGGTTACGTTATAAAAGCCGAATCTTTTTGTAAGCTCAAGTCCTTCGTGACCGGTTGAAATCCAGCCCATCATCGTCGGCCAGAAAAATGCTGTGATGATTCCGTTCATTGACATCAGGATAATCAGCCGTGTTACAGGACTAAAGAATATGCCGTTACTGTTTCCGTATTTGACTGTCGCAAGAAAGCCCAATGAAACAATAATTTCTGCACCGGCGGCTATCAGCAGAACTTTTTTGGGGTTGAGTTTGTCGATTATTAAAACAGCCAGTATACAAAAAATAACATAAGTGCCCATCTGCGCCATAAAACACAGGCCGACATCGGTATCGCTGCCGTTTATAGCCTTTACCGCAAAGGGGAGCACAATACTGACCAATTGCAGGCAGGCGCTCATAAAGAACGCTGCAAAACAGAGCTTCAGTAAATTCTTGTCTTTGAATAGTTGGAGCATAATTTATTTATTTTCTCAGGCAGCTAATCAGCCATAAAACAAGCGTAAGAACAATAGAAATGATAATACTGCTGGTAATCGGAAAAAACAGACGCCAGTTTTTGCCGCCGACTTCTACGTCGCCGGGCAGGCGGAAAAACCCGATTTTGCCCAGGACAAGAAAAGCCGCTCCCGCAAAAAGCAGAACCGCCCCCATAAAAATCAGCATTTTACCAATATTTTCAGGGAAATTTCCCATACAATTTCTCTTTTAAAGTTAACGATAAAAAACCGACTCCGCAGTTTATCCTATATTTGCGATAAAAACAAGTATTCGTAAAACCTTAAAATAGTTCCAGTAAAAGCTGGATTTTAGACCTGTTTTTGTTTATGTTATCCGCGATGAATTTTACTAACGTTAAAAAACTGATCGTCAATGCCGACGACTTTGGGCTTTCCAAAGGTACTACTGATGCCATAATTGATTGTCATATCAACGGCATAATAACCAGTGCCACTTTAATGAGCAATATGCCGGCCGCAGAGTATGCTATTTCGAGAGCTAAAGCATTTCCTAATCTTTCCATCGGGCTGCATTTAAATCTCACGGAAGGAAAACCTCTAACCGACCCCGACAAAGTTGACAATTTAATAGATTTCCAAGGTAATTTCCTGGCTGCTTCAAAACAACATAAAAATCTTCTATCCAACGACAAGGCAAAAGAACAAGTTTACAGAGAACTTGAAGCGCAATTATTGCGGGCTTTGGATTTGGGAGTGCATATTACACATTTTGACAGCCACAATGGAACTCATAGAAGACCCGCCGTGAGAGCGGCCTTAATAAAATTGCACAAGCTCTATGGGATTCCCGCAGCCAGAACAAATAACGGATTATATTGGACAGCCCCCAATGCAAATATTTATTGCAAACTGGAAAAGATATTATTGAATTTTATGAAATTTCGAAGGGCAAATAGACGGGCGGTCGCTCATTCAATTATGAGAAAGGACGGACTGCTTACGCCGGACAGATTTATTACTTTAGCTTATCTCATACCCACTCCACCAAAAGGGTTAAAGGAAAGAGTTATCCAATGCCTTAAAGCGCTTCCCTATGGAACATCTGAAATGGGCTTTCACCCGAAATATAATGAACAATCCTCTGATGAACTGCCCGCGTTCAATGAATTCGATGCTCAGGTTTTGTGTGATAACGACATAAAGAATTGTATTAAAGAAAATAATATCAAGCTTATTTCCTTTAGCGATTTACAATAATAGAGCCTTATCCGAGCCAGCTATCGCCAATTGTAATATCGACTTTGAGCGGAACATTAAGTTTTATCGCGCCGGTCATTTCATCGCCGAAAATATCAGCGAGTTTTTTTGCCTGTTTCCCGTCAGCTTCAAAAACCAGCTCATCGTGAATCTGTAAAATCATTTTCGCAGGCAGGTTTTCGTTCTCAATTTTTTTCTGAATCGTTATCATCGCGATTTTAATCAAATCGGCGGCAGAACCCTGAACCAGCGTATTTATCACCAGTCTTTCCGCCTGCGAACGTACATTGCCGTTTTTGCTGTCCAGGCCGGTAATTGTTCTCCTTCTGCCGCAAATGGTTTCAGCATAGCCGGTTTTTATGGCTGTCTCTATCGCATCTTTTTTAAATTTCTGAATTGAGCTGTATTTTGCGAAATATTCTTCGATGAATTTTTTCGACTCGCCGACGTTCATACCCGTAGTCCGGCTCAAGCCAAAGGCTCCCTGCCCGTAAATCAGGCCGAAATTGACTGCCTTGCAGCGTGACCGCATTTCGCTCGTTACGTCTTTTATGTCCACGTTGTAAATCTGCGAGGCGACAAAACTGTGAATGTCCTTATCCTGTTCGAAAGCTTTTTTTAATTCCTTGTCGCCGCTGAAATGCGCAACCATACGAAGCTCAATCTGCGAATAGTCGAGGCTGACGATTTTATCTGTTTTTTTCTCCGGCACGAACGCGGAACGAATTTTTTTGCCTATATCCGTGCGAATGGGGATGTTCTGCAAATTGGGGTCGGAAGAACTGAGTCTGCCGGTAGCGGTAATTGTCTGGTTGAAACTTGCGTGCACCCTGCCGGTTCGCGGATTTATCAGCGCACCGAGTTTGTCAGTATAAGTATTCTTGAGTTTGCTTAACTGGCGTTGCTGAAGAATCTGTTCGATAATTGGATGTTCGCCGGCCAGTTCCTCGAGGACGTCGGCATCGGTGCTATGGCCTGTTTTGCCCTCTCGCACTGATTTTAAGCCGAGTTTGTCGAATAATATATCGGAAAGCTGCTTGGGCGAATCTATATTGAATGCGCTGCCGGCAAGTTTGTGGATTTTTTCAGTTACCTGATCGAGCAGATTATTTATCTCAATTGACAACTGCCTGAGAATCTGGATATCGACTTTTACGCCGTTAAGCTCCATTGTGGTTAAGACTTCGACAAGAGGCATTTCAATTTTTTCGAAGAGATGTTTTAGCTTTGGCTCTTTTTCAAGTTTTTCGCCCAAGTAGTGATAAAGCTGAAATGTAAAATCAGCGTCTTCGCAGGAGTAATCGCAGGCCGATGCCGTATCGACCAGCTCGAAGCTCATTTGATTTTTGCCTTTGCCAATCAGGTCGAAAATCGGAATGCTGCGATAGTTAAGAAAATCCAACGCCATATTATCGAGCGAATGACTTCTTCTCTCGGCATCGAGGACATAGGAAGCTATCATAGTATCGAATACAAGGCCTTTAACGGGCATATCGGAATTGTGCAGAACAATCATATCGTATTTTGCGTTCTGGCAGATTTTTTTTATTTTTTCATCCGCGAAAATCGCCGCGAGTTTCCCTTTCACAACCGACAGACCCAGGCATTTTGCCCCCATCGGTCCTTTGACGGCAATATAATATGCGTTATGAGCCTCCCAGGATATACTTATTCCAACAAGCTCGGCACGATGTGCAGATATTGAGGTTGTTTCGGTATCGACAGCAAACAGTTTTTGTTCTTTTAACTTTGCGGAAAAATCATCGAGTTTTTCAGGCGAGTCAATTAAATGATAATTATGTTTAACAGTTTTTATCGAGTTGAAACCGTCTTTATTACGAATTTCCTCAGTTTGCGTTTCGGTCTGCGATAGGCTGAGCTGGCCTAAAAGCCTGTTAAAGCCAAGTCCTGTGAAAACCGCAGTAAGTTTTTCTTTATCAGGTTCTTTGACGGCAAAATTCTTCTGGTCGATTTCAACGGGCATATCGCAATTTATTGTTACAAGTTTTCTGCTGAGAAACGCCATGTCCTTTGAGTTTCGCAGGTTATCGCCGCGTTTGCCTTTAATTTCATCGGCGTGTTCGTAAAGGCCTTCAAGCGAGCCATATTGTTTTATCCATTCAATGGCTGTTTTTGGTCCGACATCCGGAACGCCGGGCACGTTATCGCTCGCATCGCCCTGCAGCGCAAGGACATCGATAAACTGCCGCGGCTCAAAGCCGGTTTCCTGCTTAAATGATTTGGCATCAGTTACAGCGTCTGTTTTTACATCATATATATGAACGCCAATCTCAAGAAGCTGGAGCATATCTTTGTCTTTGGAGCAGATATAAGTATCAATGCCGGCTTTTACGGCTTTAGCCGCCAGTGTCCCGATTATGTCGTCGGCCTCGAATGTGCTTTTGCGGATAATTGGGATATTCATTGCTTCAAGAATCTGCTCGATGCGATTTATCTGCTTTGGCATATCTTCAGGCATCGGCTGCCTGTGTGCCTTGTATTCTTTGTAAATTTCCGCACGGAAACTTGGCTCTTTGGAATCCATCGCGACAACGAGCATATCCGGCTTTTTTGTTTCGAGAAGTTTCAAAATCATCGTGGTGAAAATATATGTGGCTTTGGTAGGCTCACCTGTCGGGCTGGAAAGTTTCTGACTCATTGGCGCATAATACGCCGCATAAATGTGTGCGTGACCGTCAATTATATATAAGGTTTTTGCCATAGCTGATAACTTTATTTATTGTCCGGTGCGATGTCAAGGTAATAAGCAAAGGGCTGCCTGCAAAGTGTAACTTAACTGACTTATTTCGGAGTTTTGTCTTCGGCAGCAGATTTCTCTTGAGCGGCCAAGAGGGCTTTAAGGCGGTTATATGCGACGGTATCGTTAGGTCTGTATTTGAGCACCTGGCGATATTGTTGGATTGCCTCCTCGATTTTGCCCTGCTTAGCAAATAAAATCGCAAGATTATTGTGAATTGTCGGCTGTTCAGGCCTGATTCTTACGGCTTCAAGCCAATGTTCAATGGCCTGGTCAGTCTTGCCTTGCTCTATCAGCAGTATGCCCAGGTTGTAGTGTATAATATCATTGTTGGCAGTGACAGCTACGGTATGCTCAAGCAATGTAATGCTATTTTCCCAGTATGACAGTTGCAGCCAAGTGAGTACCGATAAAACCAGGAGCACCACCCCGGCACCTGCTGCAAAGATAATATTCTTGTATTTTAGTTTTGCAATAAGTTCGGCGGCGCCCCATGTAATGATGATGAATAGACCAATGAAAGGGACATAGGTGTAGCGGTCAGCCATTGACTGAAGTCCGACCTGCACCAGTCCGATTACGGGAACGAGGGTTCCAAGGTACCAGAGCCATCCAACTATGAGCCAGCGACGGTTGCGGGACAAACGGAACACTATGGCAGTGATGCACAGAAGCAGTAAGCCAGCGGTCAAAACCTGCCACAGTTGAGGATTGGTCTGTGGGTATGGATAAAGAATCCCCAAATGAAAGGGCCAGAACATCTCTGTGATATATTTTGTATAAGCAAGAATTGCATTTGCAATGCGAAAAACGATTGGCATCTGAATTGTGCTTCTTACAAGCGTAGCTTTTGATTGGACATAAAGAACGATTAGACTTGCGATAAAAGACAAAGCCAAAAAGGGCACTTTCTCCACGAAGCAGCGAGAAAGTGAAGTTGTTGCAGATGTACCTTTATGTTTTTTTTGTTTTAACGGCCATGTAAATCGCTGCAGAGGCCAATAGTCTAATAGAAGCAGAACAAACGGTAGTGTTACCAGCATTTGTTTGGCCATTAGGCCTAGCGCTAAGGTAAGCATAACCAGCAGGTAATCAGCGAGCCGTCGGTGATGAGTGTAGCGTATGTAAAACCATATAGTGAGCAACAAGAAAAAGGTGCTGAGGACGTCTTTTCGCTCCGAGACCCAGGCAACTGATTCAACATGAAGCGGGTGCAGAGAAAACAGGGCTGCAACAAAAGCACTTTGCCATAAGTTACCGGTCATACGTTTGAAGACCAGAAATAAAAATAAGGTATTCGCTATGTGAAAAATTACATTTGTGAAGTGATGGCCGGCAGGATTTAAACCATAAAGCTGGCAATCCAGCATATGCGATATCCAAGTCAATGGATGCCAATTATACGCCTGGTTCGTTGTGAAGGCCCATTTTATGTCTTTTAAGGTCAGGCCGGATTGCACATTGGTATTTTTAGTAACATACAGGTCATCATCAAAGTCGATGAAATCGTGATTGAGGACTTGCAAGTAAACCGCCAGGTTTATAAATGCCAGGGCAATGCAGATTAAAGGGACATAATATTTGCTTGATATTTTATTCATTATTTAAGGGATAATTTTTGGTTCGCCGATTGGGCTGGAAAGTTTTTGACTCATTGGCGCATAATATGCCGCGTAAATGTGCGCGTGACCATCAATTATGTATAAAGTTTTTGCCATAATTACAATATAGTAGTCCCCGCAGAACGTTCCTGTCAAGAAGATATATCTCTACCGAGTAGCGGATATTAGTTTAGAGAGAAGTTTTTTAGCGCCGGTGTGGTTCGGATTTATTTTTAATTCCTCCTGAAGATATTTTATCGCCTGTGCGACCTCATTCTTATTAAGTAATGCTGTCGCAAGAGCGTAATTGGCCTCAGGAAACTTCGGATTGATTTTTAGAGCCTCTGTCCAGTAGTAAATTGCCTTTTCCGTGTCACCTTTACTATAATAAGCCATTCCAAGATTATAGCACGGCGTGTCGTAATTCGGCCGAATACGCAGCGACTCAAGTCCGTTTTTTATAGCGGCATCATAATCTCCTTTTTGACCAAGCGCATTTGAAAGGTTGCTGTATGCCAAATAATTATTTTGAGTAACTTGTGCGGTGTGTTCAAAAAGTGTAATGCTGTTGCGCCAAAAGCCCACCTGCCTGTAAGTGCAAATCATCAGTGCAAAAATTATAACGGCAGCCGAGACGGCGGAAATCCGGATGCCGTATCGCAGTTTGCCGAATAATTCAGCACCGCCAAATGATACCATTATAAATAAACCAATCAGTGGAACATAAGTATATCTATCGGCCATAGCATGCGAACCAATCTGAATGATACCGAGAACCGGAATCAGCGTTCCGAGATACCAGAACCAGCCCGTAAGGAGATACCGACGATTTTTGACGAAATAAAGAACAACAATAGTTATAGCCAATAAGATAATGGCGGAAATCAGAGCGTATAAAATCGATACGTCTTCACGGGGGTGAGGATAAAACGGAGCGAGACCGGTCGGAATAAACATTTTTCCAATATATTTTGCATAAGATATTAAGGCATTTAAAATACGATACTTCAGAGGCATCCCAGCAAAAGACGGCAGTGCTCCAATATTTTTTTGTGTATAATAGGTGACGACACCTGCAGCGACGGATAAAACAAGGAAGGGAACTTTTTCCAAAATCAAACGATAAATATTTTGTCCGCTAAAATTTCTGATACGATTCAGCGGCCAATAGTCCAGCAGAAGAAAAGCAAAAGGCAAAGTAACAATCATTGGCTTTGCCATAAGGCCTAACGCAAAAAGCAGCAGCGCCGGCAGGTATCGTGCGATACCCGGTTTTTTGACATATCGCAGATATGCGGCCATTGTCAGCAGAGCGAAAAAGGTACTCAGAACATCCTTGCGGCCTGAAATCCAGGCGACGGATTCGACGTGAAGAGGATGAATCGCAAACAGGGCCGCTACGAAGGCGCTTTGCCAAACCGCATTTGTCATTTGTTTTAAGACAATAAATAGAATCAAGGCATTGGCGATATGGAGAATAAGATTAGTGAGGTGAAATCCTGCGGGACCTGAGCCGAAGAACTGCCGGTCCAGCATATATGAAATCCACGTCAGCGGATTCCAATTGCCGAAGCAACCTGTCGTAAAGGCCCAGAGGATACTGTCAGCGGACAAACCATTCAGGACAGCATTATTTCCGGTAACGTAGGCTGGGTCGTCGTAATTAATAAATTCGTGACTGCGTACCTGGGCAAAAACTGCTAACACCATTGACGTTAGGACAAGACAAATTAAAATGATACGTGTGCGGCCGTCAATTCTGTAGAAATTTTTTGCCATAGCTGATAATTTATTTATTGCATGGCGTAATGTCAAGGCAATAAAGAATTATCCTTAGCCTGCTTCTTTAAATCTTCAAGCCCCTTGCGTGCCGCCTCTGCGTCAGGCGCAACCCGCAAAGCTTCCTCGAAACGCCTGGCCGATTCTTTAAGATTTCCCTGCCGCGATAATCCGATTGCAAGATTAATATTCGCGTTTACATACAAATCTTTAAGAACAGGATTATCATCAACTTTGACCGGCTCATTTGGATTATCCGGCAGCGGACCAAGCATCTGCTGATACAATTTTACAGCATCGTTCGCGTCGCCCGCCCCCAAAAATGCTTTGCCCATTTCATAATTTACTGTGATATTTTGCGGGTAGATTGCCAAAGACTTTTCGAACAGCACAATCGCTTCATTAAATTCATCCTGAGAAGCTAACGCTTTTCCCATAAAATTATACGCCCACCAGTTATTTTCAACAACTTCCGCGGCATGAGAATATAACATAATGTTATTTTGCCAATACAGAGTCTGAATAAAGGTCTTAGCGCCCAGCGATAAAAGAATAATGCAGGCAGATAACGAAAAAATCGTTTTTTGATATTGAACCCCAGCCGGCAGGTCGCAGGCAACCCAGGCAATAATAAAAAGCCCGATATAAGGAACATAAGTATATCTATCTGCCCAGCCCTGCAGGCCCACTTGCACTATTCCTATAACCGGCACGAGGGTCACCAAAAACCATAACCAGCCGACAGCGACATAAGGCCATCGGCGTATTTTCCATATAGCCAGAAATGTTATAAATAAAAGGATAAGCAGCGACCCCGCAACTTGCCAAAAAGTGATGTCGCCCTTCGGATGCGGATAAAATATTGCCAGGTTGACAGGCCAAAACATTTTTTCGATATATATAATATATGACACAATGGCATTTTCGATTCGCCATTGAAACGGATAGTTTGAAAAGGTCTTCAGCAGCCCCATTTTGTGCTGAATGATAACGGTAACAATACCCAAAGCCGCCGATAAAACCAAAAATGGAATTTTCTCAAGTATCAGACTGCTGAGTTTAGTTTTCTTGAATCGTTCAAGCGGCCAGTAATCCAATAACAGCAGAATAAACGGCACCGTTACAAGCATTTGCTTGCTCAAAAGACCCAATACGAACAAAACCAGCGTTAATAAATACCGTCCTGCCCCCGGCCGTTTTACATAACCTGCATAAGCCAGAAGAGTGAGCATCAGGAAAAATGTGCTGAGCACGTCTTTTCGCTCCGACGCCCAGGCAACAGATTCCACGTGAAGCGGATGCAGCGCAAAAAGTGCCGCGACAAATGCGCTCGCCCAGGCTCTTTTTGTCATTCTGCTCAAAACCGTAAACAATAATAACGTATTGGCTATATGTAAAAGCAAATTGATTGAATGATGAGCGCCGGCGTCCAGCTTGAAAAACTGACAATCAAGCATATGCGACAGCGAAGTTAACGGATGGTAATTGTTGGCATGAATATTCGTAAATGCCCAACCGATATTTTTACCCGTCAGGCCGGTAGTAATATTGCTGTTGTGATAAATATACGCATCATCATCGAAGCTTATGAATCCATTGCTCATTATCGGTTCAAAAGCGATAAAAGTAACTATGGTCAGCAATATATAAATCAGGTGAATATGATATTTGTTTGTAGTTTTATACATCTGTTTTACAAAATACCTTTCACTGTGCCTCGATATAAGGTTTGCCGGCTTTATACAAAATCAGCCGATTTTCAATTTCCCTTTTAAGCTCGCTCTGCTGAGCGGATTTGCATAATGCCAGAGCTTTTTCACAAGTTTCTATCGCTTTGCTGAAGTCGCCCGCCGCTGCATAAGCCGCCGCCATCGTATCCATTATAGCGGGGTTTTCATAATTTGTAAGTTCGCATGCACGTTTTGCCAACTGGACCGCCCTGACGGGATTGCGGATTTTTGCATCATTATAAGTCGCAAGATTCCACGCAAGAGCATTAATCGGGTCAATCCAGTAAGGCTCAAGCCTAGCGGCCTTTTCGAAAAGAGCAGCCGCCTCACTCATTTTACCTTTTTTCGCCATAGCCCGTCCCAGCTCGCCATACGCCTTGCCCGACTCCGGGTCGAGTTGTATCGCTTTTGCAAGATACTCCTCTGCCTGGTCGGTTTTCCCAGTATCAATCAGGACTGAACCCAGGCCGACATACGCAGATGCATAGTTTTCGCCGATTTCAATCGCCTTGCGGTAATGTTCGATTGCCTCCTCATTTTTATCCTGGCCGTGCAGGGCATCGGCCAAACATTTATGCGCCAAATAATTATCCTCAGTAACCGCGATAGCATGTTCAAAAAGGGTTAAGCTGTTGCGCCAGTATCCTGCCTGAAAAAATGTCCAGACAGCCAATGCCAAAAGAATCATAGTCGCTGATATGCCATGTATAATTTTTTTATACTTCCATCCTGTCAGCAGGTCGTTAGCTCCCCATGCAATAATGATAAACAGCCCTGTAAGCGGCATATATGTATAACGGTCGGCCATAGCCAGACCTCCCACCTGGACCAGACCAATTACCGGAACCAGAGTTCCAAGATACCACAGCCAGCCGAACAAAAGGTATTTTCGTTTCCGGGCAAGGCAAATCACTCCGGCAGATATTCCCAGCAGCAGTAAAGCACAAGCAAAAGCCTGCGGCATTGATAATTTCATATCGGAATGCGGATAAAATATCGCCAGGTTGACCGGCCAAATCATCTTTTCGATATACTTGACATAAGATATGAATGTATTGGCGATGCGAAGATTTAAAGGAAGCTGGTTGACCGTGATTATTTTTTGAACAAAAATAGTAATAATACTCGATGCTGCCGACAATATAAAAAAAGGTCCTTTTTCAAAAACAAGGCGCTTCGCCGTTTTCATATTTGCCGGCTTAAACCGCTCCAGAGGCCAATAATCCAGCAGAAGCAGCACAAACGGCAAAGTTACCAGCATAGGCTTTGCCATAAGTCCTAACGCAAAAAGCAGCAACGCCGGCAGGTATCGTGCGATACTCGGTTTTTTGACATATCGCAGATATGCCGCCATTGTCAGCAGAGCGAAAAAAGTGCTCAGAACATCCTTGCGTTCCGATATCCACGCTACCGACTCGACGTGCAGCGGATGCAATGCGAAGAGCGCGGCAACGAAGGCACTTGGCCAAAGCGCACCAGTCATTGCCCTAAGAACGGCAAAAAGCAAAAGAACATTTGCGATATGCAGGAATAAATTAGTCAGATGATGCATACCGGCGTTAGTTCCGTAAAGCTCGCAGTCCAGCATATGACTAAGCCATGTCAATGGATGCCAGTTACTGGCGTAACCGCTGCTAAACGCCCATCCGACGTTTGCCCAGCTGAATCCGTAGCGAACATTCGGATTGTCCCTTACATAACCGAAATCGTCAAGGCTGATAAAATCATATTGGCGCATCTGCCAATAAACCGCCAGCGTAACAATCGTCATTACCGCACAGATGAAAATAAACCAATATTTATCTGATTGTTTTTTCAACAACACCATTATATCCCTTTCATCTCATTTTTCAGTTGATTTTTAGTTAGAAATATAGTAAAATACCCTTGTTGTTTGATAATTAGTGAATTTTAAGGCATTTATTCACATAATATGCTTATTTTAAACAGCTTACAGTTCCCAAGATACTGTAAATGACAAACCGTAAATTCTAAAACTAATCAAATCTCCCTTTTCTATATCCTTAACTTTTAACTTTTCACTTATTTTTCTATGTCCACACAAAGCGCAACCGATTTTCTGACTTTCACGATTGCAGGCCGGCCTGTCAAAGTTGACCCTGATATTTATTATCAGATTTTCAATGTTCGCCCTACTCAACGCAGCAAATATGCCGAAGGTATAATCGGCTTGCGTTTTTCCGGAAATGGAAATAGTTATCCTGCCATTCTTCTCGGCTCCAGTCCTCCAAGGCTCGTATCGCTTGCGCGTTTCATTACCAATCCGCCGGCTGGAATGGTTGTTGACCACATTAACGGCGACACATTCGATAATCGAAGAGAGAACTTGAGAATTGCCACATACCGGCAAAACGCCCTGAATGTAAAAGCCAGAAATAATAGTGGTTTTGCAGGCGTTTGCATTTGCACAAAGCAAAGCGGCAATACTTATTGCAAAGCACAATTTAACGATAGCAATGGCAAACGATATTGTTTCTATGTCCCTGATTGTCCCGAGCACAGGATTTTAGCGGCTTACGCGCACGATAAATTTGTTTTGCAGTCCGGCGATGAAGAATACGCGCCGCTGAATTTCGAATCTTTTAAATACGAACCGTTTAGAAGTTTTCTGTTAGAGACAGACCTAAATGAGTTTAAGATAAGATAACTTCTCACTTTTGATTTTACTTGCAAAACAGCTAAACTTCCTATATATTCTCCGTATAAGTCTGTGTGTTTTGGAGACCAAATTATGGCTTTGGGTTGGTTTAATGCATTCTGGACGTGGCTCAAACAACTTATCACACTCCCCGCCAATCTTGCCAAAGTAGCTAGTATAAACAAAGACCTCGAACTCCAACAAAAGCTTTTGGAAACGCAACAAAGGCTGCAAGAGGCAGAGCAGCGTCTTGCCAAATACGATGCGGTCGAAACGGGCAGGTTGTTCTTTAGCAATAATGTGTATTGGGCAAGAAATGCTGATGGCACACTCGACACATCGCCGTATTGTGCGCGCTGTTTTGACTTGAACGGCAAGCCCATACGCCTCGTTGTAAGACAGAGGGGCATTTTCAGGATTGCTAAATGCCCTGAATGCAGGATTGACGAAATCCCATTGGGCGATGAACCGCAGTAGCGTATTATGTTTTCGTTAAATGGTTAGCCCCGTCATCACCGTATGACGGGGTTCGTCGTTCGTCTCTGAAATTCCAAATTTCAAATCTTAAATTTGTTTCACCATTCCACTTTTCGCACCTTTGATGAACACCGCGGCAATTTCATTTACCGCCGCCAACACACTCAGGTATCAATTTGTTGGTTTCGATATATACCCCCATTTCTTCCCGACTCTCACAGCAGCAAAACCTTCAGAAAAATCGGTTGCCTTTTCAAACTGCGGTGCGATTATCAGATCTCCTTTTGTGTTAATGTAGCCCCATGGTCCCAGAGGGGTGACGCATACCTTCGCTAAGCCTTCCGAGAAATTGGAAGCGTCTGCATATTTTAGTTGAATAACCATCTTGCCTGTCCGGTCAATGTATCCATGGGAACCGGCGATGCCTACAACGGCAAACCCCTCAGCGAATTCGCCCACAAGGTCGAATTTTGGCTCAATCACGATGATTCCGTTTCTATCAATGAATCCCCTTTTGTTGTTCGCCTTAACACTGCAAAGGCCTTCCGAGAACCACCCTGGTATAAACTCCTCAAACTGTGGCTTGATAATGATTTTCCCGGTTACATCAACGTATCCCCATTTCCCCTCCTGACGAACCGCAGCCAACCCCTCGAAGAATTTAGTGACCTCTGAGAATCTGCCCAGCATCTGGGTCTTGCCCTGTTTATCAACATAGCCTTGCTGGTTGCCGGCAACGACATTAGCCATTCCGTGTGAAAAATTGCCACCGAAGTCGTAGATAGGCTTGACCAAATACTTTCCAGATTTGTCGATGAAGCCGTACTTTGAACAGCCTTCCTCGTTCAATGCAACCAGAGCGAATCCATCGTGAAAACTCTCTGCTTCGTCGAAGCGTGGCTCGATTACCATATTCCCTTTTTTGTCTATATATCCCCATTTCTTTTGCACCTGAACTGCCGCAAGATCCTCGGAAAAAAGTTCATTAGGATCGTACAAGAGTTGGACAGCATCAAATCGAGGCTGAATGGACAGGGCTCCCGCTCGGTCTATGTACCCCCATTTTTCACCAATCTTGACGGCTGCAATCCCCTTGGAAAATATCCACGCGGCCTCGAACTTGGGCGCAATCTTGAAGTTAGGATCGCCAGCGAACGAAGTGGCCGGGGAAAAAAGAAACAAAGCGGTCAGAGCAATCAGCAGCGATTTCATAAATCCTCCCGTCATTCTCTCTCATCGAATAATAATTAGATTAATCCACATAACATCTTAATTTACTAATAACCATTTACAAAACCACCATCACGTATTACTCGGCGAACCTTCGCATGATTGATGTCTTCTGTCTCATATTTCTTTTTTCGCTGATAACCGATAACTGCTCCCTGATAACTATTCCTAAATTATACCCCCGCTTTCAATTGGCTTCAATAACAAAAAACACATCGTCGAAGCCGCTCGTGCTGATAACAGATAACTGATAACAGATAACCGATAACTAAGTTAAGAACTCCTTGACTATTGCCGAAAAACTGGTATAAGGATACTCAAATGACTAATATTTCAAAACAATCTGCTTTAGGCCTTTCAAACAACCCAATCTCCCGCATCGCTATTATTATCGCTATAATTATTGGTGTGACGCCCTAAAGGCTTAAATATATAATTAGTATTAAAGCCTTGCGGGCCAAAATCCTGCAAGGCTTTTTTGTTATAAATACTTGACAGGTAATGGAATAGAAACTATTATTCTTTGTTTTATCAGGAACCTAAAACAATGAGCGAAGACAAGAAAAACTACAGTAAGACGTTAAATCTGCCTCAGACAAACTTTGCGATGAAGGCCAATCTTACCCAGCGCGAGCCGCAGCAGCGGAAAAACTGGGACAAGATAGATATTTATAAAAAAATCATCGAAGCCAGAGAAGGTTCGCCTCTGTATATCCTTCACGACGGCCCCCCTTACGCCAACGGTGACATTCACATGGGTCACGTGATAAACAAGGTTCTCAAAGACATGGTCGTAAAGTATAAAACGATGAGCGGCTTTCAGGCTCCTTACGTTCCCGGCTGGGACTGCCACGGCCTGCCGATTGAGGCAAAGGTTTTTACAGAGCTTGGCGACAAAGCCAAAACGATGAGCAAACTTGAAATTCGCAAACTCTGCAAGCAATACGCGAGCAAATATGTAAAATTACAGTCAAGGCAATTCAAAGACCTCGGCGTATTCGGCGATTTTGAAAATCCGTATCTGACGTTAAAGCCGCAATATGAAGCGGGCATTTGCGAGGTTTTTGCCGAGCTTGTGGGTAAAGGTCTGGTTTATAAACAGCTAAAGCCGATTCACTGGTGCTCAGGCTGCAAAACCGCCCTTGCCGACGCTGAGTTGGAATATGAGGATATTACATCGCCGAGCATTTTCGTTAATTTCCCTGCGACAAAAGATTCAGTAGCGAAATTAAAGTCTCTCGGTCTTGTCAAGGACGATGGCAGCAGCGTTTGTTTTATGATATGGACGACAACGCCGTGGACGTTGGCCGCGAATTTAGCGATATCGGCTCATCCCGACCTTGAATATAAAGCGATTAGTTTCACGCAGAACGGCAAAAAGGTTACGTCAATTATCGCTCAAGCAAGGCTTGAGGCTGTAATAGCGGCAGGCAAGCTTGAGAATTACACTGTTAGCGAGAAGACGGTAAAGGGTAGCGAGCTTATAGGTTTGAGGTATAGCCATCCTTATATTGAGAAGAACCCGACAGATAGGGATGCCTGGCTGGTGATTAGTGCAAATTTTGTAACAACGGAGGACGGCACAGGTCTTGTTCATACGGCACCCGGCCACGGCCAAGAGGATTTCATGGCCGGCCAGCAGAATAAGTTAGCTGTTTATTCGCCGGTCAAGGACGACGGCTGTTACGATGAGACTGTACCTCAATGGCTCGTTGGCAAAAATGTTTTACAGGTTGATAAAGAGGTCAATGATTGCCTCAGGGATAAAGGTTTTCTTTTCGCCGAAGGCAAAATTTCACATAGCTATCCGCATTGCTGGCGCAGTCACACGCCGATAATTTTCCGCTCTACATTTCAATGGTTTATTTTAGTTGATAAGCCGATGCCGGACGGGAAAAGTCTGAGACAGCTTGCTCTGGAAAGAATACCTAAAGTAAAATGGATACCCGCATGGGGTGAAAAAAGAATTACAGGTATGCTTGAATCAAGGCCGGATTGGTGTATATCCCGGCAGAGAAGCTGGGGAATGCCAATACCGATATTCTATAATTCAGATGGCAAAACCCTTCTAACTAAAGAATCTGTCCTGGCTGTCGCGACTCATATCAGACAAAAAGGCTCTGATAGCTGGTTCACAGATTCGCCCAAAGACATACTCGGCGAAAACTTCAAACTGCCGGCGGGCTTTACATTCAACGACCTGCAAAAAGAAGAAAATATCTTCGATGTATGGTTCGAGTCCGGCTGCTCATGGCATAGCGTAGCAAAACAGGCAGGCTGGCCTGTGCCAGTTGACCTATACCTCGAAGGCTCCGACCAACATAGAGGCTGGTTCCAACTTTCACTGCTGCCGGCGCTGGGAGCAATAGGTATCGAACCATTCAAAACCGTCCTCACACACGGCTTTACAGTTGATGAATTTGGTAAAAAACAATCCAAATCGCTCGGTAATTATGTCAATGCACAAGATGAAGTCAAAAAATACGGCTCCGATATCCTCCGACTGTGGGTCTCAAGCGTAAATTATCAGGAAGATATGCGATGCAGCGATGCACTTATCGCAAGGTTACAAGAAGCATACCGAAAAATCAGAAATACGCTCCGATACCTGCTCGGCAATACATCCGACCTCGACCCATCACAAAACAACGTGCCTTATGAGAAAATGTTCGAAATCGATAAATGGGCAGTCCAACAACTGCAAAAACTCATAGCTGAAGTTACAGAGGCTTATGAAAGCTTTCAGTTTCACCGGGTCTATACCCTTATTTATAATTTCTGCGTAGTCGAAATGAGCAGTATCTATATGGACCTGCTCAAAGACAGACTCTACTGCGACGGCAAAGATTCGGCCTCACGACGAAGCTGCCAAACGGCAATGTATAAAATACTCGATTGCCTGACAAGAATGCTCGCGCCAGTCCTTGCACATACAGCAGAGGAAATTTACGAATCTATCCCAGCCAAAACGGAAACGGCGGAAAGCGTTCATTTACTTAAATGGCCGCAGATGGATAAATCTATCGACTGGCAAAAAGAAGAAAAGAAATGGGAAAAACTAATGACTCTGCGAGATGAAGTGCTCAGAGAACTTGAAGGCTTGCGAAAGAATGAAATAATCGCAAGCAACCAGGAATCCTCCGTAACGATTTCCACCGATGATAATGATTTAATCGGGATAGTCGAACAGTTCGGCATTAAAAATTTCGCTGCGCTTTGTATCGTAAGCGAAGTTAAACTGAATAAACAAAAGACAGACAAACTTGTTAGTGCGGAGAAAAGCCCGCATAAAAAATGCGCAAGATGCTGGAATTATTGGGAGAGTGTTGGGAAAAACAG
Organism: Sedimentisphaerales bacterium; assembly: GCA_050014075.1. Lineage (GTDB taxonomy): Bacteria > Planctomycetota > Phycisphaerae > Sedimentisphaerales > UBA12454 > UBA12454. Next base: position 24,224 of record JBEKEA010000002.1, on the reverse strand, counting down.
CGAGCAGCCGGAACTTTGTGATAGATGCATAGAAGCAGTAAAAAGCTGTTAGAAACGCGGTTATCAGTTATCGGTTATCAGTACGAATGACGACGCCGAAGGAAGGCGGTGCGAAATGTCGATGTTTTTACTTTTTAAATTTTCGTAAAACCAAACCGCCTAAACCAATCAGCAAAATCGTTGTCGGTTCGGGAATTGTCACCATCCATTCCTCTGTATTTCCCTGAGGATTAGTGCCTGTGCCAATAATTACCGTCCCATCATCTGAGATGCCAGTAGCTTTTGTCAGTGTCCAACCGCTGAGGTCAAGACCATATTGCGACTGCAATACCTCACTAAGATTTCTAACGCCATTTATCGCATCCCAAATAACGGCCGTATTTACTGTCTCAACAAGAGTAATAGTATACTGCCCATTATTATAGCTTCCGTAATATTTGTCATAAATAAGAAGACCGGCAAAAACAGAACCATCTGCAGATGCAGCGTAAGGAGTAAACTCGACAACATTTTGAAAGCTATCGGCTTGTATCCACTGCAATCCTGTTGATTGATCCCAGAGAAAAGCTCTTTTTCCAGTCGAACCGATAATTCTGGAGCCATCACTCGACATACACATTCCCGAAGACACTTTTTCGTCGGGCGGATCCCAAGGATTAATGCCAATGACATCCGGAGGCTTGCTATTGTCATAAGTAAAACTGGTAATATTCGTAATGCCTGAATCAGCGCGCCAAATATAAGCAGAATCACTTCCTGTCCCATTGTAACCATATCCGGCAATTGTATTGCCATTTGCAGAAACGGCAAGAGCGGATACTGCCGGGGCATATGAGTGATTTTCATCAATATACTGAGCCGATCCAGAGCCATTCAAATACATCGCAGAGGACGAGTTTCCATTCTTACCCAGAATTGTTGAACCATTAGCGGAAACTCCGGTAGCGGTTGTAACACTGTGGTATTCATATTCGAATCCAGGTGAGGACCATGTAGTTGTCGGAAAATTTAGCTGCTGAATTCCGCTGCTGGGAGACCATTTGGCTGCCGCAGCCGTATAATTCACTGTCTGAAGCGGGTCAAGAGGCGGGTCAACAGGCGATTCAACCACAGTTTCGATAGTAACTCCTCCGACAAATGTCGAGCCATCAGGTGACACCGAAGATGCCCCAAAACCAGTTGGAAAGGACTGCCAGCCTTGTGAAGCCGTATAATAAGAATTGTTTGTATAAAGCACATTGCCATTGCCGGAGATTTTAACTGAGGAAGAAGTACCAAGACCCTGAAAACCTGCGGCGAAAACAGCATCAGCGGAAATAAATAAGAACAGGATTATGACAGGCAAAATAACTGTTTTGATTTTTATCATCATCTTCTTCGCAACCTTCCAAATCAATATCATACTAAATTGCATAGAGATTGTCAAGAAGAAGAAACAAAAAAGGGAGGCGGTTTATGGAAAATAAATCGGCATTTTAATCAATCTGTTTGCAAATGATTATCAAAATTTTTTGTAACGCCGATGGGGATTTTTGGCGCGATGGGATTTAATTAGATAATAGCAGATAATGTAAGACACTACTGCAATCGCCCCGCCGAGGAGGGTGCAGCCAATCCATAATTCGGGTCCGATTTGCTTTAAAAGCATCCAAAATTGCGACCAATACTCTTTTGTATAAAAGCCGGAGAGCATACTCTTGGGGGCGAAGAGTTTATTAAAAAGCATCGAAACCTGCTGGTCGTCCAGGGCGCTGTAGTTTGGAAAAAAATCGCATATAATCCTGCCGAGAAGATAAGAAGGATAATATATAATCCCATAGGTAAAAACATTCGAAACCAACGTGCTTGCAAAGGCGGCAAATTTATTGGCACGCAGCAAGATACTCAAAACAATAATCATCAAGAAATGCAATCCGAGCAAAGGCGACCAGGCGATAAACAGGCCAAGCGCAACGCCGAGCGAAATTTTGTGCGGAGTATCCTCTATATGGAGAATCTTATACTCCAAGAATCGAATTAATTTATTTCTTTTTCTCTTGGCCATTGTGCGCGATTAACCCAACTGCCTGCTGATTAAATCAAAGACGTTTTGGACAGTAACATTCTTTATATTGTGGGCGGGATTTGTGCTTTCGACCTCATTCCCCCTTTTATTTGCATCTATCGCAGCGACAGTTTCACTGCGGCCGTAAGGGCCAACTCTTGAAGGATTAGTGAAACCGAAAATCAAGGTCATCGGCACGCCTAATGCAGCGGCTATATGGGCAGGACCGGTATCGTTGCTGACAACGACTTTTGCACCTGCAAGCAATGCGATTAACTGGGCAATGTTAGTTTTGCCGGCGAGATTAATTATCGGCGTCTTAGCGAGGGCTTTCAACTTTTCGGCAACAGGTTTTTCAGATTCTGTGCCTACGGCAACGACGGGACATCGGTATTTGGCGTAAACCTTTTCGGCGAGAAAGGCGAAATTCTCTATCGGCCATTTTTTCGCTTCAACCGTCGCTGAAGGAACTAAACAAGCGTAATTATCTTTGTCGATTTTGTTTTCGGACAGGATTTTTTGTATTTCGGCTATCGCGCGGGGCTGAGGTTTTAATCCAAACTCGCATTTGGTCTTTCTTGCACCTGCGGAGCAAACCATATCGAGGAAATAATCGACCAAATGGACGGAAGACTGCGCAATTTTCTTTGTATAAAAGAGGCCGGTGATTTCCTGTGTGCCGGACATACCGATTCTCTGTTTGCAGCCGCTGAACCAGGCGAAAATCGCGCTTCTGAACCTGCCCTGAAAATCAAAAACAATATCGTATTGCTCCTGTCTCAATTGTTTGATGAGCCGGACGAGTTCGGCAAAGGCAGAGGGCTTATACCACCATTTGCCGAGTTCTTTGCGGTGAAATAAAATAATTTTATGAATGCAGGGATGGTTTTCGATAAGAGCGGCGCATTCTGGTCTGACAAACCAGTGGATTTCGGCATCAGGAAAACTTTGGGCCAGGCAGCAGGCGGCGGGCAGAGCCTGGACGATGTCGCCGAGCGCGCTTGGCTTAATTATCAATATTTTTTTAATCTGCTGGTTCATTTATCTTCAAATTTATAGGAATCTGAAATTATCGTTAAAAATCTTGCGGCAACAGTCGCACGTTCAACTTTGCGCAGGAGCTGCCGCGATTGCGAGGCGTCCATCTGCATCGCATCACAATAAAATAAAAAGCCCCTGTATAAATCTGTAAAATTAACGGTTTTGAAACGTGTAAGCGTTTCGGCAAGCTTGGAAAGAGTCCTGACGCGATTGCTTTGTTTGTTAAACAGGTTGAACTTTATGCCGTCAAGGTCAATAAGTTTGGCTTTGTATGAGCCGTCATTACTTTTATATACAATAAAATTGCCGGCTTTTGAATCCCTGTGCCAAAACCACATCTTATGGAGTTTGGCCAAAAGAGCGGCAACCTGCTGAATGATATTTTTGCGTATTCTGAAATTAGAAATAATTTCCTTATTTTTGCCGAAAGCGACATCATATAAATTTAAGCTGCCCGTGTAAAATTCGGATATGTAAATATTTTCAATGCTTTGAAGTCCATTTTTCCGCCATAGCGCGGCAATCGGGGCGGCAACATCAATTTCCTTAGCCATTAACGCCCGTGCGATATTAAAATTCCGGACGGCTTTGGGGGGTCTGAATAAAGCAGTCAAATTTTTCAGGCGGTTTCGGCTGACGGATTTTTTGACGACTATGGATACTTTTTTCCTGTCGCGGTCAACCTGTTTCAATACGGTAATGTTTTCATCCTCGGATTTGAATACTTCGGCAGGGTTTTGCAGCAATTGCGAAGGCGTAAAGATGAAATCAGACCACTGCCGAACCGCCAAGCCTTTCCAGCCGTCGAGCAGGGTTAATCCTTCAACTTTTTGACTATTGAGACTCATAAGGCGATATTTTAATCGAATACTGCTTGTTATCAAAGGGCTTTTTAATTGTATTTTTTTACATAACTCGTTTAAGATACCAGTATGTCTGAGAAGAAAAAATATATTTACGAATGGCCGAGGCCGATGGTTACTGTTGACGCGGCGGTATTCGATGTAAGCGGTGGAACGGCTAAAGTGCTTTTAATAAAACGGGGCAACGAACCATTCAAAGGCCAATGGGCATTTCCCGGCGGATTTGTAAATATGGACGAGGAGCTTGAAGATGCCGCGGCAAGAGAACTTGAAGAAGAAACCGGACTGAGGGGAGTGAAACTTCAGCAGTTACACACATTCGGCAAATGCGGCAGAGACCCGCGAGGCAGAAATATTACAATCGTATTTATCGGGATAGCGAAAAACACAAAAGTCAAAGGCGGCGACGATGCGGCGGAGGCTAAATGGTTTGATATTAACGCCCTGCCGACTGATAATATGGCGTTCGACCATGATAATGTCGCGGCGATTGCGATAAAACGGCTTAGAGTTGGCGATTCGTGCTGACGTTGTTGTTAGCATTCTTTATAGTTTTCATTATCCATTTTCTCTGCGAAACTTTCTATCCACTGCATTTCTGCCAAGATTCGATCATTGAGTTCTATACCGAGCTTATTTTGTATAAGGTTCCGATCCTCCCGCAATGATTGTAAAGATTCTACAAGTCGCCGCAAAAGGATTACATGGGGTTGACTAACCAAATCCACCGCCATTTTTATCCAATCTTTCCCCTTCTGTTTGATCGCATTTTTGAGTTCAACAACTCCGCTAGGAATAAATTCCAGCATTTGTACAGTTCTAGACGTTGCCGGGGTTTCCATACTTTTTCCTATACTGGTTAACTCTGACTTTGCGATCTCAAGATCGCGTAGTTTCCCACTCGCAAGACGATTCTGCAGCCCGCTTACCCACTTACGGAGACTCCGAACACTTCTATCATTGCGAATCTGAAGAACGGACTCCAAGAAATTCTCTCTCCCATTGCACTTCTGCAGAGCCATACGAAAAAATGATGGTAGATTAAGGAATACCTGCTTTCCATAAAAATCCTCTCCCAACTGCTCGAGTCTCAGCCTTTGCGCATCCGTAACTAGATCCAATACCTCCTGCATGGCATTCACTACCCCCTTATTGATGTGCTTCCTGAGCAAAGTAACAACCGGGGTGCGTAGTGAACTCGCGAAATACATAGATCCAGTTAATGTCGCATGGAGTACGTAGTGAAATGCTCCGTATGTGAGGTCTGTAGCATCCACACCAGGTGTGTGATTGACCGGGTCATATCCATATGCACCTTGAGGAAGCTTATTTATTAGTGCTGTCAAGTATGGTTCAAGTCGCTTATGAAAACCGTGCAAATCAAAATACTCCAAGTTATCCCAATATCTATCGGACATCTCCGGAACACAGTAGAAAAGCGAGCCCCTCGTCTCAGTGAGTATATTGATTCCCAGATTTTCCATTTGCGCCTTGAGCATCGGAGCAACTTCGAGAGCCTTGCTTTCCATAAAATACGTAGTCCCCCAGAAGCCCACAAGGGTATCATACAGTATCATCGCTTCTGTGCATGATGCCAAATCTAGGAGAGTGAACGCAGAAGCATTTTCCCCGGGATCTCGAAGCAATGCGAGTGCACCTGCCCGCGAGCAATGGTCAATATATGCTTTCGCCTTCATTTAAGATGCCATCTTTTTCTTAAGCTTAAAATATCTCATTTTTGGCTCATTTCGTCTAATACAAAGACGTCTCACATAAAACACAACCGAAACGAGCCTCGCAATTAATTCCTTTTCAATGAATAATTCTTAACGCTCTTGCTGGGAGCGAGGCGAGGATTTCGTGGCAAATGGTGTCTGCCATTTCGGCCTGGCGGTAAACGCTGCACTGGCTTTGGATATCATTATCAATCACAGTTACAAACTGGCCGACTTCCACATCCGGCAAATCAGTAACATCAAGTATGGTTTTGTCCATACTCACTCTGCCGATGACCTGCGCGAATTTATCGCCGACTTTCATAAAGGCGCTATTGGAATACAGACGCCAGTAATTGTCAGCGTAGCCGATAGGCACAATCGCGCCAACCGTGTCACGCCAGGCAGAAAATGTTCTGCCATAACCTATGGGTTGTCCTTTTTTGTAATGATTTAACTGAACAATCGGCACTTCGAATTTCATCGCGGGCTGGAGGTTAACCTTGAGCAAATCAGGGTGCTCGACCCAGCCGTAAAGAGCGATGCCGCAGCGAACCATATCGAAATGCGCCTCTGGAATATTTAGCATCGCGGCGCTGTTGGCGGCGTGAATAATTACATCTTTGCAGGCCAGAAGCGACTGGCTTGAAAGGAATTTTTTGAAATTTTCAAGCTGATGGGCGGCATAAGTCAGGTTTTTTTCAGCGGCTGTTGAAAAATGCGTATATACCCCTGCCAGGCGGAGGTTGGACAATGTGCGAATTTTTTTTATCAATTGTGCGGCTTTTTTCGCATCGATTCCGCATCGTCCCATTCCGGTTTCGACTTTAATGTGAACGTTTAATCTATCATCTGTGTTTTTTAAACAATCCTGAACAAACTGGAGAGCCTGATTGCTAACAATGGCGCAATGAAAACCTTTTTGAGCGCACAGTTTTACAGCGTCGCTGGTGTAGGCGGTATGAATCGGCTCAAGAATGAGAATTTTAATTTCGCCGAGGAGGTCAGCGATAAAAGCGGCTTCATAAACATTGGCGACGGCGAAAAAATCGACCTGACCTTTTTTGAGGATATTTACAATTTCCCTGATGCCGTGGCCATAGCCGTTGGCTTTGATGACGGCACAAAGTTTTGTTTCAGGTTTGAGCAGGCCTTTGACGGCGCTTAGATTATTTAACAAGGCCTTCGAGTAAATATGAACTTTCTGGTCGTATCTTGTATATTGATTACTTGTCTGAAATTGCATTTATTTATCGCTTTTAATCTGTTTATAGAGGGCAAACAATTCTTTAAATGCCCGTAAAATAACACTTAACTTGGCGCCGGTCTGCACTCCGGCGGTTCGGGGATAATGATGCACGCCGATTTGAAATACTTTATACCCTTTATTCTTTGCTCTTGCAAATATTTCCGTATTAATCAAAGCGCCGGTGCTTTTCAATTTTATATCATCGAAAATGCTGCGTTTGTAAAGCTTAAAAGCGCAGTCCATATCTTTAATTTTCATTCCAAAGAGCAGATTAACCATCGTTGTCCAGCAGAAAGCGTTAATTTTTCTTGCGAGGTTGTCCTGCCTGTTGATGCGAAAACCGGTAACGATATCGTAATCGGCCATATATTTAAACAGCATCGGCAGCTCTTTGATGTCGAACTGGCCGTCGCCGTCGGTATAAAAGACATATTCTTTCGATGCGGCGGCAAACCCACTCTGGAGGGCTGCGCCGTAACCGCGATTTACCTGATGATGGACAGCTTTGATACGTTTATCTTTTTGGGCAAGCAAATCGGCAACCTGACCGGTTCTGTCTTTGCTGCCGTCATTGACGAGAATGATTTCGAAATCTATATTCAGACTTGTCAAAACATCGAGAGCCGATTTTACGACTCTTTCGATATTGTCTTGTTCATTATAACAGGGAAAAAAAACAGATAACGAGTTGACCGTCCCTGTATTCATAATTTTTCAATCCCCGAGTTTGCGGGGTATGCCTTTACATTAAAATATTAAATATATCTTACCAGCGCGACTTACTATTCATTAATGTTTGGTCTTTTTCGAATTCATCCAAATAATGTTTGTATTTTTGAACAACTGCCGGATTGTTGCTATTAACCCTTTCAAGATAATCTCCTATTACCATTGTGGCAGTGAGTTTGTCGCGATAGCCGTCCTTCTTAATGAGAGTCGGTCTATTAGTAACAAAATCATCAAAATATTTACTAAAAGCCTTTACCACGCGGTCTCTATGCAGCTGCGGCAAGTGATTTGAAGCGTTAACAAGCTCAACAGCAACAACCTGACAAGGAAATTCCATCAACGCCTCTACCAATAATTCGCAGCCATTTTTAGATTTTTCCTCATCCTGCAAATACAGAAGGTTGTGTCCGATAGTCAGTAATTGAGAAAATTTATCGGGGAATTTTGTCGTACCGGCAAATATGCCCAAATACAGATCTCTACCCTGCGGATTTTTTATATTTACATATATTTCCTGGTCTTCGTTTATAAACGCTATTCGCCAGTTCGGATTTGACTCCAGCCCCTTGGTAAGCTCGGAGTTGAATTGTGCCGAGGGCATAAAAACAACCCAGACATTTTCCTTCTCAAACTGTTTGTCGAGCCATTCGCCAATAGCCTTATAGTCTGAATTGGTATAAGCTCTCCCAGCCCGTTCCACCTGTCCTGCAGGCTCTCCGCCGGCCATAATAAACATCCAATGATGATAGGTATCCGTACTATAGGCCGCCTGAGCCCTGCCGTCCATATAAAGCTGAAGAGGAGTTTTGCCCGTATTGGGGTCCGGGAACTGTGCATAGGCAATAAAGCCGCCTTCAGTCCAATAATTATAAACAATGCCTTTTAATTTGTTGTCCCTTACAAACTGACAGGCCTTAAAAGGTTTTGCATAAGAAGCACTCATTCTCATAAAGACGCTGGTCAGATAACTGCTGTCCGGCCAAGGGTCGAGATAAATAGACTTATACCAATATCCCCACCACAAAGATAAAAATATAACCACCGCTAAAGCGGCAGCAGCAAAATACCTTTGCAAATATACCGGAAAAGGACTTAAAACAGTTCTGCCTGTTTTTTTCAGATTCACCAGTGAGACAATCATTCTGATTCCACTGTCGAGAAACATAGCCATAACCGGGCAGGCCGCAATTGCCGCAATCGGAATAAACCTGCGGGAGCCTATGGCCATATCTACCGTAAAAGCCGCGATAACCAACAGCGGCAAATCTATCATCGGCCAGACATACTGCGAATTATCGGGGACCTCAGTCTGAGTTTTGCCTTTCTTAACAACAATTCGCGGCTTAAACATCAGGCAGATAATCCAAAAAGCAAGCAGTACCCAGGCTAATATATACATATACAAAAATGGTATTGCAGTGCCGACAGGATTACTCCATTCAAAAGCAGGATGCCACTCATTGACACTCTTCCAGACTTTGGCGTTTTCGCTTACGCTAATGACAAATGTATGAGTTAGATTTGTCAGATGAAACGGATTGAAAATTACCATCGCTAAAAAAGCGACTATCGACGCTGCAACCGTATGCCACCATGCTTTGTAAGTTATAGCCTTTAACCTGTGCTTAAATATACTCAGCACTGCAGCTATTACAGCAAAACCTGCAAAAATGGCAAAAAACGCCTGCCTGCTGTCGGCTACATGCTCTTTCAAACCAGGATACTGTTTTATGAGTTGCTCTATGCCGTCAGGGAAAAATCTGCTTACTACCGCGATAAATATAAAGAAACTTACTATAATGTGATATCCGTGAAAGAGTGAGGGGTTGATATTTTTCAAGGCTGTTAACGCAATACTTGCCGCAATCACAATCAGGATAAATAATAACAGTCCGTCCGAAAGAGGCTTAATATGCGCAAGATACTCATTCGAGTAAAATTTTATCGAAAGAGCGTATAAAAACAACCAGCCGAGTACATAATACAAACATAAACTTATTTTTTTTGGCAGCCGCGTCAGAAGATGTAAACCGATAAACGGCACAAGAACGACAAATACATAAACATAACCGCCGTGCAGATTGCACCATAAAACCGTTATCGGCACAATCAGCCAGATGTAGAGATAATTTTTATATACAGTCAGGACAAAAATAAATATCAGAACAGCGATGAGCATATTTGTAAAACCTGCCGGCCTGATATCAAAAAATGACCTTCCGATAAACAACGCAAAACAAGCGGAAACGGCTGAAAGAGCCGAATTTACTCCCAAACCTTTGCCGGTATAGTAAACCGCTATAATAGTTACGATATACAGCGCATATTTCCAGTAAACCAGGCTGTTATAGGTGATATTCTGCCCTACAATGGGTTTGTCGAAAGTTTCCGCATCGGCAATAGGCGATAAGTGCGTAACCCAGTAAAAGAAAACATGAGTCAACCAGTTCTGATCGACCCATCCTGTCGGATGCCAGTATTTAACAGTGTCCAATCCGACTTTATCGGTAATCCACTGCGCCCATTGCGGCCAGGTTTTTACCTCTGCAACAGTTGGGCCGGGTTTGTGCGAATTTGCGCTGAAAGGTTCAACAGTATCGACGCCGTGATTTAGAAAATGTCTTCCGCAGGCCATCGCGACCCATGTATCGCCAGCACCGACCATATGAGTCGCAGAGTGCAGAGCGAAAAGTATCATTGCCCACCAGAAAATCAGCATCATCCAGCCGCTAAACGCCGGCCTGTTTTTTTGAGGAAGTTCTAACTGTTCAGCCATCTAATTATTGTCCTAAAAAATGTTATTTTATAATGTTAGGTTCATTAAACAATTGCCGAATTGTTATATTAGCATCGTTCCGACATATCGTAATAAAATTTCGCGACATATCCACAGGGTCAGCTACAAACATTTGTGCAGTCGATAAAGTTGATGTCTTAAAAATCATCATCGTACCTATCACAAATAATGCAGCAGCAGACGTACCTAACCCAAACGTCCAAAATCCAAAGCGGCGCAACTCCGGACTCTTCCGTGAAATCATCGCTCCGCAAGGAACTGCAGCCAGAATTTTAGCCTCAAGCCCCTGGGGCACATCAATATCACTGAAAGAACGCAAGTTTGCTTCCAGCGACCGTAATGGAATTTCTCTGGAATTCATAATCAATCCGCTAAAAAAGTCCTTAGTTTTTTAAGAGCCTGATTTATCTGCCATTTAACTGTTCCGGCAGGCTTATCAAGTATCCCTGCCACCTGTCGAAAACTAAATCCCTGTATATAATGCAAAAGAACACATACATAATCGGGTTCTTCGAGCCTGTGCATAGCCTTATGCAAGACTCGTAATTCGTCATTAACCATAACCTTTTGAAACGGGTCAGGACAATCCGAATCCTTCTGGCGACCTTCTTCATATTGCGACAAAAAGGAATGCTGTCGATTCAGTTCCCTTTTAGAGTCTATAAATTTATGATACGCAATACGATGCAGCCATGTCTTAACAGTGCTTTTGGCTCTGTATGTATCCGCCTTCGCCCAGGCCGCCATAAACGTTTCCTGAGTTAAATCCTCAGCAGCAGCCTGCTGCTGGGTCAGATACAAGGCAAACCTGTAAATTTCTTTATAGTTTTGGCAAATAATTTCCTTACATTCTTCAGTCGTCATTTCCATACAATTTCAGGCTACCTGCTGACATCACATCACAGTCCATATCTGCCTAATAGACGAATTTCAATGGCAAGGTGTTTGAAAAAAAATAAAAGAAATTACCCTTTCAGCCATTTTTCAAGCCTGTCAATTCCCTTTGTAATCTGTTCCATAGACGTTGCAAAACTGAGCCGGACATTATTGTTGCAGCCAAACGGCCCGCCTGGCACAAGCGCCACGCTTGCCTGTTCCAAAAGAGCCGCGGCAAAATCCATACTGTTATTAATCTTCACCCCGCCGATTGTTCTGCCGAAATGAGCGGAAACATCAGGGAAGCAATAAAACGCACCTGTCGGCTGCGGACATTTAACGCCTTTAATGGCGTTGAGTCTGTCAGCCATATATTTAGCGCGTTTTTCAAATTCGAGTCTCATCTTCTCAACATCATTGTTTGGGTCGCTAAACGCGACAAGCCCGCCGGCCTGCACAAAGCTTACCGGGTTCTGCGTCATATGCCCCTGAAGCCTGCTCATCGCCTTTACCACTTCAAGCGGTCCTGCAACATATCCGAGCCGCCAACCGGTCATCGCATAGGCCTTGCTGAAACCATTTATTGTAATTGTGCGTTTGTATGCATCTTCACTCAGCGAAGCGAAACTTACAAATTTCGTATTGCCATAAACAAGTCTTTCGTAAATCTCATCGCTGAGCACCATAATATTTGTGCCTTCGAGAACTTTCGCTATGGCTTTCAGTTCATCCGGCGTGTAAGTAAAACCGCCGGGGTTATTCGGGCTGTTTATGAGCAGCATAGCGGTTTTCGGAGTTATCGCTTTTTTAACTTGCTCCGGAGTTATCTTATAATCGTTTTTCGGGTCGGTCTGGACAACTTTCATAATCGCACCGGCCAGTTTAATCGTTTCCGGATATGTAACCCAGTATGGGGTCGGCACAATAACTTCATCGCCATCGTCCAAAACGGCCTGCATAGATTCATATACAGAATGTTTTGCGCCGATGTTAACGATTATTTGTTCAGGTGTATACTTGAGGTTATTTTCCTTAAGAAGTTTTTCAGCGATAGCCTTTCGCAGTTCCGGAATACCCGGCGTTGCAGTGTATTTTGTCTTGCCTGCCTTCATTGCCACGATTGCCGCGTCCTTGATATATTGAGGCGTGTCAAAATCGGGTTCCCCTGCTCCGAAACCGACAATGTCAACGCCTTTGGCTTTGAGTTCTTTGGCTTTAGTATCAACAGCCATAGTCGCGGAAGGCGGAACCGACTGTGCTCTTTTACTGACTTTCATATCGCCCTGCCCTTAAATAAAACATTAACATCTTATATGGGCGGATATTAGAACACAAATACGGTATAGCGTCAAGCACTTTAACTATCGATGCAGAGACGACCGGCAGGGAAAAATAAAGGGCTGTAAGTTAATTTCTTACAGCCCCTTAATCCGCCTGGGGCGGATAAATTTTAAGATTAAGTCTTTATGAACTTACATACCTGCCCGCCAGAGCCAATTTTGAGCAAAGACTTCAAGGTCAAGCATATTAATTTTTCGGTCGGCAGGTATGCTAATATCGCAAATGGGTTTGTAATTGGTCTGTCCTTCTTTGGTCCGCCAAGTGAGAGCAAAAAAGGCAAAGTCCTGAAAATCAACATTACAATCGCCATCGAAATCGCCGAGATAAGCGTGAGAAAATTCATAAGCACCCATATCAACAATGCTACTGCTGTTGCAATCTCCATCTATAAATCGCGGGAAGCCATCCAAGTCAAATGGAGTTGGCTCGGTTGTGTTGCCATCATTATCAAGGTCGGCATAATCGGGTGGAACGGAATAGTTATAGCCGGCATCGATGCAGGGTGAATTCGACAGCAGCCGATAATTGCCTTCATCAGGATTAACAAAACGCGGGTCAGCGTCAATGTTGTGATGTACAACAAAACACGGGTCAGCAATGTTGTGAGATCCAAAGAGGATGCTGATTTGATAAGGGGTTAAGGCCTTATTATACAAACGTATTTCGTCGAGCAATTCATTACATTTGCTTCTGCCGGCTCCAATCGTTAGAGGAATATAATAGTGGGTAGAGCCGTACGTCCAATGACATAACGCTAAAGCCGTTGTCGTTCGATAATCAACGACATTAACAGCTCTTTGAAGACCGTCGAGATATATCTTAGTGTTTGCCTGTGCATTTCTGTCTACGACAACGGCAACATGATGCCATGTCCTAGGATCTACTCCCATATTTAGAACTGTATCCGCTGTTTCTGCAGTTAACAGAACCCCTTGCGCAGTCGAACCATTTCTCTGCTGAAATTGAAGCTTGTTGTTATATAAACGTATTTCCCAATAGTAATTGGGGTCGCGATTGCTGCTGCCGCCTGGGCCAACACTGCCTGCGGTACATCCAGCATGGATTACTGTGGCAGCATCATTCAAGAACTGCAATGTATTGTTTTTCGGCATAAATCTCATCCAGAAAGCCCATGTACGTATAGGAGACGTTGGTGGGGTTCCTGCCAAATCAAACATCGAGTCTCCTATTTCAGTGCCGGCATCATAATTAGCAGTGCTCGTCATTGCTATAGGAATTCTAATTCTGACGTCATTTGGCGTAGTAGTGTCATGATCATGCACATAACAGAAATTCGCATCAGTACCTAATCCTGACATGGAATAAGCAGTCTCATAGATGGTACCACTATCTGGTGTTGTATTAGCTTCTCCACTATGATCCTCATAACCAAAATAACCTGAACGGTGCCCTACAAGGTGTGACGGTCCTGCATCAATGGTACAAGGATCGTTGTTGTTTTCAAAATTTAGATTAAATTTTAGGTCAGGATCGGTATCGGGGTCCCATGGCAAACCATCTTGAATATCGCTGTAGGTGATGATCGGGCTGCTGTTATTATAATTATAAATCTGCGGGTTTTTAGGCGAATTGTTATCCCACAGGATACAGTTGATAATTGTCGGACTGCTGCTATTGTTGTATATCCCGCCGCCATTGGCATCAGCCGTATTTTTAGTGAATGTACAGTTAGTTATCGTCGGGCTACTGTTGGAATCGGATATTCCGCCGCCATAGCCGGCTAAATTCTCACTGAAGATGCAATTTGTAATCTTTGGATTACTGTTCTTATTGCACATTCCGCCGCCGTTGGCATCTGCTATGTTTTCAGTAAATATACAGTTAATTACTACCGGGTTGCCATTGTGATTATACATTCCACCGCCGGCATTATACGGAGAAGAACCATTAGCATCGCCGGCGGTTATAGTAAAGCCGTCCAGTATAGCAGTTTCATCGATGTTGTTGGCTATTATCACGTGGTAACTATTGTCTGTATTAACATCAGGTGTGCCAATATCGCCACTCAAAATAGTTTTGTAGAAATTGGTATCTCTGGCATTTGGGTACAACTCACCATACCCGGCATAACCGCCTTTGATTTTTACTTCGTTGATAAGCCGAAAGGCAGCGTTTCTATTATGGCTGCCATTGGGGATGGCTGAGTTACAATCCGGCTTATATGTTCCCCCAGCTACCCATATTTCCTTATAGCCGGGGGATTTATTTGCATCCTGCAGCGCATTCTGCAGGTAGTTGTAAGCATTCTTCCACGAAGTGCCGTTGTTGGCGCCATTGGCATCTGTATCGGCATAAATTATGTGCCAGCATACAGAGGTGTATTCGTAAGCGGAATTCAAGAGTTGTTCTCCACTTTTTATCTCGCAATTGTTTGTAATTGTACCACCCGGCTCGGCACTTGTATTGACATTGGTAATCAGTGTAACAGAACCCTTATCTCCGGGGTGAAGAGTTCCGATATGCCAAGTAACTGTGCGGGAACCGGAATCATAGACCCTGCCGCTTGAAGCCGAGTTAAAATCCACTTCCGCAGGCAGATTGTCAATGATATTGACATCGTTAATATCCGGCTGATTCGGCCCAGCGGGGTAATTGTAATCAATCGTGTAAGTTATTTGACGACCCGGCCCGACACAATCGCCATCATTAACATTATCGACCTTGGTAAGTTTGATACCACTCATCCTTGCAATAGTTACAATGTCCTCACCAGTTCCACCTAACTCGAATGACACAAAATCAGTGCCCCATGCGGTAAATCTGTCATGATAGGAGCCACCCCAATTACTCATATCCCCGGGTGTCAGACCGTCATAAACTCCACTGGTCACACCTTCAGCCGTAAATGCCTTTACCGTCTGCCCCCCACCAAACTTTGCGGATATTCCCCATTCTGACGGCAGATAGGAAAATGGAGCCGGGGCTGCACTCGCCTCACCCAGCGTGATAAGACCTGTGCCGCGGCCAGCCAGAACAAATTCTATCGCCTGCAACAAAAATTTCCTTGCTGCTTCTGATCCATTAACGGTATGGAAATCGGCATCGTGTCCGCTCAACAAAACTCTTCCCGTAATACCTGAAGATAAAATAGAAGGAGAAAGACCGCTCGTATCGCCGGAGACGTTCCAGCCTACAATTAAAATGTTATGGGTTTGCAAATCTGTTAATGTAACGGGATTATTATGATTTCTCAGGTGGTAAGTAATTCCTAATATCTGCATAGCCTGCTGGATACTATCTTCTGAACCCTCAGTGTCATAGATTAGAAAGCTGTATAAATTAGGGTCAAAACTTAGGGCTTGTGTAGCGAAAATGCTTGTGATTAGGACAATCAGTGATAAAATCAGAATTGTCTTTTTCGCTGCCATTCTTCTTTCACCTTAATTCAAAATATCCCTTTTTGAAAAATCAACGCACGTTTTTTTCTTTTGCGCAGACTTCTTCTAAGCTGGATACTCTTTTGCGATGCAACTTTTTTTTGAGGGGGTATCCGCTATCCTCCCCCTCGTGGATAGTGTCTGCCCCTCTCAACAGCTTAATAACAGTCTATAGACATTTTAGGACTTTGTCAACTAAAAATCCCCAAAATAGGGGATAGTCGAGAAACATCGTATCGGCCAATAAACAATTCTCGCAGTTAAACGTATTTATGGTTATATTTATACCCTTATTCTTAAAGGATTTGTAAATGGCGGATGCAGCAGAGAGAAATAAAAGGACTACGACCGCTGAGTCGATAGCCAATACCTTTGAATGAATGAATGAAATAGTCAATTTTATTGACTTTGCGATTTTTGCTAATCAATGGATGGAAAATTGTGCCTATCCTGAATGGTGTCAGGGGTGCGATTTTAATAAAAGTGGCAGGGTAGATACCGTTGACTTGAAATTTTTTGCCGAAAACTATCTCTGTGGAAATATACAACAAAAGATACCTGGAGATTTCGATGGAAATGGTAAGGTAGATTTTGTTGATTTCGCCGAATTTGCCACGGTTTGGCAAGATAATTAAAAGTAACAAACGGCAATAAAGGTTTAACGGCCTGTGAGAATTCTCGCAGGCCGTGTTATTATTTATGTGATCCCCATTAAATTTTACCAGCCAACTTCTGTGAGCTTTTTGGGATGTCTTTTCGAATCCCTCCGCTTCCACCCTGCTTCGCTCGTAAAAGCGGGCTGCGCAGGATTGCGTTGTGAACGGCAACCAAATCGGCCTGCGAATGAAAACCTGTCCTGAACGAGGCAGCACCGACACTGCCTATCTGCCGAAATATAACCGTTGAAAACGTTAATGTTGATTCAACTTCAAAAATGGGATTCGATATTGAAGGGCAAGCGAGCATTCACATTACTGATATGCTGTTTAAAAATTGTGTGCTTCGAGGAACATCACAAAGCAAACTTATTTATGTGGATGACGCAACTTTCACAAGCTGCACAATTCCCGGCAGTTTCAGCCAAAGTAGTTGCACAAATATCATTCAAAACTAACCGGCGTTATTTAAAAAGACAAAATACAGCCATTCGTATTTCCCCGGGAAATCCGTTATTTACCACAAAAAAGCTTTTTTTTGCATTTAAACCGCTAATTTGCGCAAATTTATGTTAATTTATTGTAATTTAGGTAAGCTTTCCGATATAATAATGTTAGATTTGTTAAGATAAAAGGCATTATCATGAAAAAAACACTCCTTGTGGTGGGGCTTTGCGTGATTTCATTAATCTGCACTGCTCCAGTAATAGCATCTACCCATTTATACGGCGATTTTAACAACGACAATGTCGTTGATATAAATGACTTGGCCCATCTTTCGGCACTGTGGCTTGTGCACGACTGCAACCTGACGACTGAGGGAATTGACTTGAATAGTGATTGCACAGTTAATTTCTATGAATTTTCCGAGTTTGCATATAATTGGATGCAGGATGTGCCGCTGGCACCAACGGGTCTTTCCGCAACAGCAGGCGATGCGAAAGTCACGCTCGACTGGAACAATAACACCGAAAGCGACCTGGCAGGCTATAATATATATCGTTCTACAACCTCAGGCAGCGGTTATGCCAAACTGAACAGTTCGCTTTTGAGCGATTCGAATTACATCGACCATAGCGTTACCAACGGCACGACATATTATTACGTTGTTACAGCGGTAGATACATCTGCAAATGAATCAAACAATTCAAGTGAAGTATCAGCAATGCCTCAACTTATTAATACGCCTCCTGCAGCGCCAACAGGTCTGTCGGCAACGGCAGGTAATGCAAAAGTATTACTTGACTGGAGCAATAACAGTGAAAGCGACCTGGCAGGCTATAATGTATATCGTTCCACAACATCAGGCAGCGGTTATGCAAAGATAAACACCTCGCTGCGAACCGTTTCAGATTACAACGATACCGGCGTTACCAACGGCACGACTTATTATTACGTTGTTACCGCAGTAAATACCGGAGCAAGTGAATCCAGCTATTCAACCCAGGCATCGGCGACACCCGCCGCACCTACTACTGCATCGCCTCAGAATGTAATGGTTCCGCCAATGGCTTATGACAATAATACGATTGTATTAATTTGGAGCAAACCGACTGATTATTCTCAAGTAACTGATTACAGAGTGTATAAAAATGGGGTTGCGCTCGGCCTTTCAGGCAGGTTCGACTCAAACAGGGCAAAATTATATTATATAGTTACAGGTTTAACAGCAAATACTACTTACAACTTCACAGTAAAATCTCTAAACTCATCCTTAACTGAAATAGGTACAAGCAATATTTGCTCAGTAACAACGACTCCAACTCCGACAATTTTGAATATTGCAAATGCACCTTATAATGCTTCTAACAACGGCACTACGAAAAATACTACTGCAATTCAAAATGCAATTAATGATTGCCCTGCCGGCGGTGTAGTTTTAGTTCCGGCCGGTGGAACCGGTTACCTTACCGGAGCGATTTTCCTCAAGAGCAATATGACATTAAGAGTTGACGGAACTTTAATAGGTGCTGAAGGAAGTGAGAATACTGACTATCCGAAAACTTCCTGGCGCGTACCTTATTATTCAGGCGGTGTTAATTTTATGGGATTGGTAAATGCTTATAACAATTATACCGATGCTAACACCTACCCGGATCCTCACGGTGCAGGCAGACCATATATTCTGCATGATATCCGTATTTGCGGTTCGGGAACAATCGAAGGCGATATTCATAGTACTCTAACGAACAGCCATATTCATGTGGGTTATAATGAGAGCCTTATTCTCGATGACTCTCACATAGGCGATATGATAACAATAAAAGGCGTAACCAACTTCTATATAGGCGGATGGGGCAGCGGCACTTTAACACTTATACGCCCGCCTGAACATACAATGTTTGTAAGTTACTGCAACGGCGTTACGTTAAACGCTCTTAATATTTCTACTTACGATTTGCACAATGCCGATGGTATAGACCTAACTTGTTCAAATTACTCGTATATATTTAATTCGGCTTTCGATACCGGCGACGACTGCATCAATATGAACGCCGGTCAGGGACTATATGGGCAGGACCCAAATAAGGGCGGCGGTGTACCGACTCAAAATGTCAGAGTCTTTGATTGCACTACTAATCACGGTCATGGCGGATTTGTTATTGGAAGTTTTACAGCAGCCTGGGTACAGGATTGTCTGGTAGAAGACTGTTACTTTATAAACAATGATACATCAAACGGCTATCCAATACGAATGAAAACCGGCAGCAACAATGGCGGCGGCGGACGAAGGAACACCTTCAGAGATATTAGAATTAACGGCTGTTCACAACAGGCAATACACCTGTATAGTAATTATGATGCATCCGGTTATGGCAATGGCGGTCCCGGACAGTTCAGCGGCAATACATTTAAAAATATCACAGTTACCTCAAATGCTAAGGAAACTATTTATGTCAGTGGGCTATCTGGGACACCGCATACCAATAATACTTTCTACAATATTAATGGTCCAAACAAAGGAGCGTATCTCGATTACTGCACAAATAGCACGTTTAATTATTGCACTGTTTCCACTAGTTCCGGTTGGACTTTTACTAGTGGTACTTGCAGCGGCTTAAGCGGAACTAATAATACCCCTCAGCCTACATGGCCGTAAAATAAATATATATCTTATAAAGGATTATTTGCATGAAAAAAATACTTCCCCTGGCGGGGATTGGGGTCATTTTGTTATTTTTCTTCGCATCAGACCTTTTTGCCATAAATAACCCTTACGGCGATCTTACGAATAACAATATTGTCGAAATGAATGATTTGCGCCTCTTTTCTGCTCTCTGGCTGGTGAGTGACTGCAACCTGACGACTGAGGGAATTGACCTGAATAGCGATTGCAGAGTCAATTTTTACGAATTTTCTCAATTCGCAAAAAACTGGCACAACACATTATTGCCTCTAAATCTGATGGTTCCGCCAATGGCTTATGACGATAATACAATTATATTAATCTGGAGCAAACCCGTTAATTACTCTCAAGTAACTGATTATAGAGTCTACAAAGACGGTGTTGCGCTTGGACCTTCAGGCAGGTTCGATACAACCAGAGCAAAATTATATTACAACGTTACAGGTTTAACCGCAAACACTACTTACAACTTTACAGTAAGATCTCTAAACTTATCCGGAACTGAATTAGGCACCAGCAACGTTTGCACTAAAACAACCGCTGCCACGCCAGCAGTTTTCTATCCGGAAACTTATGGCGCCGCGGCAAACGGCACAACCAATGACACCGCCGCTATTAAGGCAGCGATTAACGCCTGCACCCCCGGCGGTAAAGTTCATCTGCGAGCCGGAAAAACATTTTTAAGCGGAGCAATTTACTTAAAGAGCAATATGACATTACAAATTGATGGAACAATACTCGGCAGCAGTGCCGTGGCTGATTATAACCTTGTTTCCGGAAAATATACGGCATTAGTCAATGCCTCTAATTGTAGTAACGTCCGCATTTGCGGTTCAGGCTGTATTAATGGATGCCAGGGCTACAGTGCATCCAATCCTCATACTATTACCGGCAGCGGAATTACCACGCTCGGCACTAATCAAACCAACGCCAGTGGGGACTCTTCCCGAAGCAATTTGGTTGCGGTAAGCCACATAAACAATATCTATATAGGCGGACGACCCGGCGGCGGCTCTTTAACTTGCGTCTATCCCTCTGAGCATACAATAACTCCAAGTCAATGCAACGGTGTTACAATAGTCGATGTTAATTGCGATACTTTTGACATACACAATGCAGACGGTATTGACCTGAGCAGCTGTGATACCGCTTATATATTTAATTCAAAGTTTGATACCGGCGACGACTGCATCGATATGGGTTGCGGAATAGGAAAAGAAGGCGTAGATGCGAATTTGCCGGACCAGAATATCAGAATCTTTGATTGCAGTACTGATCGCGGTCATGGTGGATATGTTATAGGAAGTCATACAGCCGCCTGGGTCCAGGATTCGCTGGTAGAAGACTGCTTCTTTAAAAACACTGATGTATCAAACGGCATAGGAATACGAATGAAAACCAGCCTCTACACCGGAGGCGGCGCCCGAAGGATCACCTGCAGAGACATTAGAATCAACGGTCCTTCACAACAGGGAATATTACTGGATAGTACTTATGCTTTTAACGGTACTACTCATGCCGGTCCCGGACAGTTCAGCGGTAACACCTTTAAAAATATCACAATTACCTCAACCAAGGAAAGTATTAAGATCAATGGACTATCAGGCACACCCGATACCAGTAATACTTTCATCAATATTACCGGAAACAAAACAGCAAATCTCATCTACTGCACAAATAGTACATTTACTAATGTTACCGTAACCGGATGGACTATTGGCTCTGGTTGTTCAGGAAATACGAGCAGCGGCAGTCCCGGCTGTCCATTTTAAACTATAAAACAATACCATATAAAGGGCTGTCTATATAATGGCAGCCCTTTTTTATTAGAAGTAAAATTTTGACAAAATAACCTTTTTAAAGTATAACAATTCGCCATAGTATCTTTCTACAGTCAAAAAAGACCCTTTGTATAATATTTTGATATGGAGGTATCGGAATGAAAAGAACGCTTCTTACAGCAGGACTCGCTGCAATTTCATTAATTTATGTTTTTGGAGCGACAGCATCTGCCGAACCGAATTCGACAATCGCCGCGGTCAAGATTCTCGATGTTCGCCAGCTCGGCGCCAAAGGCGACGGCAAAACATTGGACACCGAGATAATTCAAAAAGCGTTAGATGATTGCGGCAGCAGCGGCGGCGGAATTGTGCGACTCCCGGCTGGAACGTATCTGAGTAAGCCGATTACTCTGCGCAGCAAGACTACACTTCAGCTTGACGAAGGCGCCAAGCTGAAGGCAACCGACGACCCGCAGGATTTTATAAAGCCCGGCCGAGTTGTTGAAAATGCCAAGAGCGGCGGAGACTTCAATGCATTCATCAATGGCAAAAAGCTTACCGATATCGCCATTACCGGCAAAGGCACAATTGACGGCTCCGGCGTGCGATGGTGGATACCTGCTGAGGAAGCACGAAAAAATAAACCGGGTTTTACTTCGCCGCGACCCCGGCTGATTTTGCTGGAAAACTGCACTAACGTCAGAATCATCGGCGTTACGCTTGCCAATTCACCGAGCTTTCATCTTGTTCCAAAAGCCTGTGAAAACGTGCTTATTGAAGGCGTAACCATCCGCGCAATTTCTCTTGCGCCCAATACCGATGCTATTGACCCCAGTATCTGTCATAATGTTATTATTTCCAAATGCCTTATCGATGTCGGCGATGACGATGTCGCGGTAAAATCCGGCAGCCCGAATCCGGAGCATCCCGGCCCGGCCGCTGATAGCCTTTTAGTTACCGACTGCACATTTATTCACGGCCACGGAATGTCAATCGGCAGCGAAACCAACGGCGGCGTCAGCAACCTGAGAGTTCAACGCTGTATTTTCAAGAACCTTGCCAGCGGAATAAGAATTAAATCGTCACGCGGCAGAGGCGGCCTGGTGGAGAATATCTCCTACAGCGATATAATAATGCAAAACGTGAAAGTTCCGATTAGTATTTCTTCCTATTATGAAGATTCCGCCAAGGAGGAGGCACCGCAGCCTATGACAGATACAACGCCTATCTTTCGTAATATTCGCATCAAGAATGTCAAGGCAACCAGTCCTTACGGCATAGTTGATATTGTCGACCGCATTACAGATTTCGTTTATTATTTCTATGCATATCACGCTGTTCTTGAGCCTCACAATGCCGGTGCCATTATCGGCCTGCCGGAGAGTCCGGTGACAAATGTTGTTATGGAAAATGTTCATATTTCCGCACTTACCGGAATGACAATTCAGAATGCCAATGATATTGTACTCAAAAATGTAAAAATTGAAACACAGAATGGCCCGCCATTCACACTCAAGAATGCCAAGGTAGAAGGAATCGAATCCCCTGCCAAATCCGACGCTAATAACGCCGCGAAAAAAATCCGCATTGTTCTCGTAGGCGATTCGACTGTTACAGATAAACAAGGCTGGGGAGCCGGTTTTAAGCAATTTATCACCGACAAAGCGGAGTGTATTAACACAGCAGCAGGCGGCAGAAGTTCCAAAAGTTTTATTAACGAGAATCGCTGGGCACAGGCACTTGAGCTCAAAGGCGATTATTATTTAATTCAGTTCGGCCATAACGATGAGCCTGGTAAAGGCGACCGCTCGACAGAGCCAAATACCACTTACCGCGAATTTATGACTCGCTACGTTGACGAGGCTCGCGCTATCGGCGCCAAACCTGTTCTGGTTACCTCGCTTGTCCGCAGGCAATGGGACAAATCCGGCAGCGGAAAAATTAACTCCAGTCTTGTCCCATACGTTGAAGTGGTCAAGCAAATCGCAAAGGAAAAAAATGTGCCTCTTCTTGACCTTCATGCCAGCAGCAAAGAATTATGCGAGCAATGGGGCAAAGAAAAATGTCTCGAGTTCAGCCCTGTGAAAGATAATAATCAGCCTGACAATACACATCTTAACGCCAAAGGCAGCGTTATATTTGCCCGCCTTGTCGTTGAGGAATTAGGCCGTGTTGTTCCGGAACTGAAAAGCTTCTTTGCCGGCGAACCTGCCCCTGCCGCAATCGCAGAAGCAAAGACTTTCGATGTTCGCCAATTCGGAGCCAAAGGCGACGGCAATACACTCGATACCGATGCGATTCAAAAAGCCCTCGATGAATGCGGCAAAACCGGCAACGGCATTGTCCGACTGACCGCAGGCACCTATTTGAGCAAACCTATCTTTCTTAGAAGCAATACCACTTTTCAGCTTGACGAAGGAGCCGTTCTAAAAGCCACAGACGACCCAAATGATTTTTCTCCAAATCCGAAAACTCCAAAAGACTTTGGATTTGTAACCGGCAGCGGCCTTACCAATGTAGCCATTACCGGCAAAGGCACAATTGACGGTTCCGGTGCACGATGGTGGAAACCTGCAAGAGAAGCTAAAGAAAACAAACAACCTGAAC
>JBEKEA010000001.1:0-210765 GCA_050014075.1 Sedimentisphaerales bacterium | reverse complement strand
CGCTTCAGGTTTTTGGCCCGGCGCAAGGAATTGTCTGTAAGCTCTTTCATCTGCAATAAGCTCAATCCATTCTATGTAATGTTTTTCTTCCATAGGATGAGCAACTGAACCAATCTTGACTTTATATCCGCCGGAGATTTTCTCTATTACCGGCACATGTTTTTCCTTTGCCCCTTCGGTTGTGTTTTCCACAAAAAGTTTCATAGGCTGGCCGCAGCAGACAAGCTCGCCGTCGCCGCCGTGTGTAACCTCGACAATATTTCCGCACGCCATACACTTGTAAATTTCAAGTTTCTTTGCCATATTTCATACCTTTCATTATTTTTTATGTCTCTTTGCTATTTCTTCTGCCAGTTTATCGAGTTTCTGAAAATCTTCATTTTTCGGTTCGCCCTTGGCGATTACAGGCTCAAGTATTTCCGCACTGCTGTTGACAAGCAGTCCTTTCAATTGCTCAACCATTCGGCCTCCCCATCCGAACGAGCCTATAACGGCAAGGTATTTTGTTTTCGGTCTCAGCGCGTTTACAAGAAATGCCGCCTGCGCCGCCGCCGGATGAGCTCCGGAAAGAACGGTCGGACTTGCCAGGACTATTCCCGCCGCATCGACCATCTCTATCGCAAGTTTACCGATATCGACTCCAACCAGGTTGAACTGTTTTACGCCGATGCCTTTTGCCATAAGCGCACTGACAAGATATTCAACCATCTTTTTTGTGCTGCCGTGCATTGAAACGTAAGCGACGATTACTTTATTTTCTACTTCATCGCTAATCCATTTTTTATATGCGTCAATGATAAACTTCGGCTCGTCATATAACTGCCCGTGACTTGGCGCGATAATTTTAATATCGAGATTTTTTATCTTTTCAAGATTTTTTACAATTGGCCCCCTGAATGGCATCATTATTTCCGCGTAATACCGCTTTGCGCTCTCATAAACTTTTGCCTTGTCGGTAACAAACAAATCGCTTGAGGCAAGATGAGAGCCGAAAAAGTCGCACGAGAACAGTATTTTATCTTCCACAAGGTATGTTGAAAATGTTTCCGGCCAATGCACCCAGGGCGTGAAAATGAATTGAAGGGTTTTATCGCCCAGAGATAGTTCCTGACCGTCTTCTATGGTGATGAACTTATCTTTGCCGATTCCCAAAAGGTCGATAAGCATGTTTTTGCATTTTTCATTGGTAACGACTTTTGCCTCCGGATAAATTTCCAGCACATTCGGAATTGAGCCTGAGTGGTCCTGTTCTGCGTGATGGCTTATCAGGTAGTCGATTTTTTTTACGCCGGACTCGACAATATTTTTTATAAGCGTATCTGTCTTTGCCGGGTCAACTGTATCAATCAGGGCGATTTTTTCACTGCCCTTTACGATATAGGCATTGTAACTTGTGCCATCAGGCAAAGGAACAAGCTCATCGAACAGTCTTCTGTCCCAGTCAATTGCGCCAACTTCAAAAATGTTAGGTCTTACCTGTCGCATATCAAACCTCCATGCGGTATAAATCAGAAATCACAAAAGCTTCTTAACTTCTTTAAGCACGGCATCGTAGTCCGGCTCGTGAGATATTTCCGGTACTATATTGGCGTAACGTACGATTCCTTTTTTGTCAACAAGGAAAACTCCTCTTGCCAGGAGTCTCAGGTCTTTTATTAGTACTCCATACGCTTGACCGAATGACGCAGTTCGATGGTCGCTGAAAATATTAACATTTTTTACATCAGCGGCGATACACCACCTGTTCTGTCCGAAAGGCAGGTCCATACTTATTGCCAGCACTACGACATCATCGCCGAGTTTTACCGCTTCTTCATTGAATTTTCTGGTCATTATATCGCAGACGCTTGTATCAAGAGAAGGCACGCACGATATAATACATATCTTGCCTGCGAAGGATGAAAATTTCACCACCGATAAATTTTTTGCGACAACCTCAAAATCCGGTGCCTTATCGCCGACTTTCACTTCATTGCCGAGGAGGACAATTGGATTGCCCTTCATTGTTACAATTCCTTTTCTCTCATTCATACGGCACCTCGATTCTTTTTTATAAATTTACCGATT
Source organism: Sedimentisphaerales bacterium (assembly GCA_050014075.1). Classification (GTDB taxonomy): domain Bacteria; phylum Planctomycetota; class Phycisphaerae; order Sedimentisphaerales; family UBA12454; genus UBA12454. The sequence continues at coordinate 208,698 of JBEKEA010000001.1, read as the reverse complement.
CTATTTCATAATACGGCTGAGGATGTGCGCAGGCCGGACATACTTCTGGTGCTTCCGCTCCTTCGTGAACATATCCGCAGTTTCTGCATACCCATCTGACAGGTTTTTCACGTTTGAAAACTCTGTTCTTTTCTATATTTGCCGCCAGGACAAGATATCTGTCGCGATGCCGTTTTTCTGCAACCGCGATATTTCTAAACACCTTTGCAATCTCGGCAAAACCTTCCTTTTCCGCGACCTTTGCGAAGTCGGGATACATCTCTGTCGTTTCGTAGTTTTCGCCTGCCGCAGCGGCCTTTAAATTCTCAACTGTTGTGCCGATTACTCCTGCCGGAAAAGCCGCTTGTATTTCAACCTCTCCGCCCTGAAGAAATTTGAATTCTCTTTTTGCGTGTTCTTTTTCCTGCTCGGAAGTCTCGGTAAAAATCGCCGCTATCTGCTCAAAACCTTCTTTCTTTGCCGCCGAAGCAAAATATGTATATCTGTTGCGGGCTTGTGATTCTCCCGCGAATGCTGTAAGCAGATTCTTTTCTGTCTGGCTTCCCTTTAAGTTCATAGTATTACCTCCGTAAATTAAAAGTATTATTTGATTTTATTATCTTTTTCCAGGCACGTCTGGCACAACCCCTCGACAAAAACGGTTGTCCTTAAGACCTTGAACATTTGCCCCAGGTTTTCGGGTACTTTGACATTGTCAAATTCATTATGTTTAAAGTCAATAATATTCCTGCACTTTACACACTTAAAATGGTGATGTTTTTCGAGATTGCCGTCAAAACGCTTAACGTTATCGCCGCCAACTACAAATGCAGCGCCAATATCATTAAAGGTATTAAGAGTTCTGTTGACCGTATCGAACGAAATATTAGGCAAAACTCGCTTTACCCTTTTATAAATTGCATCCACCGATGGATGGTCGCTGCAGGCCATAAGCGTTTTATAAACCTCAGTACGCTGAGGCGTTATCTTTAATCCTTTTCTCATACACAAGTTATAAAATGTTTCTAAATCAGCCAAACCAATAATCCTGACAAATTTTATAGATAATTTTTATTAAGTTACGAACAAAGTAGTAATAATTCCTATATAGTAATAAGACCGAGTTGTCAATAGGGAATTTGCTGTATTTAGAAAAATTTATGGGACGCAGGGGAATTTAAGACAGGTTTAGTAGCGTTTTATACGGCGAAAATAAATCCTTTGTTAAATTAGGCAGGTTTTAGGCCGAAAGCGCATATAGGCCAAAAGCTTACGAGTGATTATGAACAATAAACGTAAAGACATATTGACTACAGGGCAGGTCGCACAGATTTGCAAGGTCGCTCCGCGGACGGTTACCAAATGGTTCGATACCGGCCAGTTGAAAGGCTACCGGATACCGGGCGGCAGAGACAGGAGAATCCCGGCCACTGAGCTTATCCGCTTTATGAAAGTTCATAATATGCCGACCGACGAGCTGGAACATGACAAGGTGCGAATCCTTATAATCGACAGCGACTGGCAGTCGGCAAATTCACTTGCCGAAATGCTGAAGAAAAATCCATCGTTCACAGTTGAAATCGCCAATAGCGGATTCGATGCCGGCCTTATCGCTCAAAAGATTGAGCCGCATGTGATTTTAATAAATTTGATGGCTTCAGATATCGATGCAGACCTAATCTGCAGTAATGTCAGAAAGAATCCTGAACTGGGGGTCACAAAAGTAATCGCACTCGCCGAGGGACTAAAAGCAAATGAAGCAAGCGGGGTATTAAACAAAGGTTATGATTTCTGCATAACCGACACATCCGATATCGCCGGGATTGCAAACGCAATCAACCAGGCAATATCGATTATCTAAACATTTCATTTATCCGCCAATGGCGGAATGATATTTTTCACCAGATTCCTCGCATAATTCGATATCGCACTTTTTTGGCGTAGTCGGTGTAGCCGGCCAGCTCTTTCTGCAGCATTCTGTCCTCAAGATATGTTCTTGTGATAATCGCAATCACATCCAATACTGCGGGAATAAGGCCCCAAAGCGAACCAAAAACAAGGGGCATACACAAAAAAGTGAGAATCATACCCAAATAGCCGGGATGGCGGACAAAACCGTAAGGACCATCCTGCACAACATATTGGCCGCGGTCGGCCTGGATGCGGACGTTACGAGAAAAAAAATTGTTAATCAACATAGCCCAAAGAATAAAAAAATAAGAAGACACCATTACGATGTAAGCGGCTATGTAAACAATAGCAGGCAACTGCGGCGACCAGTGGAACCTGCCGCCGTCATAAACTGAAACATCAAAGATAGCGATAATAAAAATAATATGAAAAATAAAAAATATTCTATCCCACCATTTGACGCCGGGGCCGGGTTTTAGACGCTCCCGCATAAGGTCTTTCCTGTCGATGAATTTTACCGAGGTAATCACAAGTAAAATGAGGATTATTCCGCAAAACAACCAGCCCTGCCAGTAAGCGAGCTTTCCTGCTATTATAAAAATGGACGCAGATATCACCAAAAAGAAAGCATACATCTTTAACAGCATTACAGGACATGAAAGCCGAGATTTATTTGTGCCGTTTTCCATAATTTGTATGATTATAAAAAATTTGGGAGAAAACGCCAATGGTTTCGGACAGGCGCTTAAAAAGCTTGCAAAAAGCATATAAAGGCAGTTTAATATAAGGGTTAGAAGGGCGATTAGCTCAGCTGGTTAGAGCGCACGGATCACACCCGTGAGGCCACTGGTTCGAATCCAGTACCGCCCAATTTTGCCTGCGGGCAAAATAGAGCAGGTGAACCCTTCGACTTCCTTCGACGATGCTCAGGACGAGTCGCTCAGGGCAGGCAGATGAGCAGGTGATAAAATTTAATATGTTATTATATAAGGGCAGCAAATGAAAATTATCGAAGTTAAAAGTCTGGCGATTGAGGCGGTAAAGGTGATACGCTTTGGAAGATTCGGCGACCACAGGGGATACTTTACGGAGATATTTAGAAAGAGCGACTTTGCGGAAAATCCGGCTTTGAATTTTATGCACGGCGTCGAGTTTGTTCAGGCCAACGAAAGCTGCTCGAAGAAGGGCACTGTTCGGGGATTGCACCTTCAATGGAATCCTTACATCGGCAAACTTATCAGAACTCTGTCTGGCAGGATGGTCGATATGGTTCTCGATATCCGCAAGGGTTCGCTGACGTTTGGAAAAATTATCTGCTACGATATGCCGACGGCAAACAGCGACGATTATAATGAGTGGATTTGGGTTCCGCCGGGCTTTGCGCACGGCAATTTTTTCGACCGGGAAACGAGGATTGAATATTTCTGCTCCGGCAAGTATAACCCTCAATGCGAAACAGGCATTTCGCCGCTGTCGGATGATATTGACTGGTCTTTGTGCGATAAGGAGCTAAAGAAAATGTTCGATAAGATAGTGCCGGAGACTGATTTGATAACCGATAAGGACAAGAACGGCTTCAGCGTTGCCGGCTGGAAAGCGGATAACCGCTCGGATAATTTTATTTATGGTAAATTATAACGGCCTGTCGCGGATAGGGCTGTTTTGAATTTTTCAAAGAGGAACTTGTGCCCGTAGCTCAATTGGATAGAGTTGCGGACTTCGAATCCAAAAACCCCTCCACAAGTACTGTATTTACAACACCTTATGCTTGCTTTTTTGCGTAAAAATGAGGATTACAAGTGGTTAACAAGTGAATAACAAGTCTATTAACAACTGATTTACCACTGGCGACTGGCGCATTTTTGACGCAAAATTGTATTTAGCACTTAACACCAATAAAAACAAAGATTTAGACTCTCTCGTTTCTTTACTATCTCAGCACGATTTCTTACTATCTTGATACCCATTTTAAGGGCAACTCTGAAATGGATTGCTCTTCGATAATAAGGGGGATTATAGCAGAAACCGGTTCATTTGTCGCCACTTTTAATGTGATGGCACAAAGCGGTAATTATTCGGTCTGACCTCCTGCCACCTGTTCGGCGACAATTATTCTTATCTTCCGGCGACAGTTAAAAGTTCCGGATAAACAAAAGTTGGAATATGCTATCTGAAACTCATTAAGTTGGGAGATTTCAGATGGTTACAGACAAACAGGTTGTCGATCCGAAGGTTGAGGGTTCCACCGTGAGGCGTCCTGCGGAGAGCCCTTTCGGCCTCGTTATTTTAACCTTAGGGCTGACAAGCAGTTATGTTTGTCAGCCTTTTTCTTTTTGCCCCGTAGGGGGCAGCTCTTTTAGATAATCTGTAGCCTTTCAGGTTAGCAATGGAAAAAGGTCATAACTGGTCGAAAGATTTTATTTGACATATTTTATAGACCTGTATAGCCTAATATAGAACATCGGACAAAATCACAGCCGAAAATAGGTACATCGCTAATTCAGCATTTGCTTATATACCAAAAAAGAGTCGGCTATTATGCAACGATTAGAAACACCGAGAGAGTCGGTACTGATTGGCAGAAATCTTTGCAGGGATGCTAAAGGTGCAAAGTAAGATAAAACAACCAATCGAAAACGGTGATTACAAAAAGGCGGTGGGAGCATTACAAGCTTCTGAGAGTAAATACAGAGCACTTCTTGAGGGTCTCCCAGAAAAGATATTTTTCAAGGACACCAACTCAGTTTATGTATCCTGTAATGAGAATTATGCCGGGAATTTCAAGATTAAGGCCGAGGAAATTGCCGGAAAAACGGATTATGACTTCTACCCCAGGGAATTGGCTGAAAAATACAGAGCCGACGACAGAAGAATTATAAAATCCGGCAAAACAGAAGATACTAATGAGAAGTATATTCAGAATGGCCGGGAACTAATTGTCCATACTGTCAAAACACCTGTCAGAGACAAGGAAGGTAATGTTACAGGAATATTAGGCATTTTCTGGGACATCACTGCACAAAGACAGGCTCAAAAGAAACTGCTGGCTTATCAGAAACAACTTCGAGACCTTGCTTCGGAAATGTCATTAACCGAAGAACACCAGTGCAAACATATTGCAACTGAATTGCATGACCAGGTTACGCAAAATCTGATTCTGTTCAAAATCAATTTAGGCCAATTGCGGGGGACAGATTTGCCGGCAGAACTGATTAAACCGCTGGATGAAATTTATGAACATCTCGACCGGACAATTAACGATATACGGTCTTTGACGTTCGATTTGGGTTCTCCCACCTTATATGAACTGGGCCTTGAAGCTGCGGTGCGAGAATTTCTTAGCGAGGAAGTTGGGCAAAAGCACGGAATTAAAACTGAGTTTGTAGATGACGCTCAACCTAAGCCCTTAGATGACGATGTTCGTGTTGTTTTATACCGGGCAGTGCGGGAGTTGTTAATTAATATTATTAAGCATGCCAACGCTCAACATGTGAAAGTTTCTATTTACAAAGAGAAAAATAAGATACGCATTAACGTAATAGATGACGGAATCGGATTTATATATCCCATAGAGAATTTAGCTTCAAACAAAGTGAAGGGGTTTGGACTTTTTAGTATCCGCGAGAGGTTAAATTACCTTGGCGGCAGCCTTGAGATTGATTCAAAGCCGAGGCACGGGACGCAAGTTACGCTGGTAGCACCGATAAAATGCGAGGGAACTCATTGACCAAGGAGTAAATATGGCGACAAAAATTTTGATAGCAGATGACCATGAAATCCTGAGAGAGGGAATCAGTTCTTTGATTAAAGAACACCCGGATATGCAAGTGGCTGGCGAGGCCGATAATGGTCTGGCAGCGGTAGAAATGACTCGGAAGTTAAGGCCGGATGTGGTTATTATGGATGTTGCTTTGCCCAGCCTGAACGGTATTGAAGCAACTCGCCAAATCAAAAGCGAACTGCCGGAAGTTAAAGTCCTGGCACTGACTGTGCATGCGGAAAGAGAGGTTGTGCTGGACATGATAAAGGCGGGCGCATCGGGATATATACTCAAAGAGTGTGCATTTGAAGATTTAACCAATGCCATTAAAGCTCTGACTGCCGGCCAATCATATTTGAGTCCTCAAGTTGCGAGCATAGTTCTGAATGGTATTGTAAAAGATGGTTTTAAAGTCGTTCAAGGCGATCGTGTAATATTTACATTAAGAGAAAACCAGATACTTCGGCTCCTGGCAGGTGGCGAATCCGCAAAGCAAATTGCTGCAGAAGTAGGCTTGAGCGTTAAAACCGTCGAGGCAATCCGCAGGCACATTATGGAAAAGGCCGCAGTTGATAACCTCGCAGACCTTACTAAATTTGCTATTCGCGAAGGGCTAACTAAGATTTAAGCAAAAAATTTCAAGGTTGGCAGATAATCTTTTGGCAGTGCCGATTTCTCTAATGGAGCATTTTTTAACCATTGGCAGGTGCAGGTTATATCCTTTGAATATCTCGGTCATTAAGTTTTGATATTGCTTAAATCGTGTATATCAGCAGAAAACAGGCAAAACTCCTGTTTTTTTTCAAGTCTGACTTTCGCAGAGGAATCCGTTTCAACCACATAACCTTGTTAAATAACTGTTATCTACACAGTCAGTTTGTATCTTTTGCACTCCTAAGGCTTACGTTAAAACAGCCAAAGGCTTCTTATGGACAATGTCTAATGATGTCGAATACAAGTTTATATTGAATGAGCATTACCATGGCAGTAGAAAAAACAATTGGTTCGAGCAGTCTGGTCGAGGTTATTGACCGAATCTTAGACAAGGGCATTGTTGTTGATGCCTGGGTAAGAGTTTCATTAGTAGGTATTGAAATACTTGCCATTGAAGCCAGGGAAGTGCAAATACAGATTCAGGGAGATATTAGATTATGAGCCAGACAACATCTGCTGCGGCCCAAATAACGTGCGGGTTCTGTAAGGGTACGGGCAAAGACCCTTTCGACTTGTTGAGTGAACATGCTACTTGCCAGGTCTGCGAGGGGACAGGTAAGGTTCGAATCGAAGGGCCGGCAATTAAATGCGCTTTTTGTAATGGCACAGGCGTCTATCACAATACCCGGATTACCTGCACCGTATGTAACGGCAAAGGTATGGTTACAGCTCCCCAAAGCCCAACTAAACGATGCCCTGAATGTGAAGGTATGGGTACGACGATTGATAGTGCAATGCCCTGTCTTAAATGTAAAGGTAAAGGACTTGTTTCAAAATGAAAAACGTAACCAGGCCAAATTTACCTGGAGAAGACTTCACTAAAAAGAGGACTAAAGTCATGATTAAATTTGAGTCCCTCAGACGAAACTTTAAAAGCAGAGATAAGAAAATAAGGACGAATTTAGAAAAGGCAGATTTTGCTGAAGAGCTTCAAAAAGAAGTGGATAGCCTTCTTTCTTGTCCGGATTACAATGAAAAAAGCGAAGATTGCAGTAATTGTCATTTTATTGCAAATATGTGTAAAAAGACGGCAGATTTGGTCATAAAGGCCAAAAAATTAGCGTGATTATTAAGGGAGCGAGCCAATGGCTAAACAGCCACCGAGGCAACCAACCTTGCCGATATCCTCGAGAGGGTATTGGATAAAGGGATTGTTATTGCAGGCGATATCAAAATTCAGATTGCTGATATCGACCTTCTCAATATTAAAATAAGACTTTTGGTTTGCTCTGTGGATAAAGCGCTGGAGATGGGAATAAACTGGTGGCAGCAGGACCCATACTTGTCCACAATGGCGAAGAAATCAGATATTGAACAGGAAAACAGAGAACTAAAAAAGAGATTAGAACGCATTTGACCTTTCCCCCAAAAACTGTACCAGTCGGACATTTCCACAACCCGCAAATACTACCTTGCGGATAGCTTCTGTAAATCAGATTATCAACAAGATTATGGAATGCGTTAAAAGCGACTGACGCAAAAGTGTCGTTTCCCTGCTCAAACTGCTTGACCTATCGCATCAAGTGATTATACTGTAGAAACTTATAGTTGAAGCGCCCGTAGCTCAATTGGATAGAGTTGCGGACTTCGAATCCGTAGGTTGCAGGTTCGAGTCCTGCCGGGCGCATTATTATAAGTTTCAGACCAGAAAGAACTTCCAGTTTTTCAATTCAAGGCATAACATGAGAGAATGCTCAAAACAGCCCCAAAGTGTCACTTTGGTGTCAGTCAGCTTTTGTTTTAGTCACAAGTGCATTGATCAAATCTGATGCTGAAGCCAAATCTTCGGGCCTGACCGATAAATAGTATTGCCTCGTTGTTGTGATGTCCGAATGCCCTGCCAGCTGCTGAACAACCTGGATCGGCAAGCTCTGTGCCCAGTTCGTTATAGCAGACCGACGTAAATCATGGAGAGTTAGCTCTTTTACACCGGCTTTGCTACGGATGTTTGTGAAGTTCTTCGTTACGTTATTGACGATATTACAACGAGAGTTCCATTTCCCAGAATCTTGTCGTTCTTTAATTCTCACAAAACGCTGGGGCGAAACAAAAACATACGGATGTTTCTCTGGTGCATTTGCTTGTATATCCGCCAGAAGCTGATCGCTTTCATCCGACATCGGCACAACCCTGTTCTCGTGGTCTTTTGGTTCCCATTCAATTGTTTCAATGCTGTTCTGCTTGACACTGACATGAATCATTTGCTTTTCAAAGTCGATGTCAGACCAAGTCAAATTCAGGATTTCGTTTCGCCTAAGACCACTGCCATAAGCCAGAGATACCACTGCCTTCCACCAGATATTTTTTGCTGCATCCATCAACTTGTGATATTCAGCAACTTCTACATATCTTATAGGGCTGGCAGCTTTTTTCCGCTGCTTTATATTGGCAAACGGATTCTGACCTTGTGCCAGATATCGTCTCGGTTCTATCGCCAGATTGAAAACCCGTTTCAAAGTCCGGATGTCCTTGTTGACTGTAGCCACACTTAAATCCGATGCCAGACGATTTGCTATAAAGGCCTCGGCATGTCTGGGCTGAATCTTATTCAGGACTATCAAACCGCCTATGAACTTTTCAAAAAGCTTCAATGCTCGCATCTGATCTTGGATAGTGCCGCAAGCTACCTGACCTGCCATTACTTTTTCATGTTCATCAATAAAGTTATGAAGTGTTATTCTTTGTGGCCGGTCAGACCTTCCAAGATTCACCTGCTCCTGAATCTTCAGGGCAAAATCTTCTGCCTCCTTTCTGATTTTAAAAACCTTGCCATACCTTTTTCCATCGGTGCTATACCAGCGAACTATCCAGTGATATCGCCTTTTCCTTGGCCATTGGGACTCCGGAATTGGCTTTCCATCTGAATCTTTTGGTACAGCACCTAACCATTTACGATATATACCTACCTTTTCTATTGCCATTGGTAACTTCCTTTCAGGCTACCACTGGCGACTGACAGGTAGATATTCTATCACGGTCGGATAAAAAGCGCAAATATTTTTTTGTATAAAACATTAACATCTTTCTATTGCTCGGTTTTGACAGCCAGAAATCTGTCCAGTTCGCTCTTGCGATACCATACACGGCGGGCAAACTTTGTAGCTTTAAGTTCGCCCCGATTACGCCAATAATTCAGCGTTCTGGTTGCTGATTCCGGTGAGTGGTTTCCCGTCTGGTCTAATCGAAGATACTGGGCTGCTTCCACAGGACTCAGCAGTTCTCCAAAAACCTCAGGTCGAGACGGCCAGTTACCTTTTTCATGTTGCGAAGTATCAGCCTGAACTACGCTATCCATTTTTTGTACGCTGTCTTGGTTTTCCATAAAAGCTGTGCTCCAAATCGAAAAATAATCAATCAATGCATGAAGGGCAAAACCTGTAACCGCATTCAGGGCAGAGAGTATTTACCATGTCACCCGTTATTGTATTTCCGCATCTCGGGCAGAATGAAAAGTTTTGTGATGTTTCTGTCTTTCTTTCCACATCAGTTTCTTCCAATTTTTCCGTTTTCTTTTCTGCCATAGTTATATCTTTCAATTCATAAAAAGATTTCGCAAGGCTGAGAATTCCTGCAAGGTTCATAAAAAATAAACTCAAAGTAATTCATTGCCATCTTCAGTTTCATCTTTGTTGTAGAACTGGGTCAACTGCCAGTCATGCCAGCATTCTCTTGGTTCTTCGTCTGTGCCATCCGGCCAATGGCGATATTTCTTACAGGATTCGCATATTTCCCTGTCAATCAGTTCATTATTTTCAGAGCAATGCCGTAAACCGATGCTCGATTGAGCATTTGTGCGACCTCCAGAAAGAGGTTTATATCCTTTGAATGGCTGAATATGTCTTCCTGTCCTGCTTTCATTTTGTTGGGGTGGTTTTGCTGGTGAATTTTGTGAATCTGACATTGAATTGTTTTTAGGTGTCTGTAATTGAGTATTGATGTTAGCCGAAGGTAGTTCCAACTCAAACATATCATGTGCTTGCATGGGTATGGTACTGTTATCAATAATACTTATATCAGATGGTATCAATGGCATATTTTCTATACGGGCCTCAACTCTATCTAATTGTCTGCCAACATCATCAATGAGAAAGTTCGGATTTACCATCAATAGATCAGGAGGGACTATGGTTTTTTCGATACTTCGTTCAAGTGCATCCAGCATATAGTCATCCTGCAGTATTTGATTATTCGGAGGATTTATCGGATTCAGCATAATGAGATTCCTTTATAAGAACTTTTGACCAATCAAATTTATCTTCCAGACATTGATTTGCTTCCAACAAAGTAACTGACTTTTGCCAATCACCTGTTGAATTATTCTTTAAAGCTCGCTCAAGAAGATTCTTTGTTTTTTTGTCAGGCGTTATTGCTATTAGCCGTTCAACTTCGGGTATCGCAGCCTCAATCAGGATATTTTTTGCATCATAATCGATGTTGTTGCAACATATCTCAACGATGAATCGTTTTCCCGAAGGTTCCAACACCAATAGATCGGGCTCTAGGCCTTGGTCTTTGGCGATAGAACTATTTCTTTGCAGACGCCATTTGGGACTAATACCGCCGATGCCTTTTTCAGTACGGCAGAGGAGGTATTCATGTACTATACCTGATTTGAACTTCTTGATATGGATATTCCTTTTCTGCGCCCAGATGATTCCTTTTCCTGTCGGTTGGAAAAACCTGATTTTTCCAGCGATAGAAGGTTCTGTCTGTGAAATAAATCCCTTGGCATCCAATTCAGCCCTTGCCCTGAATTCTCTGGCACGGTCCATTCGAAGTGTTTCACAACGTTTCTCAATGGATTCGGCAGGTTCCTGACAGATTCTTGACATTACCAAAAGTGCATCTCCTGCAAGGTCATCCGGAGCTGAAATTTTTCTTTTGGAAGCAATTGTTTTTAGACTATTATCTTCCTGTTCAGTCCATGTGGTTTTTGAAAGCAATTCCTGAGATTGTTGATGTAATTGATTTTGCTGTGGTTTTGCAGGGAAATTTAACTGAGGGACCTCTATCATGAAAGCGGTCGGAAACGATGAATATTGAGCAATTGCCTGTCGCGGCTCTAAAGTTGCGATAGCCTCGGCCTGTTTTTTGTCAAGTCCCATTGAGCTTTGCAATGACCAGATACATCTGGCATTGGTGAGACGCATCACAATGCGACAACCAAGGTTTCCCAATATTGCAGGAGGTAATTCGCTTGGCACCTGATCACACAGTACAAGTGCGATATTGCGTTTTCGGGCGGTGCGAAACATTCTGCAAAGAACACTTTCGCCGATATCCTGCCGTGCCTTTTCTGCACTCAGCATATGGGCTTCCTCTATGACAACCATATGTGGTTTATTATCCTGAGCCCCTTCCTTGAATCTGGCCAGCCACAGTAGCAGAAAACTTACCAAAAATTGCAGTGGAATGCCCGTCAAACCGTGAAGCCTGAAAATGACCGACTCCTGAGATAAGTTCGATAGCATGTCACTTTTTGTTACTCTTGCAGTTTGCCTGAAAGTTTCTTCCAGATTGACGAGCCTATTTAACAGGCTTTCGACAAAGCCGGCACTACGAGACTTTGGACCGTAACCTATGCCTTGGAAAAATGTGATGGCTTCAGCCAAAGATGGCCAGTTTGTTATGTTGGCAGAAACATTTTTACGGTCGATTAAGCGGTTCGTTCCTGTATGAAAGACATTCAGGCCTCCATCCCGCAAGTACAATGAGCCTCGTGATAATAAGCTTAACTCATCCAGCCAACTGGTTGATGTAATCCATTTTCCCGGCGGCTGAAAAATATTGAATTTTAATTGCTCAGGTTCCACCGAGATTAATTGACCATTTTCAAACAATGGAATAAGTCGGTTATATTCGTCCTCAACATCTAATATCCAAACTTTAAATCCAGCCTTGATTGCTTGAAAAGCTATGTTCAAAGCTAAAAAGCTCTTACCTGTCCCATTATGACCGAATATGCCTGTATGTTGTGGGATAATTTTCTCAGAGAGGGTGAGTTCAGGACCTGCTGTATCACCCTGTAAAACTTTACCTATATGGAGCTGTCCAGGGGGCAACTGACGAACGGGTCGGAATACTAGGGGATTATCTGGATCGATCCCTTTTTGTTTTGTCATGCTGCGAAGCATTTCGTGGACATCCATTCCGGCATTCGCCGCCGCCACCAACGCCTTCGACTGCGGTAAGTCTTTGCCGAGTAATTCAATCAGGATAGAATCTTCTTTGGTTAACACTTCGCATCCTTTTTTAGTGGAAAATGCTTCCAGTTGCTTTAATTAAAAAAATAAAGAACAATCAATGGCAAATTGAACTATTGTCGTTTGCTAGAACCAAAAATCTCAAGCCCTATTACTCCGGCTTCAATAGCTACAAAAACACTTATGCCCAAGATAGCGAAGCCCGGCAAGTTCATCTTCATTACAACCTTGAGCATTACGATGGCGAAAATAAAACCTCCAATCGCCGGCAGGATAAATGACCAGTTGACCAGTATCTTTTGCCGTAATGGGCCTGCCGCAAGCACAAGAATCAGTATGGCTAACAAAATCCATATGAGTAACATTATTTCACCGCCTTTCTCGGAAGGTCAAAAAATAAACGTAACCATTTGATCGGTCTGCATCTGACACAAAATATTTCTCCATCTCTGTATAAAATGACATGACGTGTGCAGAAATTCCTATGGCAATAGCTGCATACACGTGAGCATTCCTTACAGGTAAAACTCGTGCAATTGGGATGTTGGCAAGCGCCAATCAAGACATTTTCCTGGCTGACCAATTTTCCGCAATCGCACAGGCGGGAAGAAATGAACGTTACCTGACGCGTTGTCATATCCTCTTCCACAAACGACAACTGCTCTTTTATGTAGCCCACCTTGTCTTCAGAAGCGCGACCCTCGACAGCCTGTATGGTTGTGGACCTCGTACGGGGATTGCTTTTTTTCAGTAGTTCCAGCAATTCGTCTCGTGTTTTTTCGTCCGCCATTGGGCACCATTCCTTTCTGATCATGCATCCTTAGCTTTCCTGCAATACGGGCATAATGAGCTCGGAATAATTCTCTCCGTAATCAGGGTTCTATCGATTAAGTCAAATAGTATGAAATTAACGTTTTTACTTTGTGTCTGACAGCATTGGGAATTATTGATACTCTGCATACCATCTTGAACAGCAGCAGCGTAACCCGTAATTTCGCGTAGCAGCATGTCAAGAGCCATGGCTGCCGCAACAAGGTTTAAAGTCACAAGCGAAACAGGTAGTTGTTCCATTGATTGGTCGCCAAGAATTTGGCATTTAAGGCAAGCGTCATCAGCGCAAACCCTGTTTACCCGGCAACCTCCCAGCAACCGGCCTTCCCGGAGCGTGAAGCCGGATGCAAGGCTAATCATGGAGATGCCGCTTTCACTGCATTTTTGCTGAAGGAAATGCCTGGTTTCATCGTCATCGGTGGCATCCAAAAGCCAGTCGCAACCGCTTGCCAGTTCCCATATTCCGGGCGTCCTGATATCTTTGTTGAAAGCGAGTATTTCCATATCAGGGAAGAACCTCTGGAGAGAGTTTTGAACGATTGAAACCTTGTCGCTACCAATGTCTTTAATGCCTCCGAGCACAAACCTGTTAAGGTTATGAATTTTAAGCTCGTCAGGGTCAATCAGCTTCGTTTTCCTGAAGCCGGCCAATGCAGAGACATAGGCGAGTAAAGAGCCGTTTCCTCCGCATCCCACGATAGTAAGTTTTGTACGGGCTATTTTCTGCTGGCCTTGCTCACCAATGAAAAAGTATTGTCGGGTCATACGCTCATAGTACGACTGATTTGCTTGCTCATTTGTTTTCATCTAAATCCTTAGTCCCGGCTATATCTTGGCGCGCTGACTACCTTTTTATGCGTGAAAGCAGTGTCGGGTATTATCTCCACTATCTCCGTATCATGGACTCTTTGCATGCCATTTTCTCTGCTGATATAAAGTGCATCACCTGAATATATCCCAGCGAACTTTTTGAACTCTTTGGCCGTCATCGTATGGAACATTCCGGTTGGGATGCTTACGTTTTTCCCGTTTACGCTGACGGTTCCGTCGCGGAGAGATATCTTGATGCTCTGAATCGGACCTACTTTTTCGTTGTTCGTAGGGCACAAGTCGCAGGTTGAATTTGTTCTGAGTAGGGATGTGCCATTTGGCTTCGCTAAAGATATAGCAGGTAAAAGCGCAATCACGTCACTTAATTTTAGGTTGATACGTTCCATAATCATTTTGAATCTCCTTAAAAATCTATATTATTTATGTTTCCAATTGGATTTTTTCCAGAATTTCACGTGTAGGGCATGCCTTCAAATTAGCTGTCGGGTGGCAATTTTCACATGTGGTTTTAGCTGCTCGGTACAAACCTCTCAGAATCACGTACCTTGCGTTCGTTGTTAGATTTATGCCTTCAATGCTTAGGTCCATACATTTTTTCAAAGCTTCAAGCGTGTTAGTCTTGGTCTTTAGCATCAATTCTTTCTCCGCCGGGCCATTTTCGTCGATTGATCCTGCGGAGGAGTTACCGATGCTGGCGTTGGCCAGAGATTGCGTGACCAAAGCAGCTTGGCACATTTCCAGACAATCTCCACTGGCTTTTTTGGAGTTCTCTAGTGCCTGTTTGCATTCTTTCGGAAGTGCGGCTATTCTTTTCTGATCCCAACTTTCCGATAAAACCGCGAGACAAACGAGAAGCGAAAAAATCACAACGATTACCATTGCTATGTTTATGAGAAAATCGCCAAGAAATATCAACATCTTATCTTGCTCCATTGTCTATAAAACTATCCCAGATAAATTCCTGTTTATTAAATTACAACTAATCTTCATTTGGTTTTATTTCGTAAAAAAGTTGAACTAACAGTTCTCCTTGTACTTTTTGCAGGGCAGTGGTTAATTCAAGGTCGGTTTGCCGTCGGTTTCATAAGCATCCCTGACTATAGCTTCGAGATTTCTTACTTTCATGAGCTTTCGACATATCTTTGATGACCGGAAAGGGGTCTTTCTTTTAAGATTGTTTTCTGATACCATAACTTTCCTTGCTACATCTCTGGGGCAGCTACGACTGCCTCAATGATGGAATTGTACACCCTGTGTGCGCAACCGTGTGCCCAGTTCCTGTGAAGTTCCTGTCTTTTTAAACCAGTGGGTGCAATACCCTTTCGGGGTAGTAGACTATGGTCACACGGCAAGCGGTTAGGGAAGGAAAGTTTGTTTATTGGATAGATGGCCGATTACCACCGAAGACCACTTTGGTTCCAAGAACATCTATAGGGGAAATGGTGCGTCATGGCATGAATCGTGACATTTTGGTGAATAACCCATTTTATCAAAACTCTCACCGTCTCCAATTGGACAGATATGAGTACTTCATCAAAATTGTAGACTTCTTCGTGACAAGACTAAGAGAGCCAGAATCAGAGGCTTTGAATTATACTGCGTACTTGCTCAACCCATTTGGGGACTCATCGTTGGAATTCTACCTTACTCGCGAACTAGCGCAGGCTAAAATGTATCATAAGAATCAGAAGAATTTTCGGGCATTATTGTTACTTTCAGATATAGATTATGCAGAAGAAGTTGAAAAAAGCGTTGATGAACTTATCTCCACGGTGTCCTTTCGGGTGTCCAGCCCTGATTCATTTAAAGAGTATGCCAGCTTTCAGAATCATTTAGATGAGTTTATTTTTAGAACAGCAGAATATGCAACTGAACCTGCTACTCTTGCGGAATATCTGTGCAACACAGGGTTTGCGATTGAAAGATCCACTTACAAAAAGTTATGAAACTGCCTTTATCAAGCATGAATTTAGGTTACTTGCTACGGAGATGCGTCCTGGATTACTCGAATCAAACCATTTCCCAACTATATTCTTACCCGCGTTAGCACTGAGTGATTTTCGAATAGAGGTTAATTGCCTGTTCAACAGTATTCGACGAGGAGTTGACGCAGCGGTTTTACTCTTGGGATCCAAAGTATCTGGCATTTCAAGTCTCTCGTATAATGCATCATGCGTCCAGTGGTCACCGACCTTCTCGAGCAAGCATTTTAGTAACCGGAAACCATCGGTTTCACCTGGACGCTTATCGGGCTCTTTCCCCTTCACGAGTATTTCGGACCTTGGATCATCTACGTATATATCGTATTCATTCTTTCTGCTGCGGAATTTTTCTAATTTCTTTTCTTCTGTGAAAGAATATTTGTGAATGCCTTCATACACGACATACTGATGAGTCGAAGGGATGGAATAAATACAACTATATAAATGCGCCTGTACTAATTCGACCACGGTTGGACTAGCGATTTCTAATACCTTCGAAGACAATTGTGCATTTGTGCCGAATTTCTTATATGTGGCTTCAATATCGGTATTTTTAGGTATTTTGCCTAATCTTTTAAAATGTTCAGCCACTGCAGCAACAACAACCCCGAAATGTGCCCAAGGTGGAGTTTCTTCGGGAATGATGCCAGGAGAACAAAAACCCTCACTGCTTGCTTCGGCTAGCAAATCTTCAGCCCTCCACTCATCTGGTGGAATATCTTGCCACCGCTGGGGCCAATGGTTAAGTCGACCAAGAGTTAGTTCAAAAATCGTTCGGTCTTCCGGATACATTTTTTCAATGAGTTGCCGAGTTATACGCACTACACCATTAAAAGTATTTAGCAATGGTTCTGTCATTCGTTCATCTTATTTAGTAAGGAGTAATTTTTATAGTAATTTGTTAGCAAAAGACCAAAATAGTTTTAATCCTTCCAATTCAAATACATGCCATGCCGATACACAGCTTGCCAAAAGAGACCATAAATCAAAATGACATATGTTAGTCTTTTGTTCGAGCGGAAAATTCCAACCTTTCAAGAAGTACCCACATATCTGACAAACACTGGTTTGTATGCCGGTCAATACGGCGTTGTTGCCGTTCTATATTTTTCGTATACAAATACATTATTAGCATTACTGGTGCAATTACTACTGCAGTTAAGCCAGAGATTGCTCCCTTTATACCTGTAAATAAAATTGCAGCTAGAGGGTTTTTTTTCATAATTTCCAGAAGTTTTTCTTCATTTTCATTTGGAGTATAGGTAGAAGATACGTGTTTATTATCAGTATCTGAACCCTTCTTTTTCTCAATGTCGTTTTCGAAATAAAAATCACACCATCGCACACTAAGTCCCATTTGCCCGACTTCCTGTAAACTGGCAGAACCTTGTTCTAATCGTAGCAACTTTGCTATGTCTTTTTTACAACATAATAGGAGACTATCATTTCTAAATAGAGAAACCAATCTTTTGATAATACAATGTCCTTGTTGCTCACGACAAAAGTCTGAATCATCTCCCATTACTCCAAGGGGACAAAGAACTATTGGTGCTTCCAGAGGCGGCCTGACCAGCATCTGGCGCAGAGCAGCAAGTATAGATCTAAGCACGGCATGTCGTACCTTTAGACTCTTTTGGTCAGATCCCAGAGCGACAATCAAACCGTTAGAATTGTAACAAATGTTTACTGGCGGTAGAAAGAAAAGGTATTTGCTAATGATCTGCGGTATGGTGAGTAGCGGATAGTATAAAGAAACAATATTTTCCAAGCTCCGGAAGTTGGTTAGACACAAGGTTTTCAGGCTTTGATAGACTTTGTCAAAACGAGGGGAATGTGGTACTATCCATCGTCTAACAGCCCAGAATAGAGAAAACAAAGGTTGTACAACTCGCGGTACAACTTTTCGACCCTGAGTCGATATTATTCGCATATATTTATCGTTCTCGAGTTGACTTCCTGCCAAAAGTCCCCGAAGGATGGCTCTTTGTCTTCGATTTAACTGCAACTCATCAAAAAGTTTTTCAAACCACTCAATCGAACCAAGGATGTGGCCTGTCTGTACATGGCTCAAATGCTGCAGTGTCACTGAACCGAGAGTTTGCTGGATCCAATTAATTTCATCTGCGGCCTGCTTTGTATTTGCCATAATATCGTCAAGTGACGTTTGCATGAGCCTGTTTAAAGCAGGCTCCAAAATTCGATCTATTTCAGGCAATCTCGCTATGCATCCTTTATCTCTAAGCAATTCGGCGGGAGGAAGTAAAGGGGCGTACAAACCGGAGAGTATACTAATGATCGCCATAATCTTAATTATATCTCCAGAATCCTGCACAAAACGCTGAAAAAACGCGAGAGCTGCTCGATGCTCCGGTTTTCCCTGTGCAAAAGCAACAGCTATTGCTTCATAAACATCCTTAAAAGCTGATTCAGCAGATGTACCTGGAGCAGGGCCATGCGCTTTCCCTGGATCAATCATTTGCATGACACGCAATACGTCCAATGCTTCCTTTTTTTCATCTCCTGAAAATACAACTTCTGCTGAGTGCATAACCAATTCCCAGTCAGAAGGTCCTGGCATCCTGTCTTCAAAAAGCGAGTTTCTGCCCAATGCTTTTGAGAGTTTATTTACCACTCTATCCACACGTGTCGGATCTGAAAGAAGAACAGAAAGTATCCAAATATGTTCTTCCTCTGATTTGCCAAGCAGGGCAGATTTTTTAATTGCCCCCAAAGTAACTGACGAACAGAGAGCAAAAATTTCATTAGTTATACGCCAACTTTCTGTTAACCTTTGGCATAAGGACTCCAAAACAGAAATTGCTTTTACCAACTTAGCGATGTGAGAATCACCCGATTCTTCCTCAAGATATTTCTCGAGTGGTATCCATATCTTGCCTTTTTGTGACAGCATCTCTTCGGCCACAATTGGAACGAGCCCATCCAGCAGAGCCGATATTTTACGAAGCGTAATTCCCAAACGTGTTGAAGAGACCAGAACATAATGCCCAAGTTCATGTGAATGTGCATTAGAAAGCATCCACTGCATCAAAGGGAGATCTTTGAATGGAATGTCACAAGCAGAAAATAGAAATCTTAATGTAATTAAGTCACTTCCGGCATCATAGGTATTTTGATCCCATCCAAAAAGACTCCCACTACCAACGACCCGATTGAAATGCTCTTGACTAAGAGTACTAGAATCAAGCTTCAATTGCTCGGGTGCATGCATTATCATTCATTTCTCCAATGTGGGTACAACTAAGGTTAACCGTATATCACGAGAGACGGAAAGAATCAAGTATCTATTAACGTGAGGATATTTTCATTTTCACGTTTTCTACACCAACTGAATACATACCCAAAATCACCGTTAACCAATTAACCAACGATAGTTACGTATTTTCACGCATGTTTGCTGCTGAAAATGACCTGCCCCCCAGCAAAAAGGCAATTATCCCCCGGCAATTGGGGTTCCAAACAGACAAATCCATACCTGCTGCCTTTCCCTGCTTTCTGCCGAATTCCGCCCAGATAGCGCAATTAATTTATAGAGGCCTGACCATAACCTAAGCATGGCCTGCCTGCGATTAAGCATTGAGCCGATACCCCAAAGTTCTAGGCTGGCCAGTCTAGCTAACCTGCTCCCGCCGTGGCAGTGGGACCGCGTCCGCCGGTCAGTTTACCAGCGTGCCGGATACCGTTGCCAGATATGCGGCAGGGAAGGCATGCTGCACTGTCACGAAGTCTGGCAATACAATGAACAGACATCCTGCCAATGGCTGCAAGGCTTTGCGGCACTGTGCAAAGACTGCCACGATACCAAACATATCCTGTTTTGCCACGACGCTGCGCGGCATCAAGAGCTGATGAGTCATTTCATTACCGTCAACCGCATCAGCCAAGAAGAGGCCGAGCAATATCTGGAGGCCATCCGGCAGCAACAGCAGAGGCTGAACCAAAGGCACTGGACTGTCAATTATGGCGATTACAACTGCTATATGCCGGCTCTGGCAAGCCAGCAGCAACGGAAAAGCTACGTCAGGCTGAACAGGCCAGCCTATCGCCACAGCTTGCGTCCGCAGCAAGAGCCGTCCGCTGACTCTTTTGCCGATGAGCTCGTGGCTGACTGAACCAATAGCCGATTGAGCCAAGACCAGAGTGGCAAGAAGGCTTTTGTAAATGACATAGCAACAGAGAAAAGAACAATTATGCACTGAGGCCTCATTTTTTGCCGAAGAGCTTTATGTTCTTTTCTGCGTTGGGCATTTGAATTAGGCTGCTGCCCGCTGTGGGTCAACCTAACCCTCATCTGCTGTGGGTTCAGTTCATCCTTCAGCTTCAATGATTGCATTATCTTCCGCTGCTGTGGGGTCGGACTATCCCCTCAGCCTCAGGGTAAGCCTACCTTCAACTGCTGTGGGGGCCAGCTTGTTCCCAGCCGCTGCGGGGTCAAATCACCCCTCAGCTTCAGGCGGCAAAGGCCTGATTGTGCCGGCCTTGAACAGCCTGGATATGTGGTTTAGCTGGTTTATCAGTTCAAGATAGACATTTATAACATCTTTGAAGGTGATACGGTCGTGAGGATTGTCAACCGCCCTGAATTCTTCAAGTCTGTCGTCTCTGAAATACTGCTTATCGGCAATCCAGACTATGGGTAATTGCCTTACCATATTTTTCGCCTCCTTAGTTGCTTAAGGCGGCTGCCTTGCAGCCTGCCAGCCTCTTGAAGCTCTGCCTTTCGCCGGGCTTTCATTTCCTGGATTTTCTCCAGATAGTATGCGTCCCAAAATTGCATAGCAAACACCTCTGATTCCATAAGCGGAGGCTCTTAACCTGATTTTCTGCCGATTGTTTCCAATGCACTGAGGTGGAAAAGAAGAGTTATGAGCCGAGCAGTGCTAAAGAGGTGTTTGCTGCTTTGGGACGCTTCATTGGGGAGAAAATCTACAGGATGAAAGCTTGATGTGCTTGTAGATGTATGTTTGAAAATCATCAATTATTGAACTTTTAAAACTTGCAAATACAAAAAACCAACTTAATTAATTTGCAATTGACATGGCATGTATCTTCTTATTTTCTAAAGACTTAAGTAATAAAGACGTAAATTGTTAAATTGGAATTTTTAGCAAAACTAAAATATGATTATTTTTTCGTTTTTTATTGGACTGGCAGTTTCAAAAATGTTATAAGTGTAAAAAGACCTAATGAGCGTGAGGACTGATATGTCTTTATTGGTAAGAGGGCTGTTCGGTCTGATTGCTCATTTGCTTGGTTAGCTTTTTTACAATGTAAAAGGATTAAAATGAAAACACCAGATTCTAAGCAATTTATTATTAGTGCTGAAGAACTTTCAAATCGTTCGGGTGAATCTTATGATACCATAAATCATTGGACGCGAATAGGCTTGCTTGCTCCAGAGCGACAAGGAAGAACCCGCTTTTATAACCAAAGAGAACTAAATAAATGTAAACGTATACGTGAGTTGCAGAAAGTGGGTCATAGTTTAATAACCATACGCAAAATGCTAGTCAAGTGATGAAGCCAAACGAATAAGAGTAACAAATGGAAATGTTAATTACAAAATGGTTGTCACAAGCGGCCGCTGAAATGAAAGCGGAAGCAAAAAATGGGAGTCCTACGTTTAGAGTTTTAAGAGAACTTAACAATAAATTAAATTCTAGATTGGATATTTCTGGATCATCTGAAGAGAAATGTTTTGCATATTTTTTGTCCTTGTTTATAGACGATATTTTTAATAACCTTGCAGGTGATTTCCCCTATGCTGAAGAAGTAATAACGGAAAAAAATTCTTTTTTAAATCAATTGGCAATTGGTATTGAAAAATTATCCAAAGAAGATTATAATGCTGGTGGCGGAGGGTGGACAACTCTAAGCCAAATAGTCGATTCTTATTTTACTTTATTGGAAAAAATCGAAAAAATTCTTGCTAAAAGAAAGGACATAGTATGAAATCATCCAATGAAAGTCTTTCAAATCTCCAAAATCCGGAGGAACGAGAGATTCTGAAAAATGTATTTCGTGCGTGTTTAAAATCCAGCGTTTGGGACTTTACAAGCGGATTTAGAGGCGGTAATTTTTTCGACCTTGACGAACTTGCCATGGGTGCTTTTCTCAATAAAGAAGGCAAAAAAACATATGAAGTGCCACGTGGTGTACAAAATTCGAGAGAATTGATTACTCACTTCGCTCAAAAAATTAAAGGTTGTATTGGTGAGTATTCTTTAGAGCGTTGTGCTTTTATTGATCGCCCAATTGGTCGGCCTGTTGGCATGCTTCTTTACAAAGATCTTCTTGCAGAACTAATTGGTATAGGAACATGCATTGTTCAACCACGGAAAAGAGTTCTACACGCAGCCGTTAAGGGGGCTCCTGTTCGTCCGGGTGAACGTTTTGCTGTAGTAAGTGATGTGGCAACTACGGGTCTTAGTATTTATGCAGCTGCAAAACAACTCATAAGATTGGGAGGAGAAGTGCCGATTGCTTTTGTCCTTTTTGACCGTGAGCAAGGAGCTCGTGAAAATCTTAGCGCAGTTGGCATAAAATTGCTTTCACTTGTACGTCAAAGCGAAGCTGCGGAACAGGGACTTATCTCCAAATCTACTGCTTCATCACCGAATTACATGTTTCTTGGACAACAGAATATCAGCTTCTCAGGTCAAATGTGAGTAGAGGGGAGCAAATACCTTTATACACCACATCCTTGTTGAGAGGTTAGGAAGTAAGCGTATAAAAAAATTGTTTACTGAAGGTTCTGGCTTTTGGAATATCTTTTGTGAACATTAATCCGGAAAATATCGAAATTTCGGTACACGACGAAATTAAAGTTAACGATGACTGGACAGCTTCCATACACCGTATTTATCAATTCGTCAATACTTCTCAAGATTCGGGGAGTTTAGAACTTTCATTTACGGATAAGTTTGAATCTCAATATGTTGACTTCCATCCTGTGGACAAAGCTAAATTAGCAGAACATTCTATTTTTAGCAAAAACGAAAAGGTGGAGACTGTATATTGGGCAATTCGATTACCGGTGTTAGCCCCTGGAGAAAAATATGTAGTTGAGTTTGAAGGCAAAATAATGTCATTTATAACAATTGAGAATGATGGTGTGCATTGCCTCCATAAATTCGCTCCAGAACTAAAAATGTTATATAAGGCTGATATAACATTCCCATATAAGCATTTTTTAGATCAAGTTGAAGTTAGTGTATTTCCACATATAGGCGTAGGTCAGGATTACCTTACTATCGAAAATAATGACCATCTCACAATATTACAACGGACTTGCCGTGCAAATATTTTGGGGCCAGTTGAGATTTCAATTAAGAGTAAAGTAGCAGAACAACAAATAGCTCCTATGTTACAATTTTATGCCAGAAAAATGTCTAATGAAGGAGTATTCCCAGAAGGCACTACGGTGCTAATAATACTTCATTTTCTCTCAGACTTTTACTCGCTCCTGCGTGCTCTCGAAATAATGGGATTGAAACGTGAAAATACCTTTTTAGTAGCCATTCCGTATTCGGCAAAAGAAGATGTTGTATCCCTTCTACTTCACTGTGGATATTCACAAATTTGGTTTTCACGCCGTTATGGAGAAGAATTTCATTCAAAAGTGTTGGAGGCAGTTAATGCTGCAGTTGAACGTTGTAAAAATATTTCCGGGAAACTTGTCATACTTCAAGATGGGGGGTATGCCACAACTTTATTACATAAACATCATCGCAATATGGCGAAAGTTTGCATTGGTGCAGTGGAGCAAACTACAAATGGTATCTGGGAATGTGATGCAATCCCTAAGGAAGAACGTATATTTCCTATAATAGATGTTGCAAGATGCCGTTTAAAAAGTGAAATAGAACCTCCATTTATTGGTGATGCTGTTACCCATAATATTGTATCGCTTGTTTCTAAAATTAATATAAGTATAAGAGGACGTACTGCATTGGTAATTGGTTATGGAACTATTGGAAAATGTGTGGCCAAATCTCTCAAGGGGAATGGGGTTATCGTTACCGTGTATGATATAGAATCAGAATTACGCAATGAAGCAAAAAAAGATGGTTTTGAAACAAATGATAGTCTGGAAAAATTAATCCCCGGCAAACGTTTTATAATTGGGTGCACAGGCAAACAAGGTCTGAACGCGCCTCAAATAGCACTGGCGGATAACAAAACAATATTTGTAAATGCCACATCTAAGTTGTTGGAAATTAATCGTAACGATCTGAAGGCAATGACTAAAGGTTCGCCACAATTAATTGAAAATTATGGAATAAGGCATACTCTTATTAATGACAATGTGGTAGACCTTCTTGCAGAAGGTGTTCCAGTAAATTTCTATGGCTCGGATAGCGTGCCAAATAACGAAATCCAATTTGTACCGACATTGATATTTTTAATGGCACTTAAATTGATTCGAGAAGAAAATAAATTGCCTAAAGATATTGTACCTGTACCAGAGGATATCCAAAAAGAAATACAACTTTTTTATGATAGAACAAGATGAACCCTTTGGTATAATAGATCTAATAAAAGTATAAGGTTGTAAATATGAAGCATTTTTCAGACAAATTATTGGAAGCGATAGAAGTCAAGGGCAATCCAATTTGCGTAGGTCTGGATCCGCGGCTAAATCTTCTACCGGCTCAAATTATGAAAGATGCTTTTCACAAATTTGGTAAAACCGGCAAGGCTGCTGGTTATGCAATTGAGACTTTTAATAAGGTCGTGATTGATGTAATCTGCGATATCGTGCCTATAGTAAAACCTCAAATGGCGTTTTATGAAGCATATGGGGATTTTGGAATTCGGGCATTTATAAACACGGTAGATTATGCGCATTCCAAAGGTCTGATTGTAATTGAAGATGCTAAGCGAAACGATATAGGTAGCACCGCGAAAGCATATGCTTCAGGGCACTTGGGAAAGGTAGAATGTGGCCCTGGAACTTTTTTACGAGGGTTAGATGTTGATGCTATTACCATAAACGCTTACCTTGGTTATGATGGTATCAAACCATTTATTGAGCAAGCGATTTCATTTAATAAAGGTGTATTTATATTAGTTAAAACTTCCAATCCCTCTTCGAGTGAAATCCAAAACCTTATTCTTTCTGAACCCTTTCAGGGAATACTGCTTTATGAACGTATAGCTTTGCTTGTGGATGAATGGGGTCGCAGGTCTTTAGGTGATTTTGGTTTTTCAGATATTGGAGCTGTGGTAGGGGCAACATTTCCAGTTGAAGCTGCAAAATTACGCAAGCTTATGCCACATACTTTGTTTTTGGTTCCAGGTTATGGAGCACAAGGTGCACATGGTAAGGATGTTGTGCAATGTTTCAATACCCAAAAAAAGGGAGCTATAATCAGTTCTTCGAGACAAATAATTTATGCTTTCCGTGACAAAGAAGACAAAGAAAAAGAATTGACCAAAGGTTCTTCGTTTGCAGATTGCATAAGGAGTGAGGCATTGGAAATGTGTAAAGATATTCAATCGGCACTTCATGCATCAGGAAAAGGTCAAAATTGATGAGACTTTTCCAAAATAAAAAACCAGGGATTTTTCTTGCCGCAGATTTTTCTACTTTGGAAGAGTGTATGCCCATTATTGAACCAATAGCTCACTTAATAGCAGGTGTCAAGATTGGTTTCAAACTTCTTTTAGATCCTGATCATGGTTTTAATACGATAACCATTTTAAAAAAACGTTTTAACCTTCCAATTCTTGTTGACAGTAAAATCCATGATGTCGGGCATATAGCAACTGCATTATGTCGACGTTTGAAGAGTCTTGGTGCTGATGGTGTTACCATTTGGGGTTATTGTGGTCCTTCTGTTATTCACGAATGTGCTACTGTAGATGAGGATTTAGCCTTAGTTGTCCTTACTGAACTAACGGATCCCACTGCTAGGCCTTTTCATGATAAACTAGCTCAATTTGTTGAAGCAGCCGTTGCTTTTGGAGCGCATGCAGTCCAAGCTCCTGGCACCAGACCAGATGCTATAAGAATAGCGAGAACCATTTCAGGACCAGATTTTCCTATTTTTTCATGTGGTATTGGAACTCAGGGAGGAAGTGCTCGTGAAGCAGTACAGGCTGGAGCCGACTACGTTATAATAGGTCGCGAAATTATAGATAATCCTAATCCTTCAAAGATAACCGAAGAACTACTTCAACAAATCATACAGAAATAGCTGGGTGATTTTAGCAATCTTAATATACTCTTTCCACCATATTCTGTTCATGGTCATGTCAAAATTTGCAGAATACATGAAGGGATGTTATGAAGGAATATCTGAAAAAGATGTCATTCTGCAAGCGCAATTCCTATCGGCTGTACTGGAGCAACCTGCGAAATATAGAGTTTACAGCGCAAGTAGTGATGAAGCATTAATTAATTTATACCGTGAAACTGTTCAGGAGTTAGAACCACTATTTTATAAATATATATGTAATGAAAATATTAGCAAAATACGATTGTAGATAATTGATTTAATTGTTTTATTTAAATACCGTAAGAAACCTGTACGAAATTATTGTTATATAAGCACTTTCCTAGTCAACAATGTAATTACGGATTTTTTTAATGATAATTTTATGATAGGCAATAGTAAATCGTAAAAAGCACAGAGCCCCCGTTTTGATAGCAGCAAGTTTAGCAAGACGCGCGCGAGAGTCATTTAATCCATCCCTTCTTTTAGCACATAGCTGCGGGGTAGGGGCACTATCCTATCCAGCATTCACCATTCATACTCTTTAAATCAACAAAATCACACTCCGGTCTGGTCATATCTGAATCAGGCTTGATTAATTGTCGCAAAGGTGGCAGCACAGGAACAGCTTTTCTCAGCCAAACGGCCGCTGAGGGGTCTTTTGCCTCCCACGAAACACAAGCCTAAGGCTGTCTTGCGTACATCTTTCGTTAATCAAACCATCAAATCAATTAGGAGAAACCAAAAATGCAAAACCAAGAAGAAACTACAAAAATAAACCACTTCCTCTCCGCGATATTACCCATCGTTATCCGGTCAGTGAAAACGTTCCTTCAATCAACCGGCTTGGAGGTTGAGGAAAAAGGCAACGGGCCTGATACAGTCTTTCACATCAAAGCAGGCGAAAAGGAAGCAGATTTCTACCTTTACAACCTTCTTATGGAGATAGCCACAGTTGACCGTGATGAGCAGCCATGGAGGTTCGATGAAAACCTTCAGGACTTTGACTACTTCCTTAACAAAGTAGCCAAGGTTATCGAAAGCAAGTTAAGAATTCTATTTAAACTGCTTGAGCATGACGATGTAGACAAGGCAATGGAAAGCATCACTGAATTAGCTGGGAGTTATGAGAGGATACGCATCATAAAGCTGGATAAACAACAATCCTGAACGTTTTCACCCCTTATTTTCACATCTGAATTCTTTAACATTAAAAACACATCATTATTTTTCGGAGGATAAAATCATGGTTGCACCAATAAACAATTCCATAAATCAAAAGACCATTAAACTTTTGCAGCAGGAAAAAGAAGGCAAATATGCTTTTGATGGGCAATTCGTTGTCACCGGAAATGCCATCGACAAATTCGGCCATGAAGTAATTGCTGCGGCATGTATTATTTTACTCAAAAAGGTCAAAGAAAAAGGCGGCTTAGACTATTTGCAAGTCTTTGAAATCGACGGCGAAAAGCTCTGGTTCATTGATGACGTATTGCATGTTACTTGCCTGCTGCCGGAAGATTATTGAGTGATTATGGCGATGTACCTTCAAGCCAGTAATCGGCAAAAATCGCGAAATCAAGCATATCGACAGTCCCGCTTTTATCAAAATCGCAGCCGTTGCACCAGTCGGGATATTTGCATTCTGTCTGTTTCCATTTTTCGGAGAACAAGACATAATCAACGAAATCCACTCTTTCGTCCATGTCTATATCTGCCACCGGCCATAGCCAGAACTCGGAAAATATCTGCAAATCGTAGATGTCAACAATTCCGTCCTTGTTAAAATCGCTGCCGTTGCACCAATTTGGCTCTGAGCAAGATGCATTTTGCCAGAATTTTGCAAAGACACTGAAATCGTAAAAATTCGGGATCCCGTCATTATTCAAATCCACCGTCATTGAACGTGGTGGCGTGTAAGTTACGGTGATTTGCTGCTGATTGGAGTTATTGAGCATATCCTTGGCCACGACCATAATCGGGTTCACGCCGGGGATGAGCATAATCGTAGTATTCCAATTGGCCGTGCCGCTTCCACTGACCGTGCCGCCACTGGCGCTGACACCATTAACCGTCACCGAGGAAATGCCGTTGTTGCCATAGCCGTTGTCGCTCGCCATGCCGCTGACTGGCAGGCTGGCACTGGTCACAGTAGCGTTGTTGAGGGGCGAAGTAATTGTGATCGCTGGCCCTTGCATGTCTGGCGGATTGTAGGTGACGGTGACGGATACGCCCGGTGTCACTTGGCGGACCCGATTGTTGCCTTGATCTCCGATGAAGAGGTTTCCGCTCGTGTCGAATGCAACGCCTACAGGAGAGTTTAACTGAGCCGAATTGGCAGGGCCACCGTCTCCGAGACCGCCCACACCACCACCTGCGACGGTAGTAATAACACTGGTAGAATGGTTTACCTCGCGTATTCGGTTGTCGCCCCAATCGGCGATTAAGATGTTCCCACTAGCGTCCACCGCGACGCCAGAAGGTCCGTTGAGCGATGCCGCAGTTGCAGGGCCGTTGTCGCCGCTATAGCCTTGTGTCCCATTTCCGGCGACCGTAGAGATTACGCCAGTAGAAAGGTTGACCTTACGGATACGGTTGTCCCCGAAATCTGCGATTAACAGATTTCCGCTAGCGTCCACCGCGACGCCAGAGGGTCCGTTGAGCGATGCCGCAGTTGCAGGGCCGTTGTCGCCGCTATAGCCTTGTGTCCCATTTCCGGCGACCGTAGAGATTACGCCAGTAGAAAGGTTGACTTCACGGATACGATTGTTACCCTCGTCAGCTATGAACAGGTTTCCCTGGGCATCCATCGCTATGCCTGTAGGATTGCTGAGCTTTGCCAATGTGGCCTGTCCACCATCTCCGCTGAAACCCCAGGTTCCATTACCCGCTATTGTCGTAATTATGGCTGTAGAGAGATCGACTTTGCGGACCCGGTGGTTACCGTAGTCCGCGATGAACATATTGTTGCTAGTATCCACTGCCACCCCAACAGGAATCGCAAGTGACGCCATGCTAGCTTGGCCACCGTCGCCGCTATAGCCGTAGGTTCCATTACCTGCAACCGTGGTAATTACGCCAGTGGAAAGATCGATCTTTCTTACACGGTTATTACCTTCGTCGGCGATAAAGAGGTGACCACTTGCATCTACTGCAACAGGCGACGGGTTATTAAGTTCTGCGCTAGTAGCTAGACCATTATCACCACCGTAGCCGGATGTTCCATTGCCAGCGACTGTTGTAATGATCGAGGTTGGAGTGACGGTAGTGCTGCTGCCCGCAAAACTCAATCCATCGCCGCTGTAGATAGCCGTCACCAAGTGTGGCCCCACTGCCAATGACGTGGTGGTGAATGTGGCCGTTCCGGCGATGAGCGGTGCTGTGCCAAGCGTGGTGCTCCCGTCCATAAAAGTGACTGCGCCTCCGGTCGGTGTACCGCTGTCCGGTGGGACAACGGCGACAATGGCCGTGAAAGTTAACATCTGGCCGTAAACGATGGAAGAGGCCGAGACGCCCAGCGTGGTGGTTGTGCTGGCAATACCTGCCTGCTGGTCGTCGTTGAGGATCGTGCCTGCCCCTTGGCTTCTCAGAAGCGTTGCCCCGTTGGGATTACTCAAGTTCACTACGAAGTATTCGTCCGATTCGACCTTCGTGTCGCCGACTACCTTCACCGTGATCGTCCCGCTTGTCTGACCAACGGAAATCGTAAGTGTGCCGCTTGCCGACTGATAATCGTTGTCTACCAACGTGGCCGATCCATCGGCTGTGGCATACTGCACCGTCACATTCTGACTGGCGATCTGCGAGAGTACCACGTTAAACGTACAATTCGTTGTGCCGCTGTTCCCCTCCGTAACGCTCGCATCGCTAATCGTCATCGTGTACATGACTTGCGTGAAGGCCGTATAAGTGTAATCAGTATACTGCCAATTGCCGGAAATCTGCCACCACAGTCGCACGTAGAGCGTGCTTCCATTCTGCGGCAGACCGTTAATTGTCGCGGACAAGTTCAGCCCCTGATCCATTCCGTAAATGTCATTCGTGCCGAAGCTGCTGCCGACGTACAAGAAATAATCGCTTACTCCACTACCACTGCTCCATTGGAATGTCACTGACGACGAAGATAGTGTCGAACCCGGAGCAGGACTTGTAATAGCTGGCGTCGTCGGAGTAATTCCAACCGTAAGCTTGCTGGGACTTGAACTGCCGATATTATTATTCTTGTTTCCTTCTGAAACCTGTTGATCGCAGTCAATAAACGCCGTGACATAATAATCTCCAGCCGGTATCGAGGTAGGAACCACGATGGACGTGGAATAAGGTTGCGTTGCACCAATTCCCAACATGGACATCGGGCCATAGTAGCCAACTTGATAGGTTGTTCCATAGGGACTGGTAGATAAGGATATCCTTGTATGATGCGCAGGGGTGCTTGCAGCCGTGCCCTGGTTCTTCTCTATCCAACCTACTTGAATCGTGCCTCCAGGAACTACGCTCGTAGGCGAAACCACGACTGGCTCAACAATAGTTAGATCGGGCTGATCCTGTGGAGAATAAGAAAAAGATTTCCAAGACTCCTTGTGGCCCGCGAAATCGACACCCTGATAAAAGGTCGTCCCTGTTTGTTTGGTTTTTGTCACCGGCGAGGAATACAACCCCGTTGTTCCATCGGGAAAAACAAGGTTCACATATGTTGGTGTTGAGGAGTTATCGGTAGCAGTGATCGTGTAAGTTGAGCCATTATCTTGCATAGTCGTTGAGGGTGCGTCGACAGAGGCTACGTACATTCGTGCCGCCCGATCCACAGGAGTGTAAGTTGGCAGACGTGAACCAAGATTAAATCCAACCCGTTCATAGACCCATTGGACGAGTCCGTCGCACCGGATGTAGGTTGGGTAAGTTGGGTAGATTGGAAGAAGAGTTCTTGGCTCACAGCTTGCAGATGCATCCCCCCCTTGGTCATCAGCCCAAATAACCCACCAACAATACGCAGTTCCTAAAAGTTTCTGCGATTCAGTAATAATGGAGTTTCTTCTAGCAGCACTCATGGAGTTGTCACTTCCGTTCCAAGTGGCA
This sequence comes from Sedimentisphaerales bacterium, assembly GCA_050014075.1. Lineage (GTDB taxonomy): Bacteria > Planctomycetota > Phycisphaerae > Sedimentisphaerales > UBA12454 > UBA12454. Next base: position 177,173 of record JBEKEA010000001.1, on the reverse strand, counting down.
GGACTCTGATTACTGCGGTTTCTGGGGCCGATCGCCGTGTAGTCACTTGGGTTAGATACAAAATATGGGTCAGAAGGTGCCGTCACGTAATCAAACGGCACGTAGCTGACTACTAAACCGGGACCTGAGGCTTGAATTACGGTATGATGGTAGGGGTTATCCGCGGGGTATCCGTAGTATATGTGTCCATAGTATATTGCGGCATGTCCTACGTACAAACCCAAAAAGGTCCCACCTCTAAATACAGCGTCGCCCTTCTCGCAATTCGGTTCGATTTCGGCTGACGCGCTCGTCAGAAGAAGTAACGACAATAATAAAATAACATGGGCTAAATATGTGCGCCTTCGTGGGCATGCTTTCGCAGTTTTCATTCCTTCACCTTTACTTGCAGAGCTTGGGCGGCGTTCTCAAGCTCACTCTTTACAAAGTCGTCATTTACTGTAGCACGCCTGTTAAGACATAACTGAGCATCTTCTGTGTCGCCGCAGCGGGCAAGACCACGCGCTACATAGACTAAGACCGATTCGTTTGTCTCCTGTGCCATTGATTCTCGGAGGATGCGCGATGCCTCCGGTCCGCCAATTGCCCCAATGGTTTCGGCTGCGGTATTCCGTAGTGAAACTGAATTGTTTGGATTGTTTAGAACTGATTGCAACAATGGCAGTGATGTAACACTCGGTACCTCACCCAAAGCCATAATGCCATGTATCGAAACTGCATCTTCTTCAGGTCGAGCGCCCAAATTGCTCTTAGCCATTCTAACCACCAGAAAATCCTGCAGTAGACGAAGGGCATCATCCCCACCTTGTGCCGCCACGGCATGCGCCGCGACGATTCTTGTGAGATATGTCTTCTTGTCCGCCAATTCACCTTGAAGGGCGCCAAGGCTTCCAGGCACCTTGAATCCTCGCAAAGCTCGTGTCACGCCGAATTCAAGATCGGGATCTGTCTGACCTGGCAACATTTGTAGTAGCGTCACACCGGCGGATTGGTCGCCAACTGCAGGAATCCATTGAAGAGCTTGCATCCTGACGGCCTTGGCACCTGTAGCGTCGCCAATGATTACCATTAGTGTTTGACCTAACCCTAGATCATTGTGTCCATTGGGCACTGCAGCGATTTCAATAAGCAGAATTCTCAGTGATGCCGGGGAAGTTTTGTCGGCAATTTCATCGAGGCACGCCGGTATCGCATCCGCACCAAGCTGACGTAACTGTTCAAGTTGGGAAGCATTCTCCAAACATAACGATTGCACGTCTCTAACTTTCATTGCGCTGACCCGAAGTGCACGAGTTAGTTGCCGAGCCTTATCAAGTGCCACGGAGGAAGTCGTGTTTGCCGGAATGGTTTCGGAGTATAACGTCGATCCATCGGTTGCAAACGCAGACCCTATGGTGACTGCCTGTACTGCAAGAAGGACTGCTATTAGTACGATTAGGTGTATTTTAGTCATTTTTTCCTCTTCGGATTTTCTACAAAGTGCTTTATCGGCTTGGTTACTGTGTCAACCGAATTAGTGGATATTGTAGAAAAGATTTCAGCCTGTATGGCTGTGACGTGTTTGAACCCCACACTTTTAAAAACCATATTGAAAAACAATCTTCTCACCTCCTGCACTCCTTAATTTAAATTTTCTCTCAGATGCACAAAGGAGCATATCTAAAGAAAACCGAACTCAAATTATAACGTTCCCCGTTTACAAATCAAGCTTAAATCAATCAAGTTGAATTTCACGCTATCGTCTCTAGTCTCTAAAATCCTTATTTTTCACTCAATATCAACGAAATATTCAGAAAGCGAGGTAGTGTTTATGAGCATATGAAAAGGAAAAAGGTAATAGCCTCTTGTAAGTTCAAGAGGCAGTTTTTTGCGCAAAATCAACCAATAATTATGAAAGGAAAATGTTATGAAAATTTTGTTTATTGACAACGATGGCGCGGGTTTCGCTGATTATCTGGACATTGCCGAAGGCACGACTATCGAGCAGTTCTTCAAAATCAAGATGCCAGGCAGGGAAGTAAGTGACTATCTGATTCGTGTCAACCGCCAGCCCGTGGCAAAAGATTACATCTTGCAGGAAGGGGACCGCATAACAGTAACTCCGACCAAGGTGGAAGGCGCGAAACGATAAAACCAAAAATTGGTTACAAGCCAGGGCATCCGTTTGTTCTCTTGATGAGCGGATGCCCATTTTTTTGAAAGGCAAAAAAGTATGGACGATAAAACAATGTTGAAACTTGCTTTTTTAATGCATGAAAAGCTCTCTGCATTACGGAGGAATCTGGCAGTTGAGATTCTCGAAAACTTGTCAGGTTTGACGAATCATTTTAAGGAATTGTCCGTAGATGCAAAACGGATATCGCTTGCAGTTAATAGGAACTGGTTTTTTGCTGCCCAGCAGTGCCAGGCAAGACTAGGCAGGACGCTTGAAGAACTATCCTATGATATTACAAGAATCAAACAGCTTACTGATGAAAATGACAGAGAGCCTCCTGTTATCGATGCTTCGCTAATCTTTGAAGAATTAAAGCAAATCCAGCGGGAATTCACAGGTTTAAATTTCAATAAAGAGCAAAAAACCATATCCGTTATTACCAAGCCTATAACCCTGGAAGACATTTACCTTGGGCCGTTTCAGATAGAGCTGCATATAGGCAGGCTATCCAAACTTTACAAAGAAAGCCCCTATTTTTGCATAGCATTGGAGCCTAATCCGGCCGGGAATAATGATGATGTCACACATCCACACGTGAGCGGAGGCATACTATGTGAAGGTGAGGGTTCTGTAACAATAAGGGCAGCATTGGAGCAGGGGCGGTTATGTGATTTCTTCACTTTGATTAACAGCATCCTCAACACCTATAGCCCTGATAGCCCTTATGTAAGTCTGGAAGATTGGGAAGGAGGAGAAAGCTGCTACGACTGCGGAACCGGTATAAACAACGATGATGCTTATTACTGCACCTTTTGCGACAGGGTGTATTGTTCGGAGTGTAGCAGTTATTGCAGGTCCTGCGATGATACCTGTTGTCTGGGCTGTGGCGGCAGTTGCCCCAATTGCGAGGAATTCGTCTGTCACAACTGCTTAAAGAAATGCCCTGAATGCGGAGAAACGTTCTGTAAAATGTGTATGGAAGATGACGTTTGTGAAAACTGTAAAGAACAACAAGAAGAATTGGAGAACCAAAATAATGAAACAGATGGAAAACAAGATGATCTCAAAATCGCAGGCTGATAAAAAGCCTGTTTTAAGGTTCAGCCCGTATGCATGGGCGAAACTGTTATACTTCAGGGACAAAGGCAATACCGAAATCGGAGGCTTTGGAATTACCCAGGCAGATGATTTGCTTTACATCGCTGACTTTATAACAGTCAAACAGAATACAACCTCTATCAGCGTAGCCTTTGATGATAACGCGGTTGCTGACTTTTTTGATGCACAGGTTGATATTGGCAGAAAGCCTGAGCAATTCGCGAGAATCTGGTGCCATACGCATCCCGGCGACAGTCCTGAGCCGAGCCTGACAGATGAGGCAACCTTCAAGAGAGTCTTTGGGCATTGCGATTGGGCAATAATGTTTGTCTTGGCACAGGATGGTTCTGCCTATGCAAGGCTTTCCTTTAATACAGGCCCTAAAGCTCAGATACCATTGCCGGTGAAAGTTGATTTCACAAAAGAATTCAAGGGAACTGAACTTGCTGCCTGGGACAAAGAGTTTAAGGAAAATATCAATCAGATAGTATTTATCGCTACTGACCAGCAAAAACAGCCTGTGATGCAGCCAGGCATTTATGATTTTGATGAACCGATATTGCCTGCTGAGTGGCTGGATGAATTTGCGCAAATGACTCCTGCAGAAAAGCAGTTTATTCTGGATGAGCTTGCAGCAAAGCCTGAATTGTGGGATGACGAAAGCGAGGTGAGGTACTTATGAGCGATGATAGATACTCAAGACAAAAGGACATTGTGCCGGCAGAAAGAATCTCCCAATGCAAGGCTACTGTAATAGGCGTTGGCGCTATCGGCAGACAAGTCGCATTACAGCTTGCAGCTATTGGAATTCCATGGCTTCAGCTTTTTGATGATGACCGTGTAGAAACAACAAATCTTGCCAGCCAGGGCTACTTTGAAGAAGACCTCAACCGGTTCAAAGTAGATGCTACAGCCGAGCTCTGCTGGAAGATAAACAGCCAATTACAGATTGACCCGCATACAGAGCGGTTTCGCAAGAGCATTAAAACCGGCAACATTATATTTTGCTGCGTGGACAGTATAGCCACAAGGAAACTAATCTGGGAAGCGGTTAAAGACAAGGCCAATTGTTTCATTGATGGCAGGATGGCCGCCGAGGTATTACGTGTCCTGACAGCTTGTGATTTGGCATCGAGACAGTATTATCTCTCCACACTTTTTTCTGCTGAGCAGGCTTACGCCGGCTCCTGCACTGCCAAGACAACCATTTATTGTGCCAATGTTGCTGCGGGGTTAATGGTAGCCCAATTCACGAAATACCTGCGGCGAATGCCTATTGATTGTGATATTCAACTGAATCTGCTGGCTTCTGAGCTAACTGTTGCCCAAATCAGCAATAAGAAAGCGGAGGTTAGCATATGAGTCAGGAGATAATGACAGTGGCAGATTTGAAACAGGTTTTAGCTGAACTTGCACCAGAAATTGATGATAACTTTGAAATCTGGTTATCCAGCGATGAAGAAGGGAACGAATTCCTGCCTATGCTCAGAGATATGGGGCGAAGCATCGGCTTTGATAAAAGCGAAAAGAAGATAATTTTTTTTCCTTCGCACCAATAGCTTATACAAAAATTGGAAGACTATAAAAAGTCTTCCTTTGTTTTGTCAACTTATGAGGATAAAATGTGTATCTTGAAGAGTTTAAAAAATAATGTATGCTAACATAATGACAAGGTGGACTTTTGAGTAATTGTATTCATACTAATGTATCTTGCGTCAATCCGTATGAGTTTATACGTAAGTATCGATGTGATTCTTGCGGCGAAGTTATGATGTGTGCGTGTGAAGAAAGTTTTGGCAGGCAGTTTTTACCGCACCAGTTGGATTCTGGTCGTGAATTGAATACGCAACGGGAAATTTCGGTCACTCTTGGATTTCAAAAAAATATTTGTAATTCTTGCCGTGGTATTCCTGAAGAAACTCACCCTATGGCTCCTATATATGGCAGAACTTCTAAACTCGTGCGATACTATTGGCGTGAAATTTATTTTGAGAAAACCCGGCGATTTGATAAATGGGCTAAGGATAAAGGTTATACAGATTTATCAAAAGCTAGAAAAGACAACAACGAAAAATATGATTTAATCGAAAGAGAAGTTATTGAGGAAATTAAGGAATTGCATAAAAAATCGCCTAAATACATTTATCAGGAAAAATCACAAAGTGAGATTTTAACTAAATATCAGGTTGAAATTATAAAACTTGAGGGAAAATATGTGAGAACTTCTGAAAATGAAATGGCCATTCTTGATGGAAATAAGCCATATTCGCCTGAAGAGTTCGTGGCCCGTTATTTCGAAAAACAAGGATACAAAGTAATCTTTTCTGAAAGTGTTCCTTTTCATGTGATTTTTGGTGTTTTTATGTGGTTGCTTATACAAGATCCCATGGACCCTAATGTCAGAATGGTAGGGTTTGGCAGCCGCACAGCTTTTGACCAGAAGGTTAAGGGGGAGCAAATATGGACTGGCTTACCGGAAGATTTTGGGACATCGGGATATCCTATTCGGAGAGCAGAAGCTATAAACGAATTTTTCACTAATATTTTAAACTTCTCAAATACAGGAGACCTATTATGGTCTTTTGATTATTGGGTTGAATATAGTTCTGGTTTTCGGCAGTACCTTTGGGCGCACAGGGAGCAGGATTTAGTTAAAGCCAGGGAAATTTGTTCTGTCTTACCTCTCGAAGTTGTGCTTCTAATATTACGGTATCTATTGGGAGATTACTGGCATAGATATCTTGGATGGCCAGATTTAATTATTTACAACAGTAGTGAATTTTTCTTTGCGGAAGTGAAGTCTTCTAAGGATAAGCTTAGTGAAGACCAGAAGAATTGGATATGTGGAAATAGTATGGAGCTTCATTTGCCGTTCAAGCTAATAAAAATTCACAAGTGCACTACCAAAGAATGACCAACCTACATCAGACAACGGTAGTAATTGTAAAATACTATTTATCCGCATGTTTTGCAGGCCGCGAAAGGCAAGTTTAAGATTTGTTTTGTGAAGTCCGCATCTCCGGGCGGAGAGTATGGGACAGGAAATACAGAGCCTGTGTGAAACGGTAAAATATTGATATCAAACCTGCGATAATATTTAAACAGTACCCACCACACCCATATTTCCCACTCGCTTACAACGAGGATAGACATGGACCAGCCAAGTCAGGTTTCGCCAATCATTGGGCAGGATGTGCTGAGAGAGAGCTACATACCGGATAAAATTTTCGCAAGAGAAAGCCAGATAAAAGAAATCCTGCAACATTTGTCTCCTTTGCAAAAGAAGTGCAAGCCCATGAATCTCTGGCTGCATGGGCCACCCGGGGCCGGAAAGACGACCGCTGCTATTCACGTCCTTAAGGAACTGAAGGAAAAAGCGAACATCAACGGTATTCTTATAAACTGCTGGGAGAAGAACAGCTTCTATGACATTCTGGATGATATTATTCTGCAGCTTAGGATTCTAAGGGCTGAGGAGCATCGCACCAGCCTCAAGCTTGAGAAACTGCGGAAGCATCTGTCAGGTTCGTCATTTGTCGTTGTTCTTGATGAAATTGACCGGCTGAAAGCCTCCGAAAGGTCAACGGTGCTTTATAACCTGGATTCGCTTGGCAGTGTCGGCCTTGTCTGTATTTCAAATTCCCAGCAGGCCATGTTTGAGCTTGAGCAGCGCGTCCGCTCAAGGCTCAATGCATGTTCCGTGCATTTTCCAGCGTATGCTGCTGAAGATATTGCCGGCATTCTCGCCGACAGAGCACAGCTTGCCTTGGCTGAGAGACTATGTTCTGAGCAGACTTTAAGGCAGATTGCCCAAATAGCTTGCGGAGACGCAAGGGTGGCTATTCGCACATTGCAAGCAGCGGCTCAGTTAGCTGAAAATGAGAAGCTTGATGCCATCTGCGTGGATAGTCTGAAAAAGCAGTTGGGTAATGCCAGACAGGCCAAGCGGGACTACCTGTTGGAAAGCCTGACGGAAGACCACAGGGTGCTTTACCGGATTATAAAACAGCAAGGCCAGATTCTCTCCGGCAACCTCTGGCAGGAATATCTCCAGCATTGCGAACGGGCCAAAAGAAAGCCGCTGGCCTCACGGACATTTTCCGATTACGTCAACAGCCTTGCCCAAACCGGCCTTATAACCTCGGAACGAGCGCGAGTGAAAGGGAAAGTAAGATTATTTAGAATGGTTGATTAGCTATCTTATAAAGGTTGAACTTTGAGATAAATTTGTTATTCTGAAGTATGATAGAAAGTCAGTAGTAGCTGAACAGGTATAAATGTTAAATCTTGGATTATAGATTATGAGGTCATTTATTACAGCTTCTATGATTGAACAACGGCTCTGTTCCAGCAGGGATGGCCAGGAGCTTCTTCCGCAACTTGTAGAAAAACTCATTACAGCTAGTGTTCCCAAAGAGGCAATCCGCGAATTCCGTTTTCCACATGGCGACCAAATCTATCTCCACGGTGCGGATGGGATATTGGCAGTAGATGACAACATTCAGAATCCCTATGTGCCCAGCGGCATTTCTGTATGGGAAATGGGAACTTCAATAGATCCAAAATCTAAAGCCGATAAAGATTTTGATAATGCAAAGGATAAGCTGGCGCAAGCATTTCCTAATGTTATTCCTGCTGTTACACCGGACAAGGCAACTTTTATTTTTGTGACATCAAAGCCATGGGAGTCGGGAGAATGGATCAAAGAAAAACGTAGAACATCAGATTGGAAATCCATTAAGGTTATCGATGCCGTTGACTTGGAGAAATGGCTCGAACAATATCCCGCGGTCATGTTATGGTTTGCGGACGTATGTGGGCTTCCAGCAGAAGGGCTCTATGACGCCGAACAGTATCTCCGAAAAATAGGTATTAGCTTTGGCATTTCCGACATTTCTCCAGAGCTTATTATGGCGGGTCGGGATGAGAACATGAAATGTTTGGACAATCTTGTTACTCAAAGCAATGCTAAGATATATGTACGTGGTGAATCTATAGAGGAAGCAGCAGCATTCTTGGCGGCAAGTTCTTTGAAAGAAGCCGATTTATATGGCAAGATACCTCCATTGATTTTTGCTGATTCGCAAGCGGACCTGAACCTTCTTGCTACCGCCGGAGCTGAGGCCACTATGATACCGATAGATTCGGAGGCATTGGCACGAATTGAAGGAATTGTAGGGCACAAATGGAGGTTAGTCGTACCAGAAGTGGAATCATTTGTTTCATCGGATAAAGGTAAAGGTCTGATACTTAGTAGATGTAAAAGGCCTGCCATTGAACAATATCTGATTGAAAAGATGAAAATTCCTGAACATAGGGCAAAGCAGATCACCAGGGATACAAAAGGTTCATTGATTGCATTATTATGGCTTATAGGGTCAGGCCCCAAAGGGGTCCCACGTTGGGCCAGCCGCAAGGATGCTACTACTCATGCATCATTGATGTTGGCCGGCTCTTGGATTGGGAATAACGGAAATGACACAAAAATTATCGAGCGACTTTCGAGACAGACCTACCGGGATATCGAAACGCTTCTACAATCGGCTGAAATTCCAGAAGGTCCTTGGATTCACCGTGGCGTGGAATGGCTATGTGCATCTCGGGATTTTGTCTGGAGTCAGCTAATTGGCAGAGTAACTGAGACAATGCTCAGTGATTTCCACGGGATTGTACGCGAAGTTGTAGGTGAAAAAGACCCTTCACTTGAACTGGCTCCATCAGACCGCCATATGGCCAACATTCTTGGTAAAACACGAAAATACTCCAGCCTTTTACGAAGAGGATTGGTGGACTCTGTTGCTCGATTGGCAATTTTTAAACCTGATGGTCAAACTTGGGCAGATAAAATTGTCAGAGATATCCTTGATCCGACAGGAACTGAGGTCTTAAATAGATGGCTTTCACTCACGGACGTATACTCAGAGATTGCTGAGGCATCACCTGATGTTTTTCTTGAATCTTTAGACGAATTTCTCCAATTGGATGATGCAAAACAGCTTTTTCAGGATACTGAAAATTATGATGCAGTATTTGGGCCTACAAGTGCACATGTATATCTGCTTTGGGCTTTGGAAAGATTAGCATGGCAGAAGGAATATTTTTCGCATGTCTTAAGCGTTTTGATTAAATTGGCTGAGATTGATACGGGAGGAAAAATATGCAATAGACCCAAGAACAGTTTAGTTACAATTTTACTGCCATGGAGTCCACAGCATTCTGAGACGATGCACAATGCCGCCCAAGCAGTCAAGATGCTCTACTCAATATCACCAAAAATAACATGGGAAGTTTCTATCGGATTATTACCGACTTCGCATGGTGTTACATCTCCGACTCCAACGCCTACTTATCGTAAGCATCCTGGCAAGCGAGAAGTTACTGGTGATGAATACTGGGAATTCATACGCGAAGTGATTGAAATGATGATTCAATGGGCCGAAAAAAATGCATTTAGATGGGCATCTTTGGTCAAGGCATACCCGGAAATACGGCGGGGATATCCAGAGTTGGGCCAGTTAATTACAGATGCCCTTAAACAAGTCAAAATTGAAGTATTAGACGATGGTGATAAGGCCGGCATTTATAATGCGATGAGAGATGTAATATTCCACCATCGAGAGTTCCCAGAAGCAGAATGGGCATTGCCTGATTCTGATTTAAAACTGTTAGAGAGCATGAGCGAATGTTTTAAACCACAAGACGGGGTTTTGCTGCATAAACACCTATTCTCATGGAATCCAAATATTACTGATGCACCAATGAAACCATATGAAAATGGGTGGGACGAATGGATTTCGGAAAAGAGAATGCAAGCAGTTAAATTGATTTACGACCAAGGCGGCTTATCAGATGTCTTTCGTCTTTGTGAATCAGTAGTTCTCGCTGACGCGGTTGGTTATGCGACCGCAAAGTTACAGTTATTAGAATCTGAAACGGCCCAACTTCTTCAAAGGGGTCTTTCTGAGATACCGAGTGGTTATCCTAAAAAATCGATTACCCAAATGGCTAGAGCCTACGTATGGTGTAAATATAAAGAAGAAGGTGATAAGTGGTTGGAAGGCATTCTTGCACGATCAGATATTACTTGGACACCAGGTGCTTATGCTAATCTGGCACTGGCTCTTCCTGCTTCACCAGACTTGTGGAAAAGGCTTCAGTTGTGGGGTAAGGATGTTGAAAATTTATATTGGAGAAATATTGAAATTTTTGGGGATGTTAGAGAGCATTGGCTACAGATTTTGGATAAATGGGCAGAAGTAAAACGCCCATGGTCGTCAATTGAACTTATTTGGCGAGTGGTGGATAAGCATCGTTCCGATTCTACTGACAAAGTTTTAGTGGAACGAGTAATGACTATTCTGGATAAAGCACTGCAGGTGGATGAGGACGTGGAGCCGTTAGGCCGTAATCAAACTATGCTAAGTTATTATATTGAGCACTTGTTTCTCTTCCTTGATACACAAAACATTGAACCAGGGCAAATGGCTCATTTAGAATGGGGATGGCTACGTGTTTTGGAACATACAAAACGCGGAGTAAAAGTTTTACATATGCAAATCATCACATCGCCAGAATTATTTGTAGATTTACTCAAGGTGGTGTATCGTGCGGAAGGGGAGCAGAGGAATACAGATATATCAGATGTTGAGAAGAAAATTGCCGAACAGGCATATAATCTTCTTCGTGATATCCGCACAATACCCGGTTCCAAGTCTGACAAAACGGTTGAAGGAATTGATTCCAGTGCGCTTCACGAGTGGGTGCTAAAAGCCCGTAAACTAGCCAAAGATATTGGACGGCTCAGAGTATGTGATAGCCAAATTGGTCAGATTTTGTCCTATGCGCCTTCTTCTCCAGATGGCTCATGGCCATGCGTTGAAGTTCGCAACCTAATTGAGGAAATTCAGAGTTCGGTTCTGGAAAATGGATTTCAGATTGGCAAATACAACCAAAGGGGCGCAATCTTCCGAGGTAAAGATGGTAAACAGGATTGGGATTTAGCAAAAAATTACAAGGAGCTAGCGGATAAAGTGCGGATTAGATGGCCTCGAACAGCCAGTATTCTTGATGGGCTTACTAAAACATACGAGAATGAGGCGAAGCATTGGGATGAACGAGCCAAGCGAGACGAATATGAATACTAATAATATCTTCATTTATCCCCGCACTTATTAAACTATTTGCGGTTGTTTTTTTAAGATTATCCGCAAGCTTTGCATGGGCCGGATAGTAAACCTTTTAACCTTATTTCAAAACCGCTGGTATGGATTCGAATCAGCAGTTAGGTTGTCTGAAAGCGAAATGGTGGGAATTACTTGAGGATCGCGGCCACAATATTTACCGCAGGGTAAGCCATCAAAACGTTATCAGAAGCCGCAATGGCAGTAAAAGAAGATACCGCTGGCTGCTGTGGGTAGAGGATAGCCCCACCTGGAACCTCTCCAAATCAGAGCAAGTCTTTATTTGTCACCATCTGAAGCAGGCAAAAACATACGGAGAAATCGTCTACATTGTCATTGGATTTACGCAGGAGCCAAAACGCATAATTGCTATTCCTGCAGGTACAGCCCTTGGAGCTGGTTATGTCAGTTCCGGCAAAGGCGGCATAGCTTGGGATGATTGAGCAAGCGAAAGTTTACTCGAGGGTTTGATGAATGGAAATAAAAAGGACAAGGAGAATAATAAGAATAACGTTAGCCATAGCTCTGAAGAAGAATCAGCTGCCATAAATTCCCAGCCTGTGGACATAAGCGGCATTCTCAATGAGCGCATCCGCAACCTGAGCGATGCGATAGAAGAGATTGATGCTGCACTTGCCCGAAGGAAAATATTGAACTTCCATTTTTTAGAGCAGATAGAACGTGAAAGGCAGGAAGCGGTTCGCCAGTTAGAAACATTGCAGCCTCCCTGGCGGGCAGGATTTTATCCACAACTTGAGTTCATGCGGCTTAGCCTGCATAAGAGCATCACCAGCAGGGCAAAAGACCATCGCGGCGAAGAGCTAAAATACTGGGATGATATGGTGAGCCTTGCCAATGAAAGACGCAAGTTCCTTGATGAGTACAAGGCATTGATGGGCATGCGCAGGAGACTGAGCGATAATGAAGATAGATGAGGTCTTTCGCAAGCTGCGGCCTTTGATGGGGCCAAAACTCGACCTGCTCTGGCAGGAATACGTAATAGCCGATGCTTCGGTTCGTAGCCAGATTGAGCGTATTTTGCGTATCGAGCTTGCCCAGCGATTAAATGAAACATTTGAGAGCAGCTATGTTCTTTTGAAGCTGCCTCCGTGCGAAATTGCGGCAGGTGACTATCCGATAGGACAGATTTGTTACGCCAAAAAGGAATATTACCCTTTCGGCATTAGAGAAGATGAATTTATCCAGCACGTTGGTATTTTCGGTCGTTCCGGCAGCGGCAAGACAAATCTTGTGTATCTGATGGTTCTTGACCTCATCAAAGCTGGCAAGCCTTTCTTAGTTTTTGATTGGAAGCGTAACTATCGTGACCTGCTTTCATTGCCTCAATGTAAAGACCTTATTGTATTAACTGTTGGCAGGAACGTGGCGCCATTCAAGTTTAATCCCTTGTTTCCACCGCCAGGAACACAGGCAACAGTTTGGCTGAAAAAACTAATAGAGGTTATCTGCCATGCTTATTTTTTAGGTGAAGGTGTCACTGTCCTTCTGATGCGTGCAATAGACAGCCTCTATAAAAGATATGGCCTCTATGATGGCCAGCCTGTGCGGACGCCTACAATGGCTGAGGTGAGAGACTTTTTGTTAGAGCGAAAATCAAAGGGCAGAGAAGCCGGCTGGATGGAATCCGCAATGCGAGCCGTAGAAGTACTTTGCTTTGGCGAGATGGGACACGTCCTGAATAGCCAAGAGCCTGTGGATATTACCAGCCTGCTCAACAAACAGGTTATTCTTGAGCTTGATGCCTTGACCAACGCAGATAAAACCTTTCTTATAGAATCCCTGCTTCTCTGGATACATCATTATCGTATGGGGCAGGAAACTCGTGAGAATTTCAAGCATGCAATTATTATTGAAGAAGCACATCACATCCTGCTCCGCAAAAAGCAAGAAACAACAGGTGAGGAGACTGTAACGGATGTAATCCTGAGGGAAATCCGTGAGCTTGGTGAGGCAGTTATCTGCATAGACCAGCACCCGAGCCTTATTTCCAAACCGGCTCTTGGGAATACATACACAACCTTTGCCTTTAACCTCAAACATCGCGGCGACCTTGCCATGATGCAGGATTGCTTGCTATTAGATAGCGAGCAGACTGATTATCTCGGCAGGCTTGAAGTTGGCTGGGCTGTGGTGAAGCTGCAGGGCCGCTGGTTCTGGCCTTTTCTGATAAAGCTGCCGTTAATTGAAGTGAACAAAGGCAATGTTAACGACCTGATGATTGGGCAGCGTGCAAGGCTATATACACAACCGGCAGATTCTGAAGCGATTTCAGGCGGAAGGGCTGATTTTGTGGCGGGGGTATCGCAAGACACAATAAAGAATACTATTCCAGAAAAGGATAAAGAAGAAGATAAAAATGGGTGCGCAATTAAGCTTACAACGCAGGACCGAAAATTTATGTTAGACGTATATCAGTATCCTGTGTCCTTTGTTACTGAACGTTATCTGCGTCTGGGGTTGTCGGCCCGAAAAGGCAATAAAATACAGCAGGCTCTTCTTAACAATAATGTTCTTACCTCTGCTAATATCTCTATTGATAGGAAAATTATCAAAATACTTGGTCTGACTGAGCAGGGGAGAAATACTCTCGGCATCAAAACGCAATCAAGTCGTGAAGGAGGGCTGGTACATAGATACTGGCAGTATCGTCTGGCTGAACATCTTAAGGCCTGCGGCTATAAGGTTGAAATCGAAGCTCCTGTTGGCGACGGCAAGGCCATCGATATTGTGGCCGAACGTGACGGCAAACGGATAGCCTTTGAGATTGAGACGGGGAATTCTGATGTTGCTGGAAATGTCAGAAAGTGCCTTGAATCAAGCTTTGATCAGATTGTAGTCATTGCGGTCTCAGTTGCCGCCAAGCTAACTCTGTCAAAGGGTTTTTTGCCTGACAGGAGAATAATCTTACAAACTGCTTCAGAAACACTTGGACAGCAAAACTGGTAGCATCGACCATATGGTCAGTGTCCGTAAGCCCGTCGCATATTCTCACGTTGCTGCTGTTCGTATTGTTGCTGTTGCCTCTGCGCATCATTAAGGACACCAAAGGTGTCCCGGTTATCGCGGTCCATCCGCCGAACGTCTCTTCCTGCGTCTTTCATGGTATCATGCATGTCGTCACCCATGTTGCCCAGTTGGTTGGCTGCGTCTACCCAAGTATTGCGATCATCATCCACTTGATGGACATATATGTGTTGCTCGTTCGGGTTGTATTGCTCCGTTTGGCTTGGGTAACCTCCGCCGCAACCAGCCATTAACATCAAGAACGGCAGAGCCAAAATAATCTTATACATTTCTTATCCTTTCCAAAAAATTATTGGTTTTTAAAATATTCTATTTGCAGTCGCCTTAGGTAAAAAGCTTCTCCAGTGACCTGCTCAAATCGGGGTTCATCACATCTGCATAAACTTCCGTAATTTTGGAGCTCGAATGCCCCAACTGTTTCTGAACCAGACGCAGGTTGTAGCCGCTTGCTTTGTAAAGATGGCAGGCATAAGTATGCCTTAAGCAATGGATGGAATAGTAGGAAGGCAAGCCAGCCTTTATTGCTGTCCTCTTGAAGGCTTTTTCTATCGCCCGTGTTGTCATATAACTTTTGGTGTTGCTGGATAGAATCAGAGGGTCTTCTGGCCCGACAGGTTCGCCAACGCTTTGCTTCCAGAGAGTGTATTCGTTGTAATGGTGTTTGAAAGAGCCGTTGAAATATACCAGCCTTTTCTTGCCGCCTTTGCCTTTCCTGACCAGAAGTGAAGAGGCATCGCCTCCGAGGAAAATGTCTCCGCAATTCAATTGAGCTATTTCCATAACGCGCAAGCCAGTGGACAATGCAAGATGTATGATGAAGTAATCGCGAACAGCGACTTTGTGGTTTCGAGTGGAGGCTTCCCTGGCTTTTTGCTCCGCTGTTCTGAGCAGCCTGGTTACTTCTTCCTTGCTGAGGAATTTTTTCTGATCCAAGACCCAATTGAAGCCCGTCATATTGTTTCAGACATTCCATTATTTTCAAAAAGGTTCGCAATAGTGTGGAAAAGCGAACCTTTTCAGCCGCACATGATTGATATAACCGCTTTTCTGCGTTGCGATTAGGAGATTATTATATGTGTTCTGACGGCAGGTTTAAAAAAGCTATGTAAAAGCTTGGCGGAGAGGAAAAGCTGCTATGGGTCTGATTGTAATATTGGCGATAAACAGTGGTTTTGGAAATAAAGTGCTGCGTAAAAATTTTCTCAGCGCAGAAAAAAAGGTTCAGAAATCCACACAAATCTGAACCTTTAAGCGAAATTATACATTATCCTGACCTTCAGAGTCAAGGGAAAACTCACGTTTCCCTACGGATATTGGCTTGATTTGCAGATGGTATGCACAATAGCCAAAAGGAATGCTGAAAAACCTATTCATGAAGCAAAACAATACCGATGAGCTTAAAACTCCTGAGTGGGTGAAGTTCGTGTTATCTCGCATCCGTGTTCAGAAACAGTAAAATAAGCGCAAGTTTTAAATATTCCTTTAGCCAATTATTTCTCAAAGAGGTATGTAAACAACTACCATAAAAAGGGCATTCGACTTTTCGTTTCACGCCCATCGGGGGCTTGGCATGAAAAGCAGAATGCCCACATTCCTCTTTTAAAGAGGTATGCAGGCATATGCCTATGTCAGACGGATACGAGTCTTGCGAAAGAGCATTGGGGGCCGCAAAGAAAAAAGTAGAAATGCTGCCGGTTTCCGCCAATAATCGAAAAGCTATTCTTGATTTCTCGGATTCCTGTTTTTCCGAAGGCCTTAGCACACGGCGTGTACTCAAATATCTCTATACGCTTGCACGGATAGCCACATGGGTTCCAAAGGAATTTCCTGAAATAACACGGCAAGACATTGAAACCCTCGTAACAACGATTGAGCGTTCTAACTATTCTGAGTGGACGAAGCATGATTACCGCGTCACGTTAAAAAAGTTCTTTCGTTGGCTTCGGCATTGTGAAGATGGTTATCCACCTGAAGTCAAATGGCTTCGCACAACAATGCGGAAACACCGTACAAAGCTGCCGGAGGAAATCCTGACTCAAGAAGAAGTACGGGCTATGATAACGGCAGCAACCAATGCCCGCGATAAGGCATTTATCGCAGCGCTTTATGAAAGCGGTTGCAGGGTAGGGGAGCTTCTTAACCTTCAAATCAGGCAAATACAGCCGCATCAGCATGGTTTTCAAATTATAGTAACAGGTAAAAAAGGCCCAAGGAGACTTTTGCTGATTGCCAGTGCACCATATCTAGCTGATTGGCTGAACCAGCACCCAAAAAGTCAGGAGCCACCGGCACCATTATGGGTTACGGATGATTACCGATCCAGCCGTTTAACTTATTCACGCCTGTCTGATATATTGAGGACCGTAGCTAAACGAGCATCTATCAAAAAAGCAGTTAATCCCCACAATTTTCGCCATAGCCGGGCGACACATCTTGCCCAGCATCTGACCGAAGCCCAGATGAATGAATATATGGGATGGGTTCAAGGCTCTGACATGCCTTCGACATATGTTCATCTTTCGGGCAGGGACGTGGACAATGCATTGCTAAAACTTAACAAAATTTCAGTTTCTGATAAAGATAGCACATCGGAAAACTTTTCTTTGAGAGCCTGTCCGAGGTGTAGCCAAAGCAATCCACCGGCCAACAAGTTTTGCAGCCGTTGCGGTATGATATTGGATGAGAAAACCGCCCGTGATTTGATGAAAAGCTCCATGGAGCATAGGCAGGCCGATACAATCATGGACAAGCTGCTTGAGGATTCTGAATTTCGTTCATTTCTCGAACAAAAGCTTGAAAAACTTAATACGGCTGTGTTACAGAAATAGCTCCGCCAGGATTAGGCTGAAGGCTATGATTTGACAACTATGCAAATTTTTTATTCATAAGTGCGCTATGGCGAGAATGTTACGTATGGTTTATCAGGTTCATTCAATAAAAAACTTGCGCCTTTATTTTCTCATGTTATACTGACAACATGTTTAGTAATATAATATTGCAACCTAGCAGAATAAAGTTATTATATCCGTTACGAAAAAGTCTTCTTTAAGGCTATAAAATGGGCTGGACGCATTATTGGCAAAGAGATGTCGAATTACCGGCAAAACCTTTTGCTGAAGCAGTTGCTGACTGTAAAAAGATATTTAAATTGCTTACAATACCTATTGGCAATGCTCAGGGGAAAGGTGAACCGCTGCTTACCGATGACAAGATGGAGTTCAACTGTGCTGATGGGTATGGATGCGAACCGTTTATCATAAACAGGATACAACAGCCCCGGCACGGAAGAACAATAGTGGCAGAATACTGTAAAACAGAACACTTGCCATACGACCTGTGTGTCCAGTGTGCATTGATAATACTCCAACATCATTTAGCCATTGCCATAAAAGTCATGAGCGACGGCACAGATTACGATTGGGATGAGGCGAGAAGAATGTGCGTAAAATACTTGGGTTATGGAAATAATTTCTGCTTAGGGAAAGCATTGGATTCGTGAGTAACCTTCATTGGCTTTGGATTACTATATTTATAACGAAAGGGAAAATTTATGAATGAACAACATGCTAAAAAGGTAGCAGATGCATTTGGAGGGCGAGCTTGGCAATCTGGAGGTGGGATATGGCTCGTTCTTATTGATAGGGAAGATGGAAAACTTGTAGTAGTTTCAGATGAAACTGTCTGTGAATATGGAAATGAAAAGAAGTTTGAAAAATCAAAACCGACTAAAACTATTTTATTGCATTGAAGTTTAACCGTTGTTAAGGAATTTTTTTACCTTGCTAATAACTCTCTCTGGTTTTTTTTCAACCTCGCATTCCCACAACCTCAACACTTTCCACCCGCACCATTTCAGTTCTCTGATATTTTTAGCATCCCGTTCTTTGTTTTTTAACAACTTCTTTTTCCAGTATTTTATTCTCGATTTAGGAATAGTCCCGTCCCGGCATTTTGAGTGCAAATGCCAGAAGCAGCCGTGAACGAAAATAATTGAATTATACTTGCGCAAAACGATATCAGGTTTACCGGGTAAATTTTTGACATTCAAACGGTATTTGTAACCTAATGTTGCAAGTATCTTCCGGACTCGTTTTTCGGGTCCGGTATTGCTGCTTAGTATCTTAGACATTACCTCGCTGCGTTTTTCTTTGCTCCAGACATCCATTCCCGCACCTTGCTTTTGTTTTTTTGCAACCGGTTTGAAGATATTGTCTTTTTAAATAAATTCCAAAGGCTTTTCGCGACTTCGTTCGATAGTGGTACAGGTACGCCGTTAGAAACAATTGCGAATTTTGCAGTTAATGATGCTTCTTGAGGAAGAGCATAGACGTCAGGAATCCCTTGTATTCTCATTGCTTCTCTGACGCTTAACCTCCTCTTTTTCCATGGATGCAGGTGAACCTCATTGTGTCCGTAACAAACGGTAGGACTGAATCTGAAGCGATGAAGCCGTTTGAAGGATTTTCTGTATGTATCGCCTTCTTTTATTGTGTTAAACTTTTGTGAATAAGCTTTAAAACAGTCTTTTCCGTTGAGCAATTTCTCAGGATTATTTTTCCTGTTAAATAAAGAATGAACCATTAGCTTTTCCGGTATATTTCTGGGTTTGGATGGGCGTCTTCCATTGTTTACTATGTCGGGCCAACGGTATATTTTCTTAGTATTTTTGTACTTAGGCTTTGGCCACGGGAACCATCCTCTTTCATCTTTTTTTATCTTCCGGCCAATGTATTTTTTTACAATATTTTGCTGGATGCCTATCATAAAAAGCCGTTCCCTGTCCTGTGGCAACCCAAAATCTAAAGAATTTAATATTTTCAAATCGAGACAATAGTTGTTCTTCTCTAAAGTATCTTCCAGCTTACTCAGGAATTTACGATGTTTTTTTGTCTTATATAAACCGGGAACATTTTCAAAAATGAAAAAGGATGGGTTAATACTGCAAATCCTGTGAACATAGGTTTTTGAAAGTCTCCCGTTTAGACCTTTACCCCCCTTATTTTTTCCGCCTGAACTGAAATCAGGGCATGGAGGGCCGCCGATAATCCCAAAAAAAGAAGGCCGATTCCCATTAAATGCATTTTTCAGAATTTCTGGAGCAAAAATACGTTCCACATTTCCTCTTGCAGAAATGGTTGCTTTTGTGCTCTTTTTGAAAAAAGATTTTCTCCATTTTTCCATACCAAAGCTATACATTTCCGCAAAATCTTTATCGGCCTCATTAGTCCATACAATCTTGAAACCAGCCTTTTCAAATCCTATATCCAAGAACCCGCCACCTGTAAAAAATGAAAGTACAGGAATTTCTTTAGCACATGAATTATTATTTTTTGCTTTCATATTCAAAAACCATAACTTGTTGTTAATAAACGTTCAATATAATAACCTGGTGAAGTATCATTGCCAAGATTACATATGAGGGCATTTTTATACGTGCCATTTAATAAAATATGCCTGAGTGATAGAGCTCTCACGGTATATCTCTTTTCATCAGCTTCAATCACGAGTCTTCCCAAATTATTACCGGCAAAGCCTTTTTCCCTAATGTGCCCAATCACATCGATTGGCCAATCTTCCGTGTCTTGACGTGCCTGCCAATATTTATAGCACCCGGGCCTAAAAAGGCAATACCTGCAAGCCTCAGGCGAAGGTGCAGCAAAATCGTTTGCTGAGATGCCGCTTGAAATTAATTCATTCGTGTCGCTAATATATTTTTTAGCCTGCTCAAGGAGCCGAATGCATTCTGCTTGAGAGAAAATGACTTCATGCACCGACTGGTCAATGCCAACTAGTAATAGTTTTTGCGGCCATTTGTTAAAATTTTCAAAAAAAAGGCCGGCATAAAGTTTTAATTGTTGTTGATATTCTTCTTTTGGTTCATCATGTTGAGCATCAATAATGCTGCCTGTTTTGTAGTCGATAATAACTGTGCCTTCCGGGGTCTCTTTGATTAAATCAATTTTTCCGCCTATCTTGCCATCTTTTGTTTCCAGCCATACTTCGGGTCGACCTCTTCCTTTTTGAGGATCGTACCTTCGGCCATCAGAAACAAAGGAACTTATAGTTTGGAGCACCATGAACTTCTTTACTTCATAATCAGCTGCAGTTTCTTCCAGTGGAACAAGATGACACTCTAAAGGATTAGAATTCATACTTTCTTCAATTTTGCTTATTTCTTTCTGCCATGTTTCGTTAAACTGTGTTTCGTTGTGAATTTTGCCCCCTGTTGCCATCTCTATAATTGTATGGACAACGCTTCCAATACGGGCAGCGGGGGGAACAGGTAACAAGGCAGGCTGCCCACTTGCAACTAAAATTTCTCTCAAATGGCATAGTTGAGAGGCATAAAACCTGCTGGGTGAAATTCTTGTTAAAGGTTTAATGCTTAAAGCGGGCAAATTAAAATCATTCATCTTGCACCAGCCATATCTTTTCTGCACCAGCCGGGCCGCCGCAATAAATTAAATGTATTTATGTATCCATCAATTGTTCCGCCAGCTTCGGAAATTGCATGAGCTAAAATTCCTGTTGGAACATTAGTATCCCATAATGGATGAGTAACGATGAATCTTCTCCTGTTGACGATGAATCCCGGCAGCAATCCAAATCTTGCAGGGGTATATCCGAAATAGTTGATAAAATGGTCTCTTGTCTTCTCAGCTAATGGTAGCCATCCTGCCAATTCAGGACTGTTAAAATTTCCATCCAGCCCTGCAAGATAAGAGGGGTTATGCAATATTTTAAGATATGAAACAGCCAGCCGCCAATCAAGCAAGCCATGATATGTCATGTTCCTGTACACCTTCAGACAATCGTAACAAGATGAATCGCAAGAAAGATGCCCACTATTCTGAATCAATTCCGAATAGCTACCCGGCTTAGAGGGGAAACATGCCTCTTTTAGGATTTCATCAAAGTTTTCAGATGCCCACCAAGTAAAACCTGCACCATTAGGTAAGCGGTCACTCAAAATTATGTCGGCAACCCAATGCTTTGGGTCTAAAGGCCTTCTTGCAATACTTGCGACCTCAATTTCTTCAGGGTCAATGTCTAACCGGTCTGACAATATTCTTTGAATCAAAAATGCTGCAGAGATAATGGCAGCACGGACAGCCCCTCCTCCTCTCGTGGAATCTAAAGTTAATCCTCGCGGAACCTTCTTGGGAGCGATTCTTAAAACCTCTGTAGTTTTTCCTGCAGCCAGAGCAATTTTTTCTAGAGTAACATTGCGCTGTAAATATTCACCCAAAATCCATTGATGGTCCAAATTAGGGAGCCTGCTTCGAACCGTCCTGGGGTCGGGTGGAGGTGGAGTTTGAACAATCGCTCCTTCAAACAATCGCCCGGAATTATCATTGATGCGCCAAATTCTTCCTTCCTGAGAAAGCGAGACAATACAATTTGTATTCGGCAATTCGCGAATTCTAGGAGACCCTCCTGTTTCTGCCAATGCAGCGGGTATGCCAAAAACAATATCGGTATCTTCGCGAGCATCTTCTCCCCAAGACAGGTCAGTGCGGAATGCTTGTGGAGTAACAATTTCATACTGCGAAAAAAGGCCGCTATCATCTTTTGGTTGAGCACAATGGCTGCAACTATCGATAGTGGTTTGATCTTTAGATGTAACAGTATAGCCGCAGGCTTTACATCTCTGAAGCCATTTTCGATATAATACAGGATTCCCTGGAAGAGTAGTCCAATCATTGCCTATTTTAATTATAGGGGCAGTAAAACCGATGGAGGTGTGTATAACCTTGTCCTTGGTCTTCTGTGCTCCCGGTGCGAATTCTGTAATTGCGATTTCTAAGTCCCTGTCAATTGAAGGCATATTGCCTCCTTTAAGCGGGCCGTGATAAAGCAGCCTCGTTCTGGATGGCATTCCATACATCGGAAGTAATGCTCCTTCCGCTAGCCTTTCCGCAAGACCTTCTCCTGTTATTTCTGGATCTGCAACTACCCTGTCAATAAGTGATGGCAAAGTTTTTTCTAACCAATCTAAAAGAAGGGCATCTTCCCTGCCAAGCAAAGATTTTATGATTGTCTGTTGCTCATCTTTATGAGTAGATAACCAGGATACTATTGAGTTTCTATTCCTGTCCCATCCGGGATTATTAGCGGAAGAGAGTGCGCACCCAAACTCTCCATGGACATCCGTTGATTCCGGGCAATCCCACCATCTTATTCCTGCTTGCCGGAACGCACTTCTAAGACACTCCTTGGCAAGCAACCGTTTGACAATCCGTTCTTGCCCCATAGTTAAAAATGGAACTGGAGGCGGATCTCCTGTAATTCGTTCCGGACGGCTAAAATAGTGTTCATCGTGACTCCGGCCTCTGCACAATGTCAAAGCGCATGCAAAAGCTTGTCCTCTCCTGCCAGCACGGCCAACACGCTGCTGATAGTTAAACCTCATCGGTGGCATATTCGCAAGAACAACGGCCTGCAAATTTCCAATATCTACTCCCACTTCCATGGTAGTGGTCACGCTCAATACATCAATTTCCTCTACTAAACGCTCAAGCGATCTTTGCTGTCCTGGCAGATTAACAATCATTCCTCTAAAATGCCGCTGGCGCTTAAGCTGATTATCCGTTTGAGCTGTAAGTTCTTCGCAATGCAGCCTAAGAGGCTCTCTTCCTTGGGCAGCAGTAAAAGCAAGATTATTGTATTGCCAAATTGCCCCGCAGTCTCCTGTCGGCAATGCAGTGAGATTCTCAAAACAGTAAGTGCATATACCTGCAGAATGATGTAGATGATTTCTTCCGCATTTAGGACATTTCCAAACAGGATCATTGGCGATTGCTACTTTCACATCAAGCAATCGTGTAGTTATTTTTGCATTGTTATGACCTGTGGTAGACAAGGCTCTAAATATGGCGTTACCAAGTTCATTTTCATTTACTCCATGAATTGTAGTTAATGCACGGATAAAATTCTTTAGATGGGCTGATGAATCTCTATATGTAGGTAAATCCGGTTGAGGAAATTCCGATGCTTCATGACGATATTTATCTCCTAAAATGCGGATAAACGAGTCACACATTTCGCGGAAAACCTGTACATTAATACCAAGATTTCCACAAATTTTTTGGAGAGCATTATCATCCAAGCTTAGTTTTGGCCATCCCAATCCTGCAGATTCGAAGCCAAAATATAGCCTTCCAAAAAACAAGTCACATAAAGCTGCGGTCAAATTTTCTACGATTCTTTGTCTTGCATAATGGGCTCCTTGCGGAAGACCTTGACGCCAATTGAAAGTGTTAAAGTCAAATAATTCAGTCCAAGGATGCCAGTCTCTATCCCATCCAAATTCTTGCAGCAAAACATCATTACCAGCAGGATTGACACCAAGCATAAGAAGCCGCCTGATTAAAATACCACAATCCGTAATATCATCTGTAGGCGGAAGTAATACAGATACTGGCACAACCCTTATTGTTCCTTTTGTGGTTATTCTTTGTAACTCATCCTTTGCTTTTGATACTTGTTGCTCGATCAAGTGCCTGGCATTTTGAGGAATAGACGATAACGAAATGGAGGCTGTAGAAATTAGCTCTGTAATTCTTGTATCTGATTGCGGATGTCGTTCTATATACCTTTGTGCAAATTCTCCATAAGGGCTATGATTATTTTGAATGTTAGATAAAAGCTGTGGCTGTCCCAGCACTTCCATTCGCAATTCATCGCAGACAATTTCGCGGACTAATTCTGTAAAATGATTTCTCTCAACACCATTAGCAATTTGGGCTGCATCTTCCCTGCTATCCGAAAAAGCAACTAGTTTACGGCTTAAATTTTGTCTTAAAGGTAACTGGTAGAATAATTCTTTTGTAAAAATCTGGCTTACTTTTGAAAAACCTGTTCTGAATCCTCTAACCGGGGACTTTCTTGTTTTTCTTCGAGAATAATCAGCTTCGCAAGCAGGACATAAGGAAGGAAGCGCATATACCTTATCTTTATTTGGAGGTTGAGAGTCTGAATCGAACAAGTACCCTTTAACCCAATCACACGGTTCTTCAATGGCTTTTTCGTGTTGCTGTACAACGTGGCCTGTACGGCAGTTTAAGCTTGCAGGAATCCATTGTCCCCAAGGGGCCGGAATAGCCCGGGACATCACAGGCTGTCTCCACCTCCTCGGATTTGTATAAGATTGTGCGCCTTGCGGCCAAAATATTGCGTATTCACCGTATGAACGCTTTTCCACTAGACGGGCGGCCTGGCGTTCAGGAATACCTTCTATATCATGAGTATTTGTCAATAATTCAGTTTCTCCATTACCTAATTCTAACCTGTTCCCTCCTAAAAAGACGGTTCCGCACTGGTCACAATATAGAAGCTCCAGAATCCTGCAAGTATCTTTCGCGGCCGCCTTTATGAGATTAAAGATTTGTTCTTTTATGTGTTCGTATTCGCTGTCTAGTTCAAATTCTAATGGATTCTGGAGGCATAAAAATTTGTCCTGAATTATTCCTCTAGAATCTATATAACCATTTTTGTGTAAATTTTCCCATAATGCTTGACTGTTTTTTGTTAGGTTGGCAAGAGTTGCCTGGGCAAGTAGCCCATCAGAAATTATGCGTGTTGAAGTATATAGTTCACCTACTGGCCTTTGGTCTGGAACAGCAGGGGTTGCCTTGGTTGAAGCCCAGATTCCTTCGATATTTCTGAAGAAATAATGCATGCGAAAAGATGGAAGTTTTGTCCGTATGTTTGCCTTTTCCAATTCTGCATGGAACTTGTCATAAAGACCTCTTGCAATCAAGACTCCTCTTGCTGCCAAAAGGCTTGATTGGTCTTTGCTTCCAAAAAGCTTTTCTGCAAAAGATGAAAATGAGACCGCCCGAACTCTGGTTCCAATTTTACAAGCATTCAACAAATGAGAATCGAACAGATTTGCTTCTAATGATACAAAAAAATCTTGTGGTTCTGAATAGCTTTTTCCGCCCAACATTTTTGTTGCTTCAGATAACACTGAATCATTTATTGCTTCCGATTTTTCTGCAAGAAAAATAAATGGTTGTTTTAGCAAAAGCTTTGTTTCTGATGCTTGCGTGGGTGAAGCTGCTTTACCCTGTATGATTTCGAAAGTGCTTGAGCCAAAAAAGTCTTTTAAAAATGTTAAGCTTTGAGGATCATTTGGCTCAAGGGAAGCGCTTGAAGCCATAATTCTCAATTGAGGATGATCAGGATGTAAACCCAACCGTAGCAGTAATAATCTTAATAGATATGCGACTTCAGCACCGGCGGTTCCTCTGTAGAGATGTAATTCATCTACAATGAGATTAAAAACTCTGGATTTTTTTGCTTCTTCGCGCAGTTCTTCGCTTACATCTTCTGCAGCAAGCCATGCGCGAGTTCGCTCAAACAAGTCTGAATCGCACTCTCGCATCATCATTATGCTCAACATAGAAAAGTTTGTAATCAATATATCTGGTGGGCTATCCTGCATATCCCATCTGCTACGCATCTCAGCCCCATTAAGCTGGGGGAAGAAGTAAGGCGCATCTTCTTTAAATGGATCTTTATTGGCTATGTCTTGGGCATACGCCATAGCAGCAGTAGCTGCATCATCATATTCCCTCAATATTTTAGCCAACAAATCGACCTTATTCTTGTTTACAGATCGCGAACTTCTAACAGGTGAAGGTTTATTTAATTCTTGACCTGGAACCGGTGTAGAACTGTTATAACGCCCCAAGTAAACCCGGTTGCCATTCGAATTCTGCACAAACCATTTTCTTGCATCTCCAGAGTCTAATGCCTTACGCAAACGTGTCAATTGGTCCTCTACTAATGCATTCATTGGGTACAATATTAATGCCCGTATAGCTGCTGGCCGTTTTTCGTGGCTTCGTTGCGGCACTCTGAAAGATATCCTTTGAGTTGCACAATTACTGAGCCAACCCTCATTTTTCCACCAATCATTGAGATGTGGATGGGGGCTGTTCGGCTCTGGCCAGAAAGGAATTTCCTTAATCAATTGTGCAAATAGAGGCAAAAGGAAAGCTTCCGTCTTGCCTGAACCGGTTCCTGCTGTAACAACACAATTTCGGCTATTCAAAACTTTTGTAAGCATCTCTGTCTGATGTGCGTATAGTTCACGCTTGTCAAACAAACCGCAATTAACAAGACCTTTGAAAAGATTAATTTGCTGCTCATTCATGCCAGGCAAATCGTCTCGTGTTAACGAAGCAATCGTTTTCCCTGAACTCAAGTAGCGAGGTAAAGGCTCTATCCAAGGCTCCTGAGTAAGCACCCCTGGCTGCCTCAACAAGAAAGCTCTTTCGGCCTCTATTGAAGGAAACCGTGTACCAAAGGCGGTCTGCACATAACGCATGAAGTTGTCGCGGATTTTTTCAAAAACACCTATCGGGTCAATCATAAAGCGCCCCCTCTTCATCAAAATCAAAGTTTGAATAATAAATTTTTTGTCCAAGTTTATTTGAAATCAACTCAGCGATAATTTTGGGCACGCCTGAATGTACATAAACAGGGTGTTTAGGAGGGATATCACCTATCTGGGAAGAAACTATAGTAATTTTGGGAACAAGCCCCGCGCATAAAGCAACAGCACGAGCAAGAATACAAGGCAAAGGGACAGTAACAGGAATGATTAATTTCTGCATTTTTTCGTTGTACAAAATTACCTGTTTCTGTGAATAGGATAAGGCCATATATCTTCCCCAGTCCCTATTTACCTCAGCAGCGGAGTCATTATCACGCAACAAATGCTTGCTTTGTTGGTCTATAGGATTCTTATACTCAATTAACATTATTGAATTTTGCAAAGCATGTCCTTGAGAAGAAAAAACGAGTTTGTCAACATTAAACACCCTCCGTTTCCAATTCCGTTCAACGAAAGGAGAGAATTGCATTGATTTCTTTAAATCATCAAACGAGGCAGAGAAATTAGCAAGACCCCATGCGGCAGGCTTATCGACATCAATACTAAGTCCACACTTGACCGCAAGCTCATTGATGGAAGCTATATCAATAGCTTCTATACAGAATAAAGCCGGCATACTAAAATCTGCTGTGCTTTGTGGTATGTAATGCAGTATTATTTTTTCTTTGTAGGTTTTAACAACTTCTTTGATTTTCTTCATAAGAGGTGGCGTACGTGCTCCAACTAAAATTGCCTTAGGCAATCCAAATGCAGGTGACAGAACCAAGGCGGGCTCACACATATAAACTTTTCTGTTATCAAAGTCGAACTCACAATAGCCTAAAGAATCTAAAAGACGTACCATCTGCCACCGGATATCGACATCAATAGAATCTTGTTTGTCAGATATTCCTGGTGCATATACCATTCTGAAAAGAGAGTTGAATTCATCTATCGTGATAATGCCGCGAGTACTCATGGCATAAATCAAATCTTCAGACATGGGATGCGGCCTCCACATATTTCTTCCAAACTCTTTTTAATTGGCCAAGTTTTGGCTCATCAGTAATTTTTCGCTTTATCCATAAAGCTTCCCGCCACATCTTTAACCTCTTTTTATCGCTTACAGATTGTCCTGGAAGGGAATCAATTTTTGCATCTTCCATGGTGCCGCAGAAATTTGCTACCCATAAATTTCTCTTCTTATATGCTAAAGCCCAAACAGGTTGCCAATCTTGAGGAATACCATCACTTGGCCACTCAGCAACTTCACCGGGCCTACGGCCAATAAAAAGAATTTTATTTGATAAATGAAATGGCAGAAGTTGTGGATAAGACACATTTGATAAAGTATCTCTGGTGCAGACACCGCGTACCCGGGGATATTCGGTTTGACTGCATAATTCACCTGATTTATTTCTAAATGGAGTAGCATCGCAGGAAGCAGGAAGACCAAAAGTAACAAGTTTGATTATTTTACTTGAACACAGGTCCTCTAATTTCACCTCAATGCGAAGCGGCTCTCCAAATGATGAAACCTCGCTTCTCAATAATTCTTCGGGTAATGTCCAGACAGGTTCTATAATATTTTTATGGACCATGGGCTTGTCATTAACAGTAACTTTTTCATCACCTCTTCCGTTTTCAACAACTATTTTAGGAGGTGCAAAGTTAAAAAACACATTACCTCTTCCAGCCCGTATTCCTTCCCTGAGGGTCAATCTTACTTGAGATGAGACTGATAGCACATCAATGCCATTACAAGATTCTCTTGCATTCTTTCCATAAAATAGCGTCCATCCCTGCGGCAACCCCAAAACCTTGAGTTCTTTAAATCGTTCACAATATTTGCTTCCCCAATTCCGGATTGCTTCAATATCTGGTCCACAAGAAGCGATATAAAACTCGATTCCCCTTTCAAGCATTTGCGATTCAACCCAATCTGGCAAGCTATCTGTGCCAAGTCTGAATAAACGGGTTTTTGCGCCGCGTAATTTTGCCCGCCACCCATTTTCCTTGTCGATAAAATTTTCCCCCAGAATCCAATCCACAGAAACTGCATCCAGTCTCTTTATTGAATTGTTTTCGTTATACTTAAGTGGAGTAGACCATCCTTGGAATGTTTCCATACAAGAATATACTCTATAGTCGTTGTTACGCTCAAAATGCAACCCTTCTTCCGGGAAGAATTTTCCTGTTTTAAACCTTAAATAATACTTAACTTCTTGCGCTACATCGTCGTAATTCATGCAAATACGCAAAGCAGCAGCTTGCATACTGCGACGTATAGGCTCGCCAGCTTCTGTTTCTTTTTCTTCAAGAATTACTATTCCGTCCCAATTTTCCAACTCATCAAGAACTAGTTCTATTAACGCTTGTTTAAGAATGCTAAATTCTTCCTCCGTGCTTTGAAGAAGCCTAATGGTCTTCTTTTCAAAAATATTACTACCGTAAGCACTG
Organism: Sedimentisphaerales bacterium; assembly: GCA_050014075.1. Lineage (GTDB taxonomy): Bacteria > Planctomycetota > Phycisphaerae > Sedimentisphaerales > UBA12454 > UBA12454. Next base: position 147,850 of record JBEKEA010000001.1, on the reverse strand, counting down.
CATAATTTTGCCATAACGTCCGGAGAAGGTGGATCAGTAGGGTCTATATTGGCTTCTTCAAAAAGCCAAGGAAGATGCTTTCGCTCTTCCTCAGAAATGATAGTCTGAGACCGAGGCAAACCAACCTTCCACCATCCTCCTCTTATACGTTTAACAAACTTGCCCAAGGTCTCATGCTTATCTTCCCTGCTCCACTTTTCAAGGTCTTTCCATAGCAGAATCATTTCATCAAAAGATGGAGGAGTGCCGCTATTGGCTGGCTCGCCTAATAGCGGCCAGAGACGCGGATAGTATGCAGATGGCCTAAAGTCAGTTTCTACTCCCGCAGCAAGCACAAAAAAGGATAGATAGCCTATATATGGAGGATAATCCAATTGCCTGGATCGCCAGTTAGTATAGGCTTGTAGTGCTTTTTGACAAAACCCTTGTCTATTTACCCATGGAGGCCCAATCCTAAGTGCATTAATGAAATCGTCTTTACCGACTTTTTGCTCAGAGCCGAGCGTTTCAAGCAATTGTTCATTTACATAAAGCAATACTTCTCGTCCAGCTTTCTCTTCGTTGAAAAAGTGCTTTGCAATTAAATCATTCCACTCCAGATATTGCATAAATTACCCATTTAAAGGGTTGTGTCGATTATTAATAAGCTTTTTATAAGTCACAGGGATAACATAACCTTGCTCTACTTATTGTACCATTATAAATCAGAGTATCCAGCATTTTTGACGGCCTCACCATATCAGAAGCCAAGTACTATATCTTGCCTTATTCGCCCCGTTAAGAGATGGTGTCAAAAAAGTGTCAGTCGCCAGTGGTTTGCCACTGTAAAATGATTTGTTAGTCGCTTGTTAATAACTTGTAAACCTTGTTTTTGCTTGAAAAACGCTTTGCAACCTTGTATTATCAAGGTACTTATGGTGCCAATGCCGGACTTCGAATCCGTAGGTTGCAGGTTCGAGTCCTGCCGGGCGCATTTTGAAATAATCGCCGACCAATGACAATAAACAGCAAAATCAAAATATCCGAAAACGAGCTTGAATTTAAAATCAGCCGAAGCTCAGGGCCCGGCGGGCAGAATGTAAACAAACTCAACACAAAAGTCGCTGTTAACTTTGATATTGAAAACAGCGGGGCGTTAAACACAGAGCAAAAAGAAATTATCCTGAAGAAACTTGCGTATCGTTTAACAAAAGATAAAAAACTCATTGTTGTCAGCCAGCAGTTCAGGACTCAAAAGGCCAACCGCGATTATGCTGTTGAAAAATTAGAGGAGCTTATTGGAAACGCGCTAAAAAAACAAAAAACCAGAAGGCCGACAAGACCTACCCGCTCGGCTGTTGAAAAAAGGCTCAAATCTAAAAAAATGAAAAGTCTGCTTAAGCGGCAAAGAAGAGAAATAACAGACTGACCAAATCAGAATGTTATCTGAAAATCTTCATAAGAAGAATCGAAGGAGGCCTGTTGGATTTCGATATCTCTTGCGGAAAAGGTCTGCTGCAAATCCTCGATACAATCGTTAATGTCATCTTCGCTGCCCTGGAGAAGCAGTTCGACTTTGCCGTCGGTGGTATTTCGCACAAAGCCGGTCAGGTCGTAACGGCGGGCGACGTTAAGAGCGGTGAAACGAAAGCCAACGCCCTGAACGCGGCCGCTGAAAAAAATATGTTTTGCGATATCTGCCATTGCTATTTTCCTGATGATAAGTATAATACCAGTTGTCTCTTTTGGCAATCACTCAAAATTGCCAATCTTATGGGGAAAATAAAGCCATAAATAATATAGCCTTAACCTATTTAAAATTATTACAAAGTGGTTATAATATAGCATTAAATTATTAAAATTTGTAAAAGATTATGAAAATACCTGGAATACCGACAAGACGTGAAGAGCAGATTTACCAGCTTACGACACTGGTGGCCGGAGGTTTTGCGCTCGGAGAGGTGCTGGATAAGCTTTCGCGTGCGGCAGTTGAGATAACCAGTGCTTCGGCCTGCTCGATAAGACTTTTAGACGATGAAACCGGTGAACTGAAGATGCGCAGCACTTTCGGGTTGAGCGATGAATACAGGAATAAAGGGCCTGTTACGAAAGACGACCCCGTTATAAAAGCGGCATTTGCCGGCGAAGCGGTAATCATTGACGATATGCGGGACGACTCGCGGGTAAGATATAAAGAAGCATCGAAAAGAGAAGGCATTATAAGTCAGCTTACAGTCGCGATGCAGTTCAAGAATACCTCGGTCGGAGTGCTGAGGCTTTACAGGCCGCGAATCGGCGGGTTTACCGAAGACGATATCGCGCTGGCAAGGTCGGTTGCCTCGCAGTGCGCGGTGGCTATTACAAACGCCAAATATTACGCAAAAGCAATCCAGGGCGAGCAAGTCGCCCAGCAGGTCCGGCTGGCCAGCATTATTCAAAGAAGAATGATACCGGAAACCGCGCCTAAAATGCCGGGACTGGAAATCGCTGCGTCATACAAGCCGTGCTTCGGAGTCGGCGGAGACCTGTACGATTTTATCAAACTCGATGCGGACAATCTTGCCATTGCGATAGCGGATGTAATCGGCAAAGGTATTCCGGCTGCGCTTACGATGAGCTCGTTCAGAGGTATGATAAGAGCTTACGCTGACGGTGGGCACAAGAGACATACGATGGTGGAAATTATTCGAAAGCTTAATAATTCCGCCTGCGACGAATGCAGGGACGGAGAGTTTATTACGTTTTTCTACGCGATTATCAACATAAAAGAGCCGAGCATAACATACTGCAACTGCGGACATGAGCCGGGGCTGCTGTGGCGGGGCGATAAAATCCGCGAACTGAAAAAAGGCGGACTTGTCCTTGGCGTAACAAAAGAAACCGGCTATGAAATTGAGACAGTTGAACTGAAAAATAACGACAGGTTGCTGTTTTATACTGACGGGCTGATTGACGCTGTTAATTTCGACGGCAAAACCTGGGGCATAAGCAACCTGTATAAGACGTTTAAACAGTGCGCGAAAGGTTCTGCTCGCGAAATAGTAAACGATATTCTTGCATTACGAAGAAGGTTTATAGGTCTTGCGCGTCAGACGGACGACACAAGCATTGTAGCAGTCAAAGTCTCGGACAAGCATGGCTAAACTTGTAATAACCATTGACGGTCCTGCCGGCAGCGGGAAAAGCTCAACAGCAAAACTTCTTGCCGCAAGGATTGGAGCAGCGTTTCTCGATACCGGCGCGATGTATCGGGCGGCTACTCTTGTCGCGATGCGGAATCGCTGCGACCTTAATGATATAAAACAGCTTGAGAAAATCATCGACGAGACCATTTTCGAATTCGGAATGAAAAGCGACCAAATGGCCGTAAAAATAAACGGCAGCGACGTTACAGAAGAAATCCGCGACCCGCAGGTAACAGCAAATGTTCATTTCATCGCGTCTGCACCGACTCTGCGGGAGAAATTAGTGCGGATGCAGAGAGAAATTGCAGCCGAATATGAAAAAATCGTAACGGAAGGCAGAGACCAGGGAACAGTCGCCTTTCCGGACGCCGAATTTAAAATTTTTCTCACAGCCGACAGCGCCCAGCGCGCAAAAAGACGTGCCAAAGAACTGGCCCAAAACGGCCATAAGGTCGATATAAACAAACTACAGGAAGAAATCGAAAAACGTGACCGGCAGGATTCGACAAGAAAAATCGCGCCGCTTATCCCGGCGGCAGACGCTAAATTAGTGGATACTACCAGCCTTACGCTTGAGCAGGTCGTCGATAAAATTCTTGGACTGATAAAAAAATGAAAATTATTAAATTCATTCAATATATCTGGTATTTTATCTGTGGCTGGCCGTGCAGGTTCTTTTGCCTGCTGTTTTTCGGAATACGGTTCTACGGCATTGAAAACATCCCCAAAAAGGGCGGATTCATACTGCTCTGCAATCATCAGTGTTTTCTGGACCCGATGTTTGTTGTTGTTCCTGTAAATAGGATATGCGTCTTTGCCGCAAGAGATAGTCTTGTTAAGTCCCCGCTTTTTGGATGGGTATTTCGTGTGTATAGCTGTATCCCAATAAAAAGGAACCACGCCGACATCGGCGCGATGAGGGAATGTATAGAAAAATTGAAAAGAGGTTGTGGTTTAGTCCTTTTTCCCGAAGGAACGAGAACTGCCGATGGCAAAATTGCCCGGTTCAAGCCCGGTTTTACTCTTTTGGCTAAAAGAGCCGGAGTGCCGATTATTCCGGTAGTTATCGATGGAGCATTCGAATGCTGGCCGAGGACAAAAAATCTTTTTTCGCGCGGCGAAGTTTCTATTCAATATGGCCAACGAATAAATCCGCAGGAAATCGCCGCCGAATCGGACAGGGAATTTATGTCCGACCTCACAGGAAAATTGCGTCAAATGCAGACTGAACTTCGCAAAAAAGTCGGCAGAAAACCCTTTGACTATCAAAATGACCAAAATCCATCTCAAGTCGCGCATCAAACTATATCCCCAATACCAGCAGACATCCCAACAGGCAATAAAATAACCATCAAACAAATTAAAAGAGAAATTAATTATGTCTGGTATGCCTTATGGCGGGCAGCATGCAGGGCATTCTGCAGAGTACTTTTTAAGCCAAAGGCTTATAACCTTCAGTACGTACCGGAAAAAGGCGGATTTCTGCTGCTGAGCAACCATCAAAGTTTTCTTGACCCGATGATTAACGCCAATCCTTTAAGGCGTCAGTGCTGCTTTGCCGCCAGAAGTACTCTTTTTAAAATACCTGTTTTTGGCAGACTTGTTCACTCATTTAATGCCATACCGATAAAAAGGGGAGAGGCCGACCTTACTGCAATGAGGATGTTTTTGGAAAAACTCAAAGATGGTTACGGTCTTGTCCTGTATCCTGAAGGCACGCGGACCCGGGACGGCAGAATCGCCGAGATAAAACCCGGCTTCGGGTTGCTGGCGAGAAAAGCGAATGTCCCTATCATACCGTCCGTTATTGATGGTGCGTATGAGTGCTGGCCGAAACAAAAAAAATTATTTTCGTCCGGAGAAATATATGTAACTTACGGCCAACCTATCCCGGCCCAAAAAGTCGCAGAACTTGGTGACAGAGAATTCGCTAAGTACCTTACCAAAATTCTCAGGGATATGCAGGCGGAACTCAGGTTGCGGGTCGGCAGAAAACCTTTTGATTATCAGGATATTGAAAAATGAATCCCGCACCTTCCCTCTATTCAATTTTCTTCAAACTTATTAAAATCCTATTTTCCAATTGGATATGCGTTCCTCCAAAAAAAATCGTTGAATATTCGGAAGGTGCGGGATGAAAGTAATAGTCGCAAAAAGCAGCGGGTTTTGTCCGGGAGTTAGAAACGCCATAACAATGGCGGAAGAAACTCTTGCCGGCGAAAAAAAGGTCTATAGCCTCGGTGAAATCATCCATAATAAAGACGTGGTCAAAAAACTTTCCGCGGCGGGACTGAAAAGCATCGAAAAAATCGGGAAAATTAAATCAGGCACAGTAATTATCCGCTCGCACGGCGCGACTGCGGAACAAATAAAACAAATCAGGCAAAAAGGATTCAAAATCGTTGATGCTACCTGTGTGCTTGTAAAACGAGTTCAAAAAATCGCAAAACTGCTTCACCGACAGGGCTACAAAGTGGCAATGATTGGAGATAAAGGTCATCCTGAAGTGCGTGCGGTACTCGGTTATGCGCCTGATATTGCGGTTATCGGCGACAGGAAAGATATTTCTAAGCTTAGGAAGTACAGAAAGTTAGGGATAATATGCCAGACTACTCAAAGCCCCGAGCATTTCGCGGAAATGATAGCCGCTATCGCACAAACCCATTTTTCAGAGCTGAAAGTGATTAATACTCTGTGCAAAGAGGCTGTTAAAAGACAAAGTTGCGCCATTCAATTATGCAAAAGAGTAAATATTATGTTCATTTTAGGGGGGTTGCACAGCGCTAACACCAGGAAACTGGCGGAGTTATGTAAAAAATACAATAAAAAAACCTTTCATTTGCAAAATTGGAAAGAACTTGATAAAAATATCCTTTTCGGTAATAATGTTGCCGGTATCACGGCGGGTGCATCTACGCCGCAATGGATTATAGATGACTTTGTGAAAAATCTGCGGAGGTTCGACAGCAAGAAAAAGTAAAAACATGGCCGATTGAAGTAAAGGATTTGATACGCATTGGCTACGTAAGGTCAATGTGTTTTTGTATCAATAAAATGTTTGGCTGCTGCGTTTAAAGCGGATGTGGAGGACGCAGCGACCAATTAATGTACTCCACGAAAAAAAGGAAGGTTTAAGTTTTATGGTAGATAGAAATATAATCAGGAAATTAGGTTTTACACCAGAGGGGCTTGAAGGCCAGGTAAATGAATTGTTTAGCGTAGAGGATAACAAACTTTTATCTGAAGCGCTCGAAAAGAAAGTTGACGCATTAACACCCGGCACGATACTCAAGGGCAGAATCATTCAGCAGATAGGCAATGATGTGATTTTTGAAATCGGTCTCAAGAGCGAAGGCGTCGTGGACGTTTCCGAATTTGACGACCCGGATGAAATCCAGACGGGCAGAGAAATCGATGTGCTGCTCGAAGAGGTCGATTCAGGCGGACTCATAATTCTAAGCAAGAGAAAAGCCGACCGAATCAAGGGCTGGGAACAAATCATCAACACCAAGAAGGAAGGCGACATTGTTACCGGCAGGGTCATTCGAAGAATAAAAGGCGGCCTGCTTGTCGATATAGGCGTTCCGGTCTTTTTGCCCGCGTCACAGGTTGACATCAGAAAGCCTGGCGACATCAGCAGATTCATCGGTCAGGAAGTTACCTGCGAAGTTCTCAAGATTGATACCGAAAGCAAGAATATCGTTATATCGAGAAGAAAAATTATCGAGCAGCAGCGCTCGGCAGGTAAAGAAAAACTGCTGTCGGAAATCGAAGTCGGCCAGCGAAGGAAAGGTATCGTTAAGAACATCGCCGATTTCGGAGTTTTTGTTGACCTCGGCGGGCTTGACGGCCTTTTACATATTTCAGATTTGAGCTGGGGCAGAGTATCGCATCCATCTGAAGTCGTTCATCTCGACCAGGAAATTGAATGTGTAGTTATCGGCGTCGATAAGCAAAATGAAAAAGTTTCATTAGGCCTTAAACAGAAATCGCCAAGTCCATGGGAAAATATTGAAACCCGTTATCCAATCGGCGCAAAGGTAAAAGGCGCAGTAGTCAATGTAATGAACTACGGCATTTTCGTAAGGCTTGAAGAAGGCGTCGAAGGACTTGTGCACATCAGCGAGATGAGCTGGACGAAAAAAATCAGTCATCCCGGCGACCTGTATAAACTCAGCGACCAGATTGAAGTTATGGTTCTGGAAGTCAACAGGGAAAAACAGGAAATATCGCTCGGTGTCAAGCAGCTCGAATCCAACCCCTGGGCAGTTGCTTCGCAAAAGTATCCTCCGGGCACAATCGTTACGGTAAGAGTAACCAGTTTGACGAACTACGGCGCTTTTGTAGAAATTGAGCCGGGTATCGACGGGCTGATTCACATCTCGGATATTAGCTGGACAAAGAAATACAACCATCCGGGCGAAGCTTTGCAGAAAGAACAGCAGATTAAATGTCTTGTCCTCGAAGTCGATGAGGAAAAACAAAGAATATCGCTTGGCATAAAGCAGCTCACTGAAGACTCCTGGGCACACGCGATTCCGGAAAAATATCTGCCGGGCCAGATTGTTAAGGGAGTCGTAACAAAGATAACCAACTTCGGCGTTTTCGTAGAACTCGAACCGGACCTCGAAGGACTGCTTCATATATCAGAAATAGCAGACCACAAAATCGACAATCCTGTGGATGTCGTAAAACCGCAGCAGGAAGTTGAGGTAAAAATCCTCAGAGTTGACAGCGATTCGAGAAAAATCGGTCTTTCAATGCGAAGAGTCAAATGGGCAGAAGAAGACCAGAAGCACACTGCCGCTGCCGAAAAGACCCAGTCGTCGTCTGAGCCGGCTGCCGGTCAGCAGACCCGAAGGGGTGGCCTTGAAGGCGATGGTCTTATGATTCCTACAGCAGACGAAACAAGCGAGCCGAAAACAGAAACGGCCCAGGACAACGCTGAAAAAACAGAATAAGTAAATAATTTTCCAGGTTTTCAAAGGCCGTCCCGATTATTCGGGACGGCCTTTTTGTTTGTTAACAGCATCCCTATTTTAGACGATATTTAAAACAGAAAAGAAAACTGTATACAGAGTCCGATAAAAGGAATGAATATATGATTTTTGATACAACGATAAAAGATTACCTGACCGAAATCGACGATTCGCCGCTTCTAAGCTGGAAAGAGGAATGCGAATTGGCAGGACTAATAATTGAAAGTGACGACCCCGAAGCACGTGACCATCTTGTCAGGAGCAACCTTAGATTAGTGGTCAGCATCGCAAAAAGATTTGCCACTGGCCGAATGTCCCTTGGGGACCTTATAGAGGAAGGCAACCTTGGACTTATCCGTGCGGTCGATTCGTTTGACCCGTCTGTCGGCGTTCGGTTCAGCACTTACGCGGCGTGGTGGATTAAACAAACAATTAAACGTTCACTTCTGCTGGACAGCAGTCCGATATCGGTACCGACATATATGGTCGAACTGGTTAATCAATACAGACATGTAGTCGTGGAACTGCAGAAGAAATTGGGCGATGCGCCTTCTATGGTTCAGATAGCCGAGGAGATGAAAGTACCGGTCAAAAAAATTACAGCAATAAAGGAAATTGCAGATTCGGTTAATACTTCATTAGATGCCGAATCTCCTCAAACAAATCAGACCTTCCAGGAAACAACTCCGCAGGTATCGAACAATCTGCCGGAAGATGAGCTTACAAGCTCGGAGGAACTCGAAAAGGTTGTCTTAATGCTCGATAAAATCGACGCCAGACAAGCCGAAGTGCTCAAACTCCGCTTCGGCATAAACGGCAAAGAACCGTTGACTTTAAAGCAGATAGGTGTTAAACTCGGCCTTACTCGTGAGAGGGTAAGGCAGATTCAGCAGGAAGCTCTCAAAGCCCTCAACGAAATGATGAATTGCGGTTAAACGATATTTCTTGAGGCGCAAAGTGAATCTTGAAAAACATATTAGGTCTATCCCTGATTGGCCCAAAAAGGGTATTCTCTTTTACGATATCACCACGCTTTTAGCCGACAAAGACGCTTTTGCAGCAGCCGTCAAAGCCATATCAGACAAATACAGAAACAAAAAAATAGATTATATTGCTGCCGTTGAGGCAAGAGGATTTATCTTCGGCGCAGCTGTCGCGGCAAATCTCGGAGCAGGCTTTGTGCCTATCCGCAAAAAAGGAAAACTGCCCTACGAAACAGAATCGGTAACTTACGACCTCGAATACGGCACCGATACACTGTGTGTCCACATCGATGCGGTAAAAAAAGGCTCAAAAGTTCTGATGGTAGATGACTTGCTCGCGACCGGCGGAACTATGGCCGCCGCCTGCAAACTCATTGAAACAATCGGCGGAAAAATCGAAGGCGTCGCCTTTCTTATCGAATTGAAAGATTTGAACGGCAGAGAAAAAATAAAAAATTATAATGTTTCAGCATTAATTCAGTATTAACATTACAGCCCAAGGCTTTCATGCAGAAAATTAAGGTAGAAATCCCGGCTTGTCCTAAAAGTAGCTACACGATAGCTATCGGTGCTGAATTTCTATCTACTGTGCTTTCGCAAATTAAAAAACTTCTGCCGGGAAAAGAGCTGTTTTTAATCACAGATGCGAACATCGCGAAGACAAAACATCTTAAAAATTTAGTTGGACTTCGGCGAGCTCAGTCGAGCCGCAAAGAAAATATTCCCCGTTTTATAATTTCTCCCGCCGGTGAAAAGTCGAAAAATATAAACACCGTCACGAAAATTATTGAACAGATGGAGAAAAAATCGCTCGGCAGAGATTGTGCTGTAATTGCGCTTGGCGGCGGAACGGTTGGCGATATCGCAGGCTTAGTCGCTGCTATCTATAAACGGGGCGTGCCGGTAATTCAGATACCGACAACCACAGTCGCACAGGCGGATTCCGCTATCGGCGGGAAAACAGGCGTCGATTCTTCAATCAGTAAAAACGCATTTGGAATTTTTAAAAGTCCCGCTGCTGTATATATTGATGTAAGCACATTAAAAACTCTCGATGAAAAACAATTTAACTCAGGGCTTGTAGAGTCGATAAAACACGCGCTGATTGCAGATGCGAATTATTTAACTTATCTGCAAAAAAATCTGAAAGATATTCTTGCGCGAAAGCAAAAGCCGCTGGAATATATCGCCGTAAAAAATTGTAAGATAAAAGCGGCAGTTGTCAGAAGCGACCCTTATGAAAAAAATAAAAGGCGGATATTAAATTACGGCCATACAATCGGTCACGCTGTCGAATCGGCGAGCAATTATAAACTTCTGCACGGCCAGGCCGTCGCGATTGGAATTATCGCGGCAAATATCATCGAACAAAAGCTGTGGCTGAGCGGAAAAGAAAGGCTCGAAGTCCTGAAAAAACTTTTCGACAGATTAAAAATCAGTTTAAAAATACCAAAAAATGTCACCAAGCAGCAAATTCTTGATATAATGAGCAGAGATAAAAAAGCCGTGCAAAAATGGCCTCGCTTTGTCCTGCTCGAAAAAACAGGAAAAGTTTTGTGCAAAAACGGCCAATTCGCCCATCAGGTAGAACGTAAAATTGTTGAAGAAGCAATTGATATTTTGTTAAAAAAATAGTCCGAAAGCCCCCAACTTTATGTTGGGGGTCATTAGAAAGGGAAACAATGTTCAGAGAAAAGATCAAGGTTCTTGATTGCACCATTAGGGACGGTGGTTTGATTAACAATCATTATTTCACGGATGAGTTCGTCCGCGCAGCATATAAGGCGATTTCAGAAGCGGGTATCGATTATATGGAGATGGGTTATCGTTCCAGCAAAGTTCTTTCGCCGGAAACCAATTATGGCCCGTGGAAATACTGCGACGACGATAAGATCAGCAGGATTATCGACGGCATAGAATCGAATACGAAGATTTCCGTTATGGTCGATGCCCACCGCGTTAAGGAACAGCAGTTCAAGCCCGTTGACCAGAGTCCCGTCGATATGATTCGCGTTGCGACTTATGTCAAGGACATCGACAAAGCCATTGCGATGATTAATATCGCTCACGATTTAGGCTACGAAACCACCGTCAATATAATGGCGGCGTCCATCGAAATTGAAAAGGACCTTATCGAAGCGCTCGACCAGCTTGCACAAACGCCTGTGCAGGTAGTCTATGTTGTGGACAGCTACGGATATTTTTACTGCGAACAAATCGAATATATGGTCAAGCTCTACCGTCAGCATCTGCCGGCAAGTAAGGAAATCGGTATTCATTGTCATAACAATCAGCAGCTTGCCTTCGCGAACACAATCGAAGCGATAATCCATAATGCCAATTTTGTTGATGCTTCACTTTATGGTATCGGAAGAGGCGCAGGTAATTGTGCCCTCGAGCTGATTATGGGGTTCCTGAAAAATCCAAAGTTCAGCCTTACTCCGATTTTGAAAGTCATAGAAGACTATATGATTCCGATGCGCAAGGAACTTGAATGGGGTTATTTAATTCCGTTTATGATTACCGGCATCCTGAACAGGCATCCCGAATCGGCCATCAGCTACCGCAAAACCAAAGAAAAGGACAAATACGCAGAGTTCTATGAAAAAATCAGGGATTCGCTCGATAACCTGTAAAAAACAATCAGCGCATCAAAAAAGGGTTGGCTTCTTCTTCCGACCCTTTTTCGTTTCACCGGTTGTAAAACTTCTAATCTTCTTCCTATTTTTTACGTAAAAGAGCTAATGCTCCAATACAAAGTAATGTTATTGTTGCCGGCTCCGGTATTGCAGTCTGACTTACGGTAAGGGTGAATGGCCCTGTAGATGTAACTTGAATCTTGAACTTCATTTCAACCGAATCGCCCGGATGAACTACTAACGGCGAAAGGAATGTCAAGTCAGTTGGCGTTTGGGTTGTGCTGCCGAAAAAGTTACTCAAGGGTGTGTATGTGTAATTAAAATTTGCTGAGCCGCTAAGAATTTGAATGTCAAAAGATGTCCAATCAACGAGTGTGTCGTTGTCGATAACTTCGTCCATTAAAAACATTGGGTCTTGATCGGTTTGACCAGTCATAGTAATCATACCATCAGTCCCTATGGCGTGAAGAGTTTCCGCTAAATTCAGACAAGACTCAGTACAATTAAAACTCCACACATGCTTTACCTGAGGAACGGGGTCATCTGCGAAACCGCACCAGAAAGTACCCTCTACAAAACCGGCAAATGCAAAGTTGCTCATTAGCAACACGAGAATTGCGACTACAATCTTCTTCTTCATACTTCTTGCCTCCAAATTTAAACAGATGTTTCAATTCAAAACATCTCCGCCTATCCCAAGCAACAAACTATATTATACCACAATTTCATCTTTAGTCAAGAAAAATCTCTTTACGACCGATAAAATGTTGTTTATTGAGTGTTGCGAATCTTATATATCTACAATATCCAGCCAGATTACTCCTTAAAAAGTAACACAAGTTCAATTTAACCAGTGATTTAAGCGAAATAACTTGCAAAAATAGGCTCTTTTCTATAGAATCAGCCCCCTTATGTTTGATGCATTGACAGAAAAATTTAATAATGTTTTTAGAGTGTTGACTAATCGCGGTCGAATTACCGAAGCGAATGTCTCAGACGCTATGAATGATGTCCGTAAAGCATTGCTCGAAGCGGATGTCAATTACCACGTCGCCAAGCAGTTCTGCAAAGATGTCAGGCAAGCCGCTATCGGCGCTGAAGTTATAAAATCCCTGCATCCCGGCCAGGTAATGATAAAAATCGTCAATGACGAACTGACCAAGCTGATGGGGCCGGAAGATTCGAAGATTTATTTCGTTTCGCCGGGTCCTACCGTTGTTCTTCTTGCCGGCCTGCAGGGCAGCGGTAAAACCACAACTGCCGGCAAACTCGGCAAATATATCGTCTCAAAAGGCAAAAAAACCCTCCTCGTGGCCGACGACCTTCAAAGACCTGCGGCTATCGATCAGCTTGTAACTCTCGGCCAGCAGCTTAATATTGATGTATATAGCGAACAGGGGGTCAAAGATCCTGTCAAAGTCGCTAAAAATGCCTTAAAGCACGCTAAAGACAATAGTTACGAAGTTGTTATTCTCGATACCGCAGGCAGATTGCACGTCGATGAAGAAATGATGGCCGAGGTTGCCAATGTCGCCAAAGCGACCAGTCCGCATCAAATCTACCTTGTCTGCGATTCGATGACCGGCCAGGATGCCGTCAACAGCGCAAAGGAATTCAACGAAAGACTCGAACTTGACGGCGTAATACTTACAAAACTTGATGGCGACGCCAGGGGCGGTGCGGCCCTGAGCATAAAAGCCGTTACCGGAAAACCAATAAAATTTATTGGGGTAGGCGAAAAATTAGACAAACTCGAAGAATTTCACCCCGACCGGATGGCAAGCAGAATCCTCGGAATGGGCGATGTTGTCAGCCTTGTCGAGAAGGCTCAGGAGCAGTTCGATGCCGTAGAAGCCGCGAAAATGCAGCAAAAAATGGCAAAAGGCACCTTTGGCTTCGATGATTTTCTAAAGCAGATGCAAACTGTCCGGAAAATGGGCGGCCTTGCCGATATGCTCAAAATGCTGCCGGGAATGGGCAGTAAAATGGCAGGTATGGACATCGATGACAACGAAATGGTAAAAATTGAGGCAATAATTCACTCAATGACACTTGAGGAAAGAAAAAATCCGGATATAATCAACCCCTCGCGCAGGAGGCGCATCGCCGCAGGTTCCGGCACAGACCAATACGATGTATCAGGTTTGATAAAGACTTTTGAACGCAGCCGTGATATGCTTAAGGCCCTTTCGGGCGGAGCTATGGGCGGCTTGAAGTCGCTAATGAACGGGGGCGGGATGGATGCCATCGGCTCGATGATGAGTCAGGGACGAAAAATTAAACAGCGTTCGAGACGCAAACAGAAAATCGTAAGAAAAGGTAAAATAAGATACCGGTAGAAAAAAGATTATCTCTGACGGAATTTCTCGAAAAAGTCGCTCAAAAAACCGATGACAGTTTCGGCAAACAGTTCAGGGGTTTTTTTGCGGATAACAAAGGCTCAGCCGAGCTTGCTATGCTGGCAAGCCCGTCGAAGAATGAAGTTGAGCAGTTAAAAAAAACCGTCGCGATAATGACGGCCGATGAAATAAAAAACGCCGGCTCGCTTACAGATGAGCAGGTGAACAAAATCGCCCGCGACGCGGGAATTGATTCGGCTCTGCTGGCGATTTTTATTAACGGTTACGCTTTAAATTGTAAACCCCGTTAGAAAAAATTCTAACGAGGGTTTTAAAGCCGTGAAAACTGTCGGTTAAATCCGGCGGTTTTTCTAACGGGGTAAACGTGTTTCCTGAAGACACAGTGTCTGAAGGAAAATTGATTATATACAGAAAGGAAAAGTTATGGCATTGAAATTGAGACTTATGAGAATGGGGCGAAGGCACAAGCCTTACTACCGCCTCAACGCGATTGATTCTCGCACGCCTCGTGACGGCAGAATCGTCGAAAAGCTGGGTCATTATGACCCCATCGAAAAAGAACAGTCTAAACAACTGGTTCTTAACAAAGAGAGAATTGAATACTGGCTGGGCGTCGGCGCTGTGCCGAGCGATACTGTTGCCGAACTGATTTCAAGAATCGGAATAGTCAGCAAGCATTATCAGGAAAGACTGGCTCACAAGAAAAAAGCACGAGAAATAGCCAAGAAGAAAGGCTTGCTTTACGATAATACACAAAGAATAGAGGCAAAGAAAGCCTCTGAAAAAACCGAAGCCGAAACAAAAGCCAAAGCCGATGCAGATGCAAAGGTAAAAGCAGAAGCTGATGCCAAAGCCAAAGCCGATGCCGAAACAAAGGCCAAGGCCGATGCCGGCGAGAAAAAAGAATAATTGAAATAAGAAGTGATGAGAATAGATGTTCTTACGCTTTTTCCGGATATGTTTGCCTCGCCGCTGAGTCTTTCAATAGTAAAGCGTGCTCAGCAGCGCGGATTGGTTCAGATAGCTCTTTCAAATATCAGAGATTTTGCCGCGAACAGTTATAAAAAGGTCGATGATACGCCTTACGGCGGCGGGCCGGGAATGGTAATGATGTGCCGGCCTGTGCTCGAATGTCTCGAAAATGTAAAAAAGCAGGACCCGCAAAACGGGCGAGTTATCCTGCTTACGCCGCAGGGCAAAAAATTCGACCAGAAGCTCGCCAAAGAATTGGCGGCAGAGCAGCGAATTATTCTCATCGCCGGCCATTACGAAGGCTTTGACGAGAGAATAAGAATCGCCGCAAACGCAGAAGAGATTTCAATCGGCGATTATGTCCTCAGCGGCGGAGAATTGGCTGCGATGGTTGTAATCGACGCGGTTGTGAGACTTCTGCCAGGTTCTTTAGGCGACGAAGACTCAGCGGCAAACGACTCTTTCAGTGACGGACTTCTTGAATATCCGCAATATACCAGACCTGAAGAGTTTAATGGTTTTAAAGTGCCCGATGTGCTGCTTAGCGGCAATCACGCACAAATTGATAAATGGCGAAAACAGCAGGCTTTGGAAAAAACAAAAAAACAAAGGCCCGACCTGCTGGACGATAATAAAAAATCAGAAAATAAAATATAAGGAGTATTAACAAGTGAGAAACGCATTACTTGATGCAGTAGAAAAGAAAAGTCTTAAAGAAAAACTTCCATATTTTGAAGTTGGCGATACAGTTGACGTCCATTGTAAAATCGTGGAAGGCGATAAGAGCCGTGTACAGATTTTCACCGGCGTTGTAATCGCCCGCAGCGGAGCCGGAATGAACGAGCATTTTATCGTTCGCCGAATCGTGGAGGATGAAGGCGTAGAAAGAACTTTCCCGATTAATTCGCCAAATGTTGTCGATGTCAAACCGATAAGAAGCGGAAAGTCCAGACGCGCTAAGTTGTATTACCTCAGGAAACGTACAGGTAAAGGCGTCAAACTTTCGCAGAAACGATCGGAACATACGGCCAGCGCATAGAAAATCGTGCTTTTCGGCAATAAAAGAGAAAAACTGTTGTCTGATAAACGCCTGCTCGGCGAGTGGGGGCAAAAACAGTGCGAAAAGTTTCTTAAACGGCAGGGTTATAAAACTCTGACGCAGAATTTTTCCTGCAGCTCCGGCGAGATAGACCTTATTATGACCGCCGGCGACGGGACAGTGGTCTTTGTCGAAGTAAAAGCCAGGGCAGATGAGAAATTCGCCGATGCCGAAGCTGCTATTACGTCCGCGAAAAAGCACCGAATGACAAAGACGGCAAATCTTTTCGTAAGAAAATACAAACTCGAAAATCACCCTCTGCGTTTCGACATCGTCATAGTATTACTCGATAAAAAAGGAAAAGCCGATATTAGGCATTATGAAAATGCCTTTTAATAAGCAATGGAACTAATCGATACACACGCTCATTTGACTTATAAGGGATTGATGGAATCCCTTGCCGAGGTCCTGCAAAGAAGCGCCCATGCCGGCATAACAAAATGTATAGCCATAGGAACCGACGCCGAGCATAACGAAAAAGTTATTTCGATAACCGAAAAACATCCGAATCTTTACGCCGTTTTGGGAATACATCCTCATCATGCCTCCGAGTACAAGGCTGCCGATTTGCAGCGGCTCAAAGAACTGACAAAACACGAAAAAGTTGTCGCCCTTGGCGAGACAGGCCTGGATTTTCATTATAATTTATCAAAACCCGATGCACAGAAAGACCTTTTTAAAACTTTTCTGGAAATCGCTGCCGAAAAAAAATTGCCGATCATTATCCATACCAGAGACGCTTTTGATGAGACGATGGAGATAATTGATAAATTCGCCGACAAGAACACAAAGATAGTTTTTCACTGCTGGGGCGGAACGGTTGAGCAGACTCAAATTGTTCTCGAAAAGGGTTTTTACATCTCATTTACCGGCATTGTAACATTCAAAAACGCCGAGCAGGCAAGAGAGACGGCCAAAATTGTGCCGCCTGGAAGAATGATGATTGAAACAGACAGTCCCTTTATGTCTCCCGAGCCTATGCGGAAGCAGAAAATTAACGAACCTGCGCTGCTGGTTCACACCGCCGCCAAAATAGCGGAGCTAAAACAGATGCCTCTGGAGATATTTGCCCGCGAAGTGACAAAAACCACAAAACAATTCTTTAATCTGCCTTAAGTTACCCCACCAGTTTTTGAGGATTTGAAACAAGACTTGTTATTTCAGTAAGAAATCCGGCGGCATAATCTGGTGTTACGATTCTGTGGTCTGCTGTAAGGCCGAACTCAACAATTTTTCTTGAAGTTACAGCGCCCCCGCGGAATATCGGTTCCTCAATTATTTTTCCCACTGCAACAATGCTGCACTGTCCCGGCGAAGGTATCGCAAGGAATGAATCGATGCCGAACATTCCCAGTGCCGACAATGTCGTGCACGCCCCTGTCAAATCGTCGAGGCTTAATTTATTATTTTTTGCCTTTTCGATAAGTTCGATAGTATTTTTCGCGATATCCGCAAGGCTTTTATTATTTGCGTTTTTCACTACCGGCACAACAAGGCCTTTCGGTGCGGCAACGGCAAGGCCGATATTGACAGTTTCAGCGATTTCAATATAGTCGTCTTTGAAACTTCCCGCCATCAGCGGAAATTTTTCGACAGCCCCAGCCATTGCGCGGATGAAAAAATCATTCATCGAAATTCTTGTTCCCAGCTGCTTACTCAGCGTTCGGCGTAAATCGGCAATTTGGCTTACATCTGCTTTTGCCGTCAGGTAAAAGCAAGGCTGTGTCTGTTTGGATTCGAGCATACGCTGGCTGATGAGTTTTTGTATCCTGGTCAGCGGTATTTGTGTTTTGTTTTGGTCGGACATTGGTCAGCCGTTATTGAGCAAGAATTATGGATTTCATTTCGCTTAGATGTGCGCCGCCTTCGGTAACAATTTTTAATGTGCCGTCAGGCCTGATAAAAAATGCCGTCGGAATGCTTCTGCTATTGCTGAAAGGTGCCGGCAGCCGGCCCTGATACGAAATAACTGTGTAAGTCATATTTTTTTTCCCAGCCATTGATTTGACGACGTTGGCAGGCTCATTTGAAATCGCCAGCATTGCCAGTTTGTCCTCGCTCATAATATCGCGAAGAGCGACAAGCTGAGGAACTTCCTCCATACAAGGCACGCACCACGTCGCCCACAAAACCACTACAACATTTTTGCCGCGATAAGCCGACAGGCGGTGTGTTTTACCGGTTATGTCTGTAACTTCGAAGTCTGGCATTTGTTTGCCGTAAAAATCCGTCAAAATGGGATTCCAGCTGTTTCTGTTCAAAATAATTTCTTCAAGAGATTTTGAAATAACAGGATTTTGGGCAGGAGGTTTTGGAACGGCAGCAGTTTCGTTGGAAGGTTTGGCAACAGCAGGAGTTTCGGCGGGGGTTTTGTTTTCTTTCGGAGTTGTTGAAGGCGGTGCAGGAGGAGATTTTTTTTCAGGGCTGGATTTTCTGCAGCCGTTTAGCCCGACAGAAGATGCCAGACAAAAAATCATTAGTAATAAAAATGTTTTCTTAATTATCATATTTTTCTCCGGCTTATTCTTTCACCTGATTTTTTTCAAAAAAGCCCCGTTTTTTATCAATGCCGGTCCAAACAAGACTGAATCGCTTGTCTTTTTTCAATTCTTCAAAATTCTTATCGCTTGCCGCAATCCAGCAGCCGGCAGGATAATTGGAATAAATTTTATCGATATCGGACAATACAGGAACATTTCTGTTTAGATAGTATATAAATGATGCATCGATTTTGCAATAACCAACTACCTCTTTAGCCTCCGCCGCGGAAGTCGCCTCCTGCGCAAAATCCCGGATTGTATAATTCCCATCATCTTCTCCTTTACCTAATATATTCGGCCGGACGAAAATAATTACACACAGCCCGGCCAGAACAAACAAATACGTAAGCAGAAAGTTTCTGGAAAAGTTTTTAGTGTATGCTCTATGGCCAAATATCATATCGTCAAGAATAATGCCCGTCAGCGCCGCCATCGCCGGCATAATCGGCAAAATATAATGCTGGCGCTTTCCGCCGCAGAGGGTCATTGCCGCGATGCCGACAACAAACCACAGGCACAGATAAAAAATCTCGTCATGCTTTTCCTCCCATATCCGGTAAAACGGCATAGCAATCGCAAGCGGAATAAAAGCGCAATACGGCACAAAAAAGGCAAACATCACCCAGAAATAAAAATAAAAAGGCTCCGACCCCGAACCGTATTCGCCCGCCGCTCTGCCGAGAAATTCATTTTTCCAAATTTCGACCGCCTGGGGATGTTTTATCAGGACCGTTATCGGCCACGGCAAAAAAATTACCAAAAATAAAATTACTCCCGCGACAGGCAGCAGTTTGGGCACAAGTTTCCATTTGCGGAAAATCGCGAAATAAAAAAACAGCGCCGGAAAAATCAAAAGCAGAGGCGCGGGTCCTTTTGCGAGCATACCGAGAGAAAAACTCAGCCAGAAAACAAGCATATAATAAATCTGTTTTTTTTTGTCTTTGGCTGTTATCGCCGAATAAAAGCTCAGCATCGCGATTGTTACAAAACACGTCAGCGTCATCTCAGGTCTGCCCGTATGACTGTATCTGAAAAAGCAAAGAGTAGTTGCCCACACGAGAGCCGAAAGCGCACCGATTCGAAATCCCAGCCAGTCAGAGACGAAATAAAAAATTGCGATTGCCGAAAGAACCGCCAGTACCGCGTTGGGCAGGCGAAGCGCAAAATCATTCACGCCGCCGGCAGCCTTTCCCGCCGCTGCAACGAGCCAGTAGGATAAAGGAGTTTTATTCAGCCTCGGCTCGCCGTTAAAAACAGGCAAAACCCAGTTGCCGCTGGCAAGCATATTCCTGGCAGTTACCCCGACATAAGCCTCATGATTGCCGATAGCCCTGCTCGTCAGGCCCCAAAACGCAGTCAGGCAGGAAACCAAAATAACTGCAAAAAAAACAATTCCTTTTGACTTTTTATTATTCATCCCGATTCATTATTTTGATTATCTGCTTCAGGTCGTTGGGGCATTCAATTGGCGGATTACTGTATTTGCCGCCTTTTTCTTTATGATAGTTAACGGTAACATTCGGGTCTTTGAGACAATGCCCCGTCAGCACGCACGCGACGCTCTCATTGGGTTTTATAGTTTTCTCCGCAAGCAAAACCTGCAATCCTGCAATCGTTGCCGCAGATGCTGGCTCGCACCCAAGTCCGTATTTTCCAATAAGCGCCTTTGCGTCAACTATCGCCTGGTCGCTTACCGCTCGCACAACTCCGTTGCAGACATCGATTGCCCGCAGACATTTTTTCAGATTCACCGGCCGGGATATTTCTATCGCCGATGCGCAGGTATGCGGCGAAAATTTCTTTGCAGTAAGTTCGTCGTAAAAATCGCCGATGATTTTATTATCGACTTTGCCGCCGTTCCATTTCAATTTTCTGTTGTTCACAAGCTCGGTAAGAGTATCCGCGCCGGTCGCGTTGATAATCGCAAGTCGCGGTATCTTATTTATCAGGCCGAGTTGTTTCAGTTCGTAAAACGCTTTTCCGAACGCGCTGGAATTTCCCAGATTTCCGCCCGGCACGACAATCCAGTCCGGCACATTCCATCCCAGCCCTTCGAGAATGCGATACATTATGGTTTTCTGCCCTTCGAGCCGGAACGGATTGAGCGAATTAAGAAGATATAATTTCAGTTCGGTACAAACAGCCTGAACCTGTTTCATACAATCGTCAAAATCGCCGAGTATTTGAATTGTCTTTGCGCCATAGTCCATCGCCTGGCTCAATTTCCCAAAAGCTATCCTGCCTGAACCGATGAAAACGGTGCATTTTATTCCGCAGTGATGTGCATACAGAGCGACCGCGGCGCTGGTATTGCCGGTGGAGGCGCACGCGCAGGATTTTGCTCCGACCATTTTCGCATGGCTGAATGCCGCCGTCATTCCGTTATCTTTAAACGAACCCGAAGGATTAAGCCCTTCGTATTGCAGGTGCAGGCAGCCTTTTTTCATCCCGATAAATTCACCGAGCATATCGTTTTGCTCAAGCAGCGTTTGACCTTCGCCGATTGTTATTTTGAATTTATCGTCGCAGAAATCCAGCAGTTCTCTAAACCGCCACACTCCGGAAAAATCGAGTTTATTGTTTCTTGTTGACCAGCGATTGGAAAAATCCGAAAGTTTCTTCAGCGTTTTGATTTGGTCCCAGTCGTATTGGATATCGAGCAAATCGCCGCATTTCGGGCATTTAAAGAATGATTCGCCGCAGCCGTATTCTGCTCCGCAGTCCGGGTTAATGCATTTCTGATAAGCTTTTTGATTTTTCGCCATTTTTTACTCCGATTTTAATGGTTTACACATTAACCCAAATCCCCCCAAAAATCAAATGTTTCATTTACTGTCCCTTTTCACACTTTTCACTCTTCACTTTTAACTTTTCACGGTATTTTACCGATATATATTATAGTATGAAAACAATAGGCGTTTAAGTGCATTGAAGGATAACAGATAAAACGAAAGGATTGGCTGTGGTTTTGAAAGTCGCAAAAGTAAAAGGCGAGAAAAACAAGGTTTCAAAGGTTGCACCTAAAAAAATGACTATTCGTCAGTTGCATGACAAGGCCAGGTATCTTGATATAGACCCGGCCAAGATGCAGAAAACGGAGCTTATTCATACGATTCAGAGAAGAGAGGGCTACTCGCCTTGCTTTGGAACGGCAAATGGTTTTTGTCCGTATGAGACTTGTTGTTTCCGGCCCGACTGCCTTACATTAAAAAAATAATGCCTGTCCCGCGGCACATTTTCGTCTGGTTTTGAATATTTAAATTTTGGTAATTCGGATTTGTTTAGGATTTAGAAATTAGGATTTCGGATTTTTCTTTCTGTCTTAGTGTCCATTGATTTTTTCAATAACCCCCGGCAATTCTGCTATACTGTTAATTTTTATGACGCCGTTGGGTACTTGCTGATTGGTATTGGCATAAGTCTTTTTTAGGACGGGTATCATACCTACTCCTAAAGAGCCTTGGACATCGTTTTTAATTCTATCGCCGACGAAAACAATCTCGCCCGGCTCGAATCCCAGTTTTTTAATTGCCGCCTGGAACATTTCAGGATGTGGTTTGCGTTTTTTGAACTCATAAGAATAGTAGATAAAATCGAAAAATTCAATTAGGCCGAACTGCCTGATATGCCTGTTAAGTGCGGTAGCGGAAACGAATGTATTTGATAGGATACCAAGTTTCAGTCCTCGGTTGCGAAGTGTTGAGAGGGTATTATGTAAATCAGGCTCTATGGTAACCCGTCTGGCCAGCGGTTCATACCAGAGCCAGACGAGGTCTTCGTATTGTTGGTCGTTGAGTTGGATACCCATTTTTTTGCCGAGTTTTTTCAGGACTACGAGGGAGTCGAAGTCTTGTTGGGTGATGTCGGACCATATCATACGGAGTCGTATTGCCAGAAGGCTTCTGGCGGCGTATAGCCACTTATATCGCGATACGAATTGTCCTTGTTCTTTGAGATATGTCCATGTTTGTCGAACGGCCTGTGCAAAAGGTTCATGGGGGTCAAGTTTACCGTAATTGAGCAGTGTATCGCCAAGGTCGAAGAGCACAGCCTTGATTTTTTGTTCAGCCAATTGTATCTCGCGTAAAAATTAAACTGGCCGAGATGGGAGTCGAACCCATACGCCCTTTCGGACACAGGATTTTAAATCCTGAGCGTCTGCCATTCCGCCACTCGGCCAAGGGCTGATGCAAAAGCATCGCCACCGTTGTTATGTATGGTAGTCTGCGGGCAGTCAAAAGTCAATATCCAGCATATAAGAGTCAATATCCGACATATATCTACATTATGCGGGGCGGATAATAAAAAACGTCCGGATGTTTATGTCCGAACGTTTTTTAGTGATACTTTTTTTTAAACTAACTCGGGATTTCAGCTTTTTTGCGAAGTCTGACTTCCCGAGGCGTTTTTAACAATCTGCTTCCAGTCTTTGTTCGCCAGAAGAACTAAAAGAGCATCAAAGTGCGTTTTAATCTGCTCATAAAGCGGGACATATTTGTCCGTCTGCTCGTCCCGTGCGGCGGTTTCAAGCTGTTTTGCCAGCTCTGAGATTTTCGCAGCACCAACAATACCGGAAGCGCCCTTGATGGAATGGGCGAAAAATTTTACTTCCCTCGTATCGGTCTTTTTTACCGCCTCGGTAAGCAACTGCATTCTTTCGGTGTTGTCTTTGAGAAAGACCGGCACAATTTCGTCAATAAGGGCTTCATCGCCAATCCGTTCCATTAAAAGCTGCCAGTCAATTTCAAGTTCACTTACCTCGACAGGAGACGAATTTTCTTCTTTGTTTTGCATAGTAGTTTCCTTTTTATTTTCGGTATTGGTTAAGATGGTATCCGAAGACAGCGTTGCACTGTCAGCGGCGAGATACTTAGTCAGAAGTTCAAAAAGTTTTTTCCTGTCCACCGGCTTTGTAAGATAATCACTGCATCCGGCGGCAAAGCATTTCTCATCATCGCCCGCCATCGCACATGCTGTAAGCGCGATTATAGGTATTTTAAGACCGTCTTTCCTGAGCTGCATTGTCGCCTCGTAGCCGTTCATCACGGGCATCTGCATATCCATCAAAATAACGTCATATTTATTCACGGCCGCTTTTTGCACCGCCAGCAGACCGTTTTCGACAATCTCTGTCTTTAGCCCAAACCTTTTCAATAAAAGGTCGACAAGCATCTGATTTGTAGGACTGTCTTCCACGATAAGGACGCTGCCTGTAAGCCTGATATTCAAGTTGTCATCGGTTTTAACAGGCGTTTCGGCAGTATGGTTATTTTTACCGTTTTCATAATTTTTAGTTTCAATAGCAGCCGGCACAAACAAAGAAAATGTCGAACCTTTTTTTGGAACACTGTAAAAAGTTAAATTTCCGCCGAGCAGCTCGACGATATGTTTCGTAATAGCCAGCCCCAGTCCTGTGCCTCCGAGCGGATGAGATGTGCCGCCGACGTTGACATGTGCAAACGGTTCAAAAAGCTGCTCCAGTTTGTCGGTAGGTATGCCTATACCGGAATCTTCGATGTCAAATTTGACGAAATCTTTGTCATTCTGTTTATCGCTTGAAATTTTAATATGAACAAATCCTTTTTCCGTGAACTTGACGGCATTGCTGACAAGATTCAGCAGGCATTGTTTTAGTCTTGCCGGGTCTGTGCGGATGAATTTAGACAGAGGCTGATTGCGTATGATTTCAAACAGGAGGCCTTTCTCATCTGCAAGCGGCTTCATAAGCGATTCGATTGTCGTGAGAATAGTTTCAATAGATGTGTCTACGCTTTCCACTTCGAGTCGGTCGGCATTGATTTTTGAAAAGTCGAGTATGTCATTTATAAGGTGAAGCAGATTTCTGCTGCTGTCCTGGATTATTTTAACCTGTTTTTTTTGCTCCGGAGTGAGATTTTCTTCGGCCAGCATTTCGCTAAAGCCAATTATCGCGTTCATCGGCGTGCGAATCTGGTAGCTCATATTGGCCAGGAAATCGCTCTTGGCCCTGCCGGCGTCAACCGCCTGCTGCGTAATTAAATTAGAATGACTGACGGAAAGCTGGAGCTGTTTGTTTATCTGTTCGGTCTGAGATTGCAGGGTTTCAACCTTTGCTTTTTCTGCCGCCAGCTCAGCGGTACGAGTCTGAAGAAGCTGTTCGAGCTGGTTCTGTCGCGAATAGAGTTTTTTTTGTACTGATATGTATCTGAACAGAAACAATAACATCCCAATGCAGACAGCAATCGGGATAATTACCATCGATACGCCAAGCGGATTGCCCTTGTATCCCTGGTGGCTGGGATGGAAATAAAGCCATAGGGCAATCGCACCTGCCGAAGTCAAGGCAGTTACAAGTACCGTCATTGTAATTTGAGACGGATTATTTGTATTTTTCATTCTTTTTAAACTCCGGTATTCCGAGTTTATACCTTGTTAATTAGTGCTGTGTGCTTATTTTATCGTCAAAACCCGTAAGCGACTTTTCCATAGAATCGCAAAGATAATATAAAAAAAGATATTTTTTTAAGTCTATTGCAGCAAGAAAGTTATAACGCCAAGGCAGCAGAAATCTGATACGAAAAAAATCCGGCAGAATTATGGGACGTGGGAAATAGGCAGGCAGGCACTATTTATTCCTATTTATTGAGCATAATTATAATAAAACAGGCAGGGGAAAATGCTTGACAAACCAGATAAAAATGGTATAATACCCGCCGTAAAGTGTAAAAAGGGAGATGGAAGAGAAAACTCAAAATTGATATGCTACTCTGGATTTCTGCACACAATTTTTACTTCTTTTGATTCGGCAGCGTAAAGATTTATTTTTTTGAGTTTGAGAAGGAAAGAAGGAAGAAGAGATATGAAGTTATCAAATTTTGGAGGCGGCACTTCTGTAATAATCATTCCTTTTATCCTTAGCAATTCTATGCAGACATACCGTAGTTTCATTGACAGCCGCAAGTTTTGGCTGGTTCTGATTTAACATAGGAAAAAATAAAATAGAAAGGAAGTATTATGAGGACGAAGAAGTTGGAATTGCTGATTGTGTTTTTGTTTGTTGGTCTTATGACAAGTAGTAGTGCACCCGCTGATACTCTTACTGAAGGAGGAAATTTTGAGTGGGACTACGGTGCGGTAGGCCACTGGGATGATGCCCACGACGGTCAGAACTGGAGAGAATCAAACGCACTTACCGGTACTATTATCGCCGAGCCGAGCGCCGCTTCGGTTGCCCTGACCGGGGCCCCGAACTGGATCGATGGATCTGATTCAGTGTGCACGGTGGATACTGTTGTAGGCGGTTGGCCAAGACTCACAACGGCTGGCACGGAAATCATAGTATCAGGAGGTGCAACGATGAATGTTGTCGATGGCGCAGACATTACCGGCATCAGCTGGATTCGTGTTGGTGATATTCGAAGCACTCCAAACGCTGCCTGCCTGAACCAGACAGGCGGACGTATTTTCATTACACGCCAGATGACTTCAGGGTCGCTTGGGATTGGCGATGCCAGTAAGAGTCCCGGCGGTGGTATGTTGCCGGGTTCTACTTATACCATCAGTGGCGGAACCCTTGCATACGATGCTGCCGACTCGGCCTGTTCAGGACAACTGGTATTAGGAGCGAGAAACGGCTACGGACAGATGACCATAGTTGGTGACGCTCCTGACATTTATATGAAGAACATGTATATCGCAGGTGACTACGATTATACAGGTGGCGCCCCTTACAATTATGGTACAGGTATTCTCGAATATCAGATTGGCAGTGATGGCGTAAGTTCAATTGCCCTTGACGGCACGGCTTATATAGATTTAGGCGATGCAGATGGAGATGGTCAGCGACTTGGCGAAACTACTACTGCAAATCTGATTCTTACACTGACTGCTGCGCCGCCGCTGGGCGATATTCTCCTTATTGATTGTGTCAGTACTATTCAGGGCACTTTTGATACGGTTACCGGCGACATAAATGGCGGAAAAGCTTTAGAAGGAGATACGATAATTCTGACTTATGACGGAGTGCAATATCAATATACCTTGACTTACAACGGCGGCATAGACGGCAAGGACCTTGTACTGGTGATACCTGAACCTGCAACGATTTGTTTGCTCGGCCTTGGCGTGTTAACTCTGATTAGAAGAAAAAAATAACGATAAACAAAATTAACCAATAATAAAAGGAGGTAACTTAAATGAAGAAGTTGGAATTGCTGATTGTGTTTGTGTTTGTTGGTCTTATGACAAGTAGTGCACCTGCTGATACTCTCACTGCAGGAGGAGACTTTATGTGGGACTACGGCGCAGTGGGCCACTGGGATGATGCCCACGACGGTCAGAACTGGAGAGACACAAATGCATCTACCGGCGCCTTTGTTGACGAACCAAGCGCTGCATCGATCGCCTTGACCGGAGCTAATGGGACGTATATCACAGGACCTGGTTCAGTGTGCACAGTGGATACTGCCATAGGCGGTTGGCCAAGACTCACAACGGCCGGCACGAGAATCAGAATATTCGAGGGCGCAACGATGAATGTTGTCGATGGCGCAGACATTACCGGCTTCGGCTGGATTCGCGTTGGTG
Source organism: Sedimentisphaerales bacterium (assembly GCA_050014075.1). GTDB lineage: Bacteria > Planctomycetota > Phycisphaerae > Sedimentisphaerales > UBA12454 > UBA12454. Next base: position 120,549 of record JBEKEA010000001.1, on the reverse strand, counting down.
ATATTCGAAACACTCCAAACGCTGCCTACCTGAACCAGACAGGAGGGCGTATTTTTCTTACCTACCAGAAGGAGGGTGGTAGGCTTGCAATTGGTGATGGAAATAAGGCGCCTAATGGCGGTATGCTACCAGGCTCTACCTATACTATCAGTGGCGGAACCCTTGCATACGATAGTAGCAATGCAAGCTGCACGGGAGAGTTGACATTAGGATACCGAAACGGCTACGGACAGATGACCATAGTTGGCTCTGCTCCTGTAATTAATATGAAGAACATGTATATCGCGGGCGATACAGACGTCGCCACCGGCAGCCCCTATAACTATGGTACTGGTATTCTCGAATATCAGATTGGCAGTAATGGCGTAAGTCCGATTGTCCTTGACGGCACAGCTTATATTGACTTGGGTGATGCCGATGGAGACGGCCAGCGCCTTGGCGAAACTACTACTGCAAATTTAATTCTCCAACTGACTGCTGCGCCGCCACTGGGCGATATTCTCCTTATTGATTGTGTTAGTGCTATTCAGGGCACTTTTGATACGGTTACCGGCGACATAAATGGCGGAAAAGCCTTAGAAGGAGATACGATAATTCTGACTTATGACGGAGTGCAATATCAATATACCTTGACTTACAACGGCGGTGCAGACGGCAAGGACCTTGTCCTGGTGGTACCTGAACCTGCAACAATCGCATTGCTTAGTCTCGGCTTGATTGCCATAAGACGACGTTAATAAAGTAAAAATCTCAGGGCCGGTCCAACGGATTGGCCCTGAGTATATCTAAAAAAAATAATAACTCTTATATTCACCGGACAAATTTAACCTTTCGAGCTAATTGCCTATATAATTTTATTCGCACATTTTTTTGTTCCAGAATTCAAATTTGTTCATTACTCTAATTGCTTGTCCTTGAAAGGGTTGTGATGATAATTTGGCATTGACACACAACATCTTTTCCTTTATGATATCAGTCTTTTGTTGTTCCCGCGTTGGCGAAACAACAACAAACCCCGCGCACAGGTGGATAGGCTAACCGACCCACTATGAAACCCCGCCGGAGCGGAACAGGTGGCGGGGCTAATCATTTTAAAAGGATAAATTATGCAGAGCAAAGTGAATCCGGGTCTAAACGAACTTGACGAACAATGTATTGCGACAATCAGATTTTTATCGCTGGACGCTGTTCAGAAGGCAAAGTCCGGCCATCCGGGAATGCCGATGGGAATGGCGCCGGCGGCTTATACGCTTTGGATGAAATATCTGAGATTTAATCCTGTCAATCCGAAATGGCACGGCAGGGACAGATTCGTACTCAGTGCCGGTCACGGAAGTATGCTGCTGTATTCGCTTTTGTATTTGACGGGTTATGATTTAAGCCTTGAGGATTTGAAAAACTTCAGGCAGTGGGGCAGCAAAACGCCGGGTCATCCGGAATATGGTCATACCGCAGGAGTCGAAGCGACGACAGGGCCGCTTGGTCAGGGAATAAGTAACGCAGTCGGTATGGCACTGGCGCAGAAATATCTGGCGGCATATTTCGATAAAGACGGCTCGAATCTTTTCGATTACAACATTTATACTATCGCGGGCGACGGCTGTTTGCAGGAAGGCGTTTCATCAGAGGCCTGCTCACTGGCGGGACATCTGGGACTGAATAAATTAATTGTTATCTACGATGACAACCATATATCCATCGACGGAAACACAAGCCTTTCATTCAGCGAAGACAGGGCCAAACGCTTCGAGGCTTATAACTGGTATGTGCAAATTGTTGGTGGTGACGGCAATGATATGGTGTCGTTCGAAAAGGCGTTGAAAAACGCGCAGGCTGAAAAGAACAGGCCCTGCATAATCAATCTTCGCACACATATCGGATACGGCAGTCCGAATTTTCAGGATACACATAAGGCTCACGGCGCGCCGCTGGGCGAAGATGAGATTAAACTAATCAAGAAAAACTTCGGCTGGGACCCGGAAAAGTCATTCGTAGTTCCAAACGAAGTTCTTGAACATATGCAAAAAGCGAAAGTAAAAGGCGCAGAACTTGAAAAACAATGGAATGAACAATTTAAAAACTATTCCCAAAAATATCCGGAACTTGCGAAACTGATTAATGACCCATATCCAAAAATAACAAATCTGCCGACTTTTCCGGCCGAGCCAATGGCGACAAGGACGGCATCCGGCAAGACGCTGGATGTTTTAATGCCGCAGATGCCGCTGGTGCTGGGCGGTTCGGCAGACCTGACACCATCAAATAATACGCAATTCAAAGGCGTAGAGGATTTTCAAAAAGATAAACCGACAGGGCGATATATCCGCTACGGAGTTCGCGAACACGCGATGGCGGCGATAATGAACGGTATCGGAACGAGCGATTTGCTGCGGGCTTATGGCGGAACGTTCTTCTGCTTTTTCGATTATATGAAGCCGGCGGTGAGAATGGCGGCGATGAGCGGATACAAAACAATATTTGTGTTCACACACGATACAATCGGATTGGGCGAAGACGGACCGACACATCAGCCGATTGAACATATCGCGGTTCTGCGTGCAATACCGAAAATGCTCGTATTGCGGCCCGGGGACGCGAACGAAACGGCGTACTGCTGGAAAATCGCGCTGGAGCATACAAGCGGGCCGGTCGCTCTGCTTTTGACAAGACAGAATTTAATGACGCTTGACAGGACGAAATTCCCGCCGGCGTCGAGTATCGCAAAGGGCGGTTATGTTGTTGTAAAACAAGATAAGCCCGATGTGATACTTATCGGAGTCGGCTCTGAACTTGAAATCGCGATGAAGGCCGCGGAGAAACTTGCGGCTGAAAATATAAAGGCGCAGGTCGTTAATCTTGCGAGCTGGGAATTGTTCGAGCAGCAGGATAAGGCGTATAAAGATTCTGTGCTGCCGCCAAGTGTTAAGGCAAGAGTGGCGGTCGAAGCGGGAATTAAAATGGGCTGGGAGAAATATATCGGCGATAGAGGCGAATTTATCGGTATGAGCGGATTCGGCGTTTCGGCACCGTATAAAGTCTGCTACGAAAAGTTCGGTATTACGGCTGATGCGGTTGCCGCGGCAGCGAAAAAGTCTATTCAGAATAAGTAATAATATGGTGCATAAAATTAAAACAATTGCGGTAATGACGGGAGGCGGGGATTGTCCGGGTCTAAACGCCGTTATCCGCGCTGTAACAAAGGCGGCGATATCAAAATACGACATAAAAGTATGGGGAATCGAAGACGGATTCCTGGGACTTATCGAAAAAAGACTCCATCCGCTGAGCTATGAGAATGTCAGCCATATTCTTTCATTGGGCGGAACAATTCTCGGGTCAAATAATACATCTAATCCGTTTAAATATCCGGTTGAAAGCAGAACAGGCGGTTCGACAGGCTCACCGCAGGGCAAAGTAATATTAAAAGACGTATCGGATTCGTGCATTCGAACTTTGAAGAGCAAAAATATTGACGCACTCGTTTGTATCGGCGGGGATGGGACGCAGACTTGCGCGGCGGGGCTGGCGAAAAAAGGACTGACAGTAATGGGCGTGCCAAAAACAATAGATAACGACCTTTGGGGCACCGAGGTTACTTTCGGATTTGATACGGCAGTAACAACCGCAACCGAGGCAATTGATAAACTACGGACTACGGCAAGCTCACATCATCGCGTTATGGTTGTCGAAGTGATGGGCAGATACGCCGGCTGGATTGCTCTGCATTCGGGAGTGGCAAGCGGCGCTGATGTTATTCTTATTCCTGAAATTCCATACAGACTCGAAAAGGTCTGCGACTTTGCGATGAAACGAAATAGCTGGGGCAAAAGCTACAGCATTATAGTTGTCGCTGAAGGCGCAAAAGAACTCGGCGGGAAAATGGTCGTCAGGGAAACAATTGCGTATAGCCCCGAACCGATAAGACTTGGCGGAATCGCAAATAAACTTGCGGGGCAGATTGAACAGGCGACAAAACTTGAGGCGAGAAGCGTAACTTTAGGATATATCCAGCGAGGAGGAACGCCGACACCTTACGACAGGATACTGGCGACGAGTTTCGGCTTTGAGGCGATGGAATTGCTTGTAAACGGAATTAAAAATCGCCTGGTAGTTATGAAAAATGGAAAACTTTCGAGCGTTCCATTATCGCAGGTTGCGGGCAAGACAAGGACTGTGCCGATAAATTCACCTCTGATAAAAGCGGCAAGAGCAGTCAATACCTACTTTGGGAACTAAAATTAAAAAGACAGGAAAAAGGTTCCTGACACCTTTTTGAATATAGGTAAATTAAATAGTGTTCAGGAAATAATCTCGCAATTAAAAACCGACAACAGGTCGGTTCGACAAGCTCACCACGGGGCGGTAAAAATTGCCGGGACGTGGGGAAGCTTTGCGCCTTTATTGGCCCTGCATATTCAACAGCAGCTTAAAAAACCAATTCTTTATATAAGCCCACATCTCGACGACGCTGACAATGTTGTCGATGACCTTATCGCATTTGGCGGGAAAAATATTGAGACTCTGCCCGGCTGGGCGGGCGAAGAATTAATCGACGCGACAGATGAAATCAGCTCAACAAGAGCAAGACTCGTTCTCAAACTTGCCTCAAGCGCAGGCAGTGGGCAGTATCCGGAAATTATTTCAGCTTCGATACAGGCGATTATGCAGCCGTTGCCGAAGCCGAGTAAACTTTTCGAAAAAGGGCTGGTGCTCGAAACCGGAAAAACTATTGAAATGGAAAAGGCGGCGGAGTGGCTTGTTGATAACGGGTTCGAAGCGGTTGCGCAGATTGATTTGCCGGGGCAGTTTGTCAAAAGAGGCGGCATAATAGATATTTTCGCGCCGGTGACGGCACACTCAAACCAGCCGATAGCAGTTAGAGTCGAATTTTTCGGCGATACTATCGAGAGCATAAGAACGATAGACCTCGATACTCAAAGGTCAAGCGGACATATCGATAGTATTATAATCACAGCCGCGGTTCTCGATAATAATTCGGATAACCAGACAAACTTTTTGGAAACAATAGACCCTGACACCATCATTTTTATCCAGGAGCCGACCGAAGTTCAGGAAGTCGCTGATGTTTTTATCCGCAGGGTGGACAGGCCGCAAAATCTTTACAACTGGAGCAGGATTTTTGAAAAAATTTCTGCTTTTAAACAGGTTTCAATAAGCAGATTTGCGGATTCGACCAGCTCGCCGCAGGCCTCCGAGCCGGACAATATCGAGCTTAGAATAAAAAGCGTTCAGCAGTTCGAGGCGAAAAGCGGGCCGTTGTGGTCAGGACACAAAGCGGGTTTGCAGCAACTGACGCAAATGGCGCAAGACGGCTGGGATGTTTATTTGTATTGCGAAACGGATGCCGAAGTAAAACGTGTCAGGGAAATCATCGCGCAAGAGGACACGAAACAATTACCCGCCAATTTTCACCTGCCGGTCGGTTTTGTTCATCGGGGATTTATAATCGAAGAGTTTAAAACAATTGTCGCAACCCATCACGAACTGTTCGGCCAGGCGATTATCCGCCGAACGACCCGGCCAATAAGCTCAGCGGTCCCCGTCGATTCGTCTGCAGAGCTGAACAAAGGCGATTATGTCGTTCATATAAATTACGGCATAGGAAAATTCAAAGGCGTAGAAACGATAGAAAAAGACGGGGGAAGGAGCGAATTCCTGACGATTCAATATGCCGATAGTGCTTTGGTTCATGTGCCGGTGCAGAATATTGGCTTTGTGCAGAAATATATCGGCACAACCGCTGTCAGACCAAAACTCAGCAAAATCGGAACAAAAAAATGGGAGAGCCAGAAAAATAAAATCGCGGCTGCTGTTAAAGACCTCGCAGCGGAACTGCTCGAAATACAGGCTAAACGGCAAAGCATACAGGGCATCGCTTATGGTGCGGATTCGAACTGGCAGAGAGAATTCGAAGAATCGTTTCTTTACCAGGAAACGCCAGACCAGGAATCGTGCAGCGAACAAATCAAAATCGATATGCAAAAACCTGTCCCGATGGATAGACTCCTGTGCGGCGATGTCGGATATGGAAAAACGGAGCTTGCGATGCGGGCGGCGTTTAAAGCAATCGAGGCGGGCAAACAGGTTGCCGTGCTTGTGCCGACGACGGTTTTGTGCGTTCAGCACGAAAGAACATTCAGTCAGCGGTTCGCGGATTTTCCGGTTACTGTCGAATCTGTTAACCGTTTTAAAACCAAGCAGCAGGCAACTGAAATTATCAAACGCACCAAACAGGGAAAGGTCGATATCCTCATCGGGACTCACCGGCTGCTGAGTAAAGATGTCGGGTTTAAGGATTTGGGACTGCTGATTATAGATGAGGAGCAAAGGTTCGGTGTCGAGCACAAAGAGAAACTGAAAAAGATGCGCATCAACGTCGATATACTGACAATGACGGCAACGCCAATTCCGAGAACGCTTCATATGGCCCTTCTCGGTCTGCGGGATATAAGCTCTCTTGCTACCGCGCCTTTAGACAGGCGGGCGATTGTTACGCAGGTAAAAAAATATGACGATGAGCTTATAAAAAGAGCGATAACCCTCGAACTTAACAGGCAGGGACAGATATTTTTCGTTCATAACAGGGTGCAATCGATAAAAAAAATCGCTGACGAGATTCAAAGGCTGCTGCCCGATGTAAAAATCGCAATCGCGCACGGCCAGATGCACAAACATGAGCTTGAAAAGACTATGATTAAGTTTGTGCTCGGCAAAGTTGATGTGCTTGTTTGCTCGGCGATAATAGAATCGGGCATTGACATTCCAAACGCCAATACCATTATCGTAAATGACGCAGACCGTTTCGGCCTTGCCCAACTTCATCAGCTCCGCGGAAGAGTAGGCAGGTTCAAACACAGGGCCTACGGCTATTTTCTGCTGCCGCGAACAAGGACTATCAGTCCGGTAGCGGTCAAAAGGCTAAAGGCAATAGAAGAATATTCGCAGCTCGGAGCCGGTTTTAAAATCGCTCTTCGCGACCTTGAAATCCGCGGGGCAGGAAATATACTCGGCCCCGAGCAGTCGGGCCATATCAACACAATCGGATTTGAGCTTTTCTGTAAATTGCTGGCTGATGCGGTGAAAAGACTGAGAAAAGAACCGCTGGAAAAAGTCCCGGCTGCTGTTATCGACCTTGGTTTTTCAATTTATATACCCCGAAATTATATACAATCCGATTCGCAGCGGATGAATGTTTATCGGAGAATTGCCGCGGCCAGAACATCGCGGGACCTGGCCCGGCTTGAGGACGAGCTTAATGATATGTTCGGCCATATTAGTCCGGAGGTGCAGAAACTGATAGAGCTTGCAGAGATAAGAATCCTCGCCTCGGCGCATGGGATACGCGCGATTACCATTAGCGGCAATGACATCGTTTTTTCATTCGAAAAAGACAGTGGCAAGAAGATTTACGACATTTTTGCCGGCGCACCGGGCAAAGTAAGGATTCCCGACCCGCTGACAGTGCATATAAGGCTTGAAAAGAATTATCTGCAGCCTGATACAATCTGTGCGGTTCTTAGAAAAATACTTCGCAAAAAAGGCCAATCCAAATTATAATCATATCCTAAAAGGATTTTATTATTTACAGGAAGTATTATGAATATGAAAATTAAGACCGGACTATTGGCTGTATGTTGTATGCTCATCTTGTTTAGCGGCTGTGAAAAGACAAAAAAAAGCGATATTGACGTGAAAGCTCTGGATAAAATACAGCCCCCGGCAACGCCTCCGATTCTGCCCAAGCCGTCAGGTGGACTGGCATTGTCGATTGACTCGACAGCCATAACCGCAGATGAAATCATAGAGCCGATTCGCGAGCCTCTTGCCGAGGCTGCAAAACAAACAGATTACGAGCATTTCAGGACTACAGCCAAACCGATGCTTATAAATATACTTTTGCAGAAAATAGGAGATATCAGGCTTTATGAAAAAGCCAAGGAGGCGCTGCCTGAAAATATCGACCAGACTATTATAGACAAAATCGTCGAGCAGGAAGTGCAGAGATTTATCTCACAATACGGCGGAGATTACGCGACCGTCGAGAAAATGCTCAAGACTATGCACACAAACTGGCAGGACTTTTATAAGCAGACCAGAAGAGGAATACTTATACAGTCGTTCGTCTCCGATGAAGTCAAAATTCAAAAACCGATTACACATTCTGAATTGATAGAATATTATGACAAGATAAAAGGCGAATTTTATACAAAAGAAGGCCAGATAGAATTTCGCCTTATTGACCTTGAAGTTGGAAAATTCAAAGACCCCAACGACCCGAACGCCGATGCCGGCAAAAAAGCTATGAAACTCGCTATGGAAGTTTCTGAACGAATCAGGAAAGGCGAAGATTTCGGCGAGCTTGCGAAAAAATATTCGAACGACCAGGCGGCGCAAAACGGCGGCCTGTGGAAGCCAATCCGGCCCGGTTCGCTGGCTGAGCCTTACGATGCGATAGAAAAAGCGACTGAAAATATGGCTATCGGCCAGTTTGCCGGACCTATCGCTGCCGGAAACCATATTTTTCTCATAAGACTTGAAAATAAACAGATTCAAAGCTGCGAGCCTTTCGAAAAAGTTCAGTCGGAGGTCGAGGGCAGATTAATGTTTGAGAAACGCAAAAAATTAGTTGACGATATGATGGCTAAAATAATTGCGCAGGTCGATTTGTCTTACGCGGATGATTTTATCGAATATTGTATGCAAAAAGCCTATCGCGAAATTCAGGGTTAAAAGAGAATTACCGGTTATGACGAAAATTTTGCACGGCATAGATTTGGTTGACTGTCCGCGGATTGAACAAATGCTCCAGCGGCACGGCAGTCATTTTCTCGACAGGGTTTTTACGCCGACAGAGCAGCAGCAGGCAAATGAAATTAAAAACCGTGTGGAAAGACTTTGCGGCAGGTTCGCGGCAAAAGAAGCGGTGCTGAAACTTCTGGGCACAGGATGGCGGGGCAAAATTGCCTGGACGGATATTGAAATAGTTAATAATTCACTTGGCCGGCCGCAGGTTAAGCTCAGCGGCGAAGTAAAAAAAATTGCATCGAAACTCGGCGTCGGCGAAATAAGTTTAAGTATCAGCCATACCGCCAATTTCGTTATGGCTTCGGCGACAGCGCTGACGGATGAAAAATGAACGTTTTCGACTGCATAGTAATCGGCGCAGGACACGCAGGAGCTGAGGCGGCGCACGCGGCGGCGAAAATCGGGGCAAAAACTCTTCTTGTAACCATCAGCAAAAATACTATCGCAAAGGCAAGCTGCAATCCTGCCATCGGCGGCATTGGAAAAGGCCAAATCGCACGGGAAATCGATGCGCTGGGCGGACTAATGGGCCTTGCGACGGACGCGACAGGTATTCAATTTCGGCTTCTTAACCGCTCCAAAGGCGCAGCAGTGCAGTCGCCAAGAGCGCAAATAGATAAATATAAATATTCTGATTTCATCCGCAGCGAACTTGAGAAAACACCAAACCTTGAAATTTTTGAAGGACTCGTCGCTGAAATTCTAACAGAGGGCAATCAAATTAAAGGCATTCTTTGCACAGACGGCAAAATTTTTAATTGCCGAACAGTTATTGTCGCTACCGGAACATTTCTTAAAGGCATAATGCACACAGGGGACAAACAATGGCCGGGCGGAAGACTCGATGAACCTGCTGCAAATGAATTGTCGGATTGTCTGGCAAAGTTGGGACTTGAAGTAAAGCGATTAAAAACCGGCACGCCGCCGAGGCTCGACGCAAAGACAATCGACTACGACAAAACGCAAATTCAATATGGCGATAAAGAACCTTCGCCTTTTTCATTTATGACCGAATCAGTCATCGGCAAACAGGTTCCCTGCTGGATAACATTTACCAATGAAAAAATTCATAAACTTCTGCGAGATAATCTTGGGCGTGCGCCGCTTTATACCGGTCAGATTGTTTCGACCGGCCCGCGGTATTGTCCGAGCATCGAAACAAAAATAATCCGCTTTGCAGACAAAACCAAACATCAGGTATTTCTCGAGCCGGAGGACGCGGACGTAACGACAATTTACTGCAACGGTATAAGCACATCCGTGCCGCAGGATGTCCAGGAGCAGATGATAAAACTGATGGCAGGAACCGAAAACGCGAAAATTATCCATTACGCCTACGCAATCGAATACGACTATTGCCCCGCGATTCAGCTAAAACCAAGTCTGGAAACAAAAAAAATCAAGGGTTTGTTTCTTGCCGGCCAAATCAATGGAACAAGCGGATACGAAGAAGCCGGGGCGCAGGGAATTATGGCGGGGATTAACGCCGCGAGGCTTATCGGCGAAAAAGAGCCGCTGGTGCTAAGGCGCGACCAGGCGTATATCGGCGTGATGATTGACGATTTGCTGACCAGAGAAATTGACGAGCCTTACCGGATGTTTACATCAAGGGCCGAATGGCGAATGAGCCTGCGAAGCGATAACGCAGACAGGAGACTTACGCAAATCGGAAGAGAAATAGGCCTTGTCGATAATATTCGCTGGGAAAAATTTCAGCAGACTCTTGAACAGGTTAATACCTTTGCCGATTTTTTAAAGAATACGCGCAAAGAAGGGAAATCGCTTTGGGAACATCTCAAACGGCCCGAGGAAACGGGCGGCGAAAGAATTGCAGCTCTTGCGGAAGTTAAGGCGCTGGGCCTTCGGGGCGATGTTATCCAAAGCGTAATGACGGACGCTAAATACGAAGGGTATCTGGTTAAAGAGCAAAGGGTGGTGGCGCAGTTACAAAAAATAGAGAAATTAAAACTGCCAGATGAATTGGATTATGACAAAGTCGATCATCTCCGTGCCGAGGCGAAAGAGAAATTAAATAAATTCAAGCCCGCAACATTAGGCCAGGCCGGCAGAATCGGCGGAATTACGCCTGCCGATATTATGATTATTCAAATCTATTTGCGAAAGTGTCAAGGAACAAAAAAAGGTTCCTGACACCTTTTTTTGCCCTTTATTGACAAGGACTTATGATGATTTAAAATGCGAAAAGGTTCCAGGAACCTTTTCCCTTGCTTTTTTCTTTAGTGCTGCGACGTTGGGTCAGGCCGGCAGATATTATGATTATTCAGATTTATTTGAGGAAAAGATACGGTTTATAGCCACGAAGGCACGAAGACACAAAAAAATTAAAAATGTAGCAGTCTCTATTTATTATTCCGGAAGAATTGGTATAAAATAATTTACCCCAAAAGAAATTACGGCAACAAGCGCCCATAAAAATGAAACTACTACATAAATGTTTACTCTCTTTGTCATGTTGCTAAATCTAAAGAGATATAATAATGAAACCGTCCATATCAACGGGAAATTTATGAATAAAAAGTTTGTAAAAGATCCCCCTGGAATTATCAATAGCCATAATAGTAGTGGAATTGCTATTAGTGTATAATCAATCTGACTGATTTTGTTTCTGATATTCCAAAGAAAATAGTTCATTGCAGGTAATATCAACAGTCCAAGAACTAAACCAGGTAAATATAAAATCTTAAAGCTGAACTTGCCCGCAAATATATCCAATTCGTTGCTTATAAACAATACATAAAATAAATTTATCACTCCAAGGACAAAGCAAAGACCCGTCTGCTTAGTTACAATCTTTCCCATTTCTAAATCTTCACCTTATATGGAGTAATCGGTTTTTTATTCCTGCATAGTTTTGATGAAGGTATCGGCTTCGGCGATTGATTTTTCCATTTCCTCTATCAATTTGCCTGTATCGGCTTCCATTGTAGTTACTTCGCTTTGAAGTGAAGCGACGGCCTGTGCGTTGAGATTATGCTTTAAGAATAATACCTGGTCGCGAAATGCCGATAAAACCGGCTCGATTTTGCTGTCGGCTTTTTTCATTGCGTTGATTAACAGCGTGTATTTCTGGCGGGTCTGGTCCAGCTTCTTTTTGCTTTCGGCTCTCAAGTCGGCGTTCTTATACTGGTCGAGTTCTTTTGTCCATTCGTCAAAGAGGGCGTTGGCGACATCTTCAACATCGGCAATGCGTTTTTTAACTGCGGCGGCTTTTGCTTCGCTTTTATCAAGCTCGCCTTTGAGCAGGTCGTATTTTTCCTGCAGTTTGCCGGCAGGGACGTTTACGACGCTTCGAAATTTATCCAATGCCGAGGCGAATTGTTCTTTTGTCTGCTCCTGCGCGTCGCGGGCACTTTTTACACGGTCAACAAGAATGTCCCGTTTGGCTTTGCCTAATTTTTCCATTGTGGCGTAATAAAGACTGTCGCAGCCTGCGGTGAATAACAGAATGGCTATGATAATCGCCGATTTTTTCATTTTACCGCTCCTTCAGTACATAGTCTTATTTTGCCAGTGCGAATGTGTCCTGTGCTATCGCCAATTCTTCATTTGTGGGAATAACAAAAACTTTTACCCTGCTGTCGGCGGATGTTATAAGCCCTTCGACGCGATTTGTTTCCACGTTCGCGGCCGGGTCTATGCTGACGCCAATCTGTTCGAGGTCATTGCAGCACTGTGCCCTGACATCGGGAGCGTTTTCGCCGATTCCGCCGGTGAAAACTATTGCATCCAGTTTGCCCAGCGCGGCGGTATATGCGCCGATGTATTTTTTTATCCTGTAGCAGAAAATATCGAAAGCAAGTTGCGCTCTTTCGTTTCCGGCCTGTGCCTGCTCGCGCAAGTTTCGCATATCGTTCGAAACACCTGATATGCCGAGCAGTCCGCTTTGCTTGTTGCACATATTATTAAGCTGCTCGACGCTGTAGCCTTTTTCAGCCAAGTAAAACAAAATCGCTGGGTCGAAATCTCCGCTACGGGTTCCCATCACAAGGCCTTCCAGCGGAGTAAGTCCCATCGAAGTATCGATACTTTTGCCGGCTTTTACCGCGGTGATAGAACAGCCGTTGCCCAGATGGCAGGTAATTACATTTATATCATATTTATCTCTGCCCATTATCGCGGCGCACCTGCGGGCAACATATTTATGACTGGTTCCGTGAAAACCATATCGCCGGACGCGAAATTTTTCATAAATATCGTAAGGCAGCGCATAAATATAAGCCACTTTGGGAATTGTTGTATGAAAGGCTGTGTCGAAACAGGCAACCTGTATCGCATTGGGAAGGTCTTTTTGGGCGGCCCTGATACCGGTCAGATTAGGCGGATTATGCAGCGGCGCAAGGTCGGCGAATTTTTCAATTGAATCTATAACTTTCTGATTGATGACGACAGAGTCTGTAAACGCTTCTCCGCCGTGAACGACTCTGTGCCCAACCGCTGAAATCTCGGATATGTCTTTTATCACGCCAATCTGCGGATCAGTGAGAGTGTCGAGAATTATTTTCATGCCGGCCAAATGGTCTGCCGCCTTTGCCTTGGTTTTATGGACTTTCGAATCGTAACTATGGGTCAATTTCGAGGTTTCTTCGCCGATTTTTTCCAGCAAACCTCTTGCGATGACTTTTTCGGCGGGCATTTCAAATAACTGATACTTGATTGAACTGCTGCCGGCGTTAATAACCAGAATTTTCATTACTATGTATCCTATTTTGACAAAAACATTGAAAAACCACTTATAACGATAATAAACGACAAGTCAAATAACAAATTTTCACTTGTGCTCAAGAGAAATGGCATTTAGATTTGTCTAATTATGGAGCATGCGATTTACAGAATTATAGATGCCAATTTTAACCGCGGGCGCGAAGGGTTGCGGATAGCGGAGGAATTCTGCAGATTTGCACTCGATAATGAACAGTTGTCCGGCCGATGCAAGGCTCTTCGTCACAGGCTGACTGCCGCCGTAACGAAATTTGGTATGCAAAAACTTATCGCCGCACGCGATACCGAAAATGATATCGGCTGCCGGATGCGGGTGGCAGGGCAGATGAAACGGCAAAACTTCGAGGATTGCGTAACTGCCGGTTTTGCAAGGACTACCGAAGCGCTGAGAACCCTTGCCGAATCGGCTTGTGCTGTCGATAATAAAATATCAGCCGAGTTCGAAAAACTCAGATATGACTGCTACATTCTTGAAAAAGATATTTCTTTACAGGGTTATCCTGCCTTAAGATTCAAAAAGACAAGGCTTTACTGCATTATCACTGTAGAAGATGGCATCGATGTTCTTAAAATTGCTAAGGGTTGTGCGGCAGGAGGCGCCGATTGCCTGCAATTAAGAGCCAAAAATATCCCTGATGACCAGTTGTTGTCTCTTGGCCGCAGGTTTGTTGATTTATGTAAACAAAAAGATGTCATCAGCATAATCAATGACAGGATTGACATTGCGGTCGCTGTCGATGCCGATGGCGTTCATCTTGGCCAACAAGACTTGTCTGCCCAAGTTGTTATAAAATGCCAGCTTAGACCACTAATTATTGGTGTCAGCACGCATTCGACTGGTGAACTAGATAAAGCAGTTAAACAGGGGCCTCATTATGTCGGGGCAGGAGCAGTTTTTGCGACACCAACCAAACCCCAAGCGAAAGTTTCGGGTCTGAAGTATGTATCTGGAGTATTGAAAAGACTTAAGAACAAACACATCGAAATGATTGCTATCGGCGGCATCACTCCGGAAAATGTAGAAAAAGTTCTTCAGGCAGGCGCAACGAGAATCGCTGTCTCATCCTGTGTCTGTAAAGCAAAAAATCCCGCCGATATATGCAAAAAACTGAAAGAAAAAATCCTTAAATATGTGAAAAAATAATTTTATTATTTTAGGTCCGAATATAAGTTCTTTATTTAAAACGGGCTATAACTGAATTCAAAATAAACAGTTTTCCACTTAATTACCAAAATAATAGATTTTTGTTTTTTGGCATAGAATTTGAACCAAATTTATTATTAAAAATTTACTATAGACGTATTATCGTTTATTGTCCCTATTTTTGTTATTTTAACTTATTATAACACAAGCACTTATGAGCTTTTAATTGTGGGTTTAATAATAGTTTTTTTGTTCGGTCGGGAATGACAGATATTTGCATTATCTTCTCTTAATTGTGCAAAGTGTTTATTTTAACAATACGGTTGTGTTATCAACACTTTATCCACAGGATAAAAGACTAAATTTTTCTTTAATAGCAGTTTTTATATCAGCAGGATTGTGTTAAAAAAGCCTTGTATTTATATATGGCCGTTTTGCGTAAAATTATTATAGTATCGTTGGATGTAAATGAACAGGATATCGGCCTTGCCGGTATCAAATTAGTTATAAGGATGTGAATAATGGATATGACAGGCAAAAGACTTAGTCAGGCACTGCAAAAAAGAGATAGTTTCGTTATCGTGGCCGAACTGACCGGCGGGCCAAACTTCAGCTTTGCACCGATTCAGAAATTTCTTACGGCTTTTAACAGTAGCGGCGGCAAAGATATACCGGCTGGATTTAACTTTGTCGGTATCACAAGCCCGCAAAGCCCCGGCGGCGTGGCGAATATCGAGCCGGCAGAAGCCCACCGTTACGTCGTAAGCAAAAATCTACTCGGCGGACTTGATTTTATCCCTCACGTTAGCTGCAAGGATATGAACAGAGACGCAATCATCAGTCTTCTGGCGGCACATAAATCGGCAGGCGTTGAAAGTTTTCTTGCTCTTACGGGCGATAAGCCGGTTTCCGCAAAAGGAGTTTTTGAGCTTGAATCGGTGAATCTGCTTGCGATGGTAAACCGCCTGAACAACGAGGCCTATATGTCGGCAAAGGCCCAGGAGCTTGCTGCCGTCAAACAGTTTTTCCCCGGAGCCGCCGTTTCGCCGTTTAAATATAACGAAGAATCCCAGGTGCAGCAGTATTTTAAGATGGAGAAGAAAATCGCCTGCGGAGCAAAATTCCTGATTACGCAGGTCGGCTGGGATTGGAAAAAGAGTCTTGAACTTGTGCGCTATCTGAAAGAGACAAATCTTGATATACCTGTAATTGGAAACGTATATTTATTAAGCACAATTACTCCCGCTCCCCGGCTGATGCACGATATTAAACTGCCGGGCTGTTTTGTCAGCGATGAGCTTCTTGAAAAAGTTTATTCCGAAAGCGTCAGCGACCATATTGAACGCGCCGCTCAGCAGATTGCGATGTATAAATCAATCGGCGCCGCAGGTGCCGATGTCGGCGGAGTGCCTGATTATGAAACGTTTATTAAAATTCTAAAACGCGCCACCGAAATCGGTGAAAACTGGCAGCAATTTAAGGACAATCTTTGCTGGCCGGCGAAAAAAGCTTTTTATCTTTATGATGATGCAGGCAAAAGAACGAAACTTTCCGCTTTTGAGAAGACATTTAAGCATAGTTTCTTCGACGTTATGCACGCTGCCGTTCTTGACCCCAAGCACAAGGGCTTTGGCTGGTTTAAAAAGACAATGAAATTTCTCGGCGCTGATAAAAACAAGGGCTTTGTCTATAAAAGTTTTAACACATTAGAAAAATCAACTAAATATCCGCTGTTTGATTGCGAGGAATGCGGCGACTGCTTCCTTCCTGAAAATTTCAGCCTGTGCACAATCGGCGGATGTGAAAAAGGAATGGACAACGCTCCCTGCGGCGATTCGACCGCCGAAGGCAAATGCGGAAATAATCTTGACAGGGTCTGCATCGGAGACAGGATTTACCAGGCTGCCGCTGCCAAGGAAAAAGGGCTAAAGGAATTGCGAAAAATTATCAACAAACCCAGAAATTCCGCACTTGAGCATACATCCTCGATTCTGAATTATCTTTTCGGCAGAGACCACACCCAGCGCAGCCCGCTTATCTCAGTCGGAGAGCTTGTGCACGCTTCGATTCCTAAAACCGGCCAAATAATGAAACAGTTGCTCGAACTCGGCGATGATGCTTTTACCCGCATCAGCCCCCAGTTGAATTACATAAAGGCCCTGATTGAGTCGCAGGCTGCCGACGGCGCAGACTATATCGCGGTCAATATCGACCAGTTCGGCGAATCCGGCCCGGCACTGGCAGTCAAACTCATAATAGAATATGTCAGACTCGTGCGAAAGTTTGGCAGAGGCGTGCCGATTTGTATCGATAGCAGTGATGATAATGTCCTTATCGCGGGCATGAAGGAATGGTTCAACACGAGTGAAAAAGTCGCGCCGCTTTTGATTAACTCGATTAAAACCTACACTATCGAAAATATAATGCCGCTCAAAAAGCATTTCGATTTTAAATTTATCGGCCTGCTTATCAGCGGAGGCACCGCCAAAGTCACAGAACCGGGCAGGACCGACAGTATCGACGACCTTTTCAGCCTGGCAAAAACAATTTACGATGCAGCGATAAACAAATATGATTTTGCGCCCGAAGAAATATTTTTCGACTCGACGGTTTTCCCGCTTGCGATAGATATGCCGATGATGCCCGGCGTGCCGAGCTATACTTACAGAACGTTTAATACCATAAAACGCATAAAGACCGACCCCCTGCTAAAGAAGTGTCATTTCTCGCTTGGTGTTACGAATAGCGTCCGCGACCTGCCGGCCAGGAAAATCGGCGTTACCCGTGCCTATGTCGAAGTGGCGATGCGTTACGGCCTTGACGCCGGGATAGTAAATGTTTCGCATCATCTCGGCATAGTGCCTGCGGACCCGGAACTTGTAACACTCGTCGAGGCGTTCGCGAATAATGACGGCTCAAGTGAAAAACTTACCGAAGCGATGAAACTTATGGGCCAGTTCTGCGCCAAAAACAGAAAAGCATCAGTCTGAAGGACAACAAATGGAACTTGAAAAGAGATATAAAAAATGCAGTCAGTTACTGCAAAAATATAATCAGCAGCATCTTTTGACTTTCTATAACCGGCTTGACAAAAATGTTCAGGATAAACTTTTAAAACAGATTGAAGAGCTGAATTTTAAATCTCTCGATGAAAAAATCAGCCATTACGTTAAAAATCCATCCCCCGTGAAATTGCCTGCTAAAATTAAGCCTGCCGGCGTTTATCCTGCTTTGCCAAAAAACGCAGAGCAAAAAAAGAAATACGAAAAAGCGAAACAACTCGGCGCAAATCTGATATCAAAAGGTAAAGTCGCGGCCTTTATTGTCGCAGGCGGTCAGGGCACTCGGCTTGGCTTTGACGGACCCAAAGGCGATTTTTCTGTCAGTCCCGTCAAAAACAAAACTTTGTTTCAGCTTTTTGCCGAAATGATAAAAGCAGCGGGCATTAAATACGGCTTTAAGCCGAAATGGTACATAATGACAAGTCCCCTGAACTTTGAGCAAACCCGCAAAATTTTCAAAGATAACAATTTTTACGGGCTTAAAGCCAAAGATATATTTATTTTTCAGCAGGGTACTGAAGTAAACTTTTCAACCGACGGTAAAATCCTGCTTGACCAAAAAGATACACTGGCAAATTCCCCCGACGGCCACGGAGGAAGCTTAAAGGCTCTTTATAAAAGCGGCGCTATTGCGGATATGAAAAAGACCGGCATAGAATACATCAGCTATTTCCAGGTGGACAATCCTCTGATAAATATTTTTGACCCGCTTTTTATTGGTCTGCACGCGATGGACAAAGCCGAAATGTCCTCAAAGGCTCTGACAAAAGCACAGCAGTTCGAAAAGGTCGGCAACTTCTGTCTGGTTGACGGCAAAGTAACGGTAATCGAATACAGCGATTTGCCTAAAAAGCTTGCGGTTAAGAAAAACGCCGATAGTTCGCTTGTTTTTTCGCTCGGCAGTACTGCGATTCATATTATCAGCCGCAATTTTGTTGAGCGTATTAATGTCAAAGGTTTTGCGCTGCCTTACCACAGGGCAATCAAGAAAATTTCTTATGTTAATTTACAAAACGGCCGAATTATAAAGCCGAAAAAAGAAAACGGTATAAAACTTGAAACTTTTGTTTTTGATGCCTTGCCGCTTGCGAAAAAATCAATTATTCTTGAGACGATTCGAAGCCAGGAATTTGCGCCTGTGAAGGACAAAAGCGGTGCAGACAATCCTAAGGTTACAAAGCGGATGATGATTGCCTGTGCGGCCAACTGGCTCCGAGAGGCGGGAGTAAAAATTCCAAGGAAATCCAACGGTTCAGCAGGCTGCAAAATCGAAATTGCTCCGTCCTTTGCGATATGCAAAGAAGATATAGCGAAAAAGAAAGCTAAAATCCCGCCAATCAAATCAGGGGATGTAATTTATCTTGAGTAAGTACACTGCCGCCGGCCGGTAGTTTTATTGCAAAAGGTTATCTTTGTTTTTTTGCAGATGCTCCTGCAGCCATTGAAGTTCCTGCTGTTGCTGCTGTGCGGCAAGTATTTTTTCGAATTGCTTTTTGTTGCTAATCCATTCAACCTTACCGTTAAGCCACAGCACGAGATATCCTCCCTTTACGAATCCCCTATAATTTTTTTCAGAATAGGCAAGAATAGTTGTATTGGGGTCTGCACCGTATTCAATCCATTGCGCCCGATATTGTAAATCCGAAAGCCGCACAGCGCCTATTGCTTCTTCATACTGTTTTACATACGTTTCCGGCGGAAGAGAGCCGTATTTTTGACGATACTGCAGAATTTCTTTGCCCAAAATTCCTATAGCCCTTGTTGCTTCAGAGCGGTTGATGACATTCTTTATATTTGCAAAGCCTACAACCATAGCTGTAGTAAAAGCCACAACTATTACAACATTTGCTAAAAGTTTTTTCTGTTTGCGATTCAAAGACAACATTCCCTTAAAATATTTTTTATTTTATCAGAACCCGGTTGCCTTTGACAACCAGTTTATCTGCTGCGAAAAGCCTTATTGCTTCAGGATATGCGATACATTCCTGCTCGAATACTCTTGCCGCCAAACTATCCGGCGTATCGTCATTCATAACCGTGCAGGTTCGCTGGACAATAATCGGTCCTTTGTCGTATTCGTTTGTGCAAAAGTGTACCGTGCAGCCGCTTACTTTGCAACCCGCTTTTAAAACCGCCTCGTGCACGAAATGTCCCCACATTCCCTGTCCGCCGAATGCCGGCAAAAGCGCAGGATGAATATTCATTACTCGATTTTCCAGTCCCTCAGGGATTTTCCAAAGACACAGCCAGCCCGCCTGCAAAACAAGGTCAACCTTCGCCGCAAGAAGCACTTTGCTTATTTGTTTGCTGAAGCCATCGATATCCGGATAATCTTTTTTCCTGATTATCTCCAGCGGCAATTTCGCCGCCATTGCCTTTTCGACTCCCGCCGTCTCGGACCTCGACGATATAACGGCCACAATCTCTGCGTTTAACTGTTTTTGTTTTATCAGCTCATTAATATTAATCATTGTTCTGCCCGAGCCGCTGATAAGAAGCCCCAGCCGCAAATGTTTTGTTTTTTCTTTTTGCTGTTTCTGTTCGATATCGCCTGCTGCGTCGATTGAACGGTTCACGAGTTTGTCTGCGATTTTATTTTTCTCCCGCGGGATATGATTAATCTGCCAATTCTCGAATCCGTCGAGCAGCTCGAAACACCGGCTGAAAAGCTCCCTGATATTATCGTTTTTGACTTTGTAATCGCCGTTGATTTGTCGGACCATCAGCTCGCTGTCGCTGAAGATTTTTACATTCTTTGCTTCGAGAGATTTTGCTTTTCGCAGTGCCGTTAAAAGCGCGGTGTATTCGGCGATATTATTCGTGGCGTTGGGCAGAAATTTCGCTTCTGCGCTGATTTGTTTTCCCGCCGAATCGAAGATAACGAACCCACCCGCGGCAGGGCCGGGGTTGCCTCTGCTTCCGCCATCTGTGTAAATGGTTATGGTTTCGGCCAAACCTTCAGTTCTCCGTGTCCTTCATATACAGAATACGGGTGCAGTTCGGACAGCGAATTATTTCATCGCGGCTCATCAGAGTGTTTGCCGTCTCTGTGGTAAGCGACATAAAGCATCCGCCGCAGGTATAAATTCCGCTTCTGTTATCCTGTACTTCGATTTCCGCGATTGCCTCGCCGTCATAAGTATCGGCAACTCGTTTGAAAACTTCCAGCGCCTCGGCCGACACATCGCGAGCTGCCTGCTGCCAGTGCCGTTCGATATCTGCTATCTCGCCTTCGAATTTTTTCGCCTGCTCTTCGGTCTGTTTGCGAATTTCATTAAGCTCGTTCTTGGCCAGTTCAATCTGTTGTTTTATCTGGTCGCACAGAACCTGGTCGGCGTCGATATTTTTCATCAGTTCAAGAGCCTGGTTTTCTATTTTGCTGTTGTCGGCCTTGGTGGTATTAAGCTCCGTAAGTATCGCCGCGTATTCCTTGTTGCTCTTGGCGACGTTCAAAGCCGCGCGGTACTTGGCAAGCGTCTGGTCCACACTTTTTATCTCAAGTTCGAACCTGTCCGCCTGGATTTTCGTTAGCTGGATTTCTTCCTGCTTGGCCTGAAGAGAGTTTTGAAGTGTACGGAGTTGGTTTTCTTTTACAATAACATTTCGTCGACAGCGCGTTAGCTTTGCCTTAGCTGCCCTTAAGCTGTTTTCAACGCTTTGTAGTTTTACCAGAGCATTGAGTACTGTTCCCATGAACGCTCCTTAAATTGCTAAAGATAAAAATAATGAACCATACATTATCAGCAAAAATTCCCCATTTTCAACAAAAAATTTTGTTTTTTTCTCCCATTTTCTGCCAATTACTTGTAGTTTACTGTCAGTTAAGGATTAAGGAACTGCTTTTGAAACCTGAACTTACAGCCCCTGCGGGCACTTTGGGAAAACTTATTTGGGCCGCCCAATATGGCGCAGACAGCGTCTATTTCGGCACAGATTTCGGCTCTTTAAGGGCTTACGCCGGCAATTTCACCCTCGACGATGCCGCCAAAGGCCTCGATTATCTTCATAAAAACGGTAAAAAAGGCTACGTTACTCTAAATATTTATCCGTTCAGCGATGAATACGCCAAACTGCTCGATATCGCCGGAAATCTCCGGGACGCCAAAGCCGATGCCCTGATTATCGCCGATATCGGGCTTATTTTTGAGCTGAAAAAAGCCGGCATAAAAATCCCAATCCACATCAGCACCCAGGCAAACACCACAAGCAGTCAAACCGTCCTTGCATATAGACAACTCGGAGCGGCAAGGGTAAACCTGGCAAGAGAACTGTCTTTGGCGCAGATAAAACAAATTTGCAAAGATACTCAGCACAGCGGCGTTGAGCTTGAAGTCTTTATCCACGGAGCAGTCTGCTTTTCATATTCCGGCAGATGCGCAATCAGCGACTACCTCACCGGCCGGAAAGCAAACAGGGGCGAATGTACTCATCCGTGCAGATGGGGGTATTCTCTTGTTGAGGAGAAAAGACCGGATGAATTTTTTCCTGTATTCGAAGACCAGCGGGGCCAATACCTCTTCAACTCCAAAGACCTTGCCTTGGTTGAATATGTCGAGCCTCTTGCACAGGCGGGCGTCTCTTCATTCAAAATCGAAGGCAGAATGAAATCGGTGCATTACATCGCTTCTGTCGTTTCGCTTTACAGACAGTTAATCGACGGCAAAAAAATCAGTAATGAAGATTGTATGAAACTTTTAAGCCGCGTAAAAAATAGAGGCTACTCGGCAGGCTTTATCAAAGGTTCAATTACGCCTGATGATTATAGCTATGAAAAAAGTCAGTCAAAATCAGGAGCCGTCTTTGTGGGAGATATCGTTGATGAAAAAGTTGAGACCGGCAGTATTTGTTTTGTGCGAAACAAAATTTTCGCAGGCGAAAAACTTGAGACCTTAACACCGGCAGGCGAAATCTCAGAAATCACAATGCCGAATCCTTTAAAAACCATCGATGGTGAATCTGTTGAATTTATCAACAACCCGCAAAGGATCGTTCTCGAACAGAACCTGTCTGCATATTCGATTTTGCGAAGAGTAGAAAAAAAGGTTCCTGACACCTTTTTTATTTAAGTATATGTTTTTAATCCTAAAAACCCATTTTTTAGCATAAAAATTGGCATTTTTTGAAAAATTCTCAAAAATTCTGAAAAATTTATTGACAAAATCAACTCTGTATCGTAGAGTACTCTATGTTACAGTGAAGATTAATTAGAAAGGAACAATTAATGGATAAGTTAGATGGCGAAAATGCTCAGGATTCGCTGGCAGTGATTGAAGAAATTATGAAACAGACTCGCAAGGCCATAGCTTCCTCCCATGCAAATTCTTTACTGATTCTTTGGGGTGTTATCTGGGTAGTTAATAATACTGTGCTTCAATTTTATCCTGATTATGCCCATTATATAAGTTGGGGTTTTGTTGCAGTCGGCATGTTTGGCACATTTCTAATCCACCATATTTCTCATACCGAGCCTTGGGTTAGGACTTTTCTTTCGCAAAAGACAAGTCGGCGTCTAGGGTGGTTCTGGATTCTGTTGTTTGTTTACGCTTTTATCTGGCTTAAAATATTGGCACCTTTCAATGGTCTGCAGATCAACGCCGTCTTTTCCACAGCGGCCATGTTTGGGTATATTGTAATGGGGCTTTGGTTTGGCAGCTACTTTATGGTCTGGCTCGGACTAGCGGTAACAGCGACGACCCTGACAGGCTTTTATTTTTTTCCGCACTACTATTGTATTTGGATGGCTATTACAGGCGGCGGCACAATTCTCTGCACAGGCTTATATATTAGATTGCGGTGGAGGTAAAGATGTCTGAACTTGATAACATTATTCATCAGCCGCTCAGATTGCGAATTATGGCCGCGCTTATTGTGCTTGAACCTGCCGACCAGATGGATTTTATTTTTCTGCGAAACCTCTTAAAGGCGACCGATGGCAATCTCGGCGCTCATTTGGCAAAACTCGAAGGTGCCGGTTACGTCAGGATTGAAAAAACTTTTGTGGCCAAAAAACCGCGCACTTTTATCAGTGTTTCGGACAAAGGCCGGGATGCGTTTACTCAACATATTGCCGCACTTAAACTGATAATTAAAACTTCAAAAGGCCTATAGGGGAAAATTGTCTGAAATGCGGCATTAAAACAAAGGTGAGCAGAATTTTTCGGCCTATTCAATAATTTAGCCAAAAAAGCCATAATTGGCTCAATTTAATAATTTATTTAATATTTTTATAGACTTTTAAAGGTCTATTTCGTATAATTTATGAAAATTAGTTGTTTTGGTGTATATTTTTTCATCTCTCAAGAGTATATTTCCAAAGTAAATTAAAATCGAGAGATAGTATTTTTTATCGCCTTTAAACAGGCCAAGGAGTTAGTAATGAGTACAGGTACAGTAAAATGGTTCAATTCGGAAAAGGGTTATGGTTTTATTACTCCAGATGACGGCGGCAGCGATTTGTTTGTCCATCATTCGGAAGTCAAGACCGCAGGTTATGCATCACTCAATGAAAACCAGAAGGTTAACTTTGAGGTTGGCCAGGGCAAGAAAGGCCCTTGTGCAAACAATGTAACGCCTGTCTAACAACAAAGAATTGCACACAAAAGGCTCGCCCTCCGGCGAGCCTTTTTTATTAATTCACAGATTATGAATCGTCAAATAACCACGTTGAAAGATTCGGCTCAGTTACAATAAATATTCCGCCTATACGTATAGATATTCTTCGGCTTGAGAAGATATTAGTTCCTCAGTATTTTCCTGGCTGATATTATTCTTCGAAATAATCTGTCCGTATGTTTCCAGACTGATGAATCCATACAATAATGCTAATGTGTAAAATGCTTCAATATTTTCCATTTGTCGTATCCTATTTATTTAAATTTTAATTAAAATTTATAATCCGACTGCGAAATAAATAGGACAGCAACAATAAAATATGTTATTTTCTTTAAGGGTGATATACTTCATCTAAGACTCCTGGAACAGCCATGTCGAGAGATACCGTTCTCCCGTGTCCGGCAAAATAACGACTATTAATTTATCTTTGTTTTCTTTGCGTTTGGCAACCTCGAGTCCGGCCCATAATGCGGCGCCGCCGGAGATACCGGCCAAAATGCCCTCTAACTTTGCCAGTTGCCTTGCGGTTTCGCCGACATCTGCGTCTTTAACGCGAACAATCTCGTCGACTATTTCTCTGTTCAACACATTCGGAACGAAACCGGCGCCTATGCCCTGAATTTTGTGCGGACTTGGTTTTCCGCCCGATAGGACTGGCGAAGCATCCGGCTCGACCGCAATCGCCTTGAATGTCTTTTTTCTTTTTTTGATTACCTCGGCTATGCCGGTAATGGTGCCGCCTGTGCCGACGCCGGAAACGAGAATATCGACTTTGCCGTCGGTATCTTTCCATATTTCTTCTGCTGTGGTTCTGCGATGTATTTCGGGATTGGCCGGGTTGTTGAATTGCTGCGGTATAAAGCTGTTCGGCGTTTGTTTGGCAAGCTCCTCTGCCTTTTCAATTGCTCCTTTCATCCCTTTCGGCCCTTCGGTAAGCACAAGTTCTGCGCCGAAGATTTTCAGCAGCTGTCTCCTTTCGATACTCATTGTTTCGGGCATAGTAAGAATCAATTTATATCCTTTTGCCGCGGCCACAAACGCCAAAGCAATGCCCGTATTTCCGCTTGTCGGCTCTATTATTATCGAATCCTTGCGCAGCAGACCTTTCTTTTCCGCATCTTCAATTAACGCTACGCCTATTCGGTCCTTGACGCTGGAAAGAGGGTTAAATGATTCTATCTTTACAAGCACAGTTGCATTTGTCCCTTTAGTAATCCTGTTGAGTTTTACCAAAGGCGTATTGCCGATTGTTTTTGTGATATCTTCAAATATTTTTCCCATTTTTTATCTCCAATCTAACTGTTTATGCTTTTTCCAGAGCCTGATTAATATCCGCGATAATGTCGTCGATATGTTCAAGACCGATAGACAGACGAATAAAATCAGGTGTAACGCCGGTTGCTAATTGTTCCTGAGGCGAAAGCTGCTGATGTGTCGTAGTTGCAGGATGAATCGCAAGGGATTTTGCGTCGCCGACATTGGCAAGATGCGAAATAAGCTCAAGCGAATCGATAAACTTTTTTCCTGCTTCCAGACCGCCCTTAATTCCGAAACCTAAAATAGCGCCTGCTCCGCCGCGAAGATATTTTTTTACTCTTTCTTTTTCTGGACTTGTTGAAAGGCCCGGATAGTTCACCCACGATACTTTCGGATGTTTGCTCAGATGATGAGCAACTGCCAGAGCGTTATCCGAGTGTCTGGGCATTCTTAAATGCAGCGTTTCCAGTCCCTGCAGGAAAAGAAAAGAGTTAAAGGGCGACAGTGCCGGCCCCAAATCTCGCAGCAGAGTTACTCTTGCCTTGATGATATAAGCGATATTGCCCAGCGGCTTGAGCGCTTCTATAAAGTTAATGCCGTGATAGCTCGGCTCAGGTTCAGATATGAGCGGGAATTTTCCGCTCGTCCAGTCGAACTTTCCGGAATCGACAATAATTCCTCCGATAGATGTTCCGTGACCGCCGATAAATTTGGTCGCCGAATACACTACAATATCCACGCCAAAATCAATCGGTCGCAGGATGTAAGGAGAAACAGTGTTGTCCAAAATGAAAGGAATGCCATTTTTATGAGCGATTTTTGCGATTCCTTCCAAATCAGCGACATCTAATTTAGGATTACCTATAGACTCAGCGTAAATCGCTTTCGTCTTTGGCGTAATTGCTTTTTGAAACGCGTTCAAATCATTCGACTTGACGAATTTTACTATAATGCCAAGCCGCTTGAAAGTATAGTGCAGGAGATTATATGTTCCGCCGTAAAGATTATCCGCTGAAACAATTTCATCTCCGGCCTGTACGATATTCAATAAAGCTAACGTAATCGCAGATGAGCCGCTTGCTGTCGCAAGAGCTCCCACGCCGCCATCGAGAAGGGCGACTCGTTTTTCGAAAACATCCGTTGTTGGATTCATAATCCGGGTATAGATGTTGCCGAATTCTCGCAGTCCGAAAAGATTCGCAGCGTGGTCAGAGTTTTTAAACTGATACGAGGTTGTCTGATAAATAGGCACTGCCCGCGCCCCGGTCGTTTGGTCGGGTTCCTGCCCGCCGTGCAAAGCGAGAGATTCTACTCTTAATTTTTGGTCTATTTTACTCATTTGTTAACTCCTTTAAAATGCATATTGAGCGCTTAAAACAACTCCGTCGCCGAGTCCGACAGCGGGACTTCCCGTTCGATTGCCGGTGATTACATAAGCGGCAACCAATGAAAAGTTTTTATTTACAAACCAGGCAATATGGGCATCCCAGTAGTCGGCATTCTTAAAATCGCTGAATTTCGCTCCCTGCCGGTATTCAACGCCAACGGCCACATTCTCAAGAGGCAGCACATCGATATTTCCGAAAAGCACTTCATCGCGTTGGTCATCGAAGCCAAGAACTCCAAGAACTTTTCCTTTTGTGGAGAGCAAACCGCCGCTTATCAGCACAGGCTTGGGGAAAGTTTTCTTGATAAGTTTTGTTGCCACTATGTAATAGTCCCAATCGGTACTGTCTTTAGCGCCATCGTAGGTTGTATGTTTAAAGACCGTGCCGACTGAAACAGCAGGGATATATTCCTTTTCTTCCAGCACAAGCAATTTTGCGCCGAAGTTGTGTTTCTCTATATTATTCTGGAAGCTTGTTGAAATATGTTCATAACCGTAAGAAAGCTCTAAACGGTTAAAAAAGGTTTGCGCAATACCAACTGTTGACCAGTCTATTTTGCTTTGTTTAAGATTTACATACCAGGTGCCAATCTGCGGTTTACTGGTGACGACATTGTCGAGAGAAAATTTACTCGGCTTATTAGACTCTTCGATTTTCTCGCCGGCAGTATAAGCCAGAGGGTTAAAAGCAATGCCTCCAACTCCTTCAAGGTTAATTAGCGGGACGCCGGCGTATGAGAGAGTGTTTGCTGACACTAGTCCCAGGCCGACCAATACAATTATAACCAGCTTTTTCATTGGAAAATCTCCTTAAAATATTTTTTGTTCTTTTTTAAGCAGGATTTTCCAGATGTCTGGTTGTACCCGTCTTTAATATTTATTTATATCCGTTCCTGCGGCATGACCGCCCGGAAAAACTTTTATTTAACTAAATGCCGCCTCCTTTCTCGACATTACAGGATTCATCGAATCGTTTTCGTTGTGTCACTTCAATTTGCACTATTTGTGCGTTGTGCACTTTGATTAAAACGCTTCCGAATTCCAGACCGGCTACAGCCGTTGCAATATCGCGTATAATGGCATTAGTTATAGATGCATCATTTATATTATTTTTCGAACTCATTTTATTCCTATTATTCCTATGGTTTTACTTATAGTGTTCCTAAAAAAAATCAAATTATATAATCCGGCACATATTCTTTTGTCGAATTTAATTCTTCTTCAACAAGATTAGCAAATGTTGTATTGTTATAAATGTCGGATATTGAATCATTTAATCGCTGCCAGAGATTTGAAAAAGCGTAATCGCCGTTTCTAAAAGTTATGTTCTCGGACATCGCAAACTTATTCATTAGAGAACCCTGCACGAACAAAATTACTTCACCTACCGTCAGCTTTGAAGCAGGCCTTTTTAACATATATCCGCCGGCATTGCCGAGCCTCGATGCTACAAATTCCGCCTGTTTAAGTTCCAAGAGAATATTTTCCAAAAATCGCGGCGGTATACTCTGCGCAGCGGCGATTTCAGCAATTTTCATCACGTCTGACTTCTCGTGACTAGCCAATTCAAATATGGCCCGCAATGCATACCTGCATTTTTGCGAAATCATTTTTGGTGTTACAAATACTGCTTTCATTATCACTATTCCTATAGACATAGTAATATAAGGCCTTATATTTGTCAACAATATTTTTAAATTTTTTTTTCGTGTTTTTATATATTAATATTTAAAAGGCTATAATTTGTCCTTGAAACCTGTTGGGTAACTCTCTAAAATTCGCCTAAATCCTTTAAGGGACTTGAAATGTATGTAATACCGGCCATAGATTTACTTGGCGGCAAATGTGTTCGTCTAATCCAGGGCGAATACAACCGTTATATAAATTACGAGGACGACCCCGCAAAAAAAGCCATTGAATTTCGCGCTGCCGGCTCAGAATGGCTGCACATTATTGACCTCGATGGCGCAAAGCTTGGCAGATGCGTGAATTGCGACACGGTTCGTGAAATTGTTTCAACAGCAAAAGGTTTAAAAATCCAGGTTGGCGGCGGAATTCGCGACAGGGATTCCATCACAACTATGCTCGATATGGGCGTAACTCGTGTGATACTCGGAACTAAGGCCGTCAGTGATTTCGAATGGTTCAGCGCTGTAGCGAAGGAATTTGCCGGCAAAATCGTGTTAAGTCTTGATGCCAGAGGAAGTAAGATTGCCACAGATGGCTGGAAAAAAGACAGTTCTCAGGAAGTGATTGAGCTTGCTAAAAAGGCGGCGGATTTGCCGCTTGCAGCGATTATTTACACCGATATAAACCGAGACGGAATGCTTGCCGGGCCTAACATCGAGAGGACAAAGGCTTTAGCCGAAGCGATAAAATTTCCTGTAATCGCCGCCGGCGGAGTTACGACAATTGAGGATATACAGAAACTGGCCCAAACTAAGGTTATTTCCGCAGCCATTGTCGGCAGGGCGCTTTACGAGGGAACTATGAATCTTGCCGAGGCGATAAAAGTCTGCTCCGAAAACGCATAATTCACCATCCGAAATTCCGTTGACTGCCGGCCTAAAATCATTATACTAATCGACTTAAATCCACTGATTTTCACGGAGGCAGCAATGCATAAAGACAAAATTGTATCAGAAGGGATTACGTTTGACGACGTTCTGCTAATCCCTGCCAAAAGCGACTTTGTGCCTTCGGAAGCTGATACCTCGACAAGACTTACGAACAATATCAAAATCAATATTCCAATAGTTTCAGCCGCGATGGATACGGTTACGGAGTCTGCACTTGCGATTGCGTTGGCCCAGGAAGGCGGCATCGGAATAATTCATAAAAACCTCGATATCGAAGCCCAGAAACGCGAGGTCGCAAAGGTAAAACGCAGCGAAAACGGCGTCATTCTCGACCCTGTCATTTTAACCCCCCACCAGACTGTGCAGCAGGCAAGGCAGTTAATGACCGAGCAAAACGTCTCCGGCATTCCCATTATTGAAGGCAAAAAACTCCTCGGCATTTTGACCCAGCGAGATTTGAAATTTCTCAGGGATGACACTGTCAAAATCAGCGAGGTTATGACAAAAGAAAATCTCATTACAGCTCCTGCCGATACGACTCTCGAACTGGCGAAAGATATTCTGCAAAAACACAGGGTTGAAAAACTTCTGCTGGTCAACGGCAAAGGCGAACTTGCAGGCCTGATTACGATGCGGGATATCGAGCGTTACCAGCAGTATCCAAACGCTGTCCGAGATTCTCGCGGCAGATTAAGAGTCGGTGCCGCGGTCGGCGTAAAAGATTTTGAACGAATCGAAGCGTTAATAAAAGCCGAGGTCGATGTGCTGGTGGTTGATACTGCTCACGGCCATTCGCAAAACGTTATCGATACTGTAAAGCACATAAAGAAAAACCATAAGATAGATGTGATTGCAGGCAACGTCGCTACTGCTGGGGCGACAGAAGAGTTGATAAAAGCCGGCGTCAATGGCGTGAAGGTAGGCATCGGCCCCGGAGCTATCTGCACAACACGAATAGTCAGCGGCGTCGGCGTGCCGCAGATTACTGCTATTATGGATTGTGCCGAAGCTGCGGACAAATATGATATTCCGATTATCGCCGACGGCGGAATAAGATTCAGCGGCGATATTACCAAAGCAATCGCGGCAGGGGCATCGTGTGTTATGCTCGGCTCACTGCTTGCAGGTCTTGCCGAAAGTCCCGGTATGCTTGTCATTTACAAGGGCAGGCAGTTCAAGGAATATCGCGGTATGGGTTCGCTTGGCGCGATGGTAAAAGGTTCCGCTGACCGCTACGGCCAGAAAAGTTCAGCCGGCAAAGACAAGCTTGTTCCCGAAGGCGTCGAAGGCAGAGTGCCTTATCGCGGAATGTTAAGCGATTTTGTCTATCAGCTTGTCGGCGGTATGCGGGCAGGTTTAGGATATTGCGGAGCGCCGACGATTGAGCATCTGCGAAAAAATGGAAAATTCGTCAAAGTCAGCGCTGCCGGCGTAGTCGAATCGCATCCGCACGATATTATGATTACAAAAGAAGCGCCTAACTATACAATGAGAGAAGTGATAGAAGACTGATACAGCGGGCACTATGAGCGAAACGATAGCTATCATTGATTTCGGCAGCCAGTATGGTCAACTAATAGCGCGCAGAGTTCGTGAGCATAATGTCTATTCGATAATTTACCAGCCTGGTATCACCGCAAAAGAACTTTCACAAATCAAAAACCTCAAAGGCATAATCCTTTCCGGCGGTCCGGCCAGTGTCTATGCCCCTAATGCTCCTGTCTGCGATGAAAAAATATTCGACCTCGGCGTTCCAATTCTCGGCATCTGTTACGGAATGCAGTGGGGCTGCAAGGTGCTGGGCGCGAAAATAAAACCTGCTAAAAGCAGAGAATACGGCAGAGCGGTTATTACTATCACAGATTCAAAAGATTTATTCGCAGGCGTCGGCGATACCGCGACAGTCTGGATGAGCCACGGCGACCAGGCCGAAAGTTTGAGCAAAGATTTTGATGTTCTTGCGAAAACAAAAACCTGTCCTTACTCGGCTGTGCGAAATAAAAACAAAAAATTCTACGGTTTGCAGTTTCATCCGGAAGTCAGCCATACGCCCAAAGGCAATATAATGATGAAAAACTTCCTGTCCGACATCTGCAAATGCCGCGGCGATTGGCAAATGAAAGATTTTGCCGAGCAGACGATTGAGAAAATTCGCAGTCAGGCAGCAAAAGGTACTGTTATCTGCGGTCTTAGCGGCGGGGTCGATTCTGCTGTTACCGCGACACTCATTCACAAAGCAATCGGCGACAGACTTAAATGCATATTTGTCGATAACGGCTTATTGCGAAAAAATGAAAGAGAACAGGTCGAAAGCACCTTCAAGGATCATTTTCACATTGATTTGCACGTTGTTGACTGGAGCAGGCAATTTCTCGAAAAACTTCAGGGCGTTACAGACCCGCAGAAGAAAAGAATAATAATCGGACACGAATTTATCGAGGCCTTCAAATCGGAGGCGAAAAAAATTCCTGATGCCAAATTCCTCGCCCAGGGAACGCTTTATCCCGATGTAATCGAATCAGGGAACAAGGACGGCAATCTTGCCGCCAATATAAAACTTCATCATAACGTCGGCGGCCTGCCTGCCGAGTTGGGCTTTGAGCTGATCGAGCCGCTGCGAGATTTGTTCAAGGACGAAGTGCGGCTTGTTGGCGAATACCTGGGTCTGCCGGAGAATATTGTCTGGCGGCATCCTTTCCCCGGCCCGGGCCTTGCCGTGCGAATCATCGGCGAAATCACAGAAGAAAGACTTAAGATTCTTAGAGAAGCTGACGAAATACTTATAGACGAGATTAAAGCGGCCCAGCTTTACAGGAAAGTCTCGCAGACTTTGGCGGTGCTTGTCCCGGTCGCGACAGTCGGGGTTATGGGCGACGAAAGAAGCTATGATAATGTTATTGCTATCCGCTCGGTCGATACGACTGATTTTATGACGGCAGATTTTTCGCGGATTCCTTACGATGTACTTGCTATTATTGCCAATCGTATTATAAACGAAGTCAGGGGAATTAATCGTGTTGTTTACGATATAAGTTCTAAACCGCCGGCGACAATTGAATGGGAATAAAATGGATTTTAAATTTAAAATTTCAAATTTAAAATTTTTGTTCTTAATTTGCATATTTAATATTTCTGTTTTTTCCGCAGAACCTAATGATTCTAATTCCAGCAAGTACGTTCCCGCGACGGGAAATATCTTAAAGGACGCCAAAGTGTTTCCGAAAGTCTGCTGGGACGACGCGAAAATGACATATTTTAATGGCGATAATTTACTTCTTTTACTCCTTGCCGGCGGCGGCAGCATCGCGTTGCACGACAGCGGGGCCGATGATAAAGTTGGCGAGCATTTTGATAAGCACAGGTCTCTGCCCAAGGACCTGGACAATTTCACTGATATCGCGGGTAATCCTGGAACTCATTTTGCCGCTACCGGTATATGGTATTGGATGGCTTCAAGCAATAAAGACGATTTAAATGTTCAGCGAAGCTGGATTATGATGAGAGCCCTGACCGTTACCGGCGTTACGACCATTGCACTAAAAGGCATAGTCCATAATCATACGCCGAACGGCTTCAACTTGGCTTGGCCAAGCGGCCATACAGCGAGTTCTTTTACCGTCGCTTCAGTGCTGGATGAATTTTACGGCCCCCAAATCGGCATTCCCGCGTATCTGGCGGCGGGCTTTGTAGGCTATCGAATGATGGATTCCGGCGACCACTGGGCAAGCGATGTTTTGTTCGGCGGCGTTTTAGGATATATTGTCGGACATACAATCGCCGGCGAATATAAACTTGACCTTGCGGGTTTCAAGGTTCGCCCACTTGTCTCAGAACTGCACGATGGCCCGACGGCGGGAATTGCGCTGGCTAAAGAATTTTAGCTTCAATATTTTGTTGATTGTTAAATTTGGGTTGCCCGGCTTTATTTTTTGGATTTTTTGAAATGTAAACAAATGCCGGGGGAATATTCAATGGAACAAATTTCATTTTTACGTCATGAAAATACTGTTTCAGTTTCGGCTTAAGGAATGGATTGTATTGAAACTGAATATAGGTTTTGCTCCTGCTGGACAAAGCAATTATTTTTTCTCTATCTGATTTGCCAAATGTCGCCAAAGGCAGGCTGGATAGAACACAATCGAATTGTTCGACATATTTGCCGCAGTTCTGCACATCGTCATTGATGACTTTCAGCCGTGAATCCTTTATTGATTTCAGGCGTTCGCAGAAATTGGAATTGATTTCAAAGCAGGTCAGCTTGCCGTTTTTCGGCAGATGACGCAAAATTTCCGTTGTAACAGAACCGGTTCCGGGCCCGAATTCAACTACGTTAGTTGCTCCGTTCATCTGCTGTGCCATTTTCCTGGCCAGAAACCCTGAACTTTCAGCCACTGCCCCGACCTCTTTTGGGTTTTTTAAGAATTCTCTGATAAATTTTATAAATCGCATTATCGTTTTCCATTCACCGTCTCAAAATCAATTCCGCCACATTTTAACACTTCCAGGTTGCAATGCACGTTTTTTCCCACCCTCACCCGCCAGACGATATCGGCGGAGTAATCATAATTTGTATTTATTAATGCCGGCACAATCCTCAATTATTCAGTAATAATAATGGTAAAAAGCTTAATTTTAATCAAAAAAAGAGGATATTCTGTTTTTTTTGTTTGATTTTTAGCATATTTTTTGATATAATATTATTTTTCGTATATATGTAAGAAACCGCAGGAAGAAAGTGGATTTCATATCCTGTTAAGAACAACATATATTTCACGCCATATATCCATATAACCAGCTGCTGGCAGGCTGGAGGAAGTTTCTAATGTTTGATGTTAAGAAGTTTTTTCAGGGTTACGGTGCAGTTACAACTCCGACCAGCAGGCTCGCAATTTATTCGCCGCGGTTTGGCGGTGCATATCGCAGCAGTATAAGTCTTCCGCTGACAACGGATTCTTCAGCAAAGATTTGTATTGCGCTTATAACGGCGATGATTATATACAGCGGTTTTTTGACTCTTGCGGATTTCAGGGCCATGCTCGAAGAACTCCGTATGAGCCGGACAGGCTGGATGTTTTTTTATTCTTTCCGTGCGCTCCTGTTATCAAATGTTATAGTGTTCCTCTGGCGAGTTCTGCTTGTATTGGGTTACAGACCCGTGCGAAGCTGCACCGATGAACAGTTGCCGCGATGCACAGTGATTGTGCCTGCTTACAACGAAGGCAAACATATGCTCAAAACGCTGCGAAGCGTTTTAAAAAGCGATTATCCAATCAATAAACTTCAAATCATTGCTATCAATGATGGCAGCGCAGACGACACTCTTTCATGGATTCAAAAAGCCTGCGCAGAATCCGCCGGCAGGATTGAAATGATAAACTTTAAAAAGAATCGCGGCAAACGCGCAGCGTTATACGAAGGCATAATTCGCGGCAGGGGAGATATTGTTGTAACAATAGACAGCGATTCGATAATTGAACGACAGACTATTCGGAGGCTTGTCAGTCCGTTTGTATCCGATTCCAAAATAGGCGCAGTGGCCGGCAGCGTTCGCGTTCTCAACCGCAGAGATGGAATTATTCCGAAGATGCTAGAGGTTTCTTTCGCATATAGTTTTGATTTCATTCGCGCAAGCCAAAGTATGGTCAATACCGTTTTCTGCACCCCCGGAGCTCTAAGCGCTTATCGAAAAAGCGTTGTAATAAAAGATCTCAAAGACTGGGTTCATCAGACATTTCTCGGTCAGCCCGCCACCATCGGCGAAGACAGGGCAATAACCAATATCGTCCTGAAAAACGGTTACGATGTTAGATTTCAGTCTAACGCCGTAGTTTATACTATGGTGCCGACAGAATACGGCCAGTTGTGCAAGATGCTGCTCCGCTGGTCCAGGAGCAATGTGCGTGAAACATGGGTAATGGTTAAATTTATGTTTAAAAAATTCCGCAAAGACACAAGCGGGGCAAGAGTCAACTTCATAGTATCTTTTATTAATCCCGTCGTGTCGCGAATACTTGTTTTCGCTGTTGCCGGCTGGATGCTTGTGCAGCCCAGCGTATATTTGTCGCAGGTTTTGTTTGGAGCGGTAATCGCATCAACGGCGCCTGCCGTTTTCTATTTGCTGCGACGCCGAAGTTCAGAAGCGATTTGGTCTTACGCCTATGGCCTGTTCTGGCTGTCGGGATTGTGGTGGATAAGCATTTGGGCGGTTTTGACGATGCGAAATGGTAAGTGGCTCACCCGCGACCTGCCGGCAGGAAAAACTCCTATCAGCGATAGATTAATGCAATTATTCCGTCTCCGCGCCGCCTAAAGATTCAAACAGGGAAAAACCTTTTTATTTCCTTATGAAACCAGGACCATTTCTGATTTCCTTTTTTTCTTTGCTGTCAGCGGGAAATTCACTTATTCTATAAGGCTGATAGCGGGATTTTTCATAGGGATTTAAACTTGAACATTTTAGTTTTTAACTGCGGCAGTTCGTCGCTCACTTATAAAGTTTATAAGGCATCTGTTTCCGGGGCTATCGAAGCGATTGCATCAGGAAAAGCCCATCGCGTAGGAGTAACCGGCACAGAACCTTCTTTTATCGAGCACAAAATCGGCTCAAACTCCGTGAAGGATATTATTCCCCTTAAAACTCATAAAGACGCCGCTGCTTTTATATTAAAAAGTTTAAAAGACAAAATCGGTATCGATCTTATTGGTCATCGGTTTGTGCACGGCGGGAACTATTTCGTAAATTCAGATTTTATTAATGATGAAACTTTAAGAAAACTGCAATTGTGCCTGCCGCTTGCGCCTATTCATAATCCCGTTTCGCTTAGTGTTATTCATGAATGCCAGCGAACGCTGCCGGATGTAAAACAATATGTAACTTTTGATTCGGCCTTTCATTCCTCTCTGCCTGCCGTCGCTTACACTTATGCATTGCCCCCCGTCGTAACGGAAAAACTCAATTATCGTAAATACGGCTTTCACGGCTTGTCTTATTTGAATGTTCTTCTCGAAACGGGACGCTTTTTTAAAACCTCTCCGGAAAAACTAAAAATCATCGCTTGTCATCTCGGCACTGGCGGCTCGAGCATTGCGGCCATCAAAGACGGCCATTCGGTTGATACTTCAATGGGTTATTCTCCTCTTACAGGTCTTGTTATGAGCACTCGTTGCGGAGATATTGACCCTATGCTTACGGTATATCTGATGAGTGTATATGGATATCGACCGGATGACTTACTCGACCTTTTGACAAAAAAAAGCGGCCTACTGGGAATTTCAGGTTTTTCAAGCGATATCAGGGACATTATGAAAAACACTTCGCCCGAGGACAAAGACCAGGCCGACCTCGCCTTTAATATGTATATTTATCGAATAAGAAAATACATCGGCGGTTACGCCGCGATTCTCGGCGGGGCAGATGTTCTTGTTTTTACAGATGATATTGGCGTATATAACTGGCAGGTCAGAGAAAAGGTTTGTGAGAATATGGATTGGTGCGGCATTGCATTGAACAGCGCCGCAAACCGCGATTATAACGGTAAGCAGATAGCCAGACTTAGTGAAGAAAACTCTCCAGCGGCTGTTCTTTGTATTCCCGCCGATGAGGAGAGGGTTATTTGTTTAGAGGGATTAAATTTGTCCAACAAAGCAGGAGATAAAACCCGATGATACTGCTTTTTGATTCCGATACCGTTAATTTACATTGGTGCAAGGTCCAGGGAGAAATTCTCACTGAGGGAAAATGCTCGTTACGGTCGGATTGGCAAAAAGCCGTTGAGAAAAGCACAAACAACTTTGAAAAGATTGAATCAATCGGGTATTTTTTACATCATGGCGGCGAAATTATTAAAAAGCCCGCGTCTTTTTTGTCTGCACAGAACATAAAAGAGCTGGAAAAATGCGTTGGATTCCTGCCCGAATTCAACGATGTAACCGCCAAAACAGCCGGCTATTATATTGATATACTGCCGAACCTGTCGCATATCCTTCTTTGCGATACCGCCTTTTTCCTCGATTTGCCCGCCGAAGTCAGCAGCTACGCTGTGCCGTATCAGCTTAGTGACAAAGGCATAAGGCGTACCGGAAGATTCGGTCTTTTTCACTCCTGGGCATCAAAACATATAAAGCCGCTGATTAAAAACAGCTCGCAAAGGATTATTTGCGTCCATCTGGATGAGCATACGAACATCACAGCCGTAAAAGACGGCCTGCCCGTTGATTCGAGTATGGGCTTTACTCCGACAGAGGGAATACTGTCCGGCACAAGCTGCGGCGATATTGACCCGACAATTATATTTTATCTGCATTCGATGGGAATGCGGTTTGAGCAGATTAATCAGCTTCTTTCGAGCCAAAGCGGCTTTATGGCACTGACAGGCGAAAAAACCGATTTATTTGACGTTATCAGCGGCAAAAGAAATGTGAAAAAAGATTTCGCGCGGGAAATTTATCTGTATAATGTTGTTAAATACATCGGCAGCTTTATTTCAATGCTCGGCGGGCTTGACGCGATTGTGTTTTTCAGCGAAAATCTGGAACAGTTCCAGCCGATTATCGGCGATGTATGTAAAAAGTTTGAATTTCTCGGATTGAAACTCGGTAATGAAATAGATAAAAAACAGCAGATTTGGAATTTTGCTGATAAAACAAGCGATATAGAAGTGTTTGGTTTGAAAATTAATAAATGGCGGATTTTGGCTTCACAGATTGAAGCCCTGAAAAATAAAGGAGTAAAAAATGACTGAAGAAAAAAGATTTCTCGTCGATGTCGGCATGAAAAACCTTCCATTCCCGATGAAGGTGCTTTCCAAAGCAAATCCTGACGGCCAGCAGACCATCGCCAATATTTCCATTAGCGCAAGGATTATGCACGAATTCGAAGCCAGATGGATTGATACATTCATCGGCGTTTTGCATCAGCACCGCGAAAGAATCGGAACAAAAACGCTCAGAAGCAATATCGCCGACTATGTGACGAAGCTTTCGGCCTCGCGCGTCAATATCGATTTCGATTATCCTTTCTTCATAGAAAAAATTACGCCCAAATCTCATGAAAAATGTCTCGTCCGATACCTGTGCAGATATTCAGTCCGAACTCCTT
Source organism: Sedimentisphaerales bacterium (assembly GCA_050014075.1). Lineage (GTDB taxonomy): Bacteria > Planctomycetota > Phycisphaerae > Sedimentisphaerales > UBA12454 > UBA12454. The sequence goes on along the minus strand of JBEKEA010000001.1, from coordinate 81,845 downwards.
CCGTCAGGGCCCAGACCGATGTTATCTTTAAAATAGAAGTGCCTTGCCTGACTACATATCCTTCTTCAAAGGGTAAGCAGCAAAAAGGATTATTCGGCCAATTGAGCATAATGGACATTGAAATTGACCCCAAAGCGGAAATATTCCCGGAAGATATCGTTGACCTCGTTGACAGGCACTCGATAAGCCCCGTGTATTCTTTCCTGACCGACGCAGACCAGGACTATATTATCGAGAAGATGCATACCCAGGAAAAGTCCAGCGTTGTTGTGGAAGATGAAATCAAAGAGGAACTGGCGCATAATAAGGATATAAACTGGTATTCGATTCGCTGCTCCAATTTTGGAATGCTCCATACTTACAGCACCGTAATTGGAACTGAGAAAAGTATGTGGGTTCCCTTTAGCGGCTACGAAGAATAAAAAAATTGATTATCTTCGCCGCCAGCTGGAGCGAAATCGTTTTTTACCCGGAGTAGTAAATTTATGCCCGTGCGCTGCCGTATGAGGTCTTTCTTCAGATTGTCTAGTCGGCATAGGCGGCGATGTGTAACCAAAGCCGGGACATCTTTCCATTTTAAATTTGCAGCCGATGAACCTTTCAATCTGGCGCAGATATTTGTCTTCATCTCGCGAAACTAAAGTAATCGCGTCGCCCTTGGCCTCGGCTCTGCCTGTTCTGCCGATGCGATGGATATAGTCCTCCGCGAATGCCGGCACATCGAAGTTTACGACGTGTGAAATTCCCTCAACATCTATTCCTCGTGCTGCGATATCTGTCGCAACCATAACCTGAAATTTATTAGCTTTAAAACCTTCCATCGCTCGGCTGCGCTGGCCCTGCGTTCGGCCGGAGTGTATCGCGATGGATTTAATCCCTGCCCGGTCAAGCCGATGACTGATTTTATCCGCGCCGTGTTTTGTGCGCGAAAAAACAAGAACGCTATACATTCCGCCCTTCTGCAGCATATACATCAGGAGATCCAGTTTCTGCTCTTTGCTTACAGGGTAGATGTGCTGCGTAATGGTATCGATTGGATTATGCTGCTGACCAATCTGAATTATTTTCGGATGTTTCTGTATTCCCGCGGCGAGGTTTTTTACTTCCTGCGGTATGGTAGCTGAAAAAAGAAGCGTTTGACGGTTCTCCGGCACAGCGGCGATGATTTTGCGAACATCGTTAATGAAGCCCATATCGAACATCCGGTCTGCCTCATCCAGAACCAGCACTTCAACATGCCTCAGGTCGATACTTCTCCGATACATATGGTCCAAAAGTCTTCCGGGTGTAGCGACAATAATATCGACGCCGCGCCGAAGCGCCGAAAACTGCGCTCCTATACTTACGCCTCCATAAACAGCAAGAGTTCGCATATTCAAAAATCGTCCGTAACCGATGACACACTGTTCGATTTGAACCGCCAGTTCGCGGGTCGGCGTGAGAATCAGCGCTTTTATATGTTTGTTCTTGGCTGCGTGTTCATGGCTGAGCCGGTTTAATATCGGCAGCACAAAAGCCGCTGTTTTGCCTGTGCCCGTCTGTGCGCATCCGATGATATCTTTGCCTTCAATGGCGGCCGGAATTACCTGAGACTGAATTTCGGTAGGAGCAGTATAGCCGGTGGCAAGAATACCCCGCACTAATGGGTCTGAAAGACCAAGTGTTTTAAATGGCATATTAGAAACCTTAAAATCAAAACAATAAAAAAATTACACAGCGGGGCATTATACCACCAAAACCCGCTGAAAAGTACATTTTAATAATAAGAGGGTTTCTGCCTTGTTAGGTGAATTCCTCATTCTGTAATCTGCAATCTATGATCTGTAATCTTCTCTATTTTGAGCTTAAAATCAAAACCACCCCGGCCAATATTCCGCACAGCGCAAAGGCCTTATGCATCATCCTCATCTCTTTAAACAGTATCACTCCGCCCATAAAAGATACTACTATACAGCTGCATCGAAGCGTAGAGAGTATCGCGATAAGTGAGCCTTGATAGGTCAATGCCCTGAAATAAGCGAAATCCGCGATAATCAAAAAGACGCCGATAAGAGGAATGCTCCATCGCCACTCGAAAGGCGTATGGTTTTTTCGCTGTGGAATCCAGAACGCCGAGAGCACCGCGCCGAGTATCACCACAAGATAAATCGAAAACCACGCCTGCACTGCCAGCGGCGAATATCCGAGCTTTTGAATCAGGTATTTATCATAAAGTGCGCTGCATGTGCCGATTAGTGTCCCCAGCAGCATAAACATAACCCATTTATCGGCATGAAACCTTATGCCTTCTTTACTGCCTATCACGGAAAACGCGTAATACGATACAATCATCGTCCCCAGCCCCAGGTATTGCAGCGTCGTAGGCTGCTCATGAAAAAATGCTATTGCTCCCAGCAGGACCCATAGCGGCCCCGATGCCCATATCGGCGTGGCAATCGAGATTGGAAGATTTTTTAGTGCCAGGTAGCTCAGCACCCACGACGCCGAGACAATCGCCGACTTGGCGAAAATATGCAGATGTCCCGTTAATGAAATAGCTGGAACATATATCCCTGCCTTTGCCATATATTCAGGATAAAAACCGGAAAGGATTATCGCCGGTACCACCATCGCCGCCGCGAAAACGGTAGAGAAAAACAGCACCGGCAAAACCGCGTTCTTTTGCAGTGAATGTTTTTTACTGATATCGTAAAGCCCCAAAAACAGGGCCGAGAAAACTCCAAGATAAAGCCACATATATTTTTTTCAATTCCCAAAAATAAAATATTATTTAGCCCCCGGTTTTACCGGGGGTTCAGGGTTACATAAAACTTCATATTATATGGTAAAATAGGAAGATTATCAAGCCCTGCCTGCCGCGTCGTCGTTCGTACTGATAACTGATAACCGATAACTGCATTTCTAATTCTTTCTCATCGCTCTTAAATCGCTCTTCAGCAGAAAGGTTTTGAACGGCTCTTTCCTGAATATTGGAAAATTCAGCGGTGCGTATTCTTCATCTCCGTTTTCTATAATGAATTTATCTCTCGCCATTGCCGCCAGTATCAGCCCGTTACGCGTAAAGCTGCTGTTGAAGTAATGCCGCCCTGTTTCAGATATATATACTGCACAGTAAACCGTTTTATTTTTCTTATGTTTTTTTCTATGCGATATTTTGTGCACTCCGATAAATCCCGTCGAATTTTTCAGGATTCGGTTAAGCATATTTTGCCGGTGCGTTACGATTCGCAGATTGCTTCTGCGGTTATCCAGCGGGTTTCTGTTTATATGGTCTACTATCTGTCCTTTTTTAGCTTTCAGGATTATTCTCGCCAGCGCGGCCGTTTTTCTTGTCTTTCGATTTCGCGCAAATACTCCTCCGTCTTTTGAGACTATCAGCGTTGAGTTAATGATTTTCCGATTATAGAGAATATCCGCATCGAGTTTAACATCTCTCCCTCCAACTTTCCTTATTACATAATTAAGTCGTTTTTTATTCATTCTTATTCACACATCCACCCATTTACATCCAAAGCCAATCGTCATTGGAAGTTGGATGTTCGACGTTCAATGTTGGACGTTAATCCTTACTTCTTTATTTCATTACCTCTTTACCTCTTTACGTCTTTGTGCCTTAGTGTCTTGGTAGCTATAACGCTTATCTGCTATTAGGCTATAACGCCTCTCTACCATTAGGCGGAACTTGCGCGTTTTTGTCGAAATTTGAGCTATAAAATTTTGTCCACAATTCGTAAGTGCTTATTATATATGAATATAAATTTTTTTATTTTTTCCAAGCGCGCAAGTTTTTCCATGCGCTTTTTGTAAAAAATTATGGTTTTTCCCCTCTCTACTGTTCACCTGTTCTCCGTTTCGGTGGGGGGTTCCTGGTTAGCCCTGCCATCACAATGGCAGGGTTAGTTGTCATTGCGAGGCTGCTTTGCAGGCCGTGGCAATCCTGCCGTTTACCCGGCGGATTCGTTTCTATTGTCCATTTGTTTTCTTTCGGTTATGATAGTTAAATCAATCGTGAAAAAACGAATGAAATCTTGAGAAACGCTAATGAAACCAGTTAAGCTGACAGCAATAATTTTTATATTGGCGATAGCAGCTTCCGGCTCGGCTGCGTATGAAATGATTTGGAAGCAGGGAGATTTTACTGATTCACAAAAGCAAAAGATTGAGAGGTCTTTTAAGAGAATTGGAAAAAGAACTAATCAATTATTAGGTCAGATTACAGTTGAATTAAACTTGTTAAAACACCCTAAATATGCACCCCTGGTCAGGGAACTGAATAACCTGAGGTTCGTTTTAAATAAAATTAAACAGGGAATTAATTCTACAGCCGAGAACCTTGAATTATACCAGGTGGCTTTAAAAAAACCGGATACATTGGCCCAGGCGGTACCCGGTAGATGGTATTTATACGCCCCTCAATTGCTGTATAATAGTACCACTTCGGGGCGAAAATGGTATGAATTACGCGAAGAAGATTTAGATGTGCTGAACTTTCATGAACTTTCTCACTTTTATGGAACAGAAGATGATGATTCCAAAGGTGAGTTAATGAATGCTGCTACGCTGCAAGTCTTAATGTATCTGGATCTTAAAGATCATATTGTCTATGACAATTTGAAAAGGCAGGTAGAGAAAAGCAAATGAAAAAATATCTAATTGGAATCATAATTTTAATTGTCGTTCTTGCCCTGATTATATTGGATTTGAATTTTGATGAAGTTTACTGTACGAAAGTTTATATAGATATAAATAGTGGCGATATAAGAGAACAAAATTTTTTAATGTTTTTTAAACTGACCGATACCGTAAAGAAAACTAATTTTTCTGAAATGGCTAAAGATTTGAATGTTATACAAAGCGCCTCCGTTCCAGAATGGAAAATGGAGGGATTAAGCAATACATTATTATATCATAAATGTATTTATACTAAATGGACGGGCTCACCCACAGTATGTGAAAGATTGGTTAGAATGCTAAAAGCCAAAGAAGTCTCAAAGTTAAAACAGAAGGAATTGATTTCTCAGGCGATGATTTATTTAAAAAATGGTGAAATTGATGAAATTATGAAAATGGCAAGTAGAATAAATTAATACTGGAATTTTCACAATTATTTAAATCTTAAATCTTCCATAATGGATATATTAAACCTTAAATTGAAGTGCCATACCATATATATAGTATAAAAAACCTTTGTTAATATGACAAAAAAGGTAAATATATAAAACATACCTTTATTATATGATAAAATAGCCATAAAAAATTTTTAAAAAAAATATTTTTCTTAGTTTCTTAATTGCAATTCCCAAGGGCATGCGTATACTTGCGTATTCGTTTTTGGCGAGAGTATTGCAGGGAATCCCTTTGCATTTTTTATCAAGGGACGTTAAATTCGAGCGTTTCAATACTGAAAAGAGCGTTGTTATACATTAGAATGAAACGGCGAAATGATTTTTCTCTAAATATTATTAGAGAGAAAATTATTTCCTCGGCAGTGTTGAGCGCGTGTCTGCTGCTGTAGCTCAGTTGGTAGAGCGCGTCCTTGGTAAGGACGAGGTCACGGGTTCAAATCCCATCAGCAGCTGAGTTTGCTATAGCTTGCAAGTAGCAGGCTTAAAATGGTTAAAAGCCGATAACGGTTTGTTTACATAAACTATATAAGTATTTGACAAATAGATAAAAACATAAAACATAGTTGGAGGTTAACACAAAATGGCTAAGGTAGTATTTGAAAGGAAAAAACCGCACGTTAACGTCGGCACAATCGGACACGTTGACCACGGCAAAACCACTCTTACCGCAGCAATGACAAAGGTAATGGAACTCAAGGGGTTTAGCAAATTTAAATCCTATGACGACATTGCCAAGGCATCTGAGTCGCAGGGCAGACGTGACCCGACGAAGATTCTTACGATTTCGACTGCTCACGTTGAGTACGAAAGCGAGACTCGTCATTATGCTCACGTTGACTGTCCAGGCCATGCCGACTATGTAAAGAATATGATTACCGGTGCCGCTCAGATGGACGGCGCTATTCTCGTCGTCAGTGCTTATGACGGCCCGATGCCGCAGACAAGAGAGCACATCCTGCTCGCTCGTCAGGTAAATGTGCCGAGAATCGTGGTCTTCCTTAATAAGGTTGACCTTGTTGACGACCCTGAGCTTATAGAACTTGTGGAAATGGAAATCCGCGACCTGCTCACCAAGTACGACTTCCCCGGCGACAAGACGCCGATTATTCGCGGCACAGCAATTACAGCAATGAAGGCCACCAAACTTGACGACCCGGCCTGTGCACCGATAATTGAACTGATCAAGGCTATGGACGAATATATTCCAATTCCTGTAAGAGAAATTGATAAACCTTTCCTTATGCCGATTGAAGACGTATTCAGCATTAAGGGTCGCGGCACGGTCGGTACAGGTCGTATCGAGCGCGGCATTGTGAAGGTTGGCGATGAAATCGCTATCATCGGCTTGAACAAGGAAACAAGGAAATCGGTTGTAACCGGCGTTGAAATGTTTAACAAAACTCTCGACCAGGGTCAGGCGGGCGATAATGTCGGTATCCTTTTGAGAGGCGTTGAAAAGGACGAGCTTGAGCGCGGTCAGGTTATTGCCGCTCCGAATTCTATTACTCCTCACACTCATTTCGAGGCGGAAGTTTACGTTTTGACAAAAGATGAAGGCGGACGTCATTCACCATTCTTCCCGGGCTATAAACCTCAGTTCTATTTTAGAACCACGGATGTTACCGGCTCGGTAAAAGCCATAAAGAGTCGTGAAGGAAAACCGGCTGAGATGTGTATGCCTGGCGATAACATTGCGATGGAAGTTGAGATTATTTCTCCTATTGCTATGGAAGATGGATTGCGTTTCGCGATTCGTGAAGGCGGCAGAACAGTTGGCGCAGGCGTTGTAGTAAAGGTTATTAAATAAGTAATTTTGAAATTAGAACGGCAGTCCCGATAAACCGGGATTGCCGTTTAATAAATGTTTAGACAGGATAAATATGGCCAAGGCGAAAAAACGCGAAGATGTCTGGCTTGAATGCAAAGAATGCGGTCAGCGGAATTACCGAACGCAGATTAACGTATCGCAGGGAACTCCTAAGCTTGAACTTAAGAAGTTCTGCAAGCATGAGCGCAAGCGGACGGTTCACAAGTTAAGACGTAAATAGTTCGCCGGGCGACCAAATTAGAAGCGAAGAGAGACGCTTGTGAGTTATAAAATTAGGCCAGTAGCTCAATTGGCAGAGCGTTGGTTTCCAAAACCAAAGGTTGGGGGTTCAATTCCTCCCTGGCCTGCTTTTTTTAAGCCGGCGGGGCGGAAAAAAATGGAAACAGGAGGCTAAAGGAAATAGCGAAGTAAGAGTTAAAGAAATAGATAAGCGACGGTAGAACCGTTTGTTAAAATTTTTGAGGTCATAAATGCTTATAGAACAATATAAATGGGGTCAGGGTAAAGATACCCGACTTTACAGCGCGGTGGCAATAGCAGTTTTGGCAGCTATCGGCTGCTGGAGACTTTATGACAAACTCCAGGGAACGCTGGATGTTACCCAGGCAACAGGCCTGTGGATAAGCGCAACAGTACCGCTGGGACTCTTTGCATTAATTGCAGCGTTTCTCTACTGGCTTGTAAACCGGCCGACAGTGGCAGACTTTTTGATAGCGGCAGAAGGCGAACTGAAAAAGGTAAGCTTCAGCTCGAGAAAAGAAATAATGACATCAACGTTTATAGTAATCATCGTTATGTTTTTTATGGCGTTTATGCTCGGAGCGGCTGACTTCGTTTTCGATCTGTTCTTCACGAACGTAATTGGGATTTAAGTTTGTTACCCCCTCAGGCGGAGGATGACAAACGATTCAGGATGAAAAATAAAATATGCGGTGGTATGTACTAAGAGTAGCCTCCAACAGGGAGGAGCAGGTAAGAGAAACGCTTGTGCGTAAGGTTACGCTGGAAGCCCTTGAAAGTGTTATCGGCAGAGTCATTGTGCCGGTAGAGCAGGTCAAGCGGATTCGCAGCGGTAAACAAAAAGTGCAGAAGCGCAAACTCTACCCCGGTTATGTTTTTATGGAAATAGAACCGGATGCCGACGGCAAGATAAGCGAAAAGGCGTGGTTTCTCATAAAAGAAACAATCGGAGTAGGCGATTTTGTCGGAACGGAAGGATTGCCTGTTTCGATGAGCGATACAGATGTCGCTAAGATATTGAGCGAAGTAGAAAAAGTCGGCGAACAAACGGCGGCAAATATCAAGGTTGATTTCGCCAAGGGCGATATCGTCAAGATTCGCGAAGGAGCCTTTGAAAACTTCGAAGGCGCAGTAGATTCAATCGATACAGAACGCGGCGTTGTAAGAGTAATAGTTACAATATTCGGAAGAAGCACGCCGCTGGATATAGAATATTGGCAAATAGAAAAAGTTTAACAAAGGTTTATAAATGGCAAAAGAAATTACAGGTAAAATAAAATTACAGGCACCAGGCGGCCAGGCAACACCAGCCCCGCCAATAGGACCTGCATTGGGCCAGCACGGCGTAAATATCGGTCAGTTCGTTCAGCAGTTCAACGAAAGAACAAAAGAGCTGAATGGAATGACAGTTCCTGTGGAAATAACAGTATTTTCCGACAGGACATTCGAATTTATAGTGAAAAGTCCGCCTGCCGCGGTCCTGCTCAGACAGGAAGCACAGGTCGCAAAGGGCAGCGGAACGCCAAATAAAGAAAAAGTCGGCAAAGTAACCAAGGAACAGGTAAAGAAAATAGCCGAAAGGAAAATGAAAGACCTTAACGCTTTCGATACAGACCATGCGTGCAGAATAATTGAAGGCACGGCAAGGAGTATGGGAATCGAAGTAGAAAAATAAAAAGAGCTTACCACGGCTTTGCAGTGGGAGCGAAATTTTAAAAAAAGCCCGCCAAAGGCGGGTAAATTTTGCGGAGAACAAAAAATGAAAATCGTAAGAAGTAAGAAGTATAAAGCATCGGCAAAGGATTTGCCAGAAACGCCGTTTAAACTGGTCGATGCGGTAAAGAAAGTTAAAGCTTTTTCCCCAATGAAGTTCGACCAGAGCATCGATTGTGTAGTTTGGCTGGGAATCGACATTAAGCAAGCCGACCAGATTATTCGCGGCGCAATTTCACTGCCTCACGGAATCGGCAAGAGCAAGAAAGTAATAGCATTCTGCGAAGACTCCGATATCGAAGCAGCAAAACAGGCAGGAGCTATCGAAGCCGGCTGCGATGAACTGGTAAAGAAGATTACCGGCGGCTGGATGGATTTCGATGTAGCGGTAGCTTCGCCTAAAGTAATGGGCAAAGCAGGCAGACTCGGCAAGGTCCTGGGTCCTCAAGGTAAAATGCCATCTCCGAAAAATGGTACGGTTACGCTGGATGTTATTACCGCTGTGAGGGAATTTGCGGCAGGCAAGTCGGAATTCAAAGCAGATACCGGCGGAAATGTTCATACAGTTGTCGGTAAATTCAGCTTCGATGATAGTAAATTAATCGACAATATCCGGGCATTTATGGAAGTAATAAAGAAAATAAAACCCGCGAGCTCCAAAGGCACTTATATTAAAAAGGTGTCGATAAAAGCGACAATGAGCCCGGGCGTTATGGTGGATGTTTCTGAATTTTAAACTGATATTTAACAGGTGCAAATATGAGTAAAAACGTAAAACAGCTTTTAATAAGTGAACTTGAGAACAAGTTTAAAAACGTCAGCGATTTTCTGGTACTTGATATTACCGGTGTCGACGGCATTACCAATAATAATCTTCGCGGCAAATTTCGCGACAAAGGCATCAAACTTACGATGGTAAGAAACGCGATGATGCGTCAGGCGATGAAATCGCTCGATAAAACGAATGCAATGGACCTGTTTCTAACCGGTTCATGCACGGTCGCATACGGCGGCGATAATATCGTCGATGTCGCAAGAGAAGTAGCCGCTATCCCGAAAAAAATCACGGTAAAAATCAGAAGCGCATACGTCGAAGGCGCGGTATTGAACGCCGAGAGCGCAATGAGCCTTTCGAAGATGAAAAGCAGAGCCGAACTTCAAGGCGAGATTATTATGCTTGCCAATTCTCCGGCGAGAAGACTGGCATCAGCGATTGGCGCACCGGCAGGGATTATCGCAGGCTGCATAAAGACGCTTGCGGACAAGGAAGAGACAACTGAGAAAACAGCAGCTTAGAGAAAATTTATTTAACGTCCAACATCGAACATTGAACGTTGAACGTCGAACTTAAAATACTGAACTTTGAAATGTAAATAGGAATTAATTAAACGGGAAAGCATTTTTTTAATCGCAGATTACGCTGATTAAAAAGATGTAAACGAAAAAAGGTAATTTTTGCTTTTTGCGGGTGTCCCTGAAAAGGGTTAAACACAGCGGTGTAGCTGAGGCAGACGCGAAGCGATAGAAACAGGAGTAAATAAAATGGCAGACGAAACAACAACAAAGCAGTGGAGTCCTGAAATATCACAGTTAGGCGACCAGATTGTCAAGCTGACACTGATGCAGGCAAAAGAGTTGGGCGATTATCTTAAAGAAGTACACGGAATCGAACCGGCAGCAGGCGGAGCCGTTATGATGGCAGGTCCGGCAGCAGCAGCAGAAGTTGCAGCAGAAAAGACCAGCTTCGACGTAATCCTCAAAGCAGCCGGCGAGAAAAAGATTCAGGTCATCAAGGAAGTACGTGCACTTACAGGTCTGGGCCTTAAAGAGGCAAAAGACCTTGTCGAAGCAGCACCAAAGGCTGTTAAAGAAGGTCTTGGCAAAGATGAAGCCGAGGCAGCAAAGAAGCAGCTTGAATCAGCCGGCGCTACTGTCGAAATTAAATAAATAATGTAGTTATCAGTTATCAGTTATCGGTTATCAGTCAAATTTTTTCTGATAACTGAGTTTCTGATAACTGATAACTAATTTTGACACATTTTTTATGGAGTGTCTAATGGGCACAAAGACAATTCGCGATTTCGGTAAGATTTCAGATGCAATGGCTATTCCGGATCTTATCGAGGTTCAGCGGGCAAGTTATGAAAGATTTCTGCAGGAAGGTGTTTCGTTCCAAAAAAGGAAGAAAATCGGTTTGGAAGCTCTGTTCCAGGAAATTTTTCCGATAGAGAGCTATGACAAAACGGTGAGCTTGGAATGCCTGGGCTATGAGCTTGACAAGCCTCGCTATTCGCCAAATGAATGCAGAGAACTGCGTCTTACATACGGTTATCCTATGAAAATACGCTGCCGAATGAAGCGTAAAGACGCCGCAGACGTCGCTGAGCAGGTCGTTTATCTTGCCGAGATACCGATAATGATTGGCGGCGGAGAGTTTATTATCAACGGAGCCGAAAGAGTAATCGTCAATCAGCTTCACCGTTCGCCTGGCGTAGATTTTCTTATCGAAAGCAAGGAAGGCGACAGAGTTCTGCACGGCGGCAGGATTATTCCTGAACGCGGAAGCTGGATTGAAATTTCTGTTACGAAAAAAGATGTACTGATTGTTCGTATCGACCAGTCGAGCAAGATTCCTGCGACCCTGTTTCTTAAGGCGATGAGTGAAGAATACGGCAAGGCGGAAGCTATTATCCGGCTGTTCTATGAGACAAAGACATTATCTGTAGATAAACTTGACCCAACGATGTGGGCGGTCGGGCCGGTAGTCGATACCGAGTCGGGCGAAATTATTGTCGAAGCCGGGACGCAAATCGGCGACAGGATAGGACAAATAGAAAGAAGCGCGATAAAGAAACTTGAAGTAATAGTAAAAGTGGCAGACCCGCTGGTGCTAAATACCCTGGCGGAAGACGATTGTGAAAGCCACGACGAGGCACTGCTGAAACTTTACGCGAGATTGCGGCCGGGAAATCCGCCGAATGTAGAAAAAGCAAGGACTCTATTTAATGAGAAATTCTATGACGGAGACCGCTATAGGCTCGGCAGAGTAGGCAGATTCAGACTTAACCGCAAATTCAAACAGAATGTTGCAGAAAATGAAATGATACTCAGGCCGGAAGATTTTCTCAATACGATGCGATATATTGTCGGATTGCGAAACAGTCAGGGTGTTATCGATGATATCGACCATTTGGGCAATAGAAGGCTTAGAACGATAGATGAGCTGGCGGCGGATGAAATACGCAAGGGTCTTTTGAAACTGCGCAGAACTGTGCAGGAGCGTATGAGTATGAAGGACCCGAAGGAAATCGAGCGAATCGCCGACCTTGTTAACTCCAAAAGTGTATCGAGCAGTATCGAATACTTTTTCGGCAGAGGCGAATTGAGCCAGGTTGTCGACCAGACCAATTCGTTAAGCCAGCTTACACATGAGCGAAGACTATCGGCACTGGGACCGGGCGGATTAAACCGCAAACGCGCAGGCTTTGAAGTTCGCGACGTTCATATAAGCCATTACGGCAGAATATGTCCGATTGAAACGCCTGAAGGCACCAACATCGGACTGATTGCATCTCTTGCGATTTTTTCGAAGGTTGACGAATACGGATTCCTTTTGACGCCATATCGAAAGGCGGACAAAGGCAAAATTACCGGAGAGGTAGTTTACCTGAGAGCGGATGAGGAAATGGAACTAACGTTTTCACCGCCAAGCGTCATTAAAAAAGGCGGCGACAAACTGCAGGAAGGGATTGTTCTTGCCAGAAAGTTTGGCGAACTTGCTCAGGTCGAAAGCAAAGAAGTGGATTATGTAGATATATCGAGCAAACAGATTGTCGGTGTGTCTGCTGCATTAATACCGTTTTTGGAACACGATGACGCCAACAGAGCATTGATGGGTTCAAACATGATGCGTCAGGCAGTTCCGCTGCTGAAGACTGAACAATCTATAGTGATGACCGGTATGGAAGCCTATGTCGCTCAGAACTCGAGCATGGTGGTTCGGGCTCAAAGCAGCGGAGCAGTAACAGTCGTCGACGCGAAAAAGATTGTTATCAACGATACGGATATTTACGAGCTCGAAAAGTTCGTCGGACTTAACGAAAGGACCTGTCTCAACCAGGAGCCAATAGTATCTCTGGGACAAAAAGTAAAGAAAAATGAAATTATCGCCGACGGCGGCGGAACAAAAGACGGCGTGCTGGCCCTTGGCAAGAATGTGCTTGCGGCTTTTATTCCGTTCGACGGCTTCAACTTTGAGGATGCTATTCTTATAAACGAAAGACTTGTACGAGAAGACGCTTTTACAAGCATACATATCGACGAGTTCAGCGTTGAAGTTCGCGAGACAAAACTCGGACGCGAAGAGTTCACCCGCGATATACCAAATGTCGGGGAAAAAATGCTGAGGAACCTCGATGAAACCGGCATAGTGCGCGAAGGTACACGAGTGGACGCCGGCGATATTCTTGTAGGAAAAGTTTCGCCAAAGAGCAAAACCGAACTTACGCCTGAAGAAAAACTGCTTCATGCGATTTTCGGCCGGGCAGGCGAAGATGTAAAGAACGATTCGCTTGAAATGCCCAGCGGATATAACGGGATTGTTATCAAGACCAGCCGCTTTACCCGCAAAGGCGCCGGCAGCGAAGATCTGAAAAAGATTCAGAAGCAGAAAATGAAGGAATACGAAACCGAAATGAAGCTCCGTCAAAGCACATTCTTCAAGCAAATGGTTGCAGAGATGACCGAAAAGCTTGACGGTGTAGCATTAGTTGACCCGACAACACGGCAGAAAGTCGGCGTCAGCGAAGATAACGAAGTTATTCATGAGCAGATTCAGAATTTCGATATTGCGTGGGTAAAACCTGCCAACATTCGGCCTGGGGCGCAGCAGATTCTCGATAAATATATGCCGAGAATTAAAGAACTTGCCGAAGAGACAAAAGCGAAACTGGAACGGATGAAGCACGGCGATGAATTGCCCAGCGGAGTGCTTGAGATGGTGAAGATTTATGTTGCCACCAAACGAACGCTGAGTATCGGCGATAAAATGGCAGGCCGACACGGAAACAAGGGTGTTATCGCAAGAATTATGCCCGAAGAAGATATGCCTTATATGGAAGACGGCACGCCAATTGATATATGTCTTAATCCGCTGGGTGTGCCAAGCAGAATGAACGTCGGACAGATTCTTGAGACGCACCTGGGCTGGGCGGCTAAAGTGCTGGGCTTCGATGCTGTAACGCCGGTTTTTGCAGGAGTTACCGAAGATGAAATCAGACAGCTTCTTAAGGAAACAAACGAACATGTAGTAAAGCGAGCCAAGGAACTGGAAGACGGCAAAAAAGCACCTCCGGCAGATGAGATTTTCGCTCAAATCGGCGACGATATGAAAACAAAACTTTACGATGGCAGAACGGGTGAGCCATTCGAGCAGACAGTAACGATTGGGTATATATATATGATGAAACTTCATCATCTTGTTGACGACAAGATTCATGCCCGCTCGACAGGACCGTACAGTCTTATTACGCAGCAGCCACTCGGCGGCAAGGCCAGAACCGGCGGCCAGAGATTCGGCGAAATGGAAGTCTGGGCGCTGGAAGCATACGGAGCGGCATATACGCTGCAGGAATTGCTGACAGTCAAGAGCGACGACATCGAAGGCAGAACTAAAATTTATGAATCGATGGTTAAAGGCAAAAATACGCTCGAAGCCGGCACGCCGATATCGTTCGACGTTCTGTGCAGCGAAATTCGCGGCCTGGGATTGAATATTCAACTTGAGAAAAAACAATTAGGCAATAAACGCCTGTAATGTTTGTTTCAAAATAAACGGTAATAACCGAAAGTCAGGAGTAAGCTTAAATGGCTGAAAGTATTTACGACAAAATAAACGATTACGGTTCGGTAAAGATAAGTCTTGCCAGCCCGAATGATATCCGGAGCTGGTCGTTTGGCGAAGTTCGCAAGCCGGAGACGATCAACTATCGAACTTACCGGCCGGAGAAAGACGGACTTTTCTGCGAGAGAATTTTTGGTCCTGAACGGGACTGGGAATGCTCGTGCGGAAAGTACAAAGGCACAAAGTTCAAAGGCATTATTTGCGACCGATGCGGCGTAAAAGTTACGCACAGCAGAGTTAGAAGAAAACGAATGGGACATATCAACCTCGCTGCGCCGGTTGTTCATATATGGTTTTTCAAAGCAATGCCGTCAAGGCTCGGTTCGCTTCTTGCGATGAAGACGGTTGACCTTGAGAAAGTAATTTATTTTCAGGATTATATTGTAACTGACCCTGGGCAAAGCCCGCTGAAATTCAGACAGCTTTTAAACGAAGAAGAGCACCGCGAAGCTTTGGTTAAATACGGAAACTCATTCAAAGCGACAATGGGCGCCGAAGCCGTAAGAGAACTTCTTCTTGTTTTGAATCTTGAACAATTGAGTGGCGACCTTAAAGCCGGCATAAGCAAAACCAGCAGCAAACAGAAAATAAAAGACCTTTCCAAGCGGCTGAAAACTGTAAACGCCGTAAGGAGCAGTCCGAACAAACCTGAATGGCTGGTGATGGATGTCGTACCGGTTATCCCGCCTGATTTGCGGCCGCTGGTTATGCTGGAAAGCGGAAACTTCGCGACCAGCGACCTAAACGACCTTTATCGAAGAATCATCAATAGAAATAACAGACTTAAAAAACTAATGGATCTTAATGCGCCTGAAGTCATCATTCGTAACGAAAAAAGAATGCTGCAGCAGGCGGTTGATTCGTTATTTGATAACGGCAGATGCAGAAGGCCGGTTCTGGGAAGCAATAACAGACCGCTTAAAAGTCTGACGGATATGATAAAAGGCAAGCAAGGCAGATTCCGTGAAAACCTGCTGGGCAAAAGAGTCGATTACTCGGCACGTTCTGTTATCGTTGTCGGACCTCACCTGAAATTACATCAGTGCGGTCTGCCGAAAAAAATCGCTCTTGAGCTTTTCCAGCCGTTTATAATTCGTGAACTGAAAGACCGCGGCTTCGCTGATACGATAAAGAGCGCAAAACGAATGCTCGAAAGACGCGATGAGCAGGTATGGGACATACTGGAAAAGGTAATTCATCAGCATCCGGTAATGCTTAACCGTGCACCGACTCTGCACAGGATGGGTATCCAGGCGTTCGAACCAGTATTGGTTGAAGGTAACGCTATAATGCTTCATCCGCTGGTATGCAAGGGCTTTAATGCCGACTTCGACGGCGACCAAATGGCGGTACATCTTCCGCTAAGCGTGGAAGCCCAAGTCGAAGCACATACGCTGATAATGTCAACCAATAATATTTTCTCGCCGGCAAATGGTGCGCCAATGGTCGGACCATCGCAGGATATTGTTCTGGGTAATTATTATATAACAGTCGCAAGAGCGGACCAAAAAGGCGAAGGAATGCTTTTCGCTACTCCTTCCGAAGCGATAACGTCTTATGAAATAGGCAAAGTAGGTATTCATGCAAAAGTAAAGGTAGGCATCGCAAAAGGCAGGAAGGTTGTCGGCGAAGACGGGACAAGCGAGAGCACAGGTGTAGTTGTGACCACGCCGGGCAGATGCATTTTCAATGAGGTGCTGCCAAAAGAACTGCCGTTCTATAATGTTCTGATGGCGCAGAAAATGCTCAAAAATGTTATCAACGATTGCTTTGCAATGGCCGACGGCAGGAAAAGCCTTAAGCTTCTGGATGATTTGAAGGAACTCGGCTTTAAATATGCGACGCTGGCGGGATTAAGCATCGGCCTGATAGATTTGAGAGTGCCGCCTGAAAAGCAGGATATTATTGACCGTACACAGAAGATTATCGACCGCATTCATAAGAGCTTTAATGAAGGCGTTCTAACCGAAGGCGAAAGATACAACCAGGTAATCGATGCCTGGACTCATGCCCGTGTCGCGGTAACCAATGCGATGCTTCAGGGTATGAAAAACGATACCCGAAATGGCAAACTATATCTTAACCCGATTTACCTGATGAGCGATTCAGGCGCAAGAGGCAGCGTTGACCAGATTCAGCAGCTTGCAGGTATGCGAGCTTTGATGGCTAAGCCCAGCGGCGAAATTATCGAGACGCCAATTAAGTCTAACTTCCGCGAAGGCCTTAACGTTCTGGAATATTTCAGCTCGACGCACGGTGCAAGAAAAGGTCTTGCCGATACGGCATTGAAAACGGCAGATTCAGGCTACCTGACAAGGAAACTGGCAGATGTGGCGCAGAATGTGATTGTTAATGAGATAGACTGCGGCACGCTGCAGGGTATAACGAAGACAACATTGTATAAAGGCGAGCAGGTTGAAGTGCCTCTGCGAGAGTTGATTATCGGCAGAACCGCACGCGACAATATCCGCAACCCGATAACCGACGAAATGATTGTTCGTGAAAACGAAGTTATCTCGCATCAGGCGGCTGAAAAGATTGAAGCACTCGGTCTTGAGTCTATCCGTGTAAGAAGCTCTTTGACATGCGACAGCGAGTTGGGCATCTGCGGAAAGTGCTACGGCTGGGACCTGAGCACCGGAAGACCAGTCGAAGAAGGCATGGCAGTCGGAATCATTGGCGCACAATCAATCGGCGAGCCCGGTACTCAGCTTACGATGAGAACATTCCATACAGGCGGTATCGCATCGCGTGCTATTCTCGAAAACGACCAGAAATCGCCCAGAGACGGCATTATACAGTACCGCGACATTAATGTTGTGCCTGTAAAACAGGAAGACGGCAGCGAACAATTGATAGCTCTTAAACGCAACGGTGAAATGGCGCTGATTGACGATAAGGGCAGGGAATATGATAAATTCAAAGTGCCTTATGGCGCGATAGTTCTTGTAAAAGACGGCGAACATGTCAAGGCAAGAGGCAGATTGTTCAGTTGGGACCCGCACAGAGTTCCTATCTTAGCCGAAATCGGCGGCTTGATTCGCTTTGTCGATGTTGTCGAAGGCGAAACAATGCAGGTCGAAGAAGAACGCAAGGGCCTGAAAGGCAAACCTGTAGTTATCGAACATAAGGGCGATAAACATCCGCAGGTTATTATAGAAGAGGAAAGCGGCGGCAAGATACTCGACGTTCATTATTTGCCTGCCAAGGCAAGAATTGAAGTTATAGAAGGCCAAAAGGTTCAGGCAGGTCAGCTTCTTGCCAGACAGCCTCGCGGCCAGGCCGGCACGCAGGATATTACCGGCGGTCTGCCGCGTGTAACTGAAATTTTCGAAGCCAGAAAACCAAAAGAGCCGGCAGCGATGGCTGAAATCAGCGGACGAGTCGAGCTTAAAAGCGATAAACGCCGCGGAAAAATGACAATCATTATCCGCAGCGAAAAAATGGAAAAAGAACATCACGTTCCTCGCGACAGACATTTGAACGTTCATACCGGAGACATTGTTGAGGCCGGCGAAGCGCTGACAGATGGTCCTCTTGTTCCGCACGATATTTTAAGAATCAAGGGCGAAGAGGCCCTGCAAAGATACCTGCTTGCAGAAGTTCAGAATGTTTACCGTTCACAGAACGTAGGTATCAACGATAAACATATCGAAGTTATCCTTTCGCAGATGATGCAGAAAGTTGAGATTGAATATATCGGCGACAGCAATTTCCTGCCAGGCGATATTATATCAAAACAGGCGTTCCGAAGGTCTAACGAAGAACTTGCTCAAAGTCTCAAGATTTCCGAGCCGGGCGAAACGGACCTTAAAGTCAATCAAGTTTATACAAAAGCAGAAATTGAACAGGCCAACGAAAAGGTCGAAAAACTCGGCGGCGCAACCGCTAAGGGCAAGAAACCACGGCCGGCAACTGCAAAAACACTGCTTATGGGTATAACCAAAGCGTCATTGCAGTCGGAAAGCTTTATATCGGCTGCCAGCTTCCAGGAGACAACCAAAGTCTTGACTGAAGCGGCTCTTGGTGGTAAAGTAGACGAATTACGCGGTTTGAAGGAAAACGTAATATTAGGACATTTGATTCCCGCAGGGACGGCATTCAGGCCGCACCTTGAAATGAGAGTCAAACATCTTGCCAAGGCTCCGCTGCCTAAAGAACTTGCAGAACTTAAAGAAAGTCATGATATCGAGGCCGAGAAGGAAGCTGCAACAAGGGCTGCTTTGGGTCTTGAATAAAGAAAATTAAGTATTAAAAATTAAGGAAAAATATGCCAACGATAAACCAGTTAGTAAAGAATGGAAGAGGCAAAAAAGGCAAAAAGCGCGTATCTGATATTTCGGGTACGCCGCAAAAACGCGGAGTCTGCCTGATAGTCAGAACCCAAACGCCCAAGAAGCCGAACTCCGCTCTTCGAAAAATCGCCCGTGTCAGATTGACCAACGGCAAAGAAGTAACAGCCTATATTCCCGGCATCGACCATAACCTGCAGGAACACAGCACAGTTCTAATCAGGGGCGGCAGAGTCAGGGACCTTCCGGGCGTCAGATATCATATTATCCGCGGTACCCTTGATTCGGCAGGCGTGGCAAATCGGAAACGAAGCCGGAGTAAATACGGCGCTAAGAAATCGTAAAAGATAAAAAGTAAAAGTTAAAAAGGCAGAAAAATGGCAAAAAAGTTTACAGCTTCTGTGAAACAGTTAAAGCCCGACGCAAGGTTCGGCAGCAAACTGGTTCAGAAATTCATTAACTCTATGATGTGGCAGGGCAAAAAAAGCGTTGCTCAGCAGATTTTTTATGATGCGATGGATATAGTCGCAGAAAAAATAAAAGATGTCGGTCCTCTCGAAGCATTCGAGACTGCTATAAACAATGTAAAACCTCACCTTGAAGTCCGCTCAAAACGCGTCGGCGGTGCAAGTTATCAGGTGCCAATGCCCGTTAATCCCAAAAGACAGCAGTCACTGGCTTTCAGATGGATTCTGGCCGCTTCTCGCGGGAAAAAAGGAAAGGCTATGAGCTTTAGACTTGCCAGCGAACTCATCGATGCCTACAGCAAACAAGGCGGCGCTATGACTACCCGCGATAATATACATAAAATGGCTGAAGCTAATAAAGCCTTCGCCCATTTCGCCTGGTAAAAAAACAGAAAATAAATCAGATGATTTTGTATTTTACTCCATCTGTTTTAAGGTATTTTACACCTTCCAAAGCAAGTGTTTCAATCCCTGCCTTTTGCCCTTTATGATATTTTTCAACCAATAGAGCATTTTTTCTAAAGAGGGCTCTGTTGCGCTGCCGTTAAAATCACAGGTTGTAAAACGTTGACATAGACAAGATTGGGGTGTATAAAGTGGGCTCTGAAGTTTTTGTTTACACAGGAAGCGGAAATGAATCCCGTTAGACCTCTTTGAAGTTACATAGTTGAATCGCGAAAAAATCGTATTTTATACGGATTGATAGATAATAAAAAAATGAATTGAAGTGAGGTCTAACGGGATGAAAATATCTCTGAACTGGCTAAAGGAATATGTACCGATAACCGAAACGGCGCAGGAACTTAGCGCTCTGTTGAGCAATATAGGGTTTAATACCGAAAGCATCGAGCAGGTCGGCGATGATACTGTAATCGACTTTGAAATTACAAGTAACCGGCCCGATTGCCTGAGCCATATCGGTATAGCCCGCGAAATCGCCGCGGCGACCGGCAGAGAAGTAACAGTTCCGAAAGTCAAATATGAGCCGGTCAAAAAAGACATAGCCAGTCTTATTAGCGTAGAAATAGCGGAGCCTTCACTTTGCGGCAGATATACCGCAAGAATAATTGAGGGAGTAAAAATCGGGACAAGTCCTGCGTGGATGGTTAAACGGCTCGAAGCGGTCGGACTTCGCAGCGTAAATAACGTCGTTGACGCGACGAATTACGCGATGATGGAAACCGGTCAGCCGCCGCACGCTTTTGATTATAATAAAATCAAAGGCGCGAAAATTATCGTTCGCCTCGCAAAGCAGGGCGAAAAATTAGTCAGCATAGACGGGACAGATTGCAAACTTGAGCCTGATATGCTGGTTATCGCAGATACCGCCGGACCGGTGGCAATTGGCGGAGTTATGGGCGGAATTGAAACCGAAGTAAGTAATTCGACGACCTGTATCCTGCTTGAAAACGCATCTTTTAGTCCCGTGAGTGTCAGAAAAACTTCACAAAAACTTGTTCTGCCCAGCGAAGCGGCATACAGATTAGGCAGAGGTGTTGATATCGAGCAAATTGACTGGGAGTCGCAGAGGGCGGCACAGCTTATCGCCCAGGTCGCGGGCGGGAAAATCGTCGAAGGCGTTATTGACGCTTATCCGGGCAAGACGGCGAATCATCGAATGGTTTCTATGAGGCTGAGCAGAGTAAAAAAACTGCTCGGCATAGATGTTCCGCAGCAGTCGATTTTCGAGATACTTCGCGGCCTGTGTTTCAGTCCGCAAAAAAATGAAACGGATAAAATTCTTTGCGTAATCCCGACTTGGCGGCCGGATATTACCAGAGAAGTCGATTTGATTGAAGAAGTTGCGAGAATTTACGGCTATGACAAAGTCGGGATACGCCAGAAAATAAATATTGAAGTCGTTGCGGTTGACAAAAGACAAGGAAGAATCGCCGCGGTAAGCGATTTTTTGAATAGTTGCGGATTTTATGAAACGATAACGCCGGGCTTTAACGAGGATTCTGTCGCGAAGTTAATAACCGGCAAAACAGCAGACGGCCATCTTGTTGTGCAGGACGCAAGCAGCAGGACGGCGAATCTGCTCAGGAGCACTTTAATCGGTTCGCTGCTTGAGGTTCTCAAACGAAATTACAACGCCGGCAGTAAGAATATAAAAATTTACGAAATAGCAAACGTATTCAAGAAAACAGAAGACGGCAAACATACGGAAAATAGCAGTCTTGCGGAGTTGTGCGACGGCGATTTTCGAATTTTGCGAGGAGCGATTGAAGGGGCGATTAAGGCGATTGACGGAGGAGCGAAGGTTTCTTTTAATCCTGCCGATGTATTCTGGGCGAAAACCGGCGCCGATATAATTTTAAACGGACAAAAAATCGGCTCTGCAGGCGTGATAAAAGACCAGATAATATCCGAGCTGGGCATCAAGGCATCGATGGTTTGCGCGGCTGAGATTAATTTCGATGTGCTTGCGGAACTGGAAGTTACACAAATGAGGATGAAACCTTTGCCGAAATTCCCGGCGATAATCAGGGATCTTTCGCTGATAGTCGCCGAGCCGATTCAATGGCGGCAAATAGAAGAGATAATTCAATCTAAAGCACCTCAGGAACTTGAAGAAATAAAATTCGTCGGCATTTACAGGGGTAAACCCATACCGGCAGGAGAGAAAAGTGTTACTGTTTCACTGCGTTTTAGGGATGAAGACGGCACTTTGCAGCACAGCGTCGTTGACGCCTGGCAGCAGCAAATTATGAATGCCCTCTTTGCCAAAGTCGTCGCAAATCTAAGAAAAGTATAAATCTCTTACGCGAAGGCCTTGTCGATAATTTTTTCTGACGGCGGCTTTGTGAAAAAGCTAACCAGCGGTATCACGCCGAAGGGCACAATCATCGCGATGCTTGCGGCAATCGGGGCATTTTTCGAGCCGAGATAATAATACAGAACAGTATTTATAACCAAGGCCGTCAGCATTCCCGCTACAACACCGCTGTGAGTGGCGCGTTTCCAATAAAGGCCATAGAAGAACGGGGCCATAAAAGCACCTGCCACCGCACCCCAGGAAAGGGCCATAAGCTCGACAATAATAGTAAGCTGATATTTTGCGACAAAATATGATACCGCAACAAAAACGGCACTGAGGAATCTCATCATAAGCAGAGATTTTTCCTTTGAAACATTCGGATTGATATGTCCCTTGTAAAGGTCGATAGCGACAGCCGAGGCTGAAACAAGCACCAGCGACGAGAGCGTGCTCATCGAGGCAGAGAGAATCAGCAGAAGTATAATAGCCATAAGTCCGCCGGGCAGATATTTCGTTAAAAGTTCAGGAATTACTCTGTCGAAGTCGGGTCCGGCTCCGCTTGCCAGCATAGGCAGCTTATCATAAAAAATATGTGTCAGCGCACCGGTATAATACGCCGCGAAAGAGATTATCACCGAAAAGATTGTTGTAATCAGAGCGGCCTTGTTGATGACGGCGACGTTTTTAATGGCGTAAAATTTCTGCACCATTTGCGGCATACCCCATACGCCGAAAGATGTCATAAAAACAAGCGCACCCAACATCAACATACTGGGCTGTTTTTCCGGCGGGAGAGCTGCATGCCATTGATTATAGCGTTCCGCTGCGGCCTGAATAACTCCGCCGTCTATTCTGTTTACTGCCGCGATTTCGCCGGCTCTGTTGCTGAGTATGACGACCATAACAATCGCACCGAAAATCATAATGATGCCCTGCACAAAATCCGTCAGGGTAACGGCGAAATATCCGCCAAGTATCAGATACAAACCAGTAATAGCAACCATAATCAGAAGCGCGTAATTGTACGGAATATGGAAATTTGCCTCGAACAGATAACCCAGGCCTTTGAATACTGATGCTGAATATGGAATGAGAAAAACGAAAATAATCAGAGCGGCGAACATCTTTATATATTTACTTCCAAAACGCTCCTGCAGAAACTCGGGCATAGTCATAGCGTCGAGATTGTGCGTCATTCTTCTTGTCTTTGCGGCGAGGACGAGCCATGCAAGTCCGGCACCGATGAAAGCGTTGCCGAAGGCTATCGCCATGCCTTTGAGGCCGTATGCCCATCCGATTTTTCCGCCAAAGCCGATGAAGATAACGGCACTGAAATAAGTTGTTCCGTAGGCGAAGGCTGAAATCCATGGCCCGACAGTACGGCCGCCTAGGAAGAAATCATTCAGTGTTGTGGTTTTTTTCATCCCCCAGAATCCGATGACTACCATTGCGATAAGAAAAATCGCCAGTGCAACAATACTCGCCGTCATGCTTTATCTCCTTATAAAGAATCGGTATAGATTGTTCGTATTTTAGGTATTTTATCGCACCTTTATAAAAATGACAGTGTTTTTAGATATTTATTGTGTGTGAAAAAAGACAGGCAAAATATGCGATTTTATGGTTTTAAGGCCCTCTAAAAAAGATGGGCAAACAGCACAGGAGGATGTGGCTGTCTGCCCAGAAAGCCAAATAGAGGGAATAACTTCCCCTTTAATTATACGAGAGATTCCCCAAAATGTTTGCCAAAAAAAGCGCAAAAAAAATGGCAGGCGGCCGAGGAGAGAAACCGCCATGCCGTGTGCGCCTCCTAAAGAGGAGGAGGTACGTGTGGGTTGTTAAGAATAACGTTTATACCTATATTACGTCAAGCAAAAAATATTGTTCAAAAGTATTTTATAGTAATTTTTTGACATTTTTGTAAAACCGGTACTGATTTTAATAGTCTTACGGACTGTAAGGAATGGTTAAACCGCCAAAATGCCGCTAATTAATCATCTAATAGAAGACATAAAAAATCGCCCTTGACCAAAGGCTATACCATCAAAAAAGCCAAATGTCACAACAACACCGTTAGTTGTTCCAGTTTTATGACTTTTAAGGTCTTCCAAGTGCCGATAAGTGCTTTACGGCCAGCTATATTGGCGACATAAAAAAACCATATTTTTGAATAAAGGCATTTGCGATAATACGAAAATTTAGTAAGATTGGCAATGGTTTTATAATTAAGGACTTATGGCAAGTCATAACCTGGCAAAATTAAAAATAGATGACCTTGATATAATCGGCTATTCGGTCGCGGGCGAAGAAACGGTCGTGGGGATACCGCAACTGGATGTATGCTTCGATATCGGCAAGGCACCCGACCAGCTTATAAGCATCAACAATGTTTTGCTGACGCACGGCCATATGGACCACTCTGCCGGCATCGCTTACTACCTTTCACACAGGATATTCTGCGGACAAAAGCCGGGACGAGTGTTTGCGCCGGAAAATATGATACCGCCGATGCGGGAAATAATAGACGGCTGGGGCAGACTCGACGGAAATAAAATACCGGCTGAACTTGTCGGAATGCGGGCAGACGATGAACACCAAATCAAACCTAATCTTTTTATCAGAACATTCGCGACCAAACACTGCAAGGGGTCATTGGGGTTTACCGTTATCGAGAAAAAGAAAAAACTGAAAGAAGAATATCTTGGCTTGTCCGGCATCGAAATAGTTAAACTCAAAAGCAAAGATATAGCGATAGACTATCCGGTCGAACTGCCGATAGTAACGTACCTCGGCGATACACGATATTCCAACTTCGCGAAATTGGATTATGTCGCCAAAAGCAAAATTCTGATTGCAGAGTGCACGTTTGTTTCCGATGAGCATACAGACAGAGCACTTGCCGGCGACCATATGCATGTCGATGATTTTGCGAAAATGCTCGCAGAATTTGAAAATGAATATGTCATCATTACGCATTTAAGCCAGAGAACGCATATCCTTGACGCAAAAAAAATCCTGAAGGAGAAATTAAGTCCCGCCATATATGAAAAGTCGGTTCTGCTGATGGACAAAAAAAGCAGGCTGGTACGCTCATAAAGAAAAAAAACTAAATGAAAAATAAGGACTTAGCTCTCTGCAAGAGCGAAAAATCGGGAAATTTGAAAATTTTTTCGTTTATTTTTGGCGTAAGTCCTTTGCAGTAAAAGATTTGAGGACGTCCCCACAGTTTTGTCGGTGGACAAAACTAAGCGTGGGGATCTACGCTGCGCTCCGATAAGTCCTTTGTTTTCGAGGGGAGTTTTTTCGTAAGTCTTTGCGGGCACAAGTTTTAGTCTAAATCCGCCTGAGGCGGACAAGTTTTGATTTTTTTTGAATTTTTTAACCGCGGATTACACGGATTTGCACAGATTTTACCCCGTTTTTTGATGATTTTTGATTGTCGTCAAAAACACACTGACAGACATCCGTCTTCGCTAAAGCTTCGACGCGACAGGCGGCCGATAACGCTGACTGACACTGAAAAGCAGCTACCGAAGGTGTCGATATCGAAAAAATCTTTCTCAGAGTGACAGTTAGAGGCCTTTTTCTGTCACTGGAGCGAAAAAATCATAAAAAATTCTCTTGATTCCAAATCAGGTAAGAAGTTCAATATCAATTGGACTGAAAATCACAGCATAAAAATTATTTAGTCCTCATCGAGATGGTTTCGGCCATTGAGGAAAAGGAGAAAGAAAATGAAGAAAGTACAATTTTCAATTATCTGTGTAATTCTATCTATTGCCAGCATCACTTATGCAAATGTTTCACAACAGCAGGAAAAACGGCAGAAACATTTAATTTACTGTCCTGCGGATTCCAACAGCCCTCAAATACTTAGCAGGCCTGAATAACAAGTCTTAGACAAAAATCTTTTCACAGATTTAAAAACAATGAACGCGGGCAATTTAACACTTATGGACTCCGGCGAACCTAATATTATTGAGATAAACTCCGACATTACAACCAATCAGATTTGGACGGCAAATAATATTTATCATATCAATTCCCTAATTAATGTAACGGCACTCTTAGTTATCGAACCAGGAACTGTTATTTATTTCGCTTATCAAGCCGGTCTGACTATTAATAATGGCGGCACGCTGATTTCCAGAGGTACGCCGGATAAACCGATTATTTATACCTGCGATTTTATGTATCCGGACTATGGATATTATTTTGAGTATCTGGAATATTACCAATGGCAATACTTTTATCCGGCTTATATTGACACAACCGCCTCGCCTGCCACAACTATAACTTATAGTTTTGTCGAGGGAGCGATGGAGGGTATAGTTATAAATAATATTATTCTGGACCATCCGATCGAAAATAATCATCTGTTCGGCAATGCTTACGGAATTGTGGAGTTTGGCCCTAAGCTGACAGATATAAAAAATAATCTCTGCTTTTACAATTATTATGACGGCATATATGTCAAGATGAGCGATGCAAATGAGATTGGCGACGCCAATACTGTCATTACAATTGAGAATAATACCTGCGATTCATATCAGGATGTTGGTATTATGGTGCATGGTGCTTCCAATGAAAGCGGTGCGGGACAGGTAATGCTGGTAAATAATATTGTGTCCGGGTCATATATGTATGGTCTTAACCTTGTTTCCGGCTATATGAATGCAGTGGTGGCGAGTACGGGATATTACGGTAATGCCAATAATAAGAACTGGGAATTTGAAGAATATAATCCGGTGGTAACTACTGTGAATCCTTTTGACGCACCGGGATGGCATCTTATCGCAGGCTGTCCGTTTATAGATGCAGGAATGGAATATATTGAGGAAACGCCTTTAATTGGAATGACAACGAATGTGAATGGCATGCCGGACAGTAATAAGATAGATATAGGTTATCATTATCCGAACTGGAATTATTCAAATGCCGGTTCGACAACTTTGCAGGCGGATTTTGATGGAAACTTTAAGGTAGATTATAAAGATTTGTGTTTCTTTGCCAATTACTGGCTTTTTGATTATAATGAGGCGTATCAAACATGGTCGTGGGATTATGATAACAGCGGAAAGGTGGATATGCCTGATTTGCGGGTAGTATCGGAATACTGGCTGAGTGCATTTAACTTTTATGATTTTGCCGATTTTGCGAATCAGTGGCAGAAGAAAGTTGACGAGAGATATTTTGATTCAAGAGCAGACCTTAATAATGATAAAATTGTTAATTTTAAGGATTTTGCTATTTTAGCGAATGAATGGAGAAAGAAGGGAGATGCGGAGCCGAATATCCTTCCGACAATATCAGGCGACCCCAACAGCGGATATGTTAATGTCGGAGTAAGTGGATTCGCATCGGACACTCAACAGGTTTTTTTGTTGGCTGATGGAAAATATGTGGGAGAAATATTTGCATTCTCATTACAAAATGGTAATACAGTTGCATTAAATATATCAACATCTGGTAGTCAAGAACGACAGCTTAAACTTATAGGAGTTAATAATTCTGGACATATTACTTGCTCGAAAATAAAGAATGTTTCGTTTTCGTGCCCTTTAAATTATTGCATCCTGCCCGAAACGTATGAGCCGAATAAGCCGTTGTATTTTGCGGCTTTAAACAATGGAACGGGAGATGTTTCTGTTAAGGCATATGCAAATGACGGCAATCTGGTATGGTCGCAAACTTATAGCGGAAACAATGTCTTTGGTTCTATTCCTGCCACAATTACGAACCAATATGAATTTGATTATGTCAGTTTTGATAAGAGTGGTGGAATTTCCATTATGATGGTAATAGACCCTGTGGAGCCGCCTCTTGGAGACGTACAGGCTCTAATCATTCTTCCTGAATTCCGCTTTAGACTGTGGGATTTCAGACAAATAGCTCAAGTTCAGGAAGCTTTAGCAGCAAATGGAATCACATATAAAAAATTAGGTGGAAGATTTGCAACTTATGATAACGTTGCATGGTATGCTGCAAATAAAAATATCAAATATATATACATTGATGGGGATGGTGATTATCGTCTTAGAAAAGCAGATGGAACTTCGATACTAAGAACAGGTGTACAACTATACGATGGATATGTTGTTTCTATGAAACAGTCGGATTTTGCTCCCGGTGGAGCTCCTTCCTGGTGCCAGAGTTTAGGAAACTATTGGGAAACAATGGCAAAAAGTTTTGTTACGATGGGGTTCAATTATCTTGAATTTGCTCAATTTGACACCTGCTTTTCAGGTCATTTAAAAATAAATGCTAATAATCAGTTAGTCGAAGGTCAACCTGGACAAATCGGTCTTTTTGATATACCTTATTCGGATATGAGTCTTGCTTTGGGTATGGGCAACACCAGCAGAAGTCGATTTTATCAGGGCTGGTATCTTGAATTTGTATCATCACCGTGGTTATTATCTGAAACAGACTATCAAAAATGGACTAGGTTTGAATGGGAGCATTTAGGTGATGGTTATGATCTCTATTGGGCATTACAGTATGTTATCAGTAAACAAACCGAATTTGATGATCCTCGTGCTCCTGTAAATAATTATAGAGTGTATGGTCAAGGATGGCTCGACGATATAACCTTAAGCAGATGGTGAAAAATATGAATAATAAAAAAATAGTTATAATGGTATTTACAATAGTAGTTTTTGTACTTTTTCTGATTTATTGGGGACATTATAGACTGCCTTCGCAAAATTGGAGAGAATACCGAAGTCTGGTCAGATTGTGGCCACGAGCGAAGAATGAAAAAATAGAAAGCATCAGATTTTGCGATGCGCCTTATTCTGAAATAGCAAAAAGTGACGAAGACTCATTTATTTCATTTTTTAAGAAAGAAATAATCGAAACCTATGGCCTTCGTACAAGAGACGAAAATGATGTCAAGTCGTGGCATATTACTTTTGGAGTCCCCAAAGAAAACCTTGACGAGTGCATAAAAATAATTGACAAAGCAATGAAAGGTACAAAATCGAGTTGGCTATTTTGTGAGCCAGTGATGCATATGATATGGCAAGAAAGAATGTTGATAGTTACGAATAAGGGAAAGTATATAGTGAATCATGTGGATGTCCGTATTTCTAATGTGGATAGGCCAGAAGTTTATGGTGATGAGTGGAAATCCTACGAATTAGGTGAATATCTTAAAAAGTGTGGATTTCCTATTCCTGAGGTGAATCATCCTGAGCAAAAACGTTCAGAATGATGGTGAAATATTATGAAAACTAAACAATTATATATAATATTATTTTTATTAATTTTAACTGCCGGCAAAGCTTTAGCTGCAGATACAAATAACCGCAACGATGTAAATGCAACAGTAACAGGAAACACCACTTTTGCTTTTGATCTGTATGCAAAATTGGCGAAGGATTCAAAAACAAGCAATCTATTTTTCTCACCTTATAGCATTTCAACTGCCTTAGCAATGACTTATGGTGGAGCAAGAGGCGAAACACAAAGTCAAATGGCTAATGTTTTGAATTTTACCTTGCCTAATCAAAAATTGTATTCCGCATTCGGAGATTTGCAGAAACATTTAATTCAGGAAAATAAGTCGGGCGGCTATCAGCTTCTTCTGGCCAATGCCCTCTGGGGACAAAAGGGAGAGCCTTTCCTAAAAGAGTTTTTGGATTCAACTCAAAATTATTATGGAGCGGGTTTAAGACAGCTTGATTTTATCAATGAAACAGAGCGATCCAGACAAATAATCAATTCCTGGGTTGAGGAAAATACTAAAGATAAAATTAAAGACCTTATCCCCCAAGGCGATATTGATAGAGATACGATTCTGGTTCTAACTAATGCCATTTATTTTAAAGGCGACTGGAAAACCAAATTCAAAAAGAAAGATACTCAATCTACTGATTTCTATTTATCAGCTAAAGATAAAGTCAAAGCTGATATGATGCAGGTAAAAGAAAAGTTTAAGTGCTACGCAGACGAAAAAATGCAGGTTCTTGAACTGCCGTACAAAAACAATGAACTAAGTATGCTGGTGTTTTTACCGAACAAAATAGAAGGACTAGCGGAAATCGAAAACACACTTTCGACTGAAAGACTTAATGATTCACTCTCAAAAATGAGAACAACAGAAATTGAGATATATTTGCCTAAATTCAAAATGACGTGGGGGACGTTTTCTTTGAAAAAAACTCTTATAGATTTGGGAATGTCCAATGCCTTTAAGGCTGGAAAGGCTGATTTTTCAGGCATTAACGGCAGAAAGAATTTGTGGGTTTCAGATGTTTTTCATAAAGCCTTTATCGAAGTGAATGAAGAAGGCACCGAAGCAGCGGCCGGAACCGCAGTCGTGATTGTGAAATCTATTGAGATCCCTATGGTTTTTCGTGCTGACCATCCATTTATTTTTATTATTAAGGACAATCGTTCGGGAAGCATATTGTTTATGGGCAGAATGATGAATCCATCTGAGTAATCAGCCAATACAGAAAGCCAATCCGCCATCGCAAAAACGTTCCGAATAACGGCGAAATATTATGAAATGGGAAAAAATATTAAGGAAGATTGGAATATTTCTTGGTTTAATTTGTGTTATTGTAGCAATATTGTTTTTTCTTTTAATTTTATGGAGTGCGCACATTTTTAAAAAGGAATATTTAATTCAATATAATCCTGCGATTATCCGTGAAGGAAAGTGGGAACAGCAAGCTCCTGAAGCAAGTAATTTTGCTAAGTGGATAACTATCGATGAAATACCTCCCGCTATGAACATCAGAGCAATATTCCTATTTAATAATTATTATTTTTTTGGCTGCAAAAGTTGCAGAGACTCTAAAATTATCGATATGAACGCCATTGAGAAATTCGATGTTATAGGCGATGCAAATGAAGTCAAAATGCTTATCGGTCGGAATGTACCTGCAAATTGGGTAATTGGAGACTCTAATTATGTTAAAAAAATTACAAATGACTTTATAAGTTCTACAAGATGTAAAAATATTGTGCCAAAGTTTTTTGATGGAGTCTTATCAACATTGCTAGCTTATATTCCGATTGGTAATCACTTCGAGATTAGCGTAGCATGGGACTTTTATAAGGGAATAAATCAAGGCTCGCCAATTAAAAAAATGTATTCAGGATTTCCAGCAGATGGATATGCCATCTTTATTGCAGATTCCAAAATATATGCGTTAAAATACGGAATAGATGAAAGAACAATTTATGGGCCAGATTATTATTCCAAGAAATTGTATAAAGATTTAAAAATGCTTTACAATAAAAAGAATCAGAGCTTTGAAAGCGGAGAGAGAAAAGGAATGGGAGAACGTTAAGATAATCGATTGACTTATCTCAACCTTTGCAAAAACGTTCGGAATAACCCCGGTGAGATAGTTGCGACATCTCACAGGGCAGGCGGCGAAATATTATGGAAACGAAAAAATTATATTTGTTGTTTTTAACTACGATACTTTTCCTTAGTTCTTGCACTTCTATAGGAAGAAGAAAAGACGACTTTTCGTTTTTGCCAGAGATTATAAAAATGAAACCGGTTAAGATTACAACTGCTATTTTTTGGGTTATGCCACTTCCAAAGAATCGAGAGGAATTCCTCAAATCTGTTGATGATCCTAATTGTTGGAAAACATTAATTGTTTTAAGTGATGTTAGTCAGATTAGAGAAATAATTACTGCACTGGAAAAAACACCATTTGAGGCTGGTTCAGGTGTAGATACTATAACCACTGGTTATAAACTATCTTTTGAAGATAAATCTGGCAAAATTAAATGGACTACTGCACTTTTGTCACATGAGGAAGAAAAGGTTTATTTTCCGGACAGAATCTATGGTAAAGAATTCTATGATGTTTTTCAAAAGTATCTTAAGATAGGACTTCCCCAAGAAAAACGTCAAGAAAATTAAATAACGAATCATGCGCCGCAGGCGTGGCAGTGGGATTATGATAACAGCGGAAAGGTTGATATGCCTGATTTGCGGGTAGTATCGGAATACTGGCTTGGCCCGTTTGACTTTTATGATTTTGCCGATTTCGCGAATCAATGGCAGAAGAAAGTTGACCCAAGATATTTTGATTCAAGAGCAGACCTTAATAATGATAAAATTGTTAATTTTAAGGATTTCGCTATTCTTGCGAAGGAATGGAGAAAGACGGGAAGCGCAGAGCCGAATATTGTTCCGACAATTTCAGGCGACCCGAACAGTGGATTGATTAATGTAGGTATTAGTGGATTTACACCTAATAACCAGAGAATCTTTTTGCTTGTCGATGGACAAATCACTGGCGGGACTTTTAGATTTAAAGATGGCGAGACGATTACAATTGACATATCGAAATATGGCAATGGAAAAAAACAATTTAAACTTGTAAGCGTCGACGATAAAGGGCATCTTACTTGCTCAAATATCACTGATGTAGATTTTTCGAGAAAGTTAAATTATTGCGTTTTACCTAAAACATATGAGAGGAATCAGCCATTACCCTTTGCTGCATATAATTCCGGTGCAGGAGATATTACTGTTAAAGCATACGCCAATGGCGGAACTTTGGTATGGTCACAAACCTTTGCCGGAAACAGTATCAATGGATATATTCCTGCAGCGATTACAAATCAATATGAGTTTGATTATGTTAGTTTTGATAACGCCAGTGGGCAGTCCCTCGCCAAAAAAGTCACAGACCCGAATTTACCCAACTTTTCTGAAAATATTCAGGCTTTAATCGTCCTTCCGAAATGGAAATTTAGAATACGTGATTATCAAATTGTATGGGCAGTTAAAAATGCGTTCAAATACAATGGAATCATTTACGCAACACTGTCAGGCAGTAATGCAACCTATGACAATGTCCAGAAATATGCTCAAAACAAAGATATTAAATATTTGTATATTGGATGTACAGATGGCCATTTTTTAATAAATACAAAGGGTATTGATGAACCCGACAATCGAAGAACAAATTTTGACCTGTATGACCCGGAAGGCGGCGAAGATACTGATGACCCAATCGTTTCTATACAGAGGCAAGATTATTCCGACCCTAATATGGCGCCTCCCTGGTGCGTCAAGTTATATTTAAAACCATTTAAGAGTGTTGCTTTGATGGGCTTTTCACATCTGGAATTTGCCTATTTTGATTTTTGTTATTCCGGCAGATTAAAAATAAACGGCAGCGACCAGCTGATACAGGGTCAGCCGGGTCAAGAGGGACTTTTCGATATCCCTCATTCCGACATGAGTTTTGCACTGGGTATGGCAGGCAGCGGCAGAGACAACTTTTATCAGGGATGGTACGATAAAGCAAGGACAGCATTTGCTCCCCCTCCCATAGGGGAGACCGAATATCAACGATGGTCTCGTATCGAATGGTATCAATTAGATGATGGAGCAAATCTTTATGATGCATTATATTATGTAATCAATCAGCAATATTGGTTCGGACCTTTGGACCCCGTAAACTGTTACAGATTAAAAGGAGAGGGAGATATGACGAATATCCGTTTAAGGAACTGGTGATATATGAAAAAAAAGAAGAAAAAAGCATTGATAGCAATTGGTTTGATTCTCTCGATATATCTTTCTTACAAGGTCTATGAATACTGGCCGGCTGAGAAGACAGAGAATTGGAAGATGTGTGATAGCTTGATTCGTATATGGCCTCGATTAAAGAGTGAAGGAATAGAAAATATTAAGTTTTGTTTTGTATTCAATCCGCAGACAAGATTTCGTGGTTCGGGTTCCGATAACATTAAAGGGATTTTAAGTTTTCGCGTGATAGATGCAAATATTGTTAAGTGGTGGACTCTCTACCAGGAAGTCCCCAAAGATTGTCTGCCTGAATGTGTAAATATTATTGATAAGGCAATGAAAGGTATGTGGTGTAAACTATTATTTAGTTCTATCTCTGGCATTAGGGCATCGGAAAAAATGCTGATTGTAACAAAAAAAGGCAAATACATAGTCACTGCTACAATGGATAATTCTTCAATTTGCAGCGATACATGGAAGACAGAAGAATTAAAATGTGGACTTATTGATGGTGCACAATTTGTTCCTCCAAAAGAGCAGATAGTATCTATTGTTATATTCCGGCAAATTCACGACCCAGGAGACCGCCTTCTCGATTTCAATCCGGTCGCGTTATTGGGCGATAAAAAGATGACTGAAAAACTTTTCGGCAAAACGCTTACGCCAAAATTGATATTTGAGGGTCGAGATGAACTGGACAAAATAGTTGATGAGTATAATGCTTCCTCAAGAGAAAAAAAACAGCCTACTAATGATGAATACTGTCTTATATTTGTGACCAAGGATTGGTTTTATTGGAAAGCTATTTATTTTGATGCAAATACTGTTTATGACCGTTATATGGCATCAAAGCCGCTAAAGGCATATTTCGACGAACTCAGCTTGACGAAGGAATTATATCAGCCATCGCAAAAACGTTCGGAATAAGGGCAAAACGAACCCCGTCATCAAATTTGCTGCGGCAAATTTAAGATGGCGGGGCTAACCACGAACTAAATATTTATGGATTGGCGACTTTCGGATGACGATGAAATATTAATTTACGCAGGCAATAAAAAAACACCGGCTGGTACACAGCCGGTGTTTTTGTAAGCTTTTTAGTCTTTTGATTCCGAAGCCTCTTTATCCTGCAAATCCTTGATAGAGCAAGGCTCTGCGACCTTTCGATAGCCGAGAGTCTTTATGATTTCAAGAACTTCAGTCCAGCTTGGAAAAGGCCGGGAGTTGAGTTTTTTGTACTCGTCAACGGCCTTGATAAACTCAAACTGTTCATCGGTCATCTGGCCTTCTTCGGCGGCTTTTCTGTCTTCTGAGAGTCTTCTGCCGGGGCCTCGCCGTCTGTCGAGGTCGGACCTTCTGTCAGCGAGTCTGGTGGCCAAATTATTGCTGATAGGGGCATCGTCTCTCCTGTTTTTTGAACGTCTTTCGGAGGCGACGCTGCGCCTGTCTGTGAAACAATTTTCTTTATGTGATTTATATTCTTCCACTTTAATCACCTCATTAATTTTCATTCAAATCAAATATTTTCGTCGTCATCGTCAAAACTTTCCTTGTTATCAATATCTTCTATGCCAGGCTCTTCACTATCCCACTGGTCGGGGTCGTTGAAAGCGTCATCGAGAAAATGGTCAAAGTTCTGCTGGGATTCGATGATTTCCTGTGCCTGTTCGAGATAATACTCGGGAACCATTACCGCTGTGCCGAGAACAGCCGAAGAATAACTTCGCTGCGTGGCGGTAACAGCGGGAATATCATGCCCGGCAAGGATGTCCCGATATTCGTTTGCAAGATCAATGTCCTCGGCGATAGCGACAGTAACATAATCCTCCAAAGCCACTCTCTGGTTATCGCTGTTCTTGTCATTGTCTTTCATTATTTTGACTCCCATCCCAACATTGTCAAAAAAGCCCTTTTAGGGGGCTCCTAAGCTATTTTCGACAAGAAATGAGTGTCATATAATCTGAAAAGGCTTGCAAATGGCATATTAAGTGCAAAATTTCGTGGTTTTAGCGAATTTTTTTGTTGCAAAAGGTCTTATAAGTGTTCAGAATAGGCCTCAGAAGTCGGCCCTGTCGTAAAGGGGCGATAAAAAAGGAATATTTGTTTTAATTTTCATGGAGGTTTTGTAGCATGGCAAAGAAAAAAGGCGGCAAAGAGTCTCTGATTGTGGCAAGCAAAGTAAAGGCTTATGTAAAGAGCAAAAAAATGATGACATCGGCCGATGCGCTTGGCGCACTGAGCGACAAGGTTTATTGTATTCTCGATCATGCCTGTGAACGCACAAAGGGCAACAGAAGAAGTACATTAAAACCACAGGACCTGTAAGAGCAAATTTCTGCGTGACAAAAACAACGAAACCGGCCTCTGCTTCAAAATAGATAGAGGTCGGTTTTTTTACGGTCAAACTTAACAAGTATTTTCCCTGGCAGCCTTTTTTGTATAATTTTTGTCTTTTTTTATAACTTTCACTCGTTAAACGTCCGATAACCATAAAAAGCGGGGCTGGCGATACTGAAATATGATTTTATAGGAACAATTTATTAAACCAGTTACGCTAAAAGGCCGATTATAATTATATTCCTAAAGAGGTATATTAGCTTATACTTGTGTTTTTATTGGGAGACCATAAGGTCTTGAAGATATTTATGTTAGGATGGGAGTTTCCGCCATTTATCAGTGGCGGATTGGGCACCGCATGTTACGGCTTAACCAAAGCAATGAGCAAGCTGGGACTTGAGGTTACATTCGTTCTGCCCAGAGCAATACGCGTAGATGATCCGTCGACTTGCGTAAAGATGCGAACGCCTGCGGATATAAATTTCAACAAAACCGCCGAGGAATTCGATCGTGAGCTGAAAAACATAAAATTCAAGGCAATAGACTCGGCCCTGAAACCCTATAGCACAGCCGAAACTTACCAGCACGAAATTGAGGATATGATACTGGCCAAACAAAAAAGCATCGGCATAAGCGGGGCAGAGGGAGAAAACGATATTGATACCGATGCCAGAGCACATTACGCCATTGATACCAAAGCACATTACGCCGGCGATATGTACTCCGAAGTTCACAGATATGCCTCATCTGCCGTAAAACTGGCGATGCAGGAAGATTTTGACGTTATTCACGCACACGACTGGATGACATACCCGGCAGGAATTGCCGTGGCAGCAGTTACCGGAAAGCCTCTTGTTGTACATGTGCATTCGACAGAATTTGACCGGAGCGGCGAAAATGTTAACCAGATGATTTACGACATCGAACGGGCCGGAATGCACGCCGCAGACAAGGTAATCGCAGTAAGCTATCTTACGAGAAATATAATTCTTACCAGATACGGTATAAGCGGCGATAAGGTGGAAGTAGTGTATAACGGAATCGAAAGAAACGGCAATGGATTAAATTTAGGCAAGATAGAAGTCAGCAAAGACGAAAAAATCGTTCTGTTTCTCGGCAGAATCACGATGCAAAAAGGGCCGGAATACTTTCTTGGCGCAGCCAAAAAAGTTCTTGAGGTAATGGACAATGTCAAATTTGTTATGGCCGGTTCCGGCGATATGATGAGAAGGTCGATTGAGCTTGCCGCTGAGCTTGGCATCGGCAGCAAAGTATTGTTCACGGGCTTTTTAAGAGGGGAAGATGTCCGCAAAGTCTATGAAAGAGCAGACCTTTATGTTATGCCAAGCGTGTCTGAACCGTTCGGTATAGCACCGCTGGAAGCGCTCAATAACGATGTTCCGGTTCTGATAAGCAAACAAAGCGGCGTGTCGGAAGTTTTAACGCATGTTCTCAAGGCGGACTTCTGGGACGTAAATGAGATAGCCAATAAAATTGTCGCGGTGCTGAAGTATCCGCCTCTGCAGATGACATTGAAGGAACATGGCAACTTTGAAGTGCGCAAACTCCGATGGGAAGACGCCGCTGAAAAATGCAAACAGATATACTCGCAACTCGTCGAGCAGGCGGTTTGTGTATGAAATTATTAATATAGGAAGAAATGTTTTCAAAGGATTGATTTATGCCGTCTGTATGCTTTTATTTCCAAGTCCATCAGCCTTTCAGGCTTCGACACTACACAGTTTTCGATGAAGACCAAAGATATTTCGACACATTCAAGAACAAAGCAATCTGCCAAAAGGTCGCCAACAAATGCTACCTTCCTACAAACAGGCTGATTCTCGAATTGATAAAGCGCCACGAAGGACGATTTAAAGTGGCATACAGCATTACCGGCGTGCTGCTGGAACAACTGGCCGAGTATGCTCCTGAGGTAATGAGCACATTTGACGCACTTGCGAGAACAGGATGCGTGGAATTTCTGGCGGAAACGTATTATCACAGCCTGAGCTTTTTATATTCGCGAGAGGAATTCAAAGAACAGATTTTTAAGCATATGGATACAGTTGAAAAGCTCTTCGGACAGAGACCGAAGGTTTTCCGCAATACCGAGCTTATTTACAGCAACGACCTTGCGGCGGCGATTGAAGAGATGGGGATATTTGACGGCGTTATAACCGAAGGTGCTGACCGGATTCTGGGCGGAAGAAGCCCGAATTTTCTTTATAAGCCGCCAAAAGAAGGGAAAATAAAACTGCTGCTGAAAAACTACGCTTTGAGCGACGATATCGCATTTCGATTCTCGAACAGAGACTGGAACGAATGGCCTCTGATGGCGGAGAAATTCAGCCATTGGGTGAACAGGGTCAACGGCAACGGATACGTTGTCAATCTTTTTATGGATTATGAAACTTTCGGCGAGCACCAGTGGGAAGATACGGGCATATTCAATTTTATGAAGCAGCTTCCTGACGAAATTATGAAGCATCCGGACAACAATTTTAAAACGCCTTCCGAGGCGATAGCGGCTTATCCTGCAACGGATGTGATAAATGTGCCGGAGCTTATAAGCTGGGCCGATATGGAAAGAGACCTTTCGGCATGGCTTGGCAACGCGATGCAATCGAACGCTCTGCACGAGCTTTATCGTATGGAGCATAAGGTAAAAAAGACCGGCGACAAGTCGCTTTTGTCGGACTGGCGAAAGCTTCAAAGCTCAGACCATTTTTATTATATGTGCACGAAATATTTTTCAGACGGCGATGTGCATAAATATTTTAACCCTTACGATTCTCCTTACGATTCATATATCAACTTTATGAACGTGATGGGCAATCTTGATAAAAGGTGCACGAAACTGCAGCAGGGCCGTCAAAAAGTTATGAAATAAAACGGAAAAGGAATTGCCAGGATGGCGGAACTTGCCCAACAGATTTCAAAACCAAAACAGCAGATTCCAAAAGACGAATCCGACTGGGCAGATAGATTTGAAAAGCTGATAGATACCGAATGGCTGCTGACCAACAATCGCGGGAGTTTTGCCTGCGGGACGCTGGGCTGCAGCAATACGAGGCGCTATCACGGACTGCTCAATGGTTCGTTGAGGCCGCCGGCGAAAAGAATTGTTACGCTTTCAAACTGTCTTGAAACAATAATCACCGAGAACCATCAGTATAATCTCAACAAGTTCGAATTTGAACCGCCTTCAGATGAAAAATCTGTGCCACTGCCGGTCGATTTCAGAAAGGATGTCGGGGCTCATTTCGATTTTTCAACCGGCGAGTTTAAACTTACAAAGAGCATTTACCTGCTGCCGGATTCCGATATAACCGCAATTGTATATGATTTCAGCGATGTGCAGCAGAAATTTGAATTTACCGTAAGGCCTTTTGCCGCGATGAGGAATTATCACAGCCTCGGGCGGGCAGGCGATAATTTTTATATCGAATGGCAGGATGATTTTCTGGCGGTAAAAAATAAAAATCTCGAAAAGGCTTCGCTTCTTTTCGCGACAGATGAAATGGCCTTCATAGAGGATAAACAATGGTGGTATAATTTTTCCTATCGCCAGGAAAAAGAGCGGGGCTACGATTACATCGAAGACCTGTTCTGTCCGGGGTTTTTCAGGATAACCGTTGAAGGTCCCGTGAGAATCGTTCTCTGGGCGGGCTTCGGCGATTCGAGTATATCGCACAAAATGACCGGACTTGATGTCGATGTGATAATCGACGACCTTAAACTGCGGCAGAGGCAATTGCTGAATAATCTGAAATGCAAAGATTCTGTTGTCCAGTCGCTTGCTATCGCGGCAGACCAGTTTATCATCGACCGGAAAATCGAGAAGCTGAAAACAAAATCAATCCTTGCCGGTTTTCCCTGGTTCAGCGATTGGGGCAGAGATACTTTCATCTCGCTGGAAGGTTTGCTGCTGTGCTGCGGCAGATATGAAGACGCCTGTGCGGTTTTGCTTAACTTTGCTTATCACGCCGACGAAGGAATGATTGCCAACTATTTCGGCGATGACGAAACAGGGGCTCATTTCAACAGCATCGATACATCGCTTTGGTTTATTAACGCAGCATTTAAATATTATAAAACAAGCGGCGACCTGAGAGGTTTCAGCTCAAAATTAATGCCTGTGGTTCGCTGGATAATAGATTCGTACCAGCAGGGCACTAAATTCGGCATAAAAGCCGATACCGACGGCCTGATAACAGGCGGCAGCATCGATACGCAGCTTACGTGGATGGACGCGAAGTTTGATAATATCGCTTTTACGCCCCGACACGGCAAAGCGGTGGAAATAAACGCCTTATGGTATAACGCCATTTGCAACTGCGCCGAGTTCTATCGGAACAGAGACGTGGTTATGGCGGAAAAATTCAGTAAAATGGCCGATAGAATCTCGCACAATTTTTCTTCATGTTTCTGGTATGAAAAAGGTCAATATCTTTACGACTATGTAACAGCCGATTTTAAGGATGCGAGCATCAGACCTAACCAGATATTTGCTGTTTCACTTCCATATTCGCCGCTGGATAGCTCGATGCAGAAAGCGGTAGTAAGCTGTGTTGAAAATAATCTTCTGACGCCTTACGGCCTCAGGACACTTGCCGCAAGCGACAGCAAATATAAAGGAAAATACCAGGGCGGGCCGAAAGAACGCGACAGCGCATATCATCAGGGAACAGTGTGGCCGTGGCTGATAGGGGCTTTTATCGAGGCATATCTGAAAGTCAATGACCACAGTAAGCAGAGTAAAAAAATCTGCGACGACTGGCTCGAACCCTTAATTGAACATTTTAAAAATGACGGCTGTATAAACAGTATAAGCGAAATATTCGACGGGGATCCGCCTCACAGGCCGCGAGGAACATTCGCGCAGGCCTGGAGCGTGGCGGAAGTGTTGAGAGCCTGGCTGCTGATTCACAGTTAACTAACCTAAGCCAAGTGTTGGCTGGGCTAACCACCTATTTTTCATTTTCGACCGCAACGAGATTAATATAGCCGTGCTTAACGCCTCGCAGACTTATCATCTTTTCGCCAAGATCGTTGATATCGCAGGCCAAACCTCTGAGCAGAAGAATTTCGAGACAATTATGGCTGTCGATGTAAACATGAATGGATGAAATTGTTTTTATGGGCTTGTGATGCTGTAGTCTTTTAAAGACGGTTGAGATGTGAGCGGTATGGTGGTCGTAAACAAGGAAAATCGCGCCGATTGCGGGAGTTTTTTTGTGCTCGATTTTCAGTTTTGATAAATGCTCGCGAATTAAATCGCGAATCGCTTCGGAACGGTTTTTGTAGCCTTTGGAGGAAATGACCTTGTCGAAAGATGCAAGCAGGTTATTTTCAAGCGAGACGCCGATTCGTTCTATACCATTAGCCATTTTAATCTCCTTTACCGACTGCCGGGGCCACACAGAATATATAAATCAAAGGTTTGTCGGATATATTTTTTATATTATGTATGGTTTGCGGTGGAATATAAGTAATTTTCCCTATCCCGACGGAGAAGTTTTTTTCTCCGATAATCGCCAAGCCTTGTCCTGAAAGAAAGACAAGCATTTCTTCCTGCGGGCCGGTTGTATGCTGTCCGCATTCGGCGCCGGGCTTCAAATAAACCCTGCCGGAATGCAAGCCGAACGTTTTAGGAGGCTTAAATAAAGATTGATATTCAGTGCTGTCAACGAGTTCTTTGATAAAAGGCTCTATTGTCATCTTTTTTCTCCCAAAATCGTATAAAATTTTTCAAATTCCTGCTTGATTGTCCGGCTCAAATTTTGTAATCTATTGCCGGTATTACGTTTTTTATAATTTTATGCGCGGAAATCAGATATGTCAACAGAAATTAACGCTCTTATTTTGACGGCGGTGTCGATAGGCTTTTTTCATACTTTGTTCGGACCTGACCATTATGTACCTTTTGTAGCGATATCCTGGGCCAGAAAATGGTCTGCCTTCAAAACTGCCGTAATAACCTTTCTGTGCGGCATCGGTCATATACTAAGCGGCGCAATACTTGGGCTTATCGGCGTAGCATTTGGAATAATAGTGGGAAAATTACAGATAATCGAATATTTCCGCGGCAATATCGCTGCCTGGCTGCTTATCGCGTTCGGGCTTGTTTATTTTGTCTGGGGCCTGCGACAGGCATACAAAAACAAACCGCATA
The DNA here is from genome assembly GCA_050014075.1 of Sedimentisphaerales bacterium. Classification (GTDB taxonomy): domain Bacteria; phylum Planctomycetota; class Phycisphaerae; order Sedimentisphaerales; family UBA12454; genus UBA12454. Next base: position 39,486 of record JBEKEA010000001.1, on the reverse strand, counting down.
CGCATAGTCATATTCATTTAGACGAAGAAGTGCATACGCATATACATACTCATCATACCGAACATTCTCATATCCACCTTGATGAAACCAAAATCAATATAACGCCATGGGTGCTGTTTACGATTTTTGTTTTCGGGCCGTGCGAGCCTTTGATTCCTATCGTGATGTATCCGGCTGCCAAACACGATTTGACCGGTATGTGGATAGTAACGGCCTGCTTCGGTTTTACGTGCATTTTCACGATGCTGGCGCTGGTTCTTGCGGCAAGAAGCGGAATAAATCTTGTGAAGTTAAACGCTATGCAAAGATTTTCTCATTCGATAGCCGGCGCAACGATACTTTTGTGCGGACTGGCTATCGTGTTTCTCGGATTATAAAAATAAGGTGAAATATTAACGCACAGCAAATAAAAGAACTGTTGGAAAAAGTCAAAGCCGGCGAAATTACCATCGAACAGGCAACTGAACACCTTCGCCATTTGCCATACGAAGACATTGGATTTGCCCGCGTGGACCATCATCGACAGATTCGCTGCGGTTTTCCGGAAGTGATTTACTGCCCCGGCAAAACGGCAGAACAGATAATATCCATATTTTCAGCGCTTGCGGCAAAAGGCAACAACGTCCTGGCGACAAGGGCTGAAGAAAATATTTTTGATGCGTTGGCGAAAACAGGAAAATTTCCCAGGGCAAGATATGAAAAATTGGCCAGAGCGATAGTCCTGGAACAAAAAGAGATGTCGCGGCTGAAACGTGCGATTCCAATAATAACGGCAGGCACTTCTGATTTGCCTGTGGCAAGCGAAGCGAAAGTTACGGCTGAGATTATGGGCCAGCCTGCGGAAATAATTTGCGATGTCGGCGTGGCCGGTTTGCACAGGCTTCTGGGGCAGGTAGAAAAACTTAGAGAAGCGAACGTAATTATAGTTATAGCGGGAATGGAAGGTGCGCTGGCAAGCGTGGTCGGCGGATTGGTCGATTGCCCGGTAATCGCGGTCCCGACCAGTGTCGGATACGGCGCATATAGATAATGGATTTTCGGCGGCGGTAATCGCTACGCTGATAAACAGGAAAATAGAGACAGGCAGCAAACAATAAAAAATGACAATCGATGAAAAATATAAACTTCTGGGGGAAAATCTAAAAAAGCTCGGCAAAGTGCTTGTGGCATATTCCGGCGGGGTTGACAGCACTTTTCTTTTAAAGGTCTGCGCCGACAATCTCGGCAGCAAAAATGTGCTGGCATGCATTTCAACAGGGCCTTTGCTGCCGAAAAGGCAATTAGATAATGCCATCGCAATGGCAAATGATATGCAGGTTGCCGTTGAAACCGTCCAGACAAACGAGATTACTGATGCGGCATTTTCAGGCAATAAAGCCGACAGGTGTTTTCACTGTAAAAGCAGTTTATTCAAATTGCTCAACAAAATAGCGAAAGAAAAAGGATGCGATACGGTTCTGTGCGGCAGCAATCTGGACGATTATGACGATTATCGCCCCGGCAATAAAGCCGTAAAAGTTTTTAATGTGCGCTGTCCACTTGCTGAAGCACAATTGACTAAAAATGAGATTCGCCAGTTGAGCCGGAAGTTAAATTTGCCCACAGCGGATATTCCCGCTTCGCCGTGCCTGGCTTCGCGAATCAGTTACGGGATGGAAATTACAGAAAAGAAACTCAAACAGGTCGAACAGGCAGAAGAGTTTTTGAGAAGTCTGGGCTTTGTCGAATTTCGCGTCCGTCTGCACGACGAAACTGCCAGGATTGAAGTTCACGAAAAAGATATCGCAAAAATAGTTGAAAATAGAAAAGGGATTATAGAAAAATTAAAGGCGCTGGGGTTTAAGTTTGTTTCCGTTGACCTTGAAGGCTTTCGAAGCGGTTCGCTTAATGAAATGCTCTCGCAGGAAGAAAAAAAGAAAAACCTTTAATTCGAAATTAAAGCTCCATTTCTTTTAATTCCAGGCTGTCAGTTTCGAGTATTACAAGATTTCCTTTGCCGCACACCCAATCAGTCGCTTCACCGGGATTTATAAGCAGCGTTTTGCCGATGGTTCTGATGTCTTTGAAGTGCGTATGGCCGTAAACGATAATGTCGAATTTTCCACTGGCGAGGGCTTGGTCTAAAAGGCCGGGTTTGTGCGTCAGGAAAATTTTTTTATCCGCTATTTTGCCGTGATAAGGGTCGTGGTGTATTTCGCCGCCAAAGCCTTCTATTATGCTTTTGAGCATAACTTTTTCGCCGTCATTATTGCCGAATACCGCTATGAATTTTGCGTTTTTCACGTTGCCAAAAGCCTTTGCGGTATATTGAGAAACAATATCGCCTGCGTGCAGGATGTATTGGACATTTTCATTTTTAAAAATCTCAACGGCTTTTAATACGTTGACGTGATGGTCGTGAGTGTCACTGATAATTCCGATTTTCATAAATTACATTTCCATTCAATACAGATATTTTTCATAATCCTAAACGATAACGGGGGTTATGTAAAGCAGGTTTCCGCTTGATGATAACGGCCAAGTATGTATAATGACCTGTCCATAAAGAAGTTAAGATTTAAGTTTGAAAGGTTTTAGAAATGGCAAGTGCCCCGAAAGCAAACGCGATTGTCAGTCAGTCCGGCGGGCCGACAGGCGTAATCAACGCGTCACTGGTCGGCGTTATTGAAGAAGCAAAGAAACATCCTGAGATTAAAAATCTCTATGGCGCGATTCACGCGGTAAGCGGTATCGTAAAGGAAAATTTCATAGACCTGATGAAAATCTCAAATGATGTTCTCGAAACCGTTGCCGCAAGCCCGTCGTCGGCGCTGGGATCAAGCAGAGATAAGCCGGACGCTGAATACTGCAAAAAAGTCCTCGATGTTTTCAAAAAGCGGGATATCCGTTATTTCTTTTATATCGGCGGCAACGATTCTGCCAATACCTGCTTTATCATTAATAAAATGGCACAGGAAACAGGCTACGATTTAAGGGCATTTCACGTTCCAAAAACAATCGATAACGACCTGCTTGTTACCGACCATTGTCCGGGCTTCGGTACTGCGGCAAAATTTGTCGCCTGCGCAGTTATGGGAGACGATTTAGATAACAGGGCACTGCCAGGCATAAAGGTCGATTGCATAATGGGAAGAAACGCGGGATTTCTTACAGCCGCTGCTGCGCTGGGCAAACAGAGAGACGATGACGGGCCGCATTTGATTTATCTGCCGGAAAAATCAATTTCAATGGAAAAGTTTCTCTCTGACGTAGAGGCTGTTTATAAAAAACTCGGCAGATGTGTCATCGCTGTCAGTGAAGGTATGAACGATACTGACGGTAAAACCTGGGCGGAAAAAGTTACCAAGACGGATGAGCACGACGACCACGGTAATGTCCAACTTTCAGGCACAGGCGCATTGGCGGATTATCTGGCGATGCGTATAAAAGCCAAACTGAAGATTAAGCGCGTCCGCGCAGATACGTTCGGTTATCTGCAGAGAAGTTTCGCGGGTTTGCAATCGTCAGTTGACGCTTCTGAAGCAAGACGATGCGGAATAGAAGCAGTTAAACTTTCGATGACAAACGCCAATGGTTCGGTCGCGATGAAACGAACAGGCAACGGCAAAAATTACGGCGTTGAACTTTTCAGGACGGAACTTGCAAACGTCGCCGAAAAAACAAAGTCGATGCCGGCTGAATTTATTAATAAAGAAGGCAACGGCATAACAAAAGCATTTGTAGAATATGCACAGCCGCTGACCGGCGGATTGCCGAGGACAGAATATCTGGGCAACAAGGCCGGTATATAAAATCGTATTATATGCTTTCGAATTATGTAAATTTACTGCCGCATAATTACAGTTTGACGCAATGGGTCGTGCTTTGCATTTGCGCGGTTTGCGTGGGATTGAATAAAACCGCTATGCCTGGGATGGGAATAGTCGTTGTGCCGCTGATGGCATCGTTTTTTCCAGCAGGTAACTCAACCGGCCTGCTTTTGGTGATGCTGGCGACTGGCGATTTATTGGCAGTCGGATTTTATCATCGCCATGCGAAATGGAAATATATCCTCAGGCTTCTGCCTGCGGCACTTGCGGGGATGGCGGCAGGAACTTTTGTAATCAGACATATTACCGATGCCCAGCTTGCGCCGGTGATAGGCGTAATTGTTCTTGTTATGCTGGCGGCGAATTACCTGCGAGGCATAATGAGGCAGGATTATTCCAGACTGCCGCACCATGCGATATTTGCCGCGGTGATGGGATTTTTGGCGGGGCTTACGACGCAACTTGCCAACGCGGCTGGTCCGATTATGGTTATTTATCTGCTGGCGATGAACCTGCCGAAGTTCGAATTTATCGGCACAGGCGCGTGGTTTTTTTTGATTGTTAACTGGATTAAAGTTCCGATTTTTATGTCCGAAGGCAGAATAACTGCCGGGGCAATCGCATCCGATGCTATTATGCTGCCGCTGATTGTCGGCGGAGCGATTGCAGGACTGTTTATCCTGAAAAGAGTGCCGCAGAAATGGTTCAATATCGCAATGCAGATTTTCGCGGCAACGGCAGCAATTAAATTGCTGTTTTAATTGATTACGGCAAATCCTGAAGGAGTTCGATAATTTCTTCTTTTTTCGGGAGGGATTCCTGAGAACCAAATTTTGAGCAGGCCAGTGCGCCTGCGGCAGAAGCGAATTTGACGGCCTTTCGAATATCGTCACCAACGGCGCAACTTGCGGCAAGTGCGCCATCGAAAGCGTCGCCACAGCCGGTGCGGTCAATAACGTTCACCTCAAAAGGCGGAATATGGTCTGCGCCATCCTTATCGATAACCAATGCTCCGCGTCTGCCGAGCTTTATAACGGCACAACCGACGCCACGGGCGATAAGGTCTGCGCCAATGAGTTTTGCGTTGTGAATATTATGGTTTTGGGGGTTGATTATCTCGGCGGCCTCGACGAAATTGGGCACTAAAATATCTGCGGTGTAATAATCGGGCGGCAGCGAAACGCTTTGACGCTGAAACTCTCCGCTGGGCAGGGCAGGGTCGAGAATAACTTTTTTGTTCGAAAGTTTTGCCGCTCTTATTGCGGCGGAGACGAAATCCGGCGGCAATTTTCCGTTGACCAGACAGATATTGGCGGAAGAAAGCAGTTCTTCAAATTTGTCGCTTTTGATATCGGCAGGAATAAGGGCCCTGTTCGCTCCTTCGGAAACGACTGTGCGGTTAGAGCCTGCGCTATTGACAAATGAAAGAGTAACGCCGGTGTTTTTGGCCTCGGCCTCGAAAATAAAATCACAATTGATTCCGAAATCCCTCAGGTTGTCTATTACCATTTGGCCGAAGGGGTCGTTGCCGACTTTGCCGACAAGTGTAACCTGACAGCCGCAAAGTGCTGCCTGAATAGCCTGATTAATACCGCTGCCAGTAGGGATGCATGAAAATCTGCTGCCCGGAACAAGCTCTGCAGAGTCGGGAAAGTCCTGGCAGCGAATTGCCATATCAACGTATATGCTGCCGAGAACAACAACTTTAGGTTTTCCCCCTGTCATAGGCGCCTCAAAAAAATCCGTTAAAAGATAAATTCCTATCCGGTTACAGGATACCGCAGAATAACGAGTTATGCAATAATATGTAGGAATTTGTATTTTATCTTTTTGGATTGACCTTTGCGGCGAGTAAAACGTATAAAGCATTTGACTTGAGAGGTTTATTTGGATACACTTGTTGCATACTTCACAAGGGCAATCATTTTTCGGGAATACTACTGCTTTAACTTTTTATCTGGAAGAAGGTTATGGATAAAAAAGAAAACTGCGGCCTCTTCGGGATATATGGGGACCCGGACTCCGCTGAGAAGACGTTCTTCGCTCTTCACAGCCTGCAGCACCGCGGGCAGGAGTCGGCCGGCATCGCTACAAGCAACGGCGATACGGTGATATTACATACGGGGATGGGGCATGTGAGCAGAGTTTTCCGGTCGGGGCAAACGGTTCTTAACCAGCTTCGCAATAAGATGGCGATAGGGCATGTTCGATATTCGACCAGCGGTTCGTGGAATTTGGCCAACGCACAGCCATTGCTTTGCGAATATTCACGCGGGCAGGTGGCGGTGGCACATAATGGAAATTTGATAAACGCATCGCTGCTGCGGGACGAATACGAGGCTTATGGAAATATTTTCAAGAGCACAAACGATACTGAAATTATTATTCATCTTCTGGCAAAGCCTTCGCATGTCTCCAAGCCTGACCCGCTGGGTCACGTTCTTAATCATCTGCAGGGAGCATATTCTCTGCTGTTTTTATTTTCGGACAGGATTGAGGCGGCAAGAGACCCATTCGGCGTAAGACCTTTGTGTATAGGCAAAACGAAAAAGGGAGCCTGGTGTGTCGCGAGCGAGACGTGCGCACTTGATACAATCGAAGCGGATTATGTTCGCGATGTCGAGCCGGGCGAAATTGTTACGCTGAGCGAAAGAGGATTCGAAAGCAGAAGGTTTGTCAAGCAGGAAAATATTCGGCCGGCACATTGTATTTTCGAGCATGTATATTTCGCCAAGCAGAGCAGCACGATTTTCGGCGAAAATGTTCACGAATTCAGAAAAAGACTCGGGGCGCAGATTGCCAAAGAGCATCCGGTTGACGCCGATGTAGTAGTTCCTGTACCGGACTCGGGCACATCTTCGGCGATAGGATATTCGCGGCAGAGCGGGATACCGTTCGATATGGGATTTATCAGAAGCCATTATATCGGCAGGACATTTATTTCGCCGCGGCAGGATATGCGGGATTTGGCGGTGAAACTTAAACTGGCGGTCGTGAAAGAAGTTGTGAAGGGCAAACGCGTGATTGTTGTCGATGACTCAATTGTGCGCGGCACAACCACGAAAGGCAAAATCAGCGCAATCAGGCGGGCTGGCGCGAAGGAAGTCCATATGCGAGTGAGCTGTCCGCCGATAAGATATCCATGTTTTTACGGAGTGGATTTTCCGACGAAGGAAGAACTGCTTGCCAACGGCAGGGATATGCAGCAGATAAAAGAATTTCTCGATGTCGACAGCATCGGGTATCTTTCGCTGGAAGGGATGCTGTCGTGCGCATCTTTGCCGAAAGAGCATTACTGCACGGCCTGCTGGAACGGCACTTATCCGATACCAATTCAGACGATAGTGAATAAATTTACGATGGAACGTTATCAGATGCAGCTTTTTGAAGATGATTCGGTGCAAATGTAATGGCTGAATATATGACTTATGCCAAATCGGGCGTGAATATCGACGCGAACGATGAGATGGTCGAACGGATTCGCTCATCAGTGCAGAGCACTTTCGGGCCGCGGGTAATCGACCTTCACGGGGGCTTCGCGGGACTGTTTCGGCTCGACTATGACGAAAAAATATTCAAGAAAAACTTTAAAAGCCCCATCCTTGTCGCGTGCACAGACGGCGTCGGGACAAAGGTGCTGGTCGCGCGGGATTTGAAAAAATTCGATACGCTGGGTTACGACCTTGTCGCGATGAGCGTAAACGATATGCTTGTGATGGGAGCAGAGCCGCTGTTCTTTTTGGACTACCTGGCGCTTAATACGCTTGACCCTGTGAAAGTGGCTGAACTTGTCGAGAGCATCGCGGCGGCGTGCAGGGTCGCAAATTGCGCACTTATCGGCGGAGAAACGGCAGAGATGCCGGACGTTTACAAAAAAGACGATTTTGATATGGCGGGTTTTGCAGTCGGAGTGGTGGAACGAAACAAAATCATTAACGGCTCAAAAACCGAAGTGGGCGATGTTGTGTTGGGGCTGGCATCGAGCGGACTGCACAGCAACGGTTTTGCTCTTGCGAGAAATATCTGCTTTAAGAAAATGAAACTGAAACCGGAAAAAGAAATTCCAGAACTGCTTGGCCAGACAATAGGCGATTGTTTGCTGGCTCCGACTAAAATTTATGTTCGGCCAATTATAAAGCTGCTTTCGCAATACAAGATAAAGCAGGTAGTTCACGGAATGGCACATATTACCGGCGGCGGGCTTGTGGGCAATGTTCCGCGAGTTCTGCCGGCGGGGTGCGACGCGGTCCTGGAAAAATCGGCGTGGGAAAAACAGCCGATATTCGACTTTTTGCAGAAAAACGGGCCTGTAGAGGAAGAAGAAATGTTCCGCGTGTTTAATATGGGCATCGGATATGTTCTTGTGGTCGCAAAAGATTTTGCAGAATCAGTAACAAAAAAGTTGTGTTCATACGGCGAGACGGTGTATAAAATAGGCGTTGTCCGTAAAGGAAGCGGAAACGTAATATTAAAATAGTTGCTGAGCAGGTCCGGCTATGGAGAAAAGACCGCCATTGGTTATTTCATTTCCGGCCGCGGTAATAATTTACGCGGCATTTGCCTGTTGGCTTTTCTATCCCTATACTCAAAAGCTTACAACCGTTCAGTATCTGCGCGGAGTAGAATCTGTTATTGGAGCGGCGGGGGTTTTTATTCTGTGCAGACGATGGGTGCTTTCATTTTTCGCGTCGCTTGCGGGTGGGATGGTCTTCGGGTTCGGTGCATACGCCTGCTCGTTTTACTGCTATCATCCTCTTGCAGGTCTGGTAAACGCTCTTGTGCCGTGGTTTTTTGTGCCAGGGGTGTTTTTCTATCATTGGGCGAAATTAGAATCAAAAACTGTCGCAATTGTTTCAGCGATACTTTCACTGCTGCCGATACTTTTTATTTTAATTGCATACGAATTTGCAGCCGGAAGGTATTTTTACCCGATACCGGTAAATACTTTTCTATCGCTTCAGAGTCTCGAAGGAGTTGTAAACCCGACCGGAATGAGACCCGATATTTTCGCGATTGGTTTTTATCATGTGTCTATAGCGGGACTGATTATGGGGATTGTATTGCTGCTGGAGACAAAAAGAATATGGACAATCGCGTTATTTGCGATAACGATATTCGCAGCGTTTTACAGGCCTTTGTTTAATGTGCCGCCGGTAGTATGGGCATCAATTCCGGTAATGCTTTGCTCGGTGATGATAGCGGCAGGTCTGGAAGCCATAATTCTTGCCGGCGCAGGAGATTCAAAATGGCTGCTGACAATGGCGGCGATTTTAATTTTGTTCGGTTTATTCAGCGTTTTACTGACAGGAGTGTCCGGCGCTGTCGGACTGTACGGCATAGGCGTTATGGCAGTATTACTTATATTTTTTATCGCACGGGGTAATTTTGCCTGGCACAGCACGAGAATGCTGGTTTTGTATTCGGCTGTTTTTGTGGATATAATAATCAGTACAAGATATGTAATGGGCATGATTTTTTAAGATAACAGGTGGAAAGAAACAAATCTTAGAGGATTTCAAGTACAATCAGGGTAATGTCGTCGCGTTCGACAGAGTTTTTATCCTGCCGAATAATGGATTCAAATTCCGATTTTAGCTGTGAAACCGGCAGAGAGGCTATATCGAGGAAACGACTGTCAAACCTGAAAGACTGATTATCGTCAACTGCGCCGATAAAAGATTCTGCGCCATCGGAGTATAAAAGCAATTTATCGCCGGACTGAAGCTGAACCGAGGCTTGTTCAAAAGAAGCATTATCAAAAACGCCAAGCAGCGAGCCTCTTGTTTGAAGCTGCTGCGGAGGGGTGTTTTTTCTAATCAAAATCGGATAAGGATGGCCTGCTCTGCAATAAGATAAATTCAGAGTTTGTGTGTTCAATAGGCAATAACAGCTTGTCGCAAACTGGCAGCCGCTTAAGTGCTGGGCAAACATTTTTTCGTTGAGGTTATCAATAACTTCCAGCGGCGAAAAGATTTTATATTCGTTGCCGATAGTTTGCCGCATTAGAATGGCCTGTTTAAGGAACATAGTAAGCAAAGCGGCCGGCATAGAGTGGCCGACGGCATCGGAAAGATAAAAGCCGATATGATGCTCGTCGAGCCTTGTGATATCGTAAATATCGCCGGAGACCCAGTCGGCCGGAATAAAAGTTATGGCCCATTTGATTTTATCGCTGTCCGGCAGAGTTTGCGGGAGAAAATCGCGCTGAACGGCACCTGCCATTTTTAACTGAGTTTCGAGATGCTCGGCATGATTTTCTTTGGTTGAAATATCAGAATTATTATTTTTAACTTCAATGATTCTTTTCCGATATACGTTGCTTATTTTTATTACGGGAAGTATCTGCCGGGCGGAGTTTTTTTCAATTACATTGAGCATTTCAAATTTGTCTATGTTGATGTTGTCGGTGTTTCCATAGAGCACGGTTGGGATATTCGCCCTGTCGAGCAGTTCGATAATTTCAAGCCATTTTTCCTGATTGCGGTCTGTTATTGATTCGGCATCGATTACGGCAGTTCCGACAGTTTCGAGATTAAATTCTATTTCGGAAAATTTATCTAAATCCACAATTTGCCAGGTGAGGTTTTCGTAATCGATGATTTTCTGGATTTCCGGGTGCAAATAATCGCCGGCGAAGATGAACAGAGCATCGATGAAGTCTGTTGCATTTTTATTTGGCTTCGTAAGGATTTCGACCATTTTTTTAGACCACAATTTATTTAATACAAACTTATTTCGGCAGTTTTGGCCGGCGACTTATGCTGGAAACAGGCTCTTGACGGATAAGATTAAATAGATTAGGATTTTATCGGTCTTTGAATGTAATTTTACGTATCGGTCGGATATAATTGAGAGGGTTCAAATATGCATTGTGGAATAAATCCCGCTTTAATAGCGGCACCATTTATGGGGCTTTTTATTGTTCTGCTGGTCTTCGCTATTATTATGCCGTTGTTTTTATTTAAGATTTTTCTTTGGTGGCGGATTTTTTCAAAGGCCGGCTACAGCGGAGCGTTTAGTCTGCTGATTTTAGCGCCTTTCGGGACGATAATAATGCTCTGCGTCCTGGCATTTTCGAAATGGCCGGTAGAAAAAAAGCCTGGGCAGGCATAGTTCAATCAGGCAAAAATCGCTGAACCAATTCGCAGAATTGTAGAGCCGCATTCGATAGCGGTTTCATAGTCCTGGCTCATCCCCATACTGATATGATTAAAATCCGGCCCGGCGATTTTTTCGCCTTGAATTTCCTCAAACAGCTCCCGAACACGAATGAAGCAGGCTTTTACAATGTCCTTGTTGAGCGTAAGAGGGCCCATAGTCATCAGGCCGACGAGTTTGATATTCGGCATTGTAGCAATCTGCTCGGCAAGATGTCCGGCGGCGCCGACGGGGACGCCATATTTCTGAGGTTCTTCGGAAGCGTTAACCTGCATCAGAATTTTGGGGCAGATATCAAGTTTTTCAGCGTCTTTACTAATTTCTTCAGCGAGCCTGAGCGTATCGATGGAGTGGATGGTATCAGAACATTTTAAAAGCTGACGAACCTTGTTTCTCTGAAGATGTCCAATCATATGCCAGTTGATTTTTCGCTGCAGGGCGGTATCGTCGGGATTCTGCTTTATAAAGGCTTCGATATCGTCTGCGGTGAGTTTCAGATGCTGGACCCTGTTTTCGCCCAATTCGGAGCAGCCGAGACGGACGACCTGTTTAATCGCGTCGAGATTTGCGGATTTTGTTACAACGACGAGAGTTATCTCGGAGGCATTTCGATGACAGCGTGCGCAGACAGAGGCAATGCTGTTACGAATCTTTTGCAAATTGTCGGCAATTTTGCTCATAGGAAATATCCGACAGAAATAATCACGGCAGGAATTTTGCCGGATTTTTAAGTTTTCGCGGAAGATATTCTGTTACAACGAAATCGAGGCCGTGCTTTGCGAAGGCCTGCTGCTCGACACGGACGCCCATATTCAGCATTTGATTCATTGCAGCCTGCCAGGGTTTGTGATGTTTTACAAACGGGTCGTTTTTCAATGCGTCCTTTGCACGTTTAATGTCCACTTCCTTAAGCGGATGCGTGGGCAGCTTATAGTCAACAATGTCCTGCGGAGTTACGCCGAGGAATTTTGCCTTTGGGACACAGAAATACTGATTAAGATGAGCGGAATTGCCTGAGCCGACTTTCAGCGTTCTGTAAATATTGAAATAGCCGTAAGGGTCGCCATCGACAAAGGCGTAAACAGGTATTCTTAGCTTGTCGGAAAGCCTGCGGATAAATCTTCTGCACGCGCGGGTGGGAACGCCTCCCATACTGATAAGGATGCAGTTATTTTTTTCCCAGTAGTCGTACTTGACGAGTCTTTGAAAGGCACCTGCGGTTTCAATAGCGAGAATAAATTTAGCGTCGCTGGAAAATTCAAGGTCTTCAACGTCAATCGGAATGGAATAAGCGCCTGAGCCGAAACGTGTGCAGTCAATTTTGAGCCTGTTTCCCTTGGAGTCGGAATCGATGACGATAAGTCTTCCGGCGACTTCGCCGCCTTTTTCTTCAGGAATAAATTTGAGCTGCTCGCGGTTGACGCCGAACATTGCCTCGATGTCGTCCATTATTGTGTCCGATTCAGGCTGCTCGGTAAAACCGGCTTTGCCCCAGTTCTTCGAGATGTAATAGGCCTCCCTCTTGGTGGCCATATTGTTTGCCTCGATAAGCTCTTTTGAAAGCGACATCATCTTGAGAGTCTGGGCGAAGGTTTTGACGGTGCTTACAGTAAGAGTTCTAATCTTGTTTTTGCCGAGAATCTCGAAATGCCCCTCGTCGGACTGATATTTGACATTGTTCAGCGAACGGACGGGCGTGGACATAGTCGGCTTTTGCTTCTTTAAAATCTTGTCCTGAATGGACCTTGCCGCATCTTTAATTTTCTCGGCAACGGCCGAATCGGTCTTTTTACTCATTTATTGCAACTCCCAGCGAAAAAACAGGGGAAAAATTTCGTAAATTAACAATACATAATCTAAGGTGCAAAATTAAGTAATTCAAGCCTAAAGTTTCTGCATTTTTCGCTAAAAAGGGCTTGACAGACCTTTTAGATTCTGTTTTATAGGATGTGCGCGGGTATCAGAATTCCTTTGACTTTGTTCTTTAAAATTGATATAATACGTCTTAATCCTTGTAGAAAACTGTATATATGTAACTATGCTGCGCGAAGCAGCTTAATGAACCTCGGCGAGGCAGTGTCAAAACAGTGGTTCCCCCCCAGCCACTTTGGCCGTCTCGCCATTTTTTTGCGCAGAATCAGCCGAATAGCTACGAAGACTTCCGCTGTCGCCAAGGGCTATGGCGAGACAGGCAAAGACACGAAGGAAAAAATAATCTGGAATGAAAAAAAGAGGTTTTATTGTCCGGTAATCTGGACGATAACGCTTCTTTTTCGCGGGCCGTCGAATTCACAAAAATAAATACCCTGCCAGGTGCCAAGCTGCATTTGTCCATTGTTTACCAGAACTGTTTCACTGCAGCCGATGATTGAGCTTTTGACGTGAGCGTCCGAATTGCCTTCGGAATGCCGGTAGCCGTCTTTGTCCTGCGGGACAAGAGCCGAAAGCGTAAGCAAAATATCGTGGACAACATCCGGGTCAGCGTTTTCATTGATGGTTATTGCCGCGGTTGTATGCGGACAATAAATTACGACGGTGCCGTCCGATATGCCTGAATCGGCAACCGCTTTTTCGACTTTGCCGGTGATATCGACCATCTCATTGCGTTTGCCTGTGCTGACGGTAAAGGAAGTATTTAGAATCTTCATAAGTTTCTTCTCCCGTAAGGGAAGCTGTGCTTTACATTCTCTCGATTGTTTTTATGCCGAGCAGATTTTCAAGGCCGTGACGGATAATTTTTGCGGTTAAATCGCAAAGCAGTAGTCTCGATGGCCTGATTTTAGAATCAGCGTCGAGAACCGGGCAGGCATTGTAAAATGCGCTGAATTTCTGGGCCAGTTCGTAAAGATAAGCGGTCAAAAAATTAGGTTTGAAATCTGCGATTGCGGAATTAAACGCCTCGCTATATCTGATAAGCTGTTTTGCAAGCTCAAACTCGGTTGGTTCATTGAGATGAATTTCTTTTATGCTATTTAATTCCTTTTCAATGTCAATATTTCCTTTTTTAAAGATAGAACAGATTCTGGCGTAAGCATACTGCATATAAGGGGCAGTGTTGCCATCCATCGCGAGCATCTTATCGTAGCTGAAAATATAATCGCTTGTCCGGTTATTTGAATAATCGGCGTATTTGACTGCCCCTGTTCCTACAGACTGAGCGATATTTTCTTTTTCACTGTCCGGCAATTCGGGATTTTTTTCCTGAACGACAGATTTTGCTCTTTTGACGGCTTCGTCGAGAAGCTCTTTTAATTTTACATTTTCACCAGAGCGGGTTTTTAAAGGTTTTCCATCTTCGCCCAGAACTGAGCCGAAAGTAATATGAACAAGTTCAGTATTCTTTTTCCAGCCTGCCATTTCTGCTACTTTGAAAAGCATTTCAAAATGCTGTTTTTGCCGGGCATCGGTTACATAAATAATTTCATCAGCTTTTAATTCATTTATTCGATACCGCAGCGCTGCCAAATCAGTTGTTGCGTAAAGAAAAGCGCCGTCAGTCTTTTGGATAATAAATGGCATCGGCTTATCGTCTTTTGTTTTAAAACCCTCAGGAAAGACACAAATCGCGCCTTCAGATTCAACGGCAATGCCTTGCTTTTTTAAATCATTGACAACATCAGCCAGTTTATCATTATAAAAACTTTCACCACGTTCATTTTTTCTATCTAGTGTAATACTTAATCTTTGATACATAGGATATATTCTATCTCGTGACCACTCTACAATTCTTTCCCAAGATGATATCATCACAGGGTTACCACTTTGAAGTTCAACAACACATTGACGTGCTTCTTTAGCAAAAGAAGCATCCGAGTTGTATAATTCTTGCGATTTTTTATAAAAATCTTCGAAATCTTGTATATGTGAAATATTATTTGTTTTTCCTGTCGCATACTCTGCAACAGTATTGATTTGTCTACGATGATAGGCAATCAGCATTCCAAATTGTGTGCCCCAGTCGCCAATGTGGTTTTGGCGGATTACCTTGTGGCCTGCAAGTTCCAACATTCGGCAGATACAATCGCCGATGATTGTGCTTCTTAAATGGCCGACGTGCATTTGCTTTGCGATGTTCGGGCCGGAAAAGTCAACAACAACAGTTTGAGGCTTATTTGTTTTTTCAATACCAAGTCTGTCTTTGTCGGAAACTATTTCGCGAAGACTTTTTGAGACAAATTCAGGGTTTAATCTCAAATTTATGAAACCTGCGCCGGCTATTTCGGGTTTTTGGCAAATGTCATCGATTTGCAAAGCCGCGATGATCTTTTCGGCAAGTTGGCGAGGATTTGCTTTTAATTGTTTGGCCAAAGCCAGGGCGTTGTTGCTCTGATAATCGCCGAATTTGGAGTCTGTCGCGGGAGTTACAATAGCAGGAATATTTTGGCCGGTCGCCTTTTGGATTGCCTGGCCGATTCTTTCAGAGATTATTTGAATTGCAGGTTTCATTTTTAGCCACAGAGCTCACAGAGAACACAGAGATATAAATTTTTATTCTTCAATTTTTAATTTTTTTGCGTCGCCCCAGAGCAGTTCAAGGTCATAATATTGTCTGAATTCCTCGTCGAAGAGATGGACGACCACGTCAACAAAGTCCAGGAGTATCCATTTGCCCTGTTCGTAGCCTGCCCGGCCGAAGATTCTAAAACCGCGTTCTCTGCCGAACTGTATGATTTCGTCGGCGATGGAACGGGTCTGACGATCGCTTGTGCCGGTGGCGATGAGAAAATAATCGGTTGCGGGGCTTTTGCCTTTAAGGTCGAGCACAACTATGTTAGTGCAATGTCTTTCGAGGGCGATTTTAGCCGCCTCGAGGGAGAATTTTTTTGCAGTTAAAACAGCAGGCTTTTTTGCAGTAGTTTTCTTTTTTGCCAAATTAGTCCTTTTCCGATTTAGCCACAGAGGGCACAGAGAACACAGAGATATAAATTAAAAAACGGGGTCGAGAAACAATCCCGACCTCGATAGGATACATTTAAACCTGTTATAAGTCAACTGTTTGTAATTATGTATGATAATCAGCGTTAATTGTTACGTATTCTTTGCTCAGGTCGCAGCCGTAGCAGAAATCGCTGAATTTGCCGGCCCCTAAATTTACAGTAATCGTATGTTCCTTCTGCGTTATGATTTTTGAGACTTTTTTCGGGTCAAACTTTACAGGCTGGCCGTTTTTAAAGACGGCTGTATTTCCTATTGAGCAGGAAAGTTTGTTCAGATTTATTTTAATGCCGCAGGAGCCGACTGCGCAAATAATTCTGCCCCAGTTTGGGTCGCCGCCGTGGATGGCGCATTTAACAAGGTCATAATTTGCGACAGCACGAGCGGCTTTGGCCGCATCGGCTTTCGATGAGGCGCCGTTTACGACAATGGTAAACATTCTTGTCGCGCCCTCGGCGTCGAGAGCCATCTGCTTGGCTAAATCCGTGGCAAGGGCGGCAAGAGCGGTAGCGAATTTATTATACTGCACATCTTGTTTTGTTATCGGGTTGTTTCCAGCGAGACCGGAAGCGAGAATAATTGCCGTATCGTTTGTGCTTTGGTGGCCGTCAACGGTAAGTTTGTTGAGAGAATTGCCGACGGCATCTTTTAAGGCTTTTTGCAGCAGCGGTTTTGCGATATCGGCATCTGTTGTGATAAAGCAGAGAGTTGTAGCCATATTCGGCCCGACCATTCCCGCTCCTTTTGCGGTGCCTGCGATAGAGATTTTCGCGCCGCCGATTACGATTGTTTTAAATGCCTGTTTGCAGCGGGTATCGGTTGTCATAATGGCCTGGGCAAAATCATTTCCGGCTTTTTGACTGCTCGACAATTGCGCCGCGGCGAGAATAATTCCATTGTTTATTTTATCTATCGGCAGTTGATGGCCGATGATGCCGGTCGATGCGATGAGAACCTGATTTGCTTTCGCGTCGATTAACTTGGCGGCAGTTTGGCACATAGCCTGGGCATTTTTTAAGCCCAGTTTGCCTGTGCAGGCATTGGCAATTCCTGAATTGGCTACGACAGCTTCAACATCGCCGGTTTTTATGTGTTGTTTGCAAACGGTTACCGCTGCCGATACTACTTTGTTAGTTGTAAAAACGCCGGCGGCTTTTGTGCCTGTCGGACAGCATATAATGCCTATATCTTTTTTGCCTGAAAGTTTAATTCCGCAGCTGATTCCTGCCGCGAGAAATCCTTTCGGTGCCGTTACTGTAGTGTTTTTCATTTTTGTATTTCCATTATGTTTATAAACTTGTTGTGTCTTTGCTTCGTGGGTCGTTAAGTTGGGCCAGACCGTTTGTCAGAATCCCTTTCATCGCAAGGCCTCTGAATTTCGCTGAAGGGTCGTAAAAAGCTCCAGATGTATCGACAGTGTTGACCATTATGCCGGGCTTATGAGTTTTTAATTCATTTACAATTTCGCCGTCAGGCTGGATAAAACAGGATGGATACGGAGCAATTACGCCGCAGGAATTTGCCAGGCTTACCCAAAAATAATTCGAGGCGGCATTTGCCTGCATTGTCTGGCGAATAATATGTCTGTGTACGCTTTGCTCTTTTTGCCGGGCGTTGTAAAACGATTGAAAGATACACTGAACATTTGATTTTCTAAGTTCTCTATACAATTCAGGAAAACGTAAATCAAAGCATATAAGCAGGGCGCATCGGACGCCGTTAAGTTCAAAAGTTACGAACCTGTCGCCGGGCGTGTAATAATTCAAATCGCTCTCGGTGCAGAAACGTTTATCGTATCTGTCCTCAATTTTGCCCTGCGGATTTATAAGATATAAACAATTATGCGGCTTGTTAGGCTCTGTAAGTCTGTGTGCGCTGCCAAGGATAACCCACAGCTGCAATTTGCCGGCAAGAGCCAATATTTTTTTTGTTTCCGCAACGAGCAATGACCAGTCATAGCCATCGAGAGAATCGAAATCAACACCTGCATAGCCGCTTAACGCGCATTCGGAGAAGTGGACAATCTGGGCGTCGAGTTTTTTTGCTTTTCGCAGAATTTTTTGGATATATTTTGAATTCTGCTCGACAATTTCACTTACTGGAAACTGGCAGGTCGCAATTTTAATTGTTTCGGGATTTGCCATTGTTATAAAAGTCCTGCCGTTTCATCGAAACCATACATAATGTTCATATTTTGAATCGCCTGGCCGGAAGCGCCTTTTATCAGGTTGTCTATGGCGCTGAAAATTACAATCTTGTCCTTGCATACGGCCGGATAAATCTGGCAATAATTTGTCTTGGCAATATCTTTGAGCATCGGGGCAGTATTAAGTACCTGCACAAAACGCTCATTTTTATAAAATTCCTTATACAATTCAGTTAGTTTTTCCACTGTTATTTTTTCTTTCGGTTCGCAATAGATTGTTGACAGTATCCCGGAATCGAACGGGCCGACGTGCGGCTGGAACAGGACTTCAAAGCCCCTGCCGGTGATTTCGCCTGCAATCTGTTCCATCTCAGGCTGATGGCGATGTTTGCCGATGCCGTAAGCGAAAAAGTTTTCGTTCATATTCGGAAAATGGAAATTCTTCGACGGATTTTTGCCTGCGCCGCTCGCGCCTGTTACAGAGTTCACAATCGCAGCGGCTTTGATGAGATTGTTTTTCAAAAGAGGAACTGTGCCGAGAATGAAACTCGTGGGGAAACAGCCGGGGTTGGCGATGAGTTTTGCATCCTTGATTTTATCGCGGTTCAGTTCGCAAAGACCATAGACCGCGTGCTTAAGATTTTCCTTGTCGGTGTGCGGCTGATAATATTTTTCATAAACTTTTACATCTTTGATGCGATAATCTGCGCTGAAGTCGATAACTTTCAAGCCAGCCTTGAGAAGGTTGGGCACAAATTCCATCGAGACCTTGTGCGGCAGGCAGCAAAGAACGATTTTTGCCTTGTCTATGAGTTTATTCATCTGAAGCGGTTCGATATCAAGTGAACATCGTCCCTTGAATCGCGGAAAAACGTCAGCGACATTTCCGCATTCTTCCGGCAGAGCGGTAAGATAGGCAAGTTTGGCCTGCGGATGGCGGAGAAGAATTTCGATAGCCTCGGCTCCGGTGTATCCGCTGGCACCTATGATAGCGACATTTAACATTTTAAAATCTCCAAAAAAAAGGCCGCGTTCTCGTATCGCGGCCATTGTAATAATCCTGAAGGTAATTTGCAATTAACGTTTTGAGAACTGGTATCTCCTTCTGGCGCCGGACTGGCCAGGCTTTTTCCTTTCGACCATCCTGCCGTCACGGGTCAGGAAACCGCCGTCTCTGAGCGCCGGAAGCAAAGTCGGGTCGTAAATCTTCAATGCCCTTGCGATTCCAAGCATAATAGCGCCGCTTTGGCCGGTAATTCCGCCGCCTTTGACATTGACAAGAATATCAAGACTCTTTTCAGTCTTGGTAGCCTTCAATGGAGCGGTGACATTACTAATATCCTGCGGTCTTGTGAAGAATTTATCGAGCTCTCTGTTGTTTATTTTAAGCTCGCCCTTACCCGGTGCGATTCGAACTCTTGCGACGGATGTTTTTCTTCTGCCGGTGCCCCAGGTATAAATATCTTTTACCTTGGGCTTTTGGGCCGGCTGCGCTGCGGTGGCCGGGACCTTTAATCCTGCCAGAGGGGTGTTTGCGTTTGCTGGAGTTTCTGTCATATTTTAAGTTTCCGTAAAATTATTTTTTATAATTCGATTTTTTCAGGCTGCTGCGCGGCATGTTTATGATTCGTACCGCGATAAACCTTTAATTTTTTAAACATATTTTCGCCCAGAGCAGTCTTTGGCAGCATTCTCTTTACGGCAAGCTCGACGACTCTTTCAGGCTTTCTTTTCATTAAATCCTCAAAGGTGACATATTTATGTCCGCCGGGATAAAATGTGTAGTAGTCGTATAACTTGGCCTGGGCCTTTTTGCCGGTAAGTCTTATTCCTTCAGCGTTTATGACGATAACGAAATCGCCGGTATCAACGGATGGCGTGTAAATCGGCTTTGTTTTGCCCATCAAAATCGGCGCTATCTTGGCGGCTAATCTGCCCAGAATCGCCCCATCGGCGTCAACTATATGCCATTTTCGCTGAATTTCTGCTTTTTTAGCTAAAAAACTCTTCATAGATTCTTTCTAAAATATTTAGGAACGAAGCATTATAACTGTCAAAAAAGAGGTGTCAATAAATTTTTTGGACGGACATTGCTTATTTTGTGCTAATAACTGCTTTTAATAAAAGAAGTTATGTAAATTTTCAGGAAATAGTTGGATTTACAGGAGAAGTTATGCTATAAGCGAATAGTTGATAAGTTGTTTGGGAGAAGAGGGGTGTAAAGAAAAGGAGTTTTAATTATGAAGAAGAAATCAGTTCTACTATTGTGTTTCATTGTGTCTTTGGTAATGTTTTTTAATTCATTGCAAGCAATCGCATATCCTTCTGACTGGACTCCCGACGCACAATTCCAGGACTTTTGGCAAAAGGATTCCGGCGTCAATAGTGGAAATATGGCTTGTGCGGAAGTGGCAGCGACCGACTCTCTATGGTGGCTAAGTACAAAATATAATTTGCCTAATCTTATCCAGGGGAAGACCTGGCAAGGCCTGGCCAACACGCTTGAAACATCCTCGTATATGAATCTGACAGGTAATGGAACCTATTCCGGCAAATTCGTGGATGGGAAAATCAATTACATCAACAGCGTGGGTTACGGAAGTCAAATCCAGGTAGAGAAACAATTAGGCGGCCAGGGGACTGCGCCCACAATTGACTGGATTAAAAGTCAAGTGGCATTAGGGCAGGATGTTGAGGTTGAAATCGGATGGATTAAACAAGGATCGGGTGGTACAGACACATGGCTTGGCGGGCATTACGTGGCGGTAACAGGATACGATGATAGTAGTCTGAAAATTGCTGACCCCTGGACGGATACGGGTGCAAACATTTCGGAAACCCTGCAAATTAACAATAGCGGACAGACAACGCTGAACTTCGATGCATATGGTAACTATAAGAGTGCCTATACTCTGACTTATCCGCAAGTGACGATTAGTGATGGTCTCAGTTTTTCCGGAACAAGCTATGAGATTATCTTCGCGGCAGTTGCTGAATCTGTACCAGAACCCTCGACCATTCTCTTATTGGGCTTTTCTTTGGGTTATTTGATTAAGGCGGGAAGAAAAAGAAAATAAAAATTTGTTAATAAACGTTAAAAAAACAGGCTGCTCATTTTTTGGCAGCCTGTTTTGTTTTATGAAAAGTTTTAAATATTCTTTCAGCTGCAGCCCATAGAATTGCCGCAGTTAAAGCATTTGTAGCACGAGCCGTTACGGACGGTAATCGAGCCGCAGATGTCGCAGACCGGCGCATCATCCTGAAAATGCTCGAACTGAGCGTTAAACTGCTGTATCGCAGCGGTCTCAGGCTGTATGTCGCTGTCGCCTTTGACGATTGAAGTTACCATCGCGACAGTCCTGTCGGCCAAATCGGCCAATCTGCTTTTTTCGTGCCGATGGGACAATGAATCCTCGTCAAGAGGTTTTACCGGCGGTTTCGGCTGGATAGACTTAGCCTCGGCGATTTTCTTGGCGAGGTCTTTTGTTTTTTCGACAAGGGTTTTCGCGGTAGTTGTAGTTTTGTTGTCCGGCGAATTGCCTTCCGAGCGGTTCGGCGTGTTCTTTTCCGCGTAGCCGGGGATAAATTCGCAACCCATCCAGCAGAAGATATAGTCAATCAGACTCTTGGCGAATGGGATTTTTTTGTTTGAAGTCATTCCGGCCGGCTCGAATCTTGCGTGTCTGAACTTATCGACAAGCGTAATCAGCGGCACACCATATTGCAGCGCCATCGAAACGCAGGTGCCGACGACATCCATCAAGCCGCCAACCGTGCTGCCTTCCTTGGCCATCGTGATAAACAACTCGCCCGGCTGGCCGTCATCATACAGGCCGACCGTTAAATAACCTTCATGACCGGCAACAGAGAATTTGTGCGTGATGCTTTTCCTGGTTTCCGGCAGTCTTCGCCTATATGGTTTTGCCGCTACGACGGGCCTCTTAAATTCTTCTTTAGAATCGTCCGTATGTTCATTGGTTTTTACCGGCTGAAGGAGTTTTGAGCCGTCGCGATAAATAGCGACTGCCTTTAAACCGAGTTTCCAGCCTTCCATATAGGCAGAGCGAACCTCGTCAGCGGTTGTTTCTTTGGACATATTGATAGTTTTGCTGATTGCGCCGCTGATGAACGGCTGAACAGCGGCCATCATCTTGATATGAGCCATATAATGTATGCTGCGAGAGCCTTTTTGTGCCTTGAAAGCACAATCGAATATCGACAAGTGCTCCTTATTAAGTTTTTTGCTTGTTTCAATAGTATCATCTTTATCAATATCATCGCAGATATGTTTAATATCTTCTGCGCCGTAACCAATTCTTTCCAGCGCCATCGGGACGGTCTTGTTGACGATTTTGAAGATTCCGCCGCCGGCCAGAAGTTTGTACTTTACAAGCGCGATATCCGGCTCGACTCCGGTTGTGTCGCAGTCCATCATAAAGCCGATGGTGCCTGTCGGAGCAAGAACTGTAACCTGCGCGTTTCTGAATCCGAATTTTGAACCTGCGTCAAGCGCCTGGTCCCATGCATCTCTTGCTGCGCTGAGCAGATAATCGGGACACTGCACTTCTGAGATGTTTCTGCAATGCTCGCGGTGCATATTGATTACGTTCAGCATAGGCTGACCGTTTAACTGGTATTTTTCAAATGGGCCTTTTATGGCGGCGATTTCAGCGCTTGTAATATACGCAGTTCCAGTAAGGATTGCACTTATTGCCGATGCCCAGGTTCTTGCCTCATCGCTGTCATAAGCCAGGGCAAGACTCATCATAAGACAGCCGAGATTTGCGTAACCTAATCCCAAAGCGCGGAAATTATGACTATTCTCCGTAATCATTGAATTTGGGTAGCTGCCGTTATCGACGAGAATTTCCTGAGCGATGACATAAATTCTTACCGCGGTCTTGAATCTTTCCACGTCGAATGAGCCATCTTCTTTTCTGAACTTCATCAGGTTGAGCGAGGCCAGGTTGCAGGCCGAATCGTCGATGAACATATATTCGCTGCACGGATTTGACGCGTGAATTTCGCCGGAGTTCGGGCAGGTGTGCCATCTGTTGATTGTGGAATGATACTGGATGCCCGGGTCGCCGCAAAGCCTTGTAGCTTCGGCAATTAAGTCCATAAGCTCGTTTGCCTTGTATTTTACCGAAGGCTTGCCGCTGGTAACTTCGCGAGTTGTCCAGACTTCATCTTTTTCAACCGCTTCCATAAACTCGTCGGTAACTCTTACCGACAGGTTTGAGTTCTGGAACATCACGCTGTTGTAAGCATCGTTGTTGAAAGGCCCGCCGTATCCTTCCCTGATTAGAGCACGGGCTTTTTTCTCTTCTTCCATCTTAGCGGAGATAAATTCCTTAATATCTGGATGAGTTACCATTAATGATTGCATTTTCGCGGCGCGTCTTGTTTTTCCGCCGGATTTTACAACAGCCGCAATCTGGTCGTAAACGCGCATAAAGCTCAGCGGCCCTGACGGTTTTCCGCCGCCGGCAAGTTTCTCTTTGCTGCTGCGGAGGGTTGAAAGGTCTGTGCCGGTTCCTGAGCCGTGCTTAAAGAGCATAGCTTCACTTGCGGCAAGCTTCATAATATCTTCCATCGTGTCCTTTACGGACTGGATGAAACAGGCCGAGGCCTGCGGATATTCGTAACTGCTTTTGCAGGGCATCGCTTTATTTTGCTTGAGGTCCCAGTGCCAGTTGTGTTCGCTGCCTTCTATGCCGTAAACGTCTTTTAATCCGACGTTGAACCATACGGGAGAATTGAATGAGCCGTATTGATTGACGCACAGCCAGACAAGCTCGTTATAGAAGTTTTCCGTATCTGTCTGGGTGGCGAAATATCCGTCTTTGTGTCCTCTGTCGGCGATAGTTCGACAAACCCGGTGAATAAGCTGCTTAACGGAGTTTTCGCGATGGCCGGTATCCATATCGCCGTAGAAATATTTGCTGACGACAACCTTTGTGGCAAGCTGGCTCCAGGAAGCGGGTACTTCGACATCGTTTTGTTCGAAGACTACTTCGCCGCCATCGCCGGTGATTTTCGCCTGTCTTGTTTCCCATTCGAGCTGGTCGAACGGATGAATCGCAGGCGTTGAGAAAAACTGGGTAATCTTCAAGCCTTTGGGCCTGGAATTACCGGAACCCTGCCAATACATACCGCTTTTTTCGTTTCTATCCATAAATCCGTTCGAATTGCTCATCGTGGCCATTGTGCCTCCCTGCAAATACTCGCGTCCTTGCGACTAAACTCGTCCTGCATCTATCTGATTGGTCCTGCGAAATAACAAAAATCCCAAAAATACCTACATCACGGATTTTACCTTCCGCCATTGTATCAAAAATAGGTGCCGGATACACAATATATTGTAAAAATTGTGGCTAAACCACAATATATAGGTGATTAACACCGTGATTTATACTACGTCTCGAATATCCTTTTATCAACCTAAAAAATGAAAAAATTATTAAAATTTCATTAGTCCTTGTAGATTATGAACCTGCGGAAATTTTTTTTAGTAATATATTTTTTTCCCACTCCTGTTACTTGTTGGCAGGGCGATTAGGATGTAAAAATTATTGAATAATAAGTAAATTATCGGACGTTATTTTAGCCTTTGTTATGGCATTTTTTGGAGATTTTCCCATCGCACAACCCACTTGTCATCGCTTGTAAAGCAAAAATCCGGTACAATAAGAAATGAATGGCAGATAAATTTGAAAAACTTCGGAAAATAATACGTACGTTTCCTACCGGTTCCGGCCTGTATTTTATGAAGGATTCCAAGGAAACGGTTCTTTATATCGGCAAAGCGGGTAATCTGCGGTCGAGAGTCGCCAGTTATTTTCAGCCGTCGTCGGATATTGAATCGACCCGCGGGCCGAAAATTGCCGAGATGCTTACCAAAGTCGAAACAGTTGACTTCATTGAGACAAAAAGCGAGGTCGATGCTGTTTTACAGGAAGCAAGGCTGATAAAAGATATTCGCCCGCCGTATAATTCAGATTTAACCGACGACAAGACTTTTCCTTATCTTGAAATAACGATTCGCGATGAATTTCCGGGCGTTTACATAACCCGCAAGCCTCACTCGAACAGTCGCTTGTTTGGTCCGTTCGCTAATGTCGGCGACTTGAGAGGGGCGATGGTTATCCTGCAGAAGATATTTAAGTTTCGTACCTGTCGGCTTGAAATTTCAGCATCTGATGAAAAACGGCGGTTTTTCAGGCCTTGCATCCTTTACAGCATAAAACAGTGCACTGCTCCCTGCGCTGATTACATCAGTAAAACCGATTATCGCAAAAGTATTGACGATTTGGTTAAATTTCTTAATTCCAAAAGAACAACAGTTTTAAAACAGCTGCAAAAACAAATGGACGAAACTGCCGGCAGACGGGATTATGAAAAAGCGGCAATGTATCGCGACAGAATCAGGCTGATTGAAAATCTCGATAAACGAGGCTCTGTCAGCGAGGACGTTCAGCCGGAAGTTTTCTTTACAGACCCGACGGATGCCCTTGTAAAATTGCAGAAGCTTTTGGATTGTCCTAATCCTGTCCGCATAATTGAAGGTTTCGATATCGCTCATATCGCCGGCGCTGAAACGGTTGGTTCACTTGTGCGATTTATCGACGGCAAACCTTTTAAGGCCGGCTACAGGAGATATAAAATTAAAACAGTCAGCGGAATAGACGATTACGCCTGCCTGAAAGAAGTTTTAGTCAGGCGATTCCATCACGCCGCGACAGGCCAGGAGCTTTGGCCTGATTTGGTTTTAGTTGATGGCGGAATCGGACAGCTCCACGCCGCTCAGGATGCTTTTAAGGAATTGAAAGTCTCGCCGCCAAAACTTGTCGCGCTGGCAAAGAGAGAGGAAATTATTTACATCGCAGGCAAAGACGAACCATTAAAACTGCCCGCGACTAATCCGGCGAAAAAACTTTTGCAGTATGTTCGCGACGAAGCGCACCGCTTCGCGCAGCATTATCATCATATCCTGCGAAGAAAAAAGATGCTTAATGAGTAATAACACGGTATAATTTTATTTTTAAGGAGAAAATTATGACTGTCAAAACTTATACTAAATCAACACTGCTTGGCGGGCTGTTAGTAATGTCCATTGGAGGCTTGCTGCTGCATAGCCGAATCCATCCGGTCAGTGCCAATTACTCAAATCTTGTTCCGGCCATTTCCGGCGTTCTGGCTATTTTAGTTGTGCCTCTCCTTTTTTGCTTCAAAAGAACGATTGCTTATGGGTATGTCTTAAACGGATTTTTGGTTATTGTCGGCACTATCACAATGGCCCATTTTTCGATTGCTCATTGGCCTAATCCTGTAACAGTGAAGGCGATTCTTTTGACTACGACATTAGCTGATATATTGATTTTGTGGGGCAAATTTTTTATTGGAAAGGCTCTCTTTGACCTGGAATTTTTCGGCTATGACGCAACCAGAGAGAAAAAAGGCGTAAGCTATCGTTATCCCAATATGGGATGGTGGTTTATCCACCTTATTGCAGTAAGCCTTATATATTACATTGGTTATATGTTGTGGAGATGAATATGAATCAGTTTAAGATGTTCACATTGAATTGGTGGATACTTCACATATTGGCGATAATATTTTTCCTTTACCTCGGCCATTCGGTTCATTTTTAACGTGCAAACCACGAACCGATTCGCAGCAGGAGTTTTTTGCCAAGGCCGTTGACCGCGTAAGAAGTTGCCTTCAATGTTCCGCGGACAATCTGATAAAATTCTTTCTTATTGCCTGAATAATGCGGAGCGGACGAAACATTTTTTGTTTCGTCAAACTGGTAGTCATATCCCCTTATTATCGTTACGGGAATTCCCGCATTTGTTTGGCCGAACAGCAGGGCCGAAGCCGCGGTAAGCTCATGGCCGACAAGGTCAGCGCCGCCGAACTTCGGTTTGCCGAATTTATCCTTTTGACCGAACACCATCGGGAATGGGTCGATGCCCGCTGAGCCGACGGCGAGATCTATTGTGCCGTAAGGAACCAGCTCGGTATCGGCCAATACAATGGCAATTTTTTTGCCGGTGATTTCCTGTATCGCCTTTCTGATTTTGGCGGCCTCGGCGTCCGGATTATCCGGAAAGAGGCTGACGATTCCATCGGGATGATTTGAGCCGTCGATTCCCGCATCGCAGGTATGGATTCGGCCGGTTGGGCTTTTGGTTATGAAAATACATTTTTCGTTATCGCAGAGCGTTTGGCTGGTTTGGGAGTTGCCTGTGGCGTAAACAATATAGTCGGTTACTACCCCGCCAAGCGGAATAACCGCGACAACTTCGTGGCCTGCGTCGAAAATCATCTGTACCCAAATCGGGTCTTTGCCAGTTTTTTGAGAAATCCTGAGTGCTTTTTCGCTTACTTTTACCTCTGATTTTTTTCTCATCAGGCCCAGGGCTTTCGAGATAATCTTGCTTGTCAAAACGAGAATATCCTTTTCGTTTATGCCGACGTTTTCTTTTTTTGCGCAATCGCAGATAATTTGAGCGAGATTATCGCCCGCTTTAATTTCAGGTATCGTCTGCAAACCCAATAACTCAATTTTTTTCATTTTATAAATCCTTTTAGTCGAACATCTTTAGCGAATAATCTTTTATCGATGTAATTTATTTTGAGACGATTATAGGTTTTTTTCATTATTTGTGAAGTTTTAATTTTGCCGTTTCGCGCGAGTTTTTCATTTGAAGTATAAATGATAATTTCATCTGCCAGTTTTTGTTTGAGGAATGATGTTATAACTTTTTGCCCGCCTTCAACCAAAAGCTGCTGAATATTTCTTTTGCCAAGTCTGGCAAGCACATTGTTGAGATTTCTGCCTTTAAAAATATAAACAGGCGATTTTTTTGCAGTTCTGAATAAATTGCAATTTTGCGGAAGCTTTGACGCTCTGCCGAGCACAACTCTCAAGGGCTGTCTGCCGTTATCCGGCCTTACCGTAAGCATCGGGTCATCGGCAAGGACGGTGTTTATGCCGACAAGGATTGCCTGGACTTTTTTTCGCAGGTTATGAACGTCTTTCCTGCTTGCCGAGTTAGTTATCCATCGTTTTTCATCGCTTCGGGCCAAAAAACCATCAGAACTTTGCGCCCATTTTACAATTACCCACGGTTTTTTTGTTTTGGCGAATTTAAAAAACGGGGCATTTAATTTTTCGGCCTCATTTTTGCAAATGTTTGTTTTAATTTCAATGCCCGCTTTTTTCAGGATTTTAAAACCTTTGCCGGCCACTTTCCTTGTTGGGTCTTTTACTGCGGCGACGACTTTTTTGATTCCTGCCTTGATAATTGCGTTTGTGCATGGCGGCGTTTTGCCGAAATGACAGCATGGCTCAAGCGTTACATACATTGTCGCGCCAGCAGGGGACTGTTTGCAGCTTTTCAATGCGTTTATCTCCGCATGCGCCCCGCCGAATTTTTTATGCCATCCCTTGCCGATAATTTTGTTATCTTTGACGACAACACAGCCAACAGCAGGATTTGACTCAACATTCCCGATACCTTTTTTTGCAAGAGTAAGCGCAGATTTCATAAATTTTATATCTGCGGCCATTATTTTTTGCCTATCATATCAAGAAATTCTTTTTCACCAATGACTTTCACACCGAGTTGCTGTGCCTTATCCAATTTGCTGCCGGCCTCTGCTCCTGCAAGGACATAATCTGTTTTTTTGCTGACACTGGAGGATATTTTCCCGCCGTTGTCCTTTATGGTCTGTTCGATTTGAGACCTGCTGAAATTTTCAAGTGTGCCGGTAACGACAAAAGTCTTGCCTTGCAGTTTATCGCCTTTTTTTATTTGTTTATGTTTTGGATTTACACCTGCGGCAGTGAGTTTATCAATGATTTTCAAATTATTGCTGTTATGAAAGTATTCGTAAATACTTTTTGCCAGCACCGGCCCGATTTGTTCAATATTAGTAAGCTCTTCTTCGGCTGCTCTTTTAATTTCATCTATAGAGCCGAATTGCTGAGTAAGAATTTCAGCGTTTTGAATTCCAATGTGGCGAATGCCCAAAGCTGCGATAAGTCTTGCCAGCGGCTGGGATTTACTTTTTTCGATTCCGTCAAGGACGTTTTGCGCGCTTTTTTGCGCCATTCTTTCAAGAGAAGCGAGCGCGAATATATCGAACTTATATAAATCTGCGAAATCTTTTACCAGTCCTTTATCGACAAGCTGCTCAATCAGAGCAGGGCCGAGATTTTCAATATCCATCTGGTCTCTGCCGGCAAAATATCGTAGTTTTTCTTTCAGTTGTGCCGGACAATTTGAACTTACGCAGCGGACATAAACGCCATCTTCATCCTTTTCTACTTTTGATTCGCAGACAGGGCACTTAGCCGGCGGCTTGAATGGTTTTGCCTCTTTTGGTCTGAATTCTTTTTTTACTTCAACGACCTGAGGAATGATTTCGCCCGCCTTTTCGATAATTACCGTATCGCCTTGTCTGATATCAAGGCGGTCAATTTCGTCGAAGTTGTGCAGGCTGGCTCTTTTTACGGTAGTGCCCGCAAGCAGCACCGGCTCGAAATTTGCAACAGGCGTAAGAATGCCAGTTTTGCCGACCTGGACGTCGATTGACAGAACTTTTGTTTTTGCCTGCTCTGCCGCGAATTTATACGACATACACCATCTCGGCGCTCTGCCGGTTGTGCCGAGGATATCGTGCTGGTCGAGCCGGTCGATTTTGATAACCATCCCATCAATCTGGTAGGGTAGTCCGAATCGTTCCTTGTCCCAGTGATTGCATATTTCAATTACCTGTTCGATTGTTTCAGCTTTTTTGATATTTGGATTAACGGGCAGTCCGATTTTTTTAAACTTTTCAAGGCTCTCGTAGTGTGTTTTTGCGAAAGGTTCGCTTGTTTCGCCAAGTGCATAAGCAAAGAAAGACAAATTTCTCTGTGCTGTGGTTTTCGCATCGAGCAGTTTCAGCGAACCTGCCGCGGCGTTTCTCGGATTTGCAAACAAAGGCTCGCCCTGTTTTTCTTTTTCTTCGTTGAGTTTTGCAAACGCCTTTTTGGGCATATATACTTCGCCGCGAACTTCGAGCACGTCAGGCGGCTGGTCTTCGAGCCGCAGAGGAATGGCTTTTATGGTTTTGATATTGTTTGTAACGTCGTCTCCTTTTTCGCCGTCGCCTCGTGTCGCACCCAGGACTAAAATACCTTTTTCGTATCGCAGGCTTACTGCAAGGCCGTCAATTTTTAATTCGACGACATATTGATAATTTTTTGTTCCAAGTCCCTTTGCTACTCTTTGGTCGAAATCCCTGAGTTCTTCGGCGCTGTATGTATTATCGATACTCAGCATTGGGATCGCGTGTGTTACTTGTTTGAAACCCTCAATCGGTTGTTCGCTGACTCTTTGCGTGGGCGAATCGGGGGTTATTAATTCAGGGTGCTGCTCTTCGAGCTTTTTAAGTTCTGAAAAAAGCCTGTCGTATTCCTGGTCTGTAATTTGGGGCCTGTTTTGGACATAATAGAGATTGTCGTGTTTCCTGATTTGTTGACGCAGCGACTGAATTTTTTCTTTTATATCCTTCATAGCGAATAATGTATTATCCGCAGGGGTTTTTTGCAAGCAGGGAATTTATACCCACTTTTGGTCGGGCATTTGATAATCGAGAATCTCATCAGGCTTAAAATACAGGCCGATTTCATATTTGGCGGTTTCGGGCGAATCTGAGCCGTGGATGAGATTGAAAGTTTGTGAAGTGCCGAAGTCGCCGCGAATAGTTCCCGGCTCGGCGTTATAGCCGAAAGTTGCCCCCATCATTTTTCGGGTAATCTCAATGACTTTTTCACCTTCAAGAACCATTACAAGCACCGGCCCGGAAGATATATATTTTACTGCCCCGTCGAAAAAGTCTTTTCCTTTGTGCACAGCGTAGTGTTTTTTGGCAAGTTCGAGGCTGATTTGGAGAAATTTGGCGGCGACGATTTTGAGGCCTTTTTTCTCGAACCGGCCGATAATTTCGCCGGCAAGCCGCCGCTGAATACCATCTGGTTTTATGATTATTAGGGTTCTTTCGTTCATATCAATATAAAATCCCGCACCTAAAGGAATTTATTCAGGTGCGGGATATTTATCTTTTCACTAAAAATTATTTTCCGGTCGGCACAAGATAAATTTCAACGCGTCTGTTTTTCGGATTACCTTTTTTGCCTGCTTCGTTGGCTTCAAGAGGTCTGTATTCGCCGTAGCCCTTTACGCTCATTCGCGTCGGCGCTAGGCCGTCTGATTCCATAATCTTTTCAACTGATATAGCCCTGTGAACCGACAGGTGCCAGTTTGTCGGATGCAGTTCTTTTGCGTGGCTGATGGGAATATCGTCAGTATGTCCGACAATGGAAACATCGAAACCTTCTGCACTTTTAGAATTTATAATTTCACAAAGCTTTTTCATCAGCGGCAGCGCCTGCTGTGACACTATATCGCTGCCTTTATCGAACAGCAAATCGCTTTTAAATTTAACCATTCCGGTCGCTTCATCAAAGGTAACCATATCCGGGTTTTCAGCGGCAAACTTCATCAGTTCGCTCGAGAGTTCCGGCGGAAGGACAGAACCGCCAAGCGAAGCCTGCAGTTTCTTAATCAATTCTTCTTTCTTTGCGATATCGTCCTGCAACGCAGCGACTTTTTTGTTCAGTGCATCGATATCCGCAGCAGAGGACGCCTGCAGCTCAGCGAGTTGTTTCTCGGTTTGCGTAAGTTTTAATTTTGTTACATTAAGCTGACTTTCGAGTTCGTCAATTCTCTGTTGTTGACTTTGATTTCGTAACTTCACGTCATCGTATTGTTGCTGAGAATTGCAGCCGCCTGCCAGCAGGGCGATGGTGAATGATACAACCAGAAGGCATATTATGTTTTTAGTTTGCATTTTATTTGTCCTTTCCTGACAAAAACCAGTAAATCCCTTTTTATTAATTAAACTAAATAGGAAATAAAATCTATCACAAGCCCGTAGAAATGCCAGAGAAAAATTTAGCGAAAAAATATCCTCGTTAACTTCAGGCAGATTAACTATTTGGCTTCGACGGCAGGGGGTTGCTCGGCGCCTTTTTTACCTTTCTTTTCCTTCGGAGGTTTGACTTTTTTGACTTTGGGCTCTTTTGGAGCTTTAGGCTTTTTAGGGCCGCCTTTGCCGGAAAAAGAGCCGATAAGAGCGACTAAAATCACTAATGCACCGATACCTGCGGCAAAATACCAGATTATAGGCTCAATAGAGGATGATATTTGGAGATTTAATATGGGTTTATAGCCGGAGATTACAACTATGGTAGTATATGTAAGAACGATAAGAGGCACAAACAGGATAATGCCAAAAATGTTACTTGAGGTGTCCGCCAGTGGTTCAACGGCTGCAAATGCTGCGCCGGATAAAACTGCGGCCTCCTGCGGAGTAGTGCCTTGGGGAATTTCGGCAGATTCCGGCTGTTCGAGAATTTTTTCCGCTTCGGCTTCTACCGCGACTCCAGCGGCCGGAGTTTGCTCTGCGGCCGGTGTGCCGGCACTTTCAGGATAAATATCATCGAGCACAGCGCCCAGCGAAGTATCGTCGGCTTGCAGCGAAAGGTCCAGAAGTCCTGAGCCGCTTCCGCCTGCATCGATATTAACGTCGTCATCAAGTCTCCCGCCGCCGCCTTTTTGGTCAAGAGCTTTCGGTTTTTGCTGCATCACTTTTGTTTTGCTGCTTGTATCGTCGGAGATTTTGAAATCGTTCTCGCTTTCGCTTAACACGTTTATGCTGTCGCCGCCGGGCGAAATTTTTGTATCTTCGTTTGATACGTCCGCGCCCTGCTTGGAGTCAACAAGTGAAATGCTGTCCGAAGCGGCTTTTGACGAAGCTTTTGTTCCTGCCTTTGTGCCTTCGGCGGGCATAAGCTCAATTTCATCGTCCGCTTTCGGTTTGCGAGTTTTATCTTTAGAAGGTTTTTTCGGTGTACCGCCCAGTGTCTCTTCAGCCAGAAGCTCTCCGGTCTCATCAAGCTGGGCTTTAGTTTCCTGTGCCTTATTTTTGGATGTGTCCTGATTCATAAGAGCATCAAGCTCTTCGGGCGCAAGAGATACGTCTCCGGTTTCATCTATGGAAATCTGAAGCGAGTCGCCGAGTATCGCTGTATCGTGCTTTGCAGAGCCCAACAGTGCGTCGACGTCTTCAGTCTTGTAAAGCTGTTTTGCTCCGTCGCGAAATTCGCGAAGCCTGCCTTCTCTGACAAAGATTTTAATTTCAGCTTCGGTCTTGCCGAGCTTTTCGATGACTTCCTGCAATGTGTAAAACATTCCGGCCATTTTAGATTCCTGAATGAAAAAATATTAGTAAAACTTTAGGTTACCTATATTAGCATAATAATACGAATAATGCAATGCTGTTCAAGCTATTTATTTAGGTAATAAGTCCTCTATTTTGAGGTTCAAATCAAATTGACAGAATAAAGGTTGCAAAATCGCCATAATTTGTTATAATATTTACCGTTATTTTTTGTCTTAAATTGTAGCCTACAGGAGGAAGAGTAAAATGAAGAATGAGAGAAATTTAAGGCTTTGGGGGATAATATCACTATTAACTATTGGAATCTGCAATAGTTGGGTTGCTGGAAAGACCATTTATGTTGATGCCAGTACTCCCGACAGCAATAATGGAACGAGCTGGAGCAAGGCTTACGCTGAATTGCAGTCGGCATTGCATACCGCTATATACGGAGACCAGATACGAGTAGCTGATGGTACTTATCTGCCGGACTACGATGCTGCAACCAAAACGCATACTGGCAGCAGAACAGCAACCTTCGGACTTATCAACGGCGTAACTATTTATGGCGGATACGCCGGGTTCGGCGCACCAGATCCTAATGTTCGCGCCCCAAATACATATCCGACTATTCTCAGTGGCGATTTGGCCGGTAATGATGCGGCTGTCAGCGACCCGTGTGAATTACTTGCCGAACCAACAAGAGCCGAGAACAGCTACCATGTAGTAACAGGCAGCGGGACTAATTCTGCGACTATCCTCGACGGCTTCATAATCACCGGCGGCAACGCAAATTCAGGTTCATGGCCTACTGACCACGGCGCCGGAATGTTCAACGAATTCAACAGCAGTCTGAGGTTAGTTAATTGTACTTTTAACAGTAACAGCGCCAGTTACGGCGGAGGAATGATAAATCATAATAGCAGCAATCCCACTATAACGGGGTGCGCATTTACAGGTAATTTCGCAGTAAACAGTGGCGGAGGAATAGAAAATGCCAACAACAGCAGGCCGGTTCTGACAGATTGCAGCTTTAACCAGAACCGGGCAAACGGGGGAGGTGGGATACAAAACAGTAACAGCAACGCAGAAATGGCAAACTGTTCGTTCACCGATAACCGGGCAGTATCCGACGGTGGAGCAATACTAAACTACAATGCCAATCCGATACTGATTATTTGTACATTCAACGGCAATACTTCTGTTTACACCGGCGGCGCAATCCACGACAATAACAGCAGTCCCGAGATAATTTACTGTGATTTTACCGGCAACACAGCCGGCAACGACGGCGGCGGAATATACAACGGCATTAAAAGCAATCCGGTTATTGAGAATTGCGATTTTACCAGCAATGCCGCAACTAACGGCGCTGGCGGCGGAATAAAAAACGATAATAGCAGCCCTGTGCTTACGAATTGCTCATTTATTAATAATTCTGCAGGATGGGGCGGGGGAATTATTAATGGCGAGAATAGCAATCCGGGATTAACCAATTGTATATTTATCAATAATACCGCTTCCCACGATGGCGGCGGAATAAATAATTACAATAACAGTGACCCTAATATTGCCAATTGCACGTTCAATAACAATTCGGCCGGTAGCGTCGGCGGCGCTATATGTGACTATAATACTAATCCAAAGATAAATTTGTGTTCATTTACCGGTAATACTTCTATTTCTAATGGCGGCGCAATCCACAATAATATCAGTAATCCTTCGATAACGGCTTGTATTTTTAATGGCAACAATAGTTCATATGGCGGGGCAATATTGAACTGCGGCGCAAGTAGTCCCATTATTGAGGATTGTAATTTTATCAGCAATGCGGCAATTAATGGTGGCAGCGGCGGCGGAATTGCTAATGACAACAGTAATCCTATGCTGACAGACTGCACATTCAGTAATAATTCCTCAGGCTGGGGCGGTGGGATAAGCAATTATCAAAGCAGCCCAAGCCTGAACAATTGTTCATTTACTTCAAACACAGCAAACAGCGATGGCGGCGGTATGTACAACAATAAAAGCAATCCGGTTATTGATGATTGTAATTTTGTCAGCAATGTCGCGATTATTAGTGGCGGCGGAATATACAATAGTTCCATCTGTAACACAATACTGCAAAACTGCACATTCAATGAGAACCAGGCAGGCAGATACGGCGGCGCAATGGTGAATGGCAGCGGCAATCAGACACTAACTAAGTGTTCTTTCAACGGCAATACTTCTGTTCTATCCGGCGGAGCAATCAACAATGGCAATCGTGACAATACTTTAACGATAACTTCCTGTAATTTTAGCGGCAATACAGCCGGAACCGATGGAGGCGCAATTCTTAACTATATGAGTAGTCCGATTATCAGAAACTGCAATATCAACAGTAATCATGCTCACGATGGCGGCGCTATTAGTTGTAATACACAATGTAATCTAACAATTCAAAACTGCACTATAAATAACAATTCAGCCGACGAATATGGCGGTGGCATCTTATGTGCCTACGGAAGCAACTCAGAATTTATAGGCTGCACATTCAGCAGCAACTCGGCGTACCACCGGGGCAATTGTATGTATAACCTAAGCAGCAGCCCTAAAGTTACCAATTGCATTCTTTGGGACAAAGGCGGCGAAGTTTGGAACGACGATAATTCAAATATTGCGATTACCTACAGTGATGTACAGGGTGGCTTGTCTGGTGAAGGTAACATAAATGCTGATCCACTGTTTGTTGATGCTGATGGGCCGGATAATATCGTCGGCACCCAAGACGATAACCTGAGACTTAGACCGGGCTCACCGTGCCTTGATGCCGGGGTGAACACTACAACTCCGCCGCTGCCGCCTACCGACCTTGACGGCAAGCCGCGAATTCAAAACGGCATCGTGGATATGGGCGCCTATGAAGGACCGACACAGGTTTTTGTTATTGGAGGCGCTCCTGTAACAATCCACGAGGGAGGTATTAAGCAATTTTATATCTCACTGGCTCTTGATCCAAACGGTCCGGTTGAAGTTACAGTTGCTTACCATTCAGGTGATACTGAGATCTCTGTTTTATACGGTTCAACATTATACTTTGATTCAAACAATTATGATATCCCGCAGCCAGTAACCTTGGCAGCAGCCGAAGATGGTAATTACTTGAATAAGACGACCATAATCCGTGTCAGTGCAATTAGCATTGCTCCTGCTGATGTAACTGCCACAATGGTAATAAATGTAACGATGGCAGTATCGCCTCCTGAGGCAGGCTCGATAACACCGGCAGGCACTTTCGATGTAATTCCAGGTGATATAAAGTTGTTAAGTGCCGAACCGAATTCAGGTTATTATTTTGTGTCGTGGATAGCTATTCCAGCAGAGAAAGTTGTTTTTGGAAATGCTAATGCCCTATCAACAACGGCTACCCTTTCTGGTAACGCAATAATAACGGCAAATTTTGCGCCGCTTGTGAACCTGACAATGGCAGTATCGCCTCCTAATGCAGGCACGACAACACCGTCTATAGGAACTTCATCTATCGCACCTGGTTTGGCAATACC
Source organism: Sedimentisphaerales bacterium (assembly GCA_050014075.1). Taxonomy (GTDB): domain Bacteria; phylum Planctomycetota; class Phycisphaerae; order Sedimentisphaerales; family UBA12454; genus UBA12454. The sequence continues at coordinate 2,614 of JBEKEA010000001.1, read as the reverse complement.
GATTGAAGCTCAGGCAAATACAGGTTATGGCTTTATATCGTGGTCAGCTATTCCGGCAGAGAATGCGGTTTTTGGCAACTCCAACAATCCATCGACGACGGTTACAATATCAGATAACACAACAGTAACCGCAAATTTCAACTCACATCCGATTGCTGATATAAACGCAACATCAAACGTAGTAGTCCTGAATGAAACAAACTCTGTAACGCTTAATGCTGCTTCGTCAGCAGATGATGGTTTACCGAATCTTCCCGGAACTTTAACCTATCACTGGCAAAAAGTTTCAGGCCCGAATACGTGTACTATTGCAGACCCTAATGCAGCAGTAACGGATGTATTGTTTTGGGGTCTGGGTTCTTATGCGTTTAGTGTTACTGTCTCAGATGGTCAGTTACAGGCGGTAAAATCAATATCGATTGATGTATTAACAAAATTAGGGTATGTCGCAAACTATGGCAATGATATTACAGGTGCGGGTACAATTGAAAATCCTTTTGAGACAATTCAAAAAGGCATAAATACGGTCGAAGGCAATGGAACGGTAATAGTTTTACCGGGTACTTACTATGAGAATATCAATTTCGGCGGCAAAAAGGTTACCGTAAGAAGCAATAATCCCGATGATGCCAATGTTGTTGCTCATACAGTCATCGATGCCAACGGTTCAGGGAGCGTTGTTGTATTTAATTCCGGCGAAGACGCTAATAGTGTTCTTGCCGGCTTTACAATTACTGGCGGCAGCACAGAATTAGGCGGTGGAATATATATCTATGACGCATCGCCAATTATTGAGAAAAATATAATTACGGGCAACAACGCGAACAGCGAAGGCGGCGGAATTTACTGCCAGGGAGGTTCTGCAACGATACGATATAATAAAATCAGCAACAATTACTCTGCTTTTGCAGGCGGGGTTAGTTTTGAGATCAGCTTTGCTGTTTTGCAGAACAATCTGATAGTCGATAACAATGCGGATTATGATTCCGGCGTCGTTTGCATTGATGGTCAGCCAAGAATAGTGAACAACACGATAGCAGGTAATGCAGCGGTATATGATTCATCGGGTTTAGGTATAGCATCAAGTTCGCTGTCACCGATAATCAGCAATAACATAATAGCGTTTAATTATGGAGTTCCTGGAGTAGCTGATTTTGGCGGCTTTGACCCGAACTATTTTAGCTATAACGATGTTTACGGTCATTCTTATGGTGACTACTTTAGTATGTATTTATCGATGCCGGACCAAACCGGCGTTAAAGGTAATATTTCTTCAGATCCATTATTTATAGATTCTAATAATGGAGATTTTCATTTAACATCAGCATCAGGCCGCTGGGACCCGAACAGCCATAGATGGGTTTCAGATGCAAATACCAGTCCGTGCATTGACGCCGGAGACCCAAACTCAGATTGGACATCTGAACTTTGGCCACATGGCAAACGCATAAATATGGGAGCTTATGGCAATACACCCCAGGCAAGCATGTCTACTTCTGATATTGGCAAGATATCGAATTTTGATAATGACATTAATGATACAGTCGATTTTCTTGACTTTGCGTTGTTAGCGGCCAAGTGGCAACAAGAAGGTTTTCTGATTGCAGAAGATATTAACCGAGATGGCAAAGTGGATATGGGAGATTTGGCAATTTTTGCTCAAGAATGGCTCAGTCAATAATGAATAATAACTATCTGGTTAAGCTCACATTTCCAATGAGCAACAAAATTTTGAGGATATTTGCTTTATTCGTGGAGGACTGGCTTAAAGTTACAAGTTGGAATTAAAATACTTTTTTGCCATTTTTTCGAATAATTCCATACTAAAGCCCATAACATTGGTTTCGCTGCCCTCAATATGGTCTATAAATTTATCGCCGCCTTCCTGTATTCCATACGCGCCAGCCTTGCCTTTCCAGACGTCCGATGCGATATGTTCCTCGATTTGCTTTTCACTCATTCCTGTAGGATAAACAGTTGTAGAATCGTATTCAACTTTTTCAAGACCGATATCTTTTTTAACCATCGCAATTGCGGTTATAACCCTGTGCGGCCCGCTGAATAGCTTTCTTGTTATTTCTTCTGCGTGCAGGGCGTCTTCGGCTTTGCCGATAATTTCGCCGTTATAATCCACTACCGTATCTGATGCGACGATAAGCCAGTCTTTGAATCTTTTGGCTACGTCATTTGCCTTGGCGATAGCGGCATTACACGCAAATTCCGCGGGCGATACACCTTTTAACGGCAGGGTGGATTCGTCCACACTCGAAACGACGATATCGAATATGTAACCTGCCTTTGCCAGCAGGTCTTTTCTTCGCGGCGATGCGGATGCAAGAATAAATCGATTTTTTTCAGCCGGCATACTTATTTCCGATTTTTTAGTCCATTTTCGATAAGTTTTTATTCTATATGGATTTGCCGCATATTTCAAGAGGCAAACAATAGCTCAAATTAAAAATTATTTAAAAAAACTAAAAATTTTTATTGACAATTTGTTAGTATATATATAGTTTATATATGAACAATATAATAATGAGAAAATAACTATGGCACTTAAAGAAGAATTAAAATTGAAAAAAGGTTTCGAGATGCTCGAGCACGAGGCACTGCT